>JBGAHV010000083.1:0-11298 GCA_044225995.1 Ferruginibacter sp. | reverse complement strand
ACTGCATTGCTGTTAAACACAATATCCATTTGTTTGGTGTTTACATCCCACACCGCTTTTTTTACGCCCCTTCCCTTTACTGCGTTTTCAATGCGTTGTTTGCACATTTCGCAAGCGCCAAATACTTTAAATGAAACAGCAGTGTCTGCACCATTCCTGTTTTGAGATTTTATTGATTGTATTGGTAAAAACACGCAAATTACCAGTACCTGAAATATTGTTTTCATACTGTGTTGTAATTAATATACAGTGCAGCAGGATTAAAACCTGCTGCACTGTGCCTGTTTATTATTGTTTGCTTAGCTCTAAGTCCATGCCGCATTTGCTGCATTTACCGGGCTTATCGCTGGTAACGTCTGCATGCATCGGGCAGGTGTAAACAGTTTTTGCTGCAACCTCTTTACGATCGTAGTGGCAGCAGGCAGGCAGTTTATTGTAGGCATTGTTATCTCCGGTTAAATCTTGTGTGTCATATCCTGCTTTTGCAATGGCTTCCTGTATTTTTTGGGCAGATGATTTATCAGAAAAATAAGAAACAGCCAGCATTTTGGTTTCTTTGTTCCAGTCGGCTGTTTTGGCACCGCCTTTTTTAGCGGCTTTTTCTATGGTGGCTTTACACATACCACAGTTGCCCCATACTTTAATGGTTTCTTTTGTAACTGTGGGGGCTTTTTGAGCCTGTGTATTTAATGCAAAAATGCTGAATAAAAGAGCGGCGAAAATTGACAACGTTTTCATTGTAATATTTTTTAGAATTAATAATAAGAAAGGGTCGCATATGCAACGTTATACCGCAGCAATGGCAGCAGCATAAAAACACTTCTTAATTCTATAGTCTGAAAACGCAGTTCATTACAGTGGCAGAAGGGCCGCTGTAGCCTGGTGGAGAGTGATTGTTGATAACAGCAAGGATTGCATCTTTTGGAAGCTGCCGGTTAAATACCGGTTGTTCATTTTGTATAAATACTACCGGGGTTGTAAAATCAAGGTTGTTGGAAACGTTTTTGTGAGAGTCATCAATTTTATAAAACTGGTGCTCATCGTGGCAGCAGCCTTTCTTTTCCGTCATGCCGCATTTGCCGCATTTGTGAGAGTTGCTGCCATATAATTCCATCCCGGCTTTCTTTCCCATACAATAATGAATTTCCATAGCTACGCCGCAGGCAAGCACCATGTAAATCATCGTAATGATGGAAAGAAAGAATTTTTTCATGGCGTAAAGGTAAAATGATTTTGCAAAAGGGAACAACGGGAGTTGTTAAAATCACCAATCGTTATATGATTCATGTACGAAGCTGCCCGTTATTAAACAAAAAAAGCAGCCATTGCTGGCTGCCCTATGGTTTTTGCTATGGGGGTTTATTTTGAAAAGAAATAACGCAACATCAGTTCGTGGGCTATATTACCACCTTCAAAAAATCCTACTGGTTTTAAATATGCATCATATGCATAGCTTATTAAAAACTTATGATTGATTTTAACGCCGGCAAATAATGTATAATCCTGTTTATAGTGTGCACTTACGCCAACCCTTAACAGGTCTTTATGCTCCAGCATAACACCACCTTCAATATCAGCAGGTGCGCTGGGTTGGTAACGTATCTCAACATGGGGCACCAGCACATTCGATTCATCAGTACGCCAGCGGTAATTGGTGGTAAAGAAATAATGGCGGTAAAGTTTTCCTTCCTCATTGGTGGATGACTTTACAAAATTGAGCTTTGGCTGCAATAACTGCCTTGCTGATACACCAACACTTAATGTGGAAGAGGTGTAATAGGCACCTGCTGATGCATCGCCTTTAATAGTGGTACCAGAAGATGCCAGCAACGGATCATTAGGAATATACTCTGCAATTTTATCTTTATCTACTTTAAACTGCAGTACCTGCGCCCCCAATCCTAACATCAGTTTTTTATCTTTATCATCCAGCTTCACACTGTAAGAAAAATCAAGGTCACCGCCACTGCGGCTGGTAGGCCCGGTTTTGTCGGAATAAAGAACCATCCCCACACCGGTATTCTTGCTGCCGAAATAAGTATCGCCAAAAACAAAAATGGTTTGAGGCCCACCCGCAATACCAGACCACTGGCTGCGGAACACTCCGCCCACAGTGGTATAACCATGAGCGCCTGCAACGGCGGGGTTATGTACAAAATTATGATCGGCATACTGGCTTATTTTAAAAACCTGTTGTGCCTTTATACCCACTGTTAAAAAAGTAAGCAGCAGTATGACAGCACTTTTTATGTTTATTATTCGCATAAATATTTTTTTTATCAATGAAATGATTAACGTAAAATGGTTACACTGCCTTTTCTGTCAACACCGCTCCCGTTCACTAAATCATAATGCAGTACATAATAGTAAGTACCGTCTGGAACAGGTTTGCCTTTATAACCGCCATCCCAGTCGTTCCTGTAATCAAGCGATTCAAAAACTTTACCTCCCCAGCGGTTGTATACCCTGGCAATAACTTTTGTAACGCAGTTACCATTTGTAACAAACCATTTATCGTTGAAACCATCGCCATTGGGCGTAAATGCTTCCATGGGTTTTACGCAATCATCAATAACTGTAATCACTACACTTGATGATGTGGTACATCCGGCCCCACCAGTAACTTTTAATGTATAGGTGGTGGTTACATCTGGTTTTGCCACAGGATTCAATATATTGGCTGCGCTAAGGTTTGTTGATGGTGTCCATAAATAATTACCTGCTGAAGCAATACCCTGCAATTGGATACTCTGCCCTTTAAAAATAATTGCATTAGCTCCTGCATTTACAGTAACCCCCGGAACAACTGTAACATTAAAAGATTTACTGGTACTGCAGCCATTGGCAGTAGCTGTAACAGTGTACTGTGTATTAAATGCAGGTGATAATACCGGGTTTGCAATCGCAGTATTGCTTACTCCTGTTGACGGTGACCATGCAAAACTGGTTCCGTTACTAACTGTTCTTGCACTGAATGAAACCGGGGAACAAACAGTCGTATCCGCATTAACCGAAAGTGTTACTGCCGGTAAAACGGTTACAGTAAATGATTTACTGTTTATGCAGTTGCCTGTAGATGCCGTTACTGTATATATAGTAGTGGCGGCAGGTGATAGTATCGGGCTGGCAACAGCCGGGTTACTAACACCTGTTGTGGGCGACCATGCAAAACTGGATGCATTGCTGATGGTGTTGGCATTGAAAGGTGATCCTGCACAAATAGAAGTATCTGCATGCACTGTAAGAGTTGGTGGTGTTGGGCTTGTCATGGTTACCGGGAAAAGTGTAATACAGGCGTTAACATCTGTAATAGTTGCCTGGTAAGTGCCCACGCCAAGGTTGGTGGCTGTTGGGCCATTTTGCACCGGGTTGGTATTCCATACAATGGTATAAGGAGAAGCTGTACCGCTTACTGTTAATGTGGCACTGCCTGCATTGGTGCATGTTACATTTGTTATGGAAGGTGTAATGGTTTGTGTAAAGCCAATACCTGAAACAGCGAAGAATACAGCATTTGGGAAAGGGGCATTGGTACCTGCTGTGGTAACATTGGTTAATGTGATCTTTTGCAGATTCTTTACCCTGTCGGTACAAGATAAAGATATTTCAACATAATACATTCTTGGGTTAGTGGAATATGCATCTGCACCAGAGGCAGGTGTGGCTCTTGTGCAACGACCAAAACCAGACAGAACCAGGTTTGTGGTGTTATTAAACCAGTCTCCCAAAGAATAATTAGTTAAAGAATTTGTAGTGGTGCCATCAGTAAATGTCAGCTTTGCATTAATAAGGCTGGCACCTTCAGTAGAAGTGGCCAATATTCTTATTTTACTGAATGATGCAGGTGTTGCTAAAGTAAGATCACCACTCTGCGTACGTTGCAGCAGCAAAGCATTGTTTCCTGTAAAGGCAGCCATTTGATAAGTGCCTGCTGTGGCGTTTACAATAGTGCCATTGTCTGGCAATCCGCCTCCGCCAAAACCATTGAGTGTTTTAAATGTACTGGTGTACATTACTTTGTTAGAAACAGTGGGCCCATCCATTGAAATAGTGGTGGTGGTTAATGAACTGGTGCCTGCCTCAGCCACCACATCATGATTAAAACCTGTAATGGTTACAGGGGTGTAGGTTTGTGAAAATGCCGGTAAGGAAACTATCAGTAAACATAACTGCAATAAAAACCTTACTGGTTTTACCAGGTTGAGACGCATAAGCATAGGTAGTTTGGTTAAAGAATAAAATTCTTTTCAGGCTATATTTTCGTAAAGAAGCAATGCAGATTGGCTAATCAGAAAGAAGCAAAGTGTTTGCCGGCAGATATAGGAGTTTTGATATTGCTAAGATAAGGTTTTTACAAAACAAAAACGCAGCGTTAAAACATATTGATAATTGAAATTTGTTTTAATCTTAATTAATAAAATTCCATTGAATGCCGAAACGTATCATCAGTCCCTGCGTAGGATAATGTGCGGCAGCAAAATTATTATTGGTAAAGCCAAAGCCATTGGCAAAATTGATGGTGTTTAAATTTTCTGCACGCACATAAGCCGTAAATGATTTTATACGGAAGTGAAAGAAAGCGCTGATATCGGGCAGGTTTTTAAGTTTAAATGTATCCTGTGGTATAAACTGCCCCATGGCCGGAGAATAATTGTATGCTTCGTAAGGAGTGTAATAGCGGAATTCAATACCTGTGCTCAGGTTCAGGTTTTTGTAAAATGTACCTTCCAGTGCAAAACGGTTACGTGTAAAAACTAAGGGCACTTTTACCGGTGCACTACCGTCTGTTTGTTGTAAAACAACATCGGTGTACCAGTTAAGCTTTTTTGTCAGCTTTATTTTTTTTGAAAGTGATGCCTGTATTAAATTAACTGGTTTGCTGTACTGTGCGGTTTGATACCTGCCGGAGAAGTAAGCAAGATTGGTAATTAAATGATTCCTGAAACTTAAATTCACAAATGAGTTACTGGCTTCGGCGCCAAAAGAAATAATGTTTTCTTTTTTGGTGATGCCCGCATTGCCGATATTGAAAGCTGAAGAGCCATCATAAATAAAGGAAGGCGTGCGGTTGGTGTTTATAAAAAACAACCGTACATCACCCAGTTTTTTATTTAAGTAACGGTCTATGGTGGCGTATGCATTATAATCGCCGCTGTTGAAACCATTCAGGTAAAATTCTCCTTTCAGCAAAACATCCCATAAACGGTTACGTGTTTTATTCCGGTATTCACCATGCAGCACAATATTGTAAAAATTTCTTGTTTCCTGAGTGGTATCTGTGCGGTAGAAAGTACCTTTCATATTTTCCAGCCGGGCACCTGCTAAAAAAAACTGCGCCTGGTTTTTTGCATCCGGAAACTGGATCAGCGAAAAATCATTGGTAACAATATTCCAGTGCTCCCGAAGGAAAAAATTATTGGTAACAGCTTTCAACGTGGTATCGTACCATGTTTTATATAACAATGAATCCGCTTTTGCATCTTTATACTGGTAGTCCTGTGTATTATAAGTAAAGCTGTACTGCACCCGCAGCCTGGGATAAAATAAATATTCAGTGGTGGAATCATTTACCTGCACCGAATCTTTTTTACCTATATCATAACTCTGCCGCAGAAAAAAAGTAAAGTCTTTATAAATATTACCGGTGTTTACAGTTGCATTAAAAGGGTTGGGTGCATACAATGCAGCGCCGCCTAAATTTACCGGCACACTAAACCGTTTCTTTTTATTTGGGTCGGATAAAGAACTGTCATTGACAATACCGCCATTCTCTGAATTTTTAATGGTATTACCCATCATCACAAAATTGAGTGCATACCTTTTGCGTTTGCCGGTATAAGTACTGAACAAACGGTAACTTTTGTGATTGGTGTTTTGTGTAACAAAAAAACCAGGTGCACTAATGAGTCGGTAATCCAAACCAAAGTTCCAGTTGGGCCGTGGATTTTGCGTGTGCAGCGCCTTTATCATTTGCTCTTTACCAGAAGCCAGCTGGTAACCCAGTTGTGTAAAAGGTTTGGTGGTTTTATAAAACTTCGTTTGCTCCAGCGTGTATTTATAAACATCAAATGCATGAAAGCCGGCATCAAAGCCCGGCCGCACATTGGGTTTATAAATAAGTGAATAAGCCGCTGCGCCGGTATTACCTAAATACTGGTAAGCAGAAGGAATGGGGAAATATTTATCAAAATCATTAATGGAAGAATCCAGCCTTACATTACGTACACTGTCTATAAAATGATAACTAATATTGATAGAGTCTTTTTTATCGTCCCTGTGCTCAAAGCCCAGCGTTTTATCTTTTTCTGATTTTGAAGTATCAGAATTAGTCTTGCTACCTGTTTTACCATAACCTGTTGCTCCGCTACCTATGTTTGAAAGCGCTGGTTTAATAATTCGTTCCTGCGAATAAACCGCTGAGAGCGTAAACAAAAATGTAAATACTATGAATACTTTTTTCCCCATTCTGTACTCTGCACTAATTAAATTTGCTTTACCATTTCTTTAAAAATTGCAGCAAATTTTGGCTCGGCATCTTTTGCTGCCTGCAATACCTCGTCGTGTGTAATGGTGTTTTCTTCATCACGTACGCCAATGTCTGTAATTACACTCATGGCAAAAACAGGCAGGCCCATATGCACGGCAGCAATTACTTCCTGCACCGTACTCATGCCAACAGCATCACCTCCCAGTGTAAGCACCAGTTTATATTCGGCCCTTGTTTCAAAGGTGGGACCAGTTACTCCAAAATACACACCTTCACGCAGTGAAATATTATGTGCTGCGGCAATGTCCTTCGCTTTATCAATTAAAGATTTTTTGTACGGTTCACTCATGTCAGGAAAACGTGGGCCCAGCTCCGGTATGTTTTTACCCACCAAAGGATTGGGAGTAAAAAAGCTGATGTGGTCTTTAATGATCATCAGGTCGCCCACTTTCCATTCTTTATGCACCCCACCGGCGGCATTGCTCACCAGCAAAGTTTCAATACCCAAAAATTTCATTACCCGTATAGGAAATACCACCGACGGTGTATCATAACCTTCGTAATAATGAAAGCGGCCAGCCATGCATACCACCGTTTTACCTGCCAGCTGACCAAATATCAGTTTACCGCTGTGCCCCTGCACGGTGCTGATGGGAAAATGAGGTATATCTCCGTATGCTATTTCTTTTTCAATAGTTATTTCTTTTGTAAAGCTGCTAAGACCGCTGCCCAGCACAATGCCCACCTGCGGTTTCTTATTGTATTGCTGCTGTATAAAGCTTACCGCCTCTTTAATTTTCTCCAACATAGTTTTAGTTTAAATTTTAGTGCGCCAAAGGTAAGGCAACTTGTGTTAAGGGAAGTTGAAAGTACTTTTTCAGTGATAAGTTATGAATGATGAGTTATGAGTGGAACAATAAAAACTCGTCATTCATAGTTCATAATTTATAACTGGTAAACGAGCAGTCTTCCTCATCGCACAACAACCGCTTTAAAACCGGGTGCTGCAGTATTTCTTTATAATGATACTTTTTACCGTTTACAATAATGGTTTCATACACCAGGCGTATGCCGTGACTGTAATCAACATACCAGTTTACATGGCCGGTGTATAAAGGCTGTATCGGTTTACCATCTAACTTATGCCAGCCATAAATAGCTTCCCTGTTGGGTTTAGGGTCTGCAGTAATTTTTGATGAAAGCACCACATCTTTTTTAATACCTGCAATCAGCCCTTTGCGGTTTTGCCGCTGCCCTTCTATTATTAAATGATGATGATAAAAAGTGATGGCACTGTCACGGTAAGCAAACAGCGGCACCGGCTCCAGTTTTACTTTAGCAGCCGCATAAATGTCGTTTACCATTTTGCGGGTGGGCAAAAAGCAATGCAGGCTGTCGGCAATTTGTTGTGCGGCCATAGGTGTAAGCGGCACACGGGCAAAATTGTTGTTGCTGCCCGCCATCAAATAATCCGGCGTAACAAAATAAGTGGCTTTATAAATTTTCCCCGTGGCGCTGTCTGTTATCTCCGTATGCACCGCCACCAACCGTTTTATAAAACCGGGAACGTTGCCGTTTAATATTTCTCTAACAACCATAGGCTCCCTCTCCTTCCAGTTTAATGCACCAATTTGATGGTACAATTCACTGCCGGTTATGGCGGTTTTTTGCCTTGCCGGCAATGCCAGTTTATGCGGCGTTTTGCAGCAGGTAAAAATAACTGCCGCCCCAATGAAAAATGCCCTTATCATATAAGAAAGGTAAACAAAATCGGGCATGAAACGCTTTGATGAAAGCTTAATAAAGTATCGCTGCTGAAGAGTGCGACGCCACTGAACTTGAATAATGCACAAATGTTGGCAACCATCAACAAAAAACCATCAACCATAAACCTATTTGTCCTAACTTCGCCAGCAAATTTTTAAATTATGAATTTGCACGAATACCAGGCCAAGCAGTTGCTTAAAAAATTCAATGTTCCCGTACAGGAAGGCATTGCCTGCAACACACCCATGGAAGCGGAAGAAGCCTACCGCCAAATACACACACAGTACAGCAGTAAGTTTGCAGTTGTAAAAGCACAGATACATGCAGGCGGACGAGGTAAAGGTAAAATTGCCGGTACCGAACAGCGTGGTGTGGCCGTTGGTAAAAGTGCAGAAGACATTAAACAAATTGCTCAAAATATTTTAGGCGGCACGCTGGTTACCCTGCAAACGGGCCCTGCCGGTAAACTGGTAAACAAAGTGCTGGTGGCACAGGATGTTTATTACGAAGGCCCCAACCCCACCAAAGAATTTTACCTGAGTATTTTACTGGACCGCAGCAAAGGACAAAACGTTGTAATGTACAGCACCGAAGGCGGTATGAACATTGAAGATGTGGCACACGACACACCCGAAAAAATATTTAAAGAATGGGTACACCCCGGCGGTGCACTGCAACCCTTCCAGGCACGTAAAATTGCTTTTAACCTGGGGCTGAGCGGCGAAGCATTTAAAAACTGCGTAAAGTTTGTAACCAATTTGTACAATGCTTATGTTGGACTGGATTGCGGCATGCTGGAAATTAACCCGCTGTTTAAAACAAGCGACGATAAAATAATTGCAGTAGACTGTAAAATGAACATTGACGAAAACGCTTTAATGCGCCACGCCGATGTTGCTGCACTGCGTGACATTACAGAAGAAGACCCTACTGAAGTGGAAGCAGGCAAATACAATTTGAACTTTGTAAAATTAGATGGTAATGTAGGCTGCATGGTTAACGGCGCCGGTTTGGCAATGGCCACAATGGACATGATTAAACTGAGCGGTGGTGAACCTGCCAACTTCCTGGATGTAGGCGGTACAGCCAATGCACAAACAGTGGAAGCCGGTTTCCGCATTATTTTAAAAGACCCGAAAGTAAAAGCCATCCTCATTAATATTTTTGGTGGTATTGTGCGTTGCGACCGTGTGGCACAGGGTGTAATTGATGCGTACAATTCAATTGGCAATATTAACATACCTATTATTGTGCGTTTGCAGGGCACCAATGCCGATGTAGCGAAAAAACTGATTGACGAAAGCGGCCTGCAGGTGCAAAGCGCTATTTTGCTGAGCGAAGCTGCTGCGCTGGTGAACAAGGCAGTTGCGTAGTTGTAATTAGGAATTAGAAATTAAGAATTAGGAATACATCCCATCTCTTTTTGAGGTGGGATTTTTTTGTTACGGGCATTTTGGAATGCTATGGAGCATCGTTGCGAACTTGTTCTGTTATTTATTATTCTTTCAGTGAAAGAATAATAAATAATCTCACTTGTACGGCATACCGCTCCTGGGCTTTTATAGAAGCGGGGATTTGTGTGGTGTTTTTTTATAACTTAGGGGTATTAACTTTTGTATCAAGAAGTATTAAGAAACCAAGGAGTTTATACAAGACTTACAGAAATATAACGTTGTGAGTAATGCTTTGATAATACTTGTTTAAAAATTAAAAGCCAAAATAAACGAACCCTTTTAAAATATGCAAATGCAAACAACAAATAAACTCCTTTTATTAGGATTAACACTTTTAATCGGTTGTTCAGTTGGTTCAGGAAATTGGAATGACCACATTAACAAAACCGAAAGAGAAAAAATTAAAGTTCTTAATAGCAAAATCATTGATGCAATTGCCGAAAATAATCCTGCAAAACTAAAAGAAATATTTTCGGATGAATTGGAAAAGAAAGCTGGTTCAGAAGTTGGAAAGTTTATAGAGACAGTTCATGAAAAATTCAAACCTAAAGACTATTCAATACTAGATGAGTATTTAGAAAATAGTTCAGCAATAGGTACGACAGGAGTAATAATGAAAAGTGTATCTGGCGAAAATGATTACAAAATCAGTTATCCAGTATTAACAAAAGATACTTATATATCACTTCTTATCAATAAAGGAAGTGCTAAATGCGAATTGGTTACTTGTATTTATGGTAAATATGGAAGCGACTGGAAGCTTACTGTTTTAAAAATAGGCGATTACTCCTTTTTTGGCAAGACAGCCATTGATTTTTACAGACAGGCAAAGGCAAATTATGAAAAAGGGAATTTAATTGATGCTGCAGATGACATACTTATGATTAAACAAACTGCCACTCCCGCAGATGATATGTTTCATTACCAAAATGCAGATACAATGGCAGCTTTTGCAAACAAAGTTTTGGCAGAGGTAAATGCTAAATTCATATTTCCTATGAAAGTCGAACAATTAAAAACTACTCCGCAAATTTTAAACTTTAGTCCAACACCAATGGCTGAAGGTATTTTCCCAACAGTTGGTTATTTTTCAAAAATTAATTTAAACGACACTGTTGCTTTAAAAAAGGAAAACAACGAATTGAAAAAAGTAATAGGCACAATATTCCCTGGTATTGATAAAGAAAAAAAGTATGTATTTTTTAAAGCTTACAATGAAATTCCGAATGGCAAGACACCTGTTGAAAGTTATGGTTTCATTTTAAATACTTTGGCGAAGTAAACAATATAATTCTTATACCGATTTCTCCAGCGGTTGATGTCTCGCCAGTCAATAAAAATGAAACTCGAACAATTTCAAAAAAAAATAGTAAGAACAAACTGGTATGACAAATACCTCAATTACTTACTATTTTTAGCAGCTACAGCTGGCGGGTTTTTCATTTTATATGATGTAATTATTCACCAGGCAAAATATGATAAACATGGAACAAGGTATTTGGGGTATTTGTCATTTTTGTTTCTAACAACATTAGGCATAAGCGGAATATACTTTCTACCGAACCGGTACAAAATAATAACAATTGCTTC
>JBGAHV010000004.1:0-107599 GCA_044225995.1 Ferruginibacter sp. | reverse complement strand
ATTTGAATTTTACCAACCGCATCCTGTATCACGGCAAAATTGGCTTTACCCATATCACGTACACTCATAATACGGCCGGCAATGCATACATCTGCAAAGTCTGCTTTATTTTCCTCGCCTTTGTAGTTTTCTTTTATATAAACCGATGTGGTGTTTACCGGGTACAGCGGCGCCGGGTAAGCGTCAATGCCCAGTTTTTTCAGTTCTTCCAGTTTTTCTCTCCGTATAATTTCCTGCTCACTTAAATGTTGCATAGCTCAGCCAGTTTTAAAATTTCCGGCAAAGATAATTTATGACAACCATACGCCCATATTTAGCGTCAATAGAACAAAAACAGGTTTGGCATTAAATTCTATTATCTTTAAACAAAACAATCCAACATGAAGAAACTTTTATTTTTAATTGCGGCAGTTATTACACTTAATGGTTGTGATGTATTGCAAAATTTACCCACAACTGCAGTGGGTGGCATTACAGAAGCTGAGGCCGGTCAAGGTATTAAGGAAGCATTGGCGCAAGGGCTTACCAATGCTGTTTTAAAGCTGAATAAAGAAGATGGCTTTTTTAAAGACGCCTTTTACAAAATATTACTGCCACCCGACGCTAAAAAAGTAGAAAACACTTTACGAAGTCTGGGATTTAATAATATGGTGGATAAAGCCATTTTACAAATTAACCGTGGTGCAGAAGATGCAGCTGGTTATGCAAAGCCAATTTTTGTAGATGCTGTAAAAAATATGACGTTGCAGGATGCAATTGGTTTGGTGAAAAACGGGGATACCAGCGCCACTCATTTTTTCAGGGAAAAAACCACCGATAAACTGATTGCGGCATTTTTGCCTGTAATAAAATCTTCGTTAGATAAGGTGGAGGCTACAAAATATTACGGCGATGTAATGACCAAGTATAACAACTTTCCCACCACGATAAAAAAAATAAATCCCGATTTAGGCAGTTTTGTTACAGAACGGGCGACTTCGGCGTTGTTTGATTTAGTGGCAAAAGAAGAAGTAAACATCCGCACTAATATTGCGGCACGTACTACAGATATCTTAAAGAAAGTATTTGGACAAAAATGGAATTAATCATTCCGCATCATTAAAAAACTTTGGGCTGCTGTTACACCGTTGTTGTACAGCAGCCTTTTTTCTTCGGGTTTCATCTTGCGAACTTTTGAGCCAATCTTTCCATAACTCACATAAATGGTACGGCCCCGTTCATTTTCCAGGTTAGGGTATTTGCGGTTGAGTGTTTCAATCATCAAATTGCTGAAAGCAGCTAAGTATTCATTGAAACTTTCCACATTATAAGGCGGGATAGTAATATTATTTTTTTGCAGCGAATCTATTTGCTCCGGACGTTCCAGTTTAATACCAATAGTGCTGGGATTAAACTTAACGTTGTTACATAGCAAAGGGTTTTTGTTATCCATGCAGGTATCAAACATGCTTATAGGGTAATTGCACAGCATGCCACCATCTACATAGTAATTAATAAAGGAAGTGGTATCTCCTTTTTTTATTTTATTAAGATGATTATCTAAGGCAACCGGTTCAAAATATAACGGCACGCCGCCGCTGATGCGTACTGCCAGTGCCACCGGCATATCAGGTGTATGCTCGTAAGAAAAAATCTCCAGCTGCTGGCGGCTTAAGTTAGTGCCAGTGCAATACAGGTCTTTAAAACTTTTATTGGTAAGATGCAACTGATGCAATTGCCTGAAAGTGATATTGGGGTTGCCTGTTTTTGCCCTGGCTAATTGCTGCAGCCATCGTTCAAATTTTTTTCCTTCGTAAATGCCAAAATCATTTTTTACTCTTTTGTATTTGCCCAGTAAGCCGCCTTTGCCGTCATTAAACTGTTGTACAGGTAATTCCTGCATCATAGTATCTATTTCGGCTGCACTGTAACCCAGGCAAACCATAAAGCCGGCAATGGCGCCTGCAGAGGAGCCGCCAACTTTTTCAATATTTTGTAAAATATTTTTTTCTTCCAGCACACTGAAAACACCTGCATAAGCCAGGCCACGTACACCGCCACCTTCCATTACAAGGTTGGTGTAATTATATTTTGACTGGGAAAAAAGCGAAACCGGCAGCAATAACAACAGCAGTAGTTTATACATACCGTAAATTTAGCAGCAACAATTAAAAACAACTTGTTAAAAGCTATACTGTTTCATCGGCCAGTAATACCTGCCAGGCTTCATATACTTTACCGGCATCCAGCAACTCTTTTGCGTAGCGCTGCAGTTCTTCATCCAGAGCAGCAGGATCAACTGCATAGTATTGGAAAATATTTTTAAGTTTCTCATCGTAAAACGAAGGGTCAATTACTGGCAGCTGGTGTACATTGGCCAATTGCCCAAGATCATTGCCTGTAAGTATATGACTGTTGCGTATGTCAGATGGCAATGCGTCCACCCCTATACCCAACTGTGTATTAGGTTTTTCCACTTCAAAAATATTACCTGCATTTGCACGGCTGTACCAGTTGCCGCCCATCCTTGCCACAAGGTCCAGCTTGCGCTGGTCGGGTTTTCCTTCCGTATTTAAAACAGCTTCATCAATATGTATTAACAGCACTTCACAAATAACGAGGTTGCCAGCGCCACCTTCGGTACCCAGGGGCTTTACTTCAATAACTTTACATTCTAAATTCACCGGGCTTTCTGCAACACCCGGAGGTTGTATTAACTGAGATGGGCTTTTTGTAAAGCCGGCTTTTACAAACTCATCAACCCCTTTAGCAAACTCACAACTTGCCAGCGAAGTTTGCTGTACCATATTATAAGTAACAATGCTGATGTTCACTTCAGGCACTTCCATTACATTTTGTAATGTATGTTTAGTGGTGTTGTCTCTCACCCTTCTTGCCGGTGAAAAAACAACAATGGGCGGGTTGGAAGAAAATAAATTAAAAAAACTGAAAGGAGAGAGGTTTACGTTCCCTTCTTTATCAACCGTAGATGCAAAGCAAATGGGGCGTGGCGCAATTACATGCTGCAAATAATTTTGCACCTCCATGGGCTTACTGTCTTTCAGAACAATTGTTTTACGCATTTTTCTTTAGTGCTAAAATGGAGAAATCGCTTTCATCTTTTACTATGGTATTGCAAAGACGGCCCAGGTTTTCTATTTCCATCACCACTTCATCGCCTTCCTTAAGCCATTGTTCGGTATAATTTGGGTCATTTAATTTACCAGTACCGTTTAGCTCTAAAAAACAGCCGGTGCCAACAGTGCCGCTGCCAATTACATCACCCGGAAAAACATTTACACCATAGCTAACCCTTTCAATAATCTCGGCAAAGGTCCAGTCCATGTCACTTACATTTCCTTCGCTTACCTGTACGCCATTTACACTGCAGGTCATTTTAAGGTTCCAGCTTTTGCCTGTATGATTTTCCTTGCAGGGCACTTCAAAATCCTGCAATTCATCCAGCGTTACCAGCATGGGGCCAATAACGGTGCTGAAATCTTTTCCCTTGGCAGGGCCAAGGTTTAAAAGCATTTCTTCCATTTGCAGGGTACGGGCACTCATGTCATTCATAATCATTAAACCGCCAATATATTCATCTGCTTCTTCAGCTTTAATATTTCTTCCATGCCTGCACAAAACAACGGCTGCTTCCAGTTCAAAATCCAGTTTATTAAAATGGTCGGGCATGCAAATAATATTGCCCGGCCCCTGTATGCTGTTGTGGTTAGTAAAATAAAAAATGGGGTATTGATCAAACTCCGGAATCATGGGTACCCCACGGTTGCGTCTTGCGGCTGCCACATGCTGGCGAAATGCATAGCCGTCCCTGCAGCTGGTAGGAAAAGGCACCGGAGCCATTACCTGCTGCTCATTGTATGGTGTAGTAAAAGCCCTTTTACCCAGGTGCCCTTCTTTTATTTGCTCGTTGGCTGCTATTGCCAGCGGGTACATATCATCCCAGTAATTTAAAAACATAGCCATGCTGGATGCCAGTTCAGGGTTTATGGTATCAGTATCATACAAAACCCCATCTATCAAAAAAGCCAGCTGTTCGTGCCCGTCTTTTAAATGTGTAACTAATTTCATTGTAACTGCGTTTTAACTGATAAACAAAGGTATGCGGTTGAAGAGTGCGACACAACAATGTTAAATTGAAATTATGTGGTTGACATCAAAAATAATTCTCCCTAATTTTGTACTATGGAATTTGATAAAATACACAATAAAGGACAGGCCAGGCTTTTTGAAAATCCTTTTTTAGAAATGCTGACCAAAGCACATCCGCTGGTAATATGGGGTATGTACCTGCCGGTGATTGTTTATTTTTTATACTACAGCGGCAGCAAGCTTGATTTTTCGGGTTCAAAAATAGTGCTGCTGTTTTTGGGCGGCGCAATTTTCTGGTCTTTTTTTGAATACCTGGCACACCGTTTTTTATTTCACTGGATGGCTGAAAGCAAGCGGGGGCAAAAGCTGGTGTACACACTGCATGGTAACCACCATCATTATCCACGTGATAAGCAACGTTTGTTTATGCCGCCACTGCCAAGTATTCTTATTGCCTCTGCCATATTCGGACTGATGTACCTTGTTATGGGTGGAAATGTATTTTCATTCTTTCCTGGTTTTATACTGGGATATTTAATGTATGGCAGCATGCACTATGCCATACATGCATGGAACCCGCCGTTTAAATGGATGAAACCATTATGGCGAAACCACCACCTGCACCATTATAAAGATGAGCACAAGGGCTTTGGAGTAAGCAGCACTTTGTGGGATCATATTTTTGGAACCATGTTTAACCTGAAACAGGAAAAAGAAGATAAGGAAAAGGTGAAGGAGCTGATGTACATACGTAAGAACAATAAGAAAGAATCGGAGCTGGTATAATCACCAGCGTTCTTCCTCATCCATACTTTTATCCCGGTTGCTTTGCTGCCGGGATTTTATTTTTTGCCGCTGCCGCTCAATAATGAGTGCGGCAATAATATCTCCCGCATTTTTACCGGGCGCTTCACTGAGCATCAATTTTAATTTTACTTCACTTACATCAATACGGTACAGCAGGCTTACCAGCCGCTCAAAATTTGTATTAATAAGGTTATTGATGAAAGCGGACAGTGCTTCCTGCAGTTTTTCTGCTGCAATGGTTGCGGGCAGTTCGAGCCCCAGGTCTTTATTGATGGATAGTACCAGTTCATCATTGCTCATGGCATCAGTATTTTTCCATAACACCCAGGCCAAATAACGCAAAGTCATATTTCACGGGGTCATTAGCATCCAAAGTACGTAAATTGGCCGTTAATTCCTTAGCTGCCTGCCAGTCGTTTTGCGTACGTTGCAGCAAACCAATATTCCTTGCCACTCTTGCCACGTGTACATCCAGCGGGCAAATAAGCTGTGATGGTTTTATTTTTTTCCAGATGCCAAAATCAACTCCATTTGTATCATGCCGCACCATCCACCGTAAAAACATGTTCAGCCTTTTACAGGATGAATTTTTTTCTGGCGTGGCTATATGTTTTCTCGTTCGCTCAGGAATATGTGGCAGCGAAAAGAAATAATGATGAAAGCCGGCCAATGCATTTTCAACATCTGCATCATCGTTTTGCATCCATTGTGAAAAAGCTGTTTCGAGGGAATTGTTTTGCGTGTAGTGCATTTGAAAAAATTCCATGCAGTACAACAGGTCGGTGGTATTAAAAGTGCGGTGCCTGAATCCCTCCAGTTGGTTCAGTTCGTTTGCGCCGGCATGCATTACAAAATCATAGGGGGCATTATTCATTAAACGAAGTAGTTCCGTTGTTTTATTAATGATAGTGGTGCGGTTGCCCCAGGCAAATATGGCGGCAAAGAATGCAGCTATTTCAATATCCTGTTTTTTGCTGAATCGGTGCGGCATACAAACCGGGTCGGTTGCAATAAAAGAAATATTGTTGTACATCTGTACCTTTTCATCCAGTAATGCGATAATCTTCCTGTTCATAGTTGATAAACTAAATGTAATTTACAGGACAAATATTTTGCGATGAACAAAAACAGGCTGGAAGCTTTTAGTGATGGTGTGCTTGCCATAATAATTACTATTATGGTGCTTGAGCTTAAAGCACCGCACGGGACTGACTTTGCTGCATTAAAACCACTGATGCCTGTTTTTATCAGTTATGTGATGAGTTTTTTGTTTGTAGGTGTTTACTGGGGTAACCACCATCATTTGCTGCATATGGTAAAAAATTTTTCATCGGGCATTATGCTGGCCAATTTAAACCTATTGTTCTGGCTTTCGCTGGTGCCATTTGTTACAGGTTGGGTGGGAGAAAATCATTTTGCATCATTGCCGGTAATGATCTATGCGTTGCTGCTGGATGTATGCGGCATATCGTACACCATATTGCAAAAAGTAATTGAAAGTTGTAATAAAGATAACCACCAGGTGCTGGTGCTGATGAAAAGACAAACCCGTAAAGGTCTCGTAAGTGTGGTGCTGTACACTTCTGCAGCCGCACTGGCATGGGTAAGCGGTTACATTTCGGTAACCCTGTTTTTTATTGTGGCCATTATGTGGCTGGTGCCGGATAAAGAAATAGAAAAAATGCTGAAATGATTTTACCCGATTGCTTTGCTTAAATCCTCAATCAAATCATCTGCATCTTCAATTCCCACACTTAATCGTATCAATGAATCGGACAAGCCATTTTTAATTCTTTCCTCCCTAGGTATGCTGGCATGAGTCATGCTTGCCGGGTGATTGATCAAACTTTCCACGCCACCCAAACTTTCTGCCAGTGAAAATAAATGTGTGGAGGATAATACTCTTTTTGCCTCGTTCACATCATCATTCTTTAGTTCAAAACTAATCATGCCTCCAAAACCACTCATTTGTTTTTTGGCAATCGCATAACCGGCATTATCTTCAAAACCGGGCCAGTATACTTTTGCCACTTTGGGATTACTGCGCAGCCAGTGTGCAATTTTCTCGCCGTTTTCACAATGCGCTTTCATACGCAAGCCCAAGGTTTTAATACCACGTAATACTAAAAAGCAATCCTGCGGGCCCGGTACTGCACCGCAGCTTTTTTGTATGAAGTATAGTTTTTCACGCAGCATATCATCATTCATCATCAGGGCGCCCTGTATCACATCGCTGTGGCCGCCCAGGTACTTGGTTGCGCTGTGCATTACAATGTCAGCACCCTGGTCTAATGGATTTTGAAGTGCAGGCGAAGCAAAAGTATTATCTACACAAAGCAGGGCACCGGCTTTTTTTGCAATGGCCGCCACAGCTGCAATGTCTGTAATATTCATCAGCGGGTTGGTAGGTGTTTCCACCCAAACCAGTTTTGTATTTGGAGTTACTGCAGCTTGTACGTTTGCCGCATTAGTAGTATCAACATAAATAAACTTAATACCGTAACGTTCCCAAACTTTACTGAATAAGCGGTAACTGCCGCCATACATATCATTAGCTGCAATTACTTCATCGTCGGGGTTAAGCAATTTCATTACACTATCTGTAGCAGCCACACCACTGCCAAAAGCTAAAGCATGTTTGGCATTTTCTATTTCAGCATATGCTTTTTCAAGCGCTGTCCTTGTGGGGTTTTGGCTTCTTGCATATTCATAACCTTTATGTTTGGCAGGTGCTTCCTGTACATAAGTACTGGTTTGGTAAATTGGCGTCATAATGGCGCCGGTAGATGGATCCGGTTCTGTACCGGCATGTACAAACTTAGTAGCTGGCTTCATGTGCAATCAATTAGTGAGCAGCAAAATTGGCGAATTATTTTTAATAAAACTGCGCTGCACACAAATATCTCCAGTCGAAGTTATTTGGTGCAATAGCTTCTTTAGGCGTTATCTTTTTTAGCAGCACCTTGGGTTGCAGTACTCCTTTACCAACAAGTTTCCTTTTAGCTTCCTGAATGGTTTCCTGTACCAGGCTGTTTTCCATCCATTGTTTTTGCGGCGGTTCGTAACCTGTTTTGTCTTTACGCCACACAATCGAACCTGGCAGTTGCTTATCCATTGCTTTGCGAAGCACCCATTTTGTAAAGCCCTCGTTTATTTTTAAGGTAGATGGTAATGAAAAAACAAACTCCACTAATGAATGATCTAAAAAAGGCAGCCGTACTTCACAGCCATGAGCCATACTGTTACGGTCAGCATATCGCAGCAGCTCTTCCAGCCCAAACTCGGTTATGTTGTAGTGAAGTATATCATTCAGTTTTGTTACCGGTGATTTATGAATGCCCTCCCATTCTTTGCCACGTAAATTAAATTTCAGAAAATCAGGATCAACATCCGGCTGGTGCAATACCTGGTTGTATTCCCTTCTTTCCAGGTACATAGCGGCATGCATGGGCAACATGGCGGCAAAGTAATTTTTAATGCCCCACGAAAAAGGAATTTTATTATGATGAAGCGCTGCTATTTGCTTACTGCGTTCGCCGGCATATTTATGTGTTAGTAAATCCTGTAAAAACCAGCGGATGTATTTTTGATATCCCGCAAGCATTTCATCGGCGCCCTGGCCGTCCAGGAGTACAGTTACATTGTGTTGCTTTGCCAGTTCAAAAACTTTATACTGGGCAAATACACTTGATGATGAAAAGGGCTCATCTTGATAATAGCAGAGCCTATCAAATTGCATTATTAAATCTTCTGCTTTGGGCTGTACCGCATAATTGTTCAGCTTAAACTTTGCAGCCAGTAAATCAATATATGCCGACTCGTCTTTTGCAAAACCCGGGAAGGTTGCAGAAAATGTTTTTTGTGCAGTTTTGCTGCTGGTATAATTAATAGCGGCCACGATGGCTGAACTGTCCAGCCCCCCGCTTAAGCTGGTGCCTACGGCAACATCACTGCGCAGGCGTTTTTTTACAGAGTTAAAAAAAAGAGTACTGAATTTTTCTACAGCCTCTTCAGCAGTAATATCTTTTTGATTTTCCTTATCGAGGCTCCAGTATTTTTTAAGTGATAATTTTTTTATTGCAGGAGTGTATTTCAAATAATGTGCAGGCGGCAATGACCAGATATTTTCATAAAAGGTATATTCTTTATCCGCTGCATTTTGTACATTTCCCAGTGCAAGGTAATTGAGCAGCATTTTTGCATTCATTTCTTTTTGAACACCTGCTGCCCACAATGCTTTTATTTCGCTGGCAAATAAAAAATAATTTTCGTTTTCAAAATAATAAAAGGGTTTTTCGCCAAAACGGTCCCGTGCGGCAAAAAGCGATTTTTCTTTTTCATCCCAAATGGCAAAGGCAAACATGCCATCAAAATGCTGCAAGCAACGTTCTTTCCAAAAATCATAAGCAGCCAGTATCACTTCTGTATCTGACTGCGATTTAAAGATGTAATCATGCTGTTGTAAAAAATTACGCAGTTCTTTATAGTTATAAATCTCCCCGTTGTGTACAATTGAATAACGGCCTGCAAAATGCATAGGTTGCGCTGCTGCACTGCTTAAATCAATTACAGCCAGCCTTTGATGGCCCAGCAGCACGTCTTTTGCTTCGTTTTGCCAAAAGGCTTCTCCATCAGGCCCACGATGCGCAATAGTATGCAGCATTTTTTTAAGCGGATAGACAGGTAACTGCTCCCTTTCAGCTGATAATATTCCGGTGATGCCGCACATACTGTAAATATCAATAAAAATATTGAAGGCGCTTGCTGTACAATAGCCCAATAAAAAAACACCCGGTTAAAGCCGGGTATTTAATAATATAAATTGAAAGATACTTTAGCGTTTTTATTTAAACTTAATTGGCAGTATGGCTTTTACATTACCCCATGCCATAGTTAAATCAGCTCCACCCTGCGCCTTTTGAAATACCATGGTGAAATATTCAATATTCTCTGTTGTTTGCTGCACGGGTATTGTAAATTTTGCAAGGTCTTTTGTACTGTCTTGCTGCAGCCCAAAAGAAAAAAGGTTGCTGTTTAAAACAATCGTCCATTTATCAGTAAAGGGAATACAGTAAATAATATAACGTCCTTTTGGAATTTCTTTTTCTTGTATAGTTACCGGTTTAAAAAACTCTATTTCCGTTGCTTCATTAGCACCCAGCCGCCAGTAAGCACCATACCGTTGTATGTTTTTGGGTGGTGCGTCATTACCAAAAATGACACGTCCCATTTTGTGTGGCCTGCTGTAAATAACTCTAATGGCAAGCGGAACAGAGTCGGTTTTTGTCATCCGTTGCTTGGGGTAGTCAACCGGGTAATAACTAACATCCATGGGTGATTTGTCAACATCCGCATATGGATTGGCCGGTTCAATAATCTGCCTTGGCAGTTCTGCCACTGTTTTTGGGGCATTGCCATTTTTTGAATCATTATTGTTGCATGACAACAAACAGCAACCCACTGCCACTAAAAAAATGGCAGCAATATTGAAATGTTTTCGCTTATCAATCATGAATGCCGTTCTTAAAATTCAATAGGCAGGCTGACTTTCACATCATCCCAGGCCATAATTAAATTAGCACCGGTTGTTGCCTTTTCAAATACCATTGTAAAAGCCTCTGTATTTTCTGATTGTTTTTGAACAGGCACATCAATACGGGCCACATCTTTTTTGGTGTCGTATTTAAAAGAGCCCCATGTATCCGTTTCTTTATTTACAATCATTGTCCATTTATCTGCAAAAGGAATGCAGTACAACGTGTACCTCCCTTTTTTCACTTTTGTTCCCCCAATTTTTACGTTTTGATAAAACTCAATTTCAGTGGCTTCATTGGCACCGAGGCGCCATACCTTACCATACTCCAGCAAATCTCCAAAAATGGTACGCCCGTTTTTCTGCGGCCTGCTGTAAATAACCCTTGCCGTCAATGGGTCGGTAGGTTTATCCTGTATTTTTGAAACAGGATAACCATTGGGATAATAACTCATATCCATGGGTGATTTATCAACTGCAGGCAGTTTTGTTTGTGCCTGTAAGCATACACCCATAAAAAATAATGCTGCAAATGTTGTCAATAGTTTTTTCATAAAACTCAATTTTTTCAAAGATAACAGAATCAGGTTATTTAATGTTTTGTAATTGATGTGCGGCAAACGCTTTTATTTCGGGGTAAAAGCTTTTATACAGTAATTCAAGCTCGCTGTAATACTCATTAAAAACCTCGAAAGCCGGGCCACTGTCATTTAGATAAGCACTGCGCCTTACCAGCCCATCAAAACTTTTTTGCATACCCATGCGGTTACTGTAATTAAAAAGCCAGTTTTGGCTTTTCATGTAAGGCAGCATTTTTTTAAAGGGCTCCGGCAGCGATGTGCTGCTGTTGTCAAGTGTGTTATATACCCAGTTGGCAAACTGCTGCAATGCATCACCAGATTCAAACTCAGTTTTATCGTTTGCCAGGAAATGATCAAATACCACATCACAAAAAGCACCTGCATACAACCTGTAATAAGGCCTGAAATATTCTTTCATTTGCCGGGTGGCGCTGTGGTTATCCGTAAATGCATCTATTGCACGGTGCAGCTGAATACCGTTTTGCACCATGGGCGGATACAAAAACTGATGCTTCCCTTTTATGAAATCACTAATCATATTACCTGCTAAAATTTCAGGAATATTAAAAGAAAGCCTTGCATGTGCCAGGTAATTCATACTATATAAAGATAACTTTTGTATGAAAACCGGCGTTTGTTAAAACCATATTTACTTTTTAACACAACTAAAACAAGTTTTAGTATTCCTTTAAGAAAAATGCTGAAATGCTTTACTGTAAAGGGTTTTAGCGGAAAAGTATGTTTAGCCAATCACCCTAGTAAAACCGTTTATACAATACAATGGGTGCAAGGGCAGTTTTAATCAAGTTGCCATGCAACAAAGCAACCGGTATTTCTACTTTTGATATGTAATTAACCACTGCCAGCCATGAGGCAGTTTTATTAAACCTAAAAAGTATAGTTATGAAAAAGTTACAAACCATGTTAGCGGCAGCAGCATTGCTCGTTGCCACCAGTGCCTTTGCAGCAAAAGGCCCGGAAAAAGTAAATGCTGCAGTTAAACAAGCGTTCGAAAAACAGTTTATCACCGCCAGCAATGTAAGCTGGGAAAAAGCTGAAGGCTTTTATTTTGCCACCTTCAGGCTTAATGATAAAGATATTTCTGTTGCTTATAATGAAAATGGCGAAATGGTTGGCGCATCCCGGACAGTAAGCATGGAAGAGTTGCCTATGTCAGTATCTATGGCTCTTGCAGAAAAATACAAAGGCTATAGTATTTCAAAAACTGCCAATGAAGTGATTTATGACGGAACCAGCAGCTATTACATTAATGCTGAAAATGAAAAGCAAACACTTAAGTTGAAATGCCTTAGCAATGGCGATATAAGTGTTGTTAGTAAAGTAAAAAAATAAGTTTGTTAGGGTTTTGGATTGCTTAAGCCCCTGCCACAGTGCGGGGGCTTTTGTTTTAAAACAAAGTGTTTTGTTCAGCAACAAACCGGGGCTTGGTAAGATGCAGTCCCAACTCTTTGTTCATTTTATCCACGAGGTAAACAGTAAGTTCGGGAGACGTGGCTTCATCATGCATATGCATAAAAAAGTAAAGCTCTTCAAGGCCTTTGCTTAACCAAAATTTCATTCGTTCCACCCATGCGTCGCAGCGGGTATAGTCGCTTGGGTGAAGGCTGTTGCCTACATACCGGATAAAAGCTTTTGGCACAGTAAGGTGCATATGTGCACAATCCCTGCGGCCGGCAGTATCTGTTATTACAGCACCCATATTCAGGTTAGTTAATGTGGCAAATAATTCTTCCCTGATCGCATCTTTTTTAAACCAGTCGGGGTGACGCACCTCTAAAAAAAACTGTAAATCTGTTGGGAGGGTTTTTAAAAAATCAAATAGCTCTTCTTTTCTTTTGGGAGAAAAAGTATCACTTACCTGCATAAATATGGGGCCTAAAAACTCTTCAAAATTTATAATGCCCCTGAAAAATTCATTGGTGATAAACTGTTTTCCTTTTAAGCTGCCGCGATGGGTAATTCCCTGGTATAATTTAGGGCAGAATTTAAAATCTTTACCCGCAGCTTTTTCGGCCCACTTTTTTATACCGGCCTCGCCATATACTTTATAGTGGGTGGCATTTAATTCAATACTGTTATAATGGTTAACGTAGTGCTGTAAAAAATCTTTCTCTTTGGTTTTAGGCGGGTAAATTTTGCCCACCCATTCTTCCCGGCCCCATTTGGCACAGCCTAAATACACTTTTGGGTTTTTTACGGGCTCCCCTTTTAAAACAATTTTGTTGTATGCAGGTTCTGCCGGTAGCGAAAAGTCTATGCCGTTTAATTCTTCTTCAGGGACTCTTCCAAATTCCATACTTAAAATTTATGGGTTGAAATTACTAAACGGTTTTTGATTTTAAACCTTCATAAATTACCACATTCATCAGTATCAGCAACATGCCGTAAAAAGTATCTTCAAAAGGTATGGTGTAAATACGAAGACCCAGGTTTTCTGCATTGTTATACAATACTACTGGTATGGCTGTAAGAAAACCATTTACTACCAGGAAGGGGATCAGCATTACACAATAAGCAGCCAGGAACAAAGCAGCATCAAAATATTTAAACCTGTTACGGAATGCATAAATAAACGCAATAAAAACAGCAGTAGCAATAAAAGTACTGCTGGTATACCATTTAGTATAAAAGAAAATACCGGCAAGCCATAACAGGGTTGCAATTATAATTAGTAGTGCATCTGCTGATTTTTTATTTCGCAGCCATGGAAAGTATATTTTTATACATTCATAAATAAACAGGCAGCAATACGGCACTATAAAAAAGAACAGCACTTCTTCAACAGGCAGGTTGTATAGTTTAATACCAGTTATATATGCTTCATTAAAACTCCAAACACCCTTAGCTGTAAAATAAAAATCCCAAATAATGTAGAGCAACGCAGGTAAAATCATTGCAGGAAACAGGTACTTCCAGTTTTTATAAAACGCCACTTTTTTATCAAAACTTAATGCAAGAGGGCCTGCCAGCGATGCAGCCAAAATGATAAAATATGTATAATGATTGTTCACGGCAGTTTAACAGGAGAAATTAAAAAAGGTTGCTGTTGGTTAGCTTCCTTTTCTAAATGCATCGTTTACCAAATATACACCGGCAATGGTAACAGCACCGCCAACCGCAATAAGCATGTTTAGTTTTTCACTAAAAAGCAAAGCTCCTAACAATATTGCCACTACCGGGTTTACATACGCATATAAGGACGCAACGGATGTTGGCAAATGCTGCAAACAATACAGGTAGGCAACAAATGTAAGCACCGAACCAATCGTTAATAAATACAACAATGCCCACCATGCTTTTACGGGAATATCCTGCAAAGGCATATACAAACCGGTTGAGCTAATTATGCCGGTAAGCATGATGCCCGAAATAAACATTTGCAAACCCAAACTAAAATACGGGTTAAAATTAGCCGCATGTTTTTTAGTATAAACCGTCCCCAGCGCCCAGCTCATAGTTGCTAAAACAGAAAGTATAATACCAAATGTAAAACCGGCGTTTAAAAAATCTTTCAGGTGGTCGCTGAAGATGATGCAGATACCGCCAAAACCCAACAGCAAACCAACAATAGCTTTACGGGGAAGCCTTTCACCCTTAAATAAATCTATAATCACAATCCACAAAGGAAAAATAGCACCAATGATGGCGCCCAACCCGCTGCTGATATACTGCAGCCCCCAGTAACTAAGGCCGTTACTGAGCATAAAATTTAAAACACTTAATATAAAAATGGTTCTCCAGAGTTCTTTCCCTTTAGGTAAAGGCTCTTTCTTAAGTAAGAAGAAAATAATATAAAGCCCTCCGCCAATAATATGCCTGATGGCAGCCACCTGCAAACCATGCACACCATTGCTAACGGCAATTTTACTTGCAATCCAGGTGGTGCCCCAAAAAAAGCACACCCATATTAGTGCAAGCAGTGCTTTTTGTTTTGTTGTTTTAGATGAGAGCATTTTCGTACTTCCCTTAAACGGGGAGACGTAAGGTTTAATGTTTAAAATGGCGCAGGCCGGTAATTACCATTGCCAAATTATGTTGTTTACAAAATTCAATAGAATCATTATCACGTATGGAACCACCCGGCTGAATAAAAGCAGCAATGCCGGCTGCATCGGCAATCTTTACACAATCATCAAAAGGGAAAAACGCATCGCTTGCCAATACAGCACCATTCAAATCAAACTTAAACTGCTTTGCTTTTTCTATAGCATGACGTAATGAATCAATGCGGCTTGTTTGTCCGCAGCCTTTACCAATCAATTGTTTATTTTTTACCAGTGCAATGGCATTACTCTTTAAATGCTTGCACACAAGGTTGCTGAATGCTAAATCTTCTTTTTCTGCAGCAGATGACTCCCTGCCGCCCACTTCTTTCCATTCTGTAAAATTGCCAACATCGTTTTGCTGGGTTAATATACCGTTTAAAACTGACTTGTGCTGATTGGGTAAAGCAACTCCTTTTTTCTGCACCAGTAGTATACGGTTCTTTTTAGTTTTTAAAATATCCAATGCATCGCCATCAAAAGCAGGTGCAATTAATACTTCAAAAAATATTTCGTTAATGGCAACAGCAGTTGCTTTATCAATAGCAGCATTGCAAACTAATACACCGCCAAAAGCACTTTCCGGGTCGCCGGCCAGTGCCGCATCCCATGCATCTTTAACAGTGGGGCGCTGTGCAATGCCACAAACATTGGTATGCTTAATTATTGCAAAAGTGGTTTCACTAAACTCACCAATAATTTGTACTGCAGCATCCACATCAACAAGGTTGTTATAAGATAATTCTTTGCCGTGCAGTTTATCAAAAATTTCTTCCTGGTTACCATAAAAAATCCCCTGCTGGTGTGGGTTTTCTCCGTAACGTAATACCGATTTTGTTTTATTAAACGGGTTAATAAAATCGGTGCCGTTAAAATAGTTTGATATGGCTAAGTCGTAACCGGTACAAACATCAAATGCTTTAATGGCAAATAGGCGGCGTTGTTCCAAAGTAGTTTCGCCATTTTGTTCCTTCAGCATTTGCTCCAGCAGGTGATAATCTTTTTTAGCAGCCACCACCACCACGTCTTTATGGTTTTTAGCAGCACCACGTATCATACTTGGCCCGCCAATATCAATCTTCTCAATAATTAAATTTTCGTCGGTTGTGTTTGCAACCGTCTCTTCAAAAGGATATAAATCCACAATCACCAAATCAATATCCGGAATATTATATTGCTTCATTTCCGCTACATGCTGTGCGTCATCCCGTTTACCTAAAATACCACCAAAAACTATTGGATGAAGTGTTTTAACACGGCCGCCTAATATAGACGGATAACCAGTCAGCGACTCAACCGGAACGCAAGGCACTTTTAAATCTTCAATAAATTTTTGTGTGCCGCCGGTGCTGTAAATAGTTACACCAAGGCGGTGCAGTTCATGTATAATATTTTCCAGCCCGTCTTTATAAAAAACAGAAATAAGCGCCGATTGAATCTTCTTGTTCATGTTGAGAAAGGTTAAAAGTTCGATACCGGCTTCAGTGCCCTGTGGCATCATCGTTGCGTCGCAATCACTTCTACAGCAGATTAAATATTGAGCATGTTTTGTGCAACTACAAGTCTAATACAAAAGCGCCTTTTTCCGGAATGGAATGAAAGCGCAAATTTAGTTTATCGCAGTCTTGTTTCCATTTGTCAATTTTCCACAAACTGTTAGAAGCATCGGCAATAACCTGGCCGCAGTTAAAGGTTTGCGCCAATTGCTCAACATATAATTTGGGGCTTTTAGAAATTATAATTATATCAACGTTTATTTTTTGCTGTAGTGCATCAAAAACAAGCGGCCTGTCAATAACCAGCACCCGCTTATTGCCAAACAGGTAAAACGGTGCCATGCTGCTGTAATTCATCATTGAATCAACCCTGTTGTTTAATTGCAAGGCAATACGCCCCGGCTTTAAATGAAAATTTTGCAGCATGCCATCTTCCAGCAAAACACTGTCGCCAATAAATTTATAATTGTTGCCGCTTACAAAATCGATGGCCTGCTGTTTGGGTACGTTGTATACAATTAATTTTTGCTGGTTTTTAATTTGCCATCCATTGTATGCATGCACCGCTACAAAACCCAGCAGGCAACACAAGGAAAATCGTAGTACCATTTTATTCTTTTGTAATAGCCAGGCGCAAAAACCAATAACTGTTGCATACAGCAGCCATGTGGTTAAAACAGTGGAAGGAATTCTGTCCCACACAGCAAAGCCAATGTCATTTATCCATAAAATAATTTTATTCATCAGCCATACCAGCCAGCCAGTAATTTTGCCAAGCCATTCACCCACAAAAGGTATCCATGCAAAAGCCACCAATGCAATTTCTGCAAACAGGATAATGGTGGAAAGCGGCACCGCAATAACATTGGTTATTAAAAACAAATTAGGAAACTGGTGAAAATAATAAATACAAACCGGGAAAGTGAGTATTTGCGCTGCCAGCGAAACAGCAGTTAACTGCCACACTTTATCCACCCATTTATTTTTTATGTACAGCAAATTGTAAATAGGCTTTTGAAAAATTACAATGCCTGTTACTGCTAAGTATGAAAGCTGAAAACCCACATCCCACAAATAATATGGATTGTAACACAACATTACAAAAGCCGAGGCCGCCAGCGAACTGAAGATGGAAGATTGTTTTTGAAAAACGGTTTTGCCCAGTGTAATAAATGTAAACATTACTGCAGAACGGATAACAGAAGCAGAGCCGCCAGTTAGTAATGAAAACATCCACAGGCTTGTTAATATTAAAACCGCCTGCAGCCATTTTGACTTTTTAATACCGGGTGTTCTTGCAAATAACCATACCAGCATTACATAAATTAAACCTAAGTGCATACCGGAAATAGCAATGATATGCACCACGCCTGTATTGCTGTAAGCCTGTACCAGGTCTTTATCCAGGTCATTAGTGTAACCAATTAATAAGGCTTCGGCAATACCCAGTTCATCTTTTTCTGCCGCAAGGTTAGTACGGAGCGTTAAAAGAATCTTTTCCCTTGCTGTAAAAAGAAACTGTTTAAACCCATTTGCATTTTTACCAGGTACCAATACCCAGTCTTTATCTTTTAAAAATACATTGTGAAAGGTTTGCTGAAAAGCGGCGTAACGTTCATAATTAAAAGCGCCGGGGTTGCCGGAGTTTTTAATTTGCTGCAGGTCTTTGCGAATAATTATTTTATCACCGTAATGCAGTTGTGCAGTAGAAGAATCTTTTGCAAAGTACAACAGTAGTTTTCCATTAGTACTTGTTGAAGTGTTATCGTTAATAATTGTTTCAACAATGCCATCAGCCTTGTATGATTTACTTTTTTCAACAAGCGGTTCATTAATTTTTACAACGAGGTATGCACTGTCTTTATAAAAATTGCCATACCAGTTTGCAGTATGCCGCACATCTTTGTTCCAAGTAATAAATAAACCTGCACTTAGTATTACTGCATTCAGTAAAACACCTTGGGCAGCCTGCATTTTAAATTTTAGGGAAAGCGGCAAAAAGCTAAATAATAGATATGCAGCACCAAAACTGGTAACAGCAATAATTATTACCGGCAAGCTTATCTGCAGGTACCATTGCAGCAATATGCCTGCTATTAACGGAAGCAGCAGACGTATTACCGGGGCGATTTTGTAAACAGGTATGCGGAAGGGCTGGGGCATACCTCAAGTTATGAAATGAGTTTTATAATCAAAAATTGTAACCTGTTAACCCGGTTGTGTAATGCCCAGGTTGTTAAAAAAATCTGCCGCAGCCAGTTCTTTTACTTGCCCCGGTGGCAAATCACCTAAATACAGGTTACTGATGGATAAACGTATCAGCCGCAAACAACGGTGCCTTACAGCCAACACCATTTTGCGTACCTGCCGGTATTTGCCTTCGGTTAATGTTATCAGCAACCAGGTATGGGGATAGGCTTCCCTGCGGTCAGTTGCATGGGCATACAGGACAGTTGGTTCTTTTATAATTTCAACAGCATCTGGCTTTGCCGTATAATATTCTCCGTTTTTAATCTTTATTGTTACTCCTTCTTTTAACTGCTGAAAGGTTTTTTCAGAAACTTCATTTTGCACCATTACCAAATAAGTACGCTTATGAGGTTGTGCAGCTAAAAATAATAAACGGGTTACTCTTTTGTCGGTAGTCAGTATCAGCAATCCCTCGCTTTCATTGTCCAGCCGTCCAATGGCATGTGTGCCTTCAGGAAAATCAAAATTCAAATCACCTAACAAACCCACTTTGTGTGTGCTGATGAACTGCGACACCATATTGTATGGTTTATTGATGATGAAGTAGCGGTGCAAGGGATAGTTGTTTTGGACAAGGTTACGATTTTTTTAAACGCTATTTTTTAAATCCAATCCGCTCTTTGTCTTCCCACTTTTTCTGAGCAGCTTTTTCATCTAAGAGATTTTCCATTGCATCGTAAATCTGGTTTAGCTGTGTATCATGCTCGCCAATCCTTTCTTTAATTTCTCTTAGCTGCTCTTTAATGCCATTTTGTTTTAACAATATTTGCCGCACTGCTACAAATGCCCTCATTATGGCAATATTCATATTAATGGCTTTTTCAGAATTAAGGATACCGCTGAGCATTGCTACGCCCTGTTCGGTAAAGGCAAAGGGAAGGTATTTCTGGTGCTGACCTCTTCCTTTCTTTAAGGTCACAATTTGTGACCTTAAAGAATCTGAGTTTTCAAGTGTTGTCATTTGGGCCTGAATTTCATCAAACTCAAGTTTGGTAAGCTGAAACATAAAATCTTCTGGAAAACGTTTGCCATTACGTTTTACAGCTTGGTTTAAAACTCTTGTTTCCACTTCGTACAGGCTGGCCAAATCCCTATCCAGCATTACCCTTTCACCTCTAATTTCATAAATTCTGTTTTGAATGCTTTGTATTATTTGCATGGCAGGTGATTAATTTGGCAGAAATATATTTAAATTATCTGATGTTTTAATAACTCCTGATTTAGTTAAAAAACAAAAGCCACCAAACGGTGGCTTTAAACTATCATAAAATAGAACTACTTGCTTAAGTGCATACTCCGCTCTTTGTACAACTGCCTGAAGTAAGGGTCCTTCAAATCTTTAATAAAGCGGATGGCTTCACCCGTACTTTTCATTTCTGGCCCCAACTCTTTATTTACACCGGGGAATTTATTAAAAGAAAACACCGGTTCTTTTATTGCAAAGCCTTTTAGTTTTTTCTCAAACTTATAATCTTTCAGTTTGGCCTCACCCATCATTACTTTAGTGGCAATGTTTAAGTAAGGTATTTGATATGCTTTTGCAATGAATGGAGTGGTTCTGGATGCTCTTGGGTTGGCTTCAATTACATACACATTACCATCTTTAATGGCAAACTGGATATTGATAAGCCCCTGTATGTTTAATGCCCGTGCAATTTTTTCAGCATACTCTTCCATAGTATGTACAATTAACGGAGAGAGGTTGAATTGCGGTAACACTGCATTACTGTCGCCACTGTGGATGCCGGCCGGTTCAATATGTTCCATTACACCCATTACATGGAAACTTTCACCATCAAAAATGGCATCAATCTCAGCTTCCTGGCAACGGTCAAGGAAGTGATCAATTAAAATTTTATTACCGGGTAAGTGTTTAATTAAACTCAACACACCTTTTTCCAGCTCTTCATCATTAATCACAATACGCATTCTTTGTCCGCCTAACACATAACTTGGACGAATCAAAACCGGGTAACCTACTTCATTCGCCACCTCAATGGCTTCATCTGTATTATAAGCGGTGCCGTATCTTGGATAAGGAATGCCCAGTTCTTTCAGCATGTCACTAAAACGTCCACGGTCTTCGGCAATATCCATACTGTCGAAAGAGGTACCGACAATCTTAATTCCTTTTTCGGTTAAACGTTTTGCCAATTTCAATGCTGTTTGCCCGCCTAACTGTACAATTACACCGTAAGGTTTTTCATGTTCAATAATTTCCCAAAGGTGTTCCCAAAAAACGGGCTCGAAGTATAATTTATCAGCAATATCAAAATCGGTGCTCACTGTTTCAGGGTTACAGTTTACCATTATGGCTTCGTAACCGGCTTCTTTTATTGCCAATAAACCATGCACACAGCAGTAATCAAATTCAATGCCCTGGCCAATACGGTTAGGGCCGCTGCCCAGTACAATTATTTTCTTTTTGTCAGAAACTTTGCTTTCGTTACTTGGTAAGCTTCCCTGAGATGGTTTGTTTTCGAACGTGCTGTAGAAGTAAGGAGTCTTTGCTTCAAACTCTGCACTACAGGTGTCCACCATTTTAAACACACGGGTTAAGCCCATTGCTTTTCTTCTCTCGTAAATCGCTTCAGCATCTTCTTCCTTCATGATGCGTACAATTTGCTCATCGCTAAAGCCAAGGTATTTGGCTTCCTTCAGCAATTCATCCGGAAGTGATTTTAAATCATATTGTGCAATGGCTTTTTCACAATCACAAATCTTTTGAATTTGATAAATAAACCAGCGGTCGATTTTTGTGCTTTCGCAAATGCGTTTAACGCTGGCACCTGCCATCAGTGCATCTTTAATACGGAAGATGCGGTCCCACTTGGGTGTTTTAATATATTCAATCAGTTCATCAGCATGCATTAAGCTCTTGCCATAATAACCCAAACCAACTGCTTCGTTCTCTAAACTCTGACAAGCTTTCTGAACCGCTTCGGCAAAACTTCTTCCAATACCCATTACCTCACCCACCGATTTCATCTGGAAACCTAATGTGTCATTCGCTCCTTTAAACTTATCAAAATTCCAGCGGGGTATTTTTACAATTACATAATCCTGCACCGGCTCAAAGTAAGCAGAGGTAGATTGTGTGATTTGATTTTTCAGTTCATCCAGGTTATATCCAACCGCCAGCTTGGCTGCAATTTTTGCAATGGGGTAACCGGTTGCTTTACTTGCCAACGCAGATGAACGGCTTACACGTGGATTAATTTCCACCACAATAATTTCCTCTGTTTGCGGATTCATGGCAAACTGCACATTACAGCCGCCGGCAAAATTTCCCAAAGCCCTCATCATGCGGATGGCGGTGTTACGCATCAGCTGAAAACCGGTATCACTAAGCGTCATGGCTGGCGCAACGGTAATGGAGTCGCCGGTGTGCACACCCATCGGATCAAAGTTTTCCACTGTACAAATAATGGCTACGTTATCTGCAGCATCACGCAGTAATTCTAATTCAAATTCTTTCCAGCCCAGTACTGCTTTTTCAACAAGCACTTCGTGTATAGGGCTGGCGCTAAGTGCACGGTTCAATGCTTCGTCCAATTCTTCTTTTTTAAATACAATACCGCCGCCGGTACCACCCAATGTAAATGATGGCCTTAGCACTAACGGAAAACCGATGGATTGTGCAAACTCTTTGCCTTCTAAAAAGCTGTTGGCAATTTTTGCTTCACAAACGGGTATGCCCATTTCTATCATCCACTGGCGGAATTTTTCCCTGTCTTCGGCCTTATCAATGGCTTTAATATCCACCCCAATCAGCCTTACATTATTTTTTTCCCAAATACCCAGTTCATCTACGTCCTTACAAAGGTTAAGCGCCGTTTGGCCTCCCATGGTAGGTAATACAGCGTCAATTTGATTTTCCTCTAATATCTGCTCAATACTTTCCACGGTTAATGGCAGCAGGTAAACTTTGTCCGCCATCATAGGGTCCGTCATAATAGTGGCGGGGTTGCTGTTTATAAGAATAACTTTTATCCCTTCTTCACGTAAACTGCGTGCAGCTTGAGTTCCGCTGTAATCAAATTCGCAGGCCTGGCCAATAATAATGGGGCCGCTGCCTATAATAAGTACCGATTTTATGGAATTGTCTTTTGGCATAGTGTAAGATGCGCCTGAAATGGCGTGCAAAAGTAATTGTAAACAGGGAAAATAAAAAACGAATAAAGCCGCCGGCTGTTATTTTGGAATTTGTCTAAAAATGAGGGTAGCGGGAACGATTGAGTAAGCCTTAATTTATACATCAAATCCTCTCAAATCTTTAAAATGCCCGTTTAGTTTCACCCTTTTTTTAAGTGTTTCCATTTCGGCAATTACGGGTATCACTTTTTTAAGATGGCGTTTCAGGTATTCCTGCCGCTGCAATTCATGCAGCAGTTCCAGTAATTCATATTCCTCCATTAATGATAGTCCTGCATGATGGGCTACATCGTAACTCCATAATTCATCATCGGGCTTTTTAAATTCTTTTGAAATATTAAGCAGTTTATGCAACTCCCTGATGGCACTAATAATGGTTTCCATCAGCGGCCTGTTGCCAAAAGTGGAGTTGGCAGGATAGTTGACAATAGCACCGCTATAGAGTTTATCGGGCAATTGCTTTATTACTTCCAGTATATTAAAAACTTCCAGGCCTTCCGTTTTTATATCCATTTTACCGTCATCGTACACCTTGCTTATTTCCACCACCCGTACCAGTGTACCGGTATCTTTTACCTGCTCCTCAATTACAGAGGGTATACCAAACAGTTTGTTGTTTTCAGCACATTCTTTTATCAGCTGTTTATACCGTGGTTCAAAAATGTGCAGGTTCAGCTGCTCGCCGGGGTACACCACAATGCCTAATGGAAATATGGGAATGAAGTTGGTCATGTTACTTATTTTTGCTTCTTATACAATTCTTTTAAAAAACTGTATTTTAAAAAAGTGTACCAGCCTGTTGTACGGGCAATTAAATAACCCTCCCATCCGTCTAAAAAACCGAGCCGTAAAATATAGTGCTGCAAAAAAGAAAAAGCAGGAGCCATACGCAATTTAAAAAAACCGGCTTTCTTTCCTTTCGCAAAATATTTTTCGGCATTTAGTTTAGCATACATAATTGTTTTGCTGATGTACTCGTCCAGGTTATTTGTGGTGTAATGAAGGATGTTGCCCTTTAGTTGTACTGCAACAGTATCGCTGTCTGTAGTAAGTGATTCATGAACTGCGGCACTGTTCCATCGTATTTTTTTCCGGTTAAAGAGACGGACATGTTTATCGCCTGCCCATTCTCCAAAACGTATCCACTTGCCGCAGAAAAAATTTTTAAAGTTAAACTCGTATACTGTGTTTTCGTCTCTTAAATTGGTTTCCTGAATGGATTGACGGAGTGTTTCATCCAATGCTTCATCGGCATCAATATTCAAAATCCAGTTATTGGCGGCGGCATTAATGCCCTTATTTTTATTAGCACCATACCCCTCCCATACAGTTTCAATAACTATAGCCCCAAAACCTTTACAAATGCTTATAGTATCATCAGTACTGCCGCTGTCCACAATAATAACTTCATCAACCACACCCTTCAGTGTGTTAAGTGTGGTGCCAATTATATGGGCTTCGTTTTTGGTTATGATAACTGCAGATATTGCCATAATGAAAATGCAATTGCAAAGAAACAATAAAGCATAACAAGTAATGTGTGTGTGCAGAATTAATTTGTTACTTTGCCAAATGTGGCAGCAATACCTTAGCGAAGTACAATCAGGCAATATTAAAGCACTGGCCCGCAGTATTTCTGCTATAGAAAATGAATGGCCGGGTTATGAACAGTTGCTGGAATTATTACCTGCTTCCAATACACCGGTTATTGGTATTACGGGGCCGCCGGGCGCCGGAAAAAGCACTTTAGTAGACGCTTTAATTGGGGAGTTGGTAAGCCACAATAAAAAAGTGGCCGTGTTGTGTGTGGATCCTTCTTCTCCATTTAATTTGGGCGCTTTACTGGGCGACCGTATCCGCATGAGTGAATGGTATAACAATCCCAATGTTTTTATACGTTCGTTGGCAACAAGGGGTTCATTAGGTGGCCTGCACCCGAAAATTATTGAGATAACTGATTTGATAAAGACGGCACCGTTAGATTACATTATTGTTGAAACGGTTGGTGTTGGGCAAAGCGAAATTGAAATTGCCGGACTTGCTGATGTTACGGTTGTTGTTGTTGTACCGGAAGCAGGCGATGAAATTCAAACTATGAAAGCAGGGTTAATGGAAATAGCTGACATATTTGTGGTGAATAAAGCGGACCGGCCCGAAGCAGATTTGTTTGTAAAGAATTTAAAGCAAATGCTGGCACCTGCGTTTAACAGGCCGCAGGAAATTAAAATAGTAAAAACAATAGCATCCCAAAAAACTGGAGTTGCAGAATTGTTAGAGATAGTTACATCACTTCTTCATCAGCATGACAGTAACCCCAAAAAAGGCTGGTTACTTACAGAAAAAGCCTGCCTGTTAATTCAGCAGCATAAAATGAAACATATTTCCAAACTCCAGTTAAAGAAGGAACTGGAAAAGCAACTTCATGAAAAGGATTTTAATTTATACCGGTTTATTCAGCAATACATCTAAAACCAATGAAAATTATAGACTGCTTTACTTTTTTTAATGAACTGGAATTACTGGAATTGAGGCTAAAATTGCTGGATGCAAATGTGGACCGTTTTGTAATTGCAGAATCGAATATTACCCACTCAGGGAAACCTAAGCCCTGGCATTTTGAAGAAAATAAAAAAAGATTTGAGCCCTGGTTACATAAAATCACTTATATACCTATCAATCAAACGACTGATGGGCTGGACCTGGCTGCCACAACCACTATAACAACTTATACTCCCGGGAGCGCTGCATGGAAATTAGAAAATGAACAGCGCAATGCTTTATACGCTGCTGCCAATTTAGCCAGTGATGATGATTTGATTTTAGTAAGTGATTTGGATGAAGTACCCAATCCGCAACTACTTAGAGAAATAAATTTGCAGAACGGGCCTGCAGCATTGTCTATGTTGTTTCATTATTATTTCTTAAACTGCCAGAATACGGGCAGCGAACGCTGGTGGAACGGCAGCATATTGTGCACAGGCAAACAGTTTAAAGCAACTACACCACAGGCATTAAGGGATAAAAGGAACGATTTTAAAAGGGCTGAAAAAGCCGGCTGGCATTTTTCTTACCTCGGAGGCCTGGAAAAAATTAAATACAAAATACAGTCGTTTGCCCACACGGAATTTAATAAGGAGGAATTTACCAATGATGAAAATATTTTAAAAGCAATGGAAGAAGGGAGGGACATTTTTAACCGCCCCGGCGTTCACTATAAATTTGTTTCAACGTATTACTATCCCTCTTTTTTAAGAAACGTAATGCTTCAATACCCTTCACTGCTTCACCTGAAAAACCCAGACAGTTTTTTAGATAAGCTGTATTACTCAGTTAAAAATCTTTTTTAATGGCAGCGGAAGTATCTCCATTGGTCTCAATAGCCTTGTGTACATACAATGGCGAAAAGTATTTAGCACAGCAATTAGATTCTTTGCTGACGCAAACGTATTCGAATATCGAAATTGTAATTACCGATGATGCCTCCAATGACAATACGGCAAACCTGCTAAAACAGTACGCCTTACAGCACAGTAACATTCGCTTTTTTAGCAACGAAAAAAATTTGGGGTACAATAAAAATTTTGAAAAAACCATTTTGCTTTGCAAAGGAGAGTATATAGCTATCAGCGACCAGGATGATGTTTGGGAAACAAATAAAATTGAAGTAATGATGCAGCAATGGCCTGGGCAATCATTGTTTGTATACTCCCTGTCAGGCAATTTTACCGATGATGATTTTGCAGGCAGAAAGGCAGCCCCCAATGTGGTTTATACCCCAATAGATGATGTGCATAAACTTGTTTTTAACAGCCCGGTGCATGGGCATGCCTGTATGTTTAAAAAAGAACTAATGCAGCGCTGTATTCCTTTTCCGGCGGATATTTTTTATGACTGGTGGATGAGTATGCATGCCGCTGCAACAGGAATAATTGGGTGTATACCTCAAACATTAACCTGGCATCGTATCCATTCGTCCAACAGCTCCCGCAATATTACCTCTATTAAAAATGAAGACGAACGTAATAGCCAGTTGAGAAAGCAATGCGCTTATTTTATTAAAACATTCTGTAACCGTAACCTGCTTAAACCACAACAGCAAAAATCGTTGCTACGGTATGCTTCTTTGCTGGATGTTATGGATGGAAAAACATTTAACCGGCAAATGTTTGCCTACGTAATGAAAAACCGGAAACTTGTTTTTCACTATAAAAAAATTAAGCCCTTTGTTTTTTTATCTTACTTTAAACGAGCCTTAAAAATGGCACGTAAAGGATTACTGTAACCAGAAAATTACTTGTTTACTTTCCACCAGCGGTAACCAATATATCCTACTAGTACAAACGGGGTGGCCATCAGGTATAAAATACCGCTGTTCATTCCTTTTGCCGGTTTCTCTCCCAGTTGAGACGTTGTTTTTGTGCAAACAGAACATTGTGAGTAGCTGTTACTGGAGGTACTTAAAAAAAACACCATTATTACTATGATGAACCCTTTTTTCATTATTGCAAAGGTACAATTTAGAAAGTTTGCCGGAGCGATTACACAGCTCTTTTTACATAAAGAACTAAACTTTTAAAATCATGAACGGACAGCCTCAGCTATTATATTAAAGCTGTTTCCCCATGCATTCCAGTTAAGTGTTTCTTCGTAATAGCTGCGGCTGTTACTGCAAAGTTGCTGGTAAACAGCATCATTAGCATATAATGTTACAATCTTCTCCGCATATGCTTCTCCACCTGCTTCGGGCGGCAAAGTAATGCCCGTAATATTATTTTTTACATAGGTTGGCACGCCACCAGTATTTGTGGTAACAGAAGGCAAACCATATGCCGCTGCTTCACAAAAAACAACGCCGGCACATTCTGCTCTTGTAGGCAGTAGTAAAAAATGGCTCTGCTTTATAATTGATACCAGTTGATGTGCTTCAGCTTCAATTCCCCTGTTTAAAAAGGGAATAACTTTTATGCCCGGTTCAGTGACAGGGAAGGGGGGCACACAACCAATTATAGTTAATGTGCAGTTGAAATTTTTGTTTCTTAAAGCATGGTATGTCTCTATTGCAATTTGCCCGCCTTTTCGCTCCCACTCCACACCTAAAAATAGCAGGTTACAGGTATCGCTTCTTTGCTTATTAATTTCAAATGCTTCAGGGAGGTGATCGATATTGGGCCCCAATGGTGCAACTGTAATTTTTTCTGCAGCTATTCCATAATCATTGATAGCCGATTCTTTTGCCCATTCGGATGCAAGCATGCAATGAGATGCGTTATTAAAAGTCCGTTTATCCACTTCAATGCCCTGCCGGATATTATACCGGGCAAGATTAGCAAAGCTGCTATAATATGACTGAAGCTGTTGAAAGGTGGCGTCCGTCATGTAAATAATGGGGATATTGGTATTGCAATAAGCCAGCAACTGGGTGGCGCCTGGTGAAAAAATCACGTCCACATTATTTTTCAACACATCTTTCTCCAGCTGTTTGCTAAAGTACCTTGCGTAACTTCTTAAGAACTCAACAGCAGTTCCTTTTCCTTTTAATTTTTGGATTTGTTTTTGAAGGATAAGGAACTCTCTTACATAAAATGGCCACTTATAATAAAACGCATGCACCTGGTGGTATTTGCTTATTTCCTTATAGCAGCTATAGTAAGTACCACTCCAGGCTTTTTTATCTTCAGGGTTCCACCGGCCTGCAAATCCAACTTTCATTTTTAATATTTTTTATTGATGGAGGAAACGCCTTGCAATTAAATTATAAGTGGTGTCTTTTGCAAAAATAGTTTCAGGCGTAAGCTTGTACAGGTATTTTTCGCCAGAAAATGAATCCCATAAATGATGCAGATAAGCCTCTGGAAACTGATGTACTTCTTCAAAAAGTTGTTTTAGCCCTGTTTCCGTATACAGGGGGTAGTGAAATGCATACGGGCTCAGCAGGGTTACTTTATCCGGGTGCTCTTTTGCAAGTTTGGAGGGGATGATTACGGAATGTTCGTTCCAGTATTTATCCCTTCCTTTTGAACGGAAGCTGCTGTATGTTTGCAACCAAAGATTGATAAAGGCACTATTTTTTTCAGCCAGTAAAACAGCGTTAGCCATACCGGTAACCTGGTTTTGTTTTACCAGGCCCAGTATTTTTTTTATGCTGAACTTAATGCGCTGGCGCCAGTTTTTAGGAACATAAGGAGCCCTGAGTTCCTGCCCAATAATGCATTGATGGTGTAATAATTCCAATAGCGGTTTCACACAAATGGTATCAAGATCAAGATAAATGCCACCATATTCTTGTAATGCCTGTAACCGAATTACATCTGCCTTATGCGCAACATGTTTAAGTGAGTTGCCCATAATGCTTTCTGGCGCTTTTACTTTTTTTAGGGTAACAAATGGTTTTGCTTTTTCCCACCAGGTGCCCGATGGCTCAAATTCGTAATGAAAATAAACAGCATCAGGCGTGTTTATATCAACAGCAGATTTAATAGCCAGGTAATGAGACAAGCCAAAAGGTTTACCTCCAAAATCGGGCGCCATACCAAACACAAAATGAAAAACATTTGGAATCATACCTGCAAATTAGGGGATTGAATTTATATGCGGCTATTACCGTATATAAAGAATGGCATTACCGGATTTTATTTGAATTTAGCATACCTCCGGTAACAGATGATTAACAGATTTTTTTATAAAAGGCATTACAAAAATCTAAACTTACCTTTATTTTGTTTTTTAAAACATCTACATTAATGAAAAGGTTTTTATTACTGCTTGCTGTGATATTTTTTTTGAGCGAAGGCATTACTGCACAGCCACCTGTTTCAAAAGCGCTTCCTGTTTATAAAAAGGCAAAACAGTTAGAACAACGGGGAATGTACTTTGAAGCTATTGCTGCTTATAAAAAAGCCATACAGTCGGATAAAAAATTTGATTCCTCTTACCTCTCTTTGGCAACATTATACCTGCGTACTTCTCAAAACGACAGTGCCATACTGGTTTTAAAAAATGCAATTAATATAAAGCCAAGCTTTACTGCTGCACAGGTAATGCTGGGGATGACTTACAGGGATTATGTAAAAAAATCTGCAGAGGCAATGAAATATTACACAACTGCAGCTGCTTTGGACAGTACGAATAAGGAAGTATGGTATGCGCTTGCCTGGTGCAGCAACGACCTTAAAAAATACGATGACGCAATTAGATATGCAGAAAGGGCGCTGAATATTGATAACAGCTACCGGCCTGCATATAATGAAATGGGACACGCCTACAGGAAAATGGAGAAATATGCTGAAGCCATTACTGCTTTTAAAAAACGCCTTGATATTTCTGTGAATGAACAACCGCTTTATTACACCGGTCTTTGTTACGTGGAGCTTAAAGACAAAGAAGGTGCCCAGCGTATGTATGCAGAACTTGTAAAACTACAGTCAAAATCAGCAGATGCTTTGAAAAAGCGCATCGATGCCATGCAGTAGTGGCTTTATTATTTTATTTCTGAAGGCGTATTACTATTATTGAAACCCTCCTGGTCAAAAAACTTAGGATTGGTTACAAATGCTTTTATTTCTCCCTTTAAAATGGTGTGAGATAGTAAATCATCAGCACGGTATACTACTGGATTTTCCCTTTAAATGGTGTGAGACAGAATTATGCACGGTATATACTACCGTATACAATTTTTTTGCAGCAGAAAGGGTTATTGCATAAGCATGCGTGCAATCATGAAAGCCTGCCTTTTTCAGATGCTTGCTATAAGGAGTTGGCAGCATGTTGCATACCATTGTATAACTCCATTTCATTAAGCCTAATGCTGAAATGATTTTATAAAAAAACTGTTTTCTCCTTGATTTGGCTGTAACCGTTTCATTTTTTAAATACCCAAAATATACCAGCTCCCAGTCTGGTGGTAATTCATTAACAGCATTGGGTAATTGAGCCAGGTTTTCAGCAATTGGCACAACATCATCTTCCAGTATCAGCACCCGTTGCCAGTTATTTTTAATCATTTCAGCATAAATGCTCCGGTGCGAAAGAGAGCAGGCCAGTTCGCCAGGATTCATAGGTTTACCCTGCCGTTGTTTTTTTATGGTTATTGCTTCATCATAAGTGCCATCTTTTTTTGCAACTTCTAAATCCAGGTCTTGTTTATCGGTTCCCCAGAAAAAATTAAATGAAAGTCCCTGCAAATTCTTGGTAACAACTGCATGCCTGCTGTTAAATCGTGGTACTGATACAACAAAGATTTTGTCGAAGTGATTTTGTAAAAAGGTTGCTGTATTTGCTGAAAAAGACATGAATAATGAAGTTGCTGCAAAAATAGGGGCTGATAGTTTACGGTACTAACTTTAAAGAGCCTGGTTAAAAATAACCGAAATAAAAAAGCTGCCTTCGGGCAGCTTTTTTATTATATCTGAAAAATCAAATTAAAGTTCATTTTGAACTACTAATGGGTTCGCATTGATCTCAGACTGGGGAATCAGGAATTGCCATTGTTTATCACCAGCAGGAATGTTAAATGTTACTGCCACGGCAGGAACATGGTTAGCACCTGTTCTGTCTAAAGGTAAGTTCAGCCTTTTTAAATCATAAAAGCGGAAGCCTTCGCCCCACAGCTCAATCCTTCTGTGCATCATGATCTCGTTTATTAAAGCAGTTCCTGTATTTGTAGATAATACATAGTTAGGATCCCTTTTGCTAACAAGGTTATACAATGCAGTTTGTGCTGCAGCATCTTGTCCGCCTTGTCTTGCCCTCGCTTCTGCTTCAATCAGGTACATTTCAGAAGCCCTCATTAAAGGCACATCACCAATACTTAAACCGTTGCCAGAAGGCTTAATCAAAAACTTACGGTTCATATAAGCTGCTCTTACACCACCGGGAGGAACTGGGAATGCAGTATTTGTTCCCGTTGGATCCCAAACCTGCCTGCGAATGTCAGTTGCAGACATTGAATTGTATAAGGTTGAGTTGATACATTTAGGATTTGTACGGATGTTAGTAGAGTTAAAATCTGCAGACATAAACGCAAAATATGAATAGAAATAAGAGGTTTGATCAGCTTGCTGGAAGCTGCCCCACATCCATTCACTGTTTGTATAGTCGTTAAAACCTGCTAAATACTGAGCTGCTGTAGACATTAGAGTATAACCAGTTCTTGCAGATGCTGCCATTGTTGCTGCTAATGCCCAGTTTTGTTGGGCAAGTGCAACCCTTGCTTTTAACCCTTGTGCAACACTTAAATTTTGATGAGATTTATTGGCTCTTGCAGTTGCTGCACCTAATACAGTAATAGCATTATCTAAATCTGTATTTATTTGAGCATACACTTCAGCAACAGTTGCCCTTGGTTTAGGAACATTATCCGTTGTTAAAACCAGCGGAACGCCTAAGCTGCTATTAGGGTCTCCGGCAACATATCTTTTGCCGAATAATTGCACCATTTGAAAGTAACTCCATGCCCTGTAACATAATGCTTCACCTTTTATAAGATTTTTATCAGCAGTTGTGCCGGCTGCATTATCAATATTTGCAATTATTGAGTTGGCATTGCCAATTATTTCATAATAAAAAGCATAGTTAAAATATGGTACAGTACCGGTAGCGGCACGGTGAGCCGTCCATCGGTAAGTAGTAATAAACCAGCCATTACCGGTAGTGGGGTTTACTAAATCTTCTCCCATCATGTCAGAGTAAATCATGTTGGCAGATTGTCCGCCTTCATCCTGCTGACCGTAATGTTGAGAGTATAATAAACGATGTATACCATTTAATACAACCATCGCATTAGTAGTGGTAGTGAAAGCAGTACTAGAACTTGCGGCATCTGTAGGCTTTGTTTCCAGGTAATCCTTTTTACACCCGGACGCAGCTAAAATTACTGCCAGCAGCGGGATGGATAGATATTTATTGTATTTAAACATAAAAGTGTTTTTTAGAAGTTAACGTTTACACCAACAGTAATAACTCTTGATGGAGGATATGCATTAGAAGTAACGCCAGTAAAGCTTTGCTGGGGATTCAGGCCTTTTCTCTTAGAATATAAGCCTAAGTTTTCGCCATTTACAAACACACGGGCATTTGATGCGTTAAAACGTGATAATACTGATTTAGGTAAGTTATAAGCCAAGCTTAACGACCTTAAACTAAAGAAAGAGGCATCAATTAACCAGCGGGTAGAGGCTGCGTTAAACTGTACAGAAGTACCATTAACTCTTGGTGCATTATCCATTCTTGGAACCTCGGTAACATCGCCGGGTTTTTGCCATGCTTTCAGTGCATCCGCATGCTGTGCAGAACCATAGTTTGTTCCGTTATCCATTAAACCTGCATAAATACCATCATAAATTTTACCGCCAATCTGGTAAGCCATTACTGCACTCAATTCAAATGACTTGTATTTTAAAGAGGTAGTTATACTTCCCCATACTTTAGGAATAGCAGAACCTGCATATACAAATTTTGCATTGTTTTGGTTAGGGGTGAGGGTATCTCCTGCACTTTTTACACGGCTGTTAGCAGCTGTACCAGATAATGCAGAATATAAACCGGCGCCATCCAATGTATCAACACCACGCCATTCTCTTAACCAAAAATCATAAATAGAATGTCCTACAGACAATTTTTTAGTGCCAGAAATAATTTCTGGTTGTCCGGCAGGCATTTTAGTGATTTGGTTTTTAAGGGTGCTTGCATTTAAACCAACATTCCAGATTAAACCACCTTTACGGATGATATCACCATCTAAATGGAATTCAAATCCTTTATTATACATCTCACCAATATTCTTCAAGATACTGAAAGCCCCGCCTGTTGTACCACCATTTGAAACAGGTTGTGGTACACCAAAAATAAGGCCGTCAGTGTTTTTGTTGTAATATTCAACTGAAGCGTTTAAACGGTAGTTAAATAAAGAAAATTCAAGTGCTAAGTCATAACCTTTAGCTGTTTCCCAACGGATACTGTCGTTTTTAAGGTTGGTTTGTACCACACCCGGTTCAGTTCCGTTATTATATCCAAGGCCATATAAAGCCTGGTAAGGATAGTAACCAATACCTGCATCGTTACCAACTTTACCGTAAGAACCTCTTACTTTAAGTGCTGATATTTGAGTGATATTTTTCATGAAATTTTCCTTGTCAATTCTCCAGCCAAGTCCTACTGACCAGAAATTATCCCAACGAAACTCTTTTTTAAACCTTGAATTACCATCACGCCTTAAGGAACCTGAAACAAAGTATTTACCATTATAATCGTAATTTAACCTTGAAAGGTAGCTTTCAACGGTATAATTGTCTTCATAAGAAGTATTATCTCCTGCTACAGCAAAATTTCCCAATTCAATATTGCCATCAAATATCTGACCTGATCTTGATGCTGTTACGTCGTTGATTTTATAAGCCTGATTTTCATGTCCTGCTAACACAGAAATATTGTGATCTTTAATTTGCTTATTATAATTAATTAACTGGTTAAAAGTATACGACTTAATTGTATAGCTTTCTTTACTTGCCCTGCCTGTTGGTGCAGCATCGCCAATTATTTTATTACCATAAGTTGAACCAGCATAATTTGTAATATCCATGCTGATATTTGTAGTAAAGTCCAGGTCTTTTGTGAAATTAACTTTACCGTAAGCCCTGGAGTTTAAAAAGTTACGCTCAAAAATATTTACGTTCAGGTTTGTTTCTTCTGCAATGTGCCTTCCGGGGGATCCGCCTGCGGGCCTGATACCTACAGCTGAAACATTACCATAATCATAATACCTGTATCCGTTTGCATTCAGCAAGTAAGCACCGGTAATTGGATCATGTGCATACAATGGATAAATTGAACCAATATTGCGGATAAAATTAAATGGATTAACATATGCAGTACTTGAACCGTCCTGCGCTGTATTTGATTTTGACATGGCTCCACCAATGTTGATACCTGCTTTAAACCAATTAAGCGGATTAGCATTAGCACTGATTCTTCCGGTAAACCTGTTTAAATCAGATTTTATAGAAAAACCTTGTTCTTTTATGTATCCGAAAGAACTATAGAAATCCGATTTGTCGTTGCTGCCGCCAAAATTTATACCATACTCCTGGCGAACGCCATTACGTATAATATCCTTTGTCCAATCCAAATCATCCCCATAAATTAATTGTGCGTTTGGATTTAATTTACCATCAGTCCCAACAATTGCATTGTTGGCTACATTAAATGGATTATAGCCTAATAAAGTTTTAATACCATTAGTTGCAGTTGTGCTGGCGCTTGCTAAAGTAGCAGCCGATGGTGTTGTAGTGCTTGCATAGGCAATGCTGTTACGGTATGCCTGCCAAAATAACGGATAATAGTCCATTGGACCCACCTTGTCATATTCAGCAATACCTCTTGAAACTGAGCCATAAGCTGTTTTAAAGCCAAGAGTAGCAACACCTTTTTTAGCTTTTTTGGTTGTTATAATAATAGCACCATTAGCTGCTTTTGAACCATATAATGCAGTAGAAGCAGCATCTTTTAATACAGAAATGGTTTCAATGTCATCCATATTAATATTGCTGATTGCGCCATTATAAATAGCACCATCTACAATAAACAGCGGGTCGCTTGAAGCATTAAGAGAGCCAAAACCTCTTAAACGCACAGTTTGACTTGAACCAGGCTGACCATTGGCAGAAAGTACCTGGATACCAGGGGCAGCTCCTTCTAATGCAGCTGTAACATTCGTAAGAGGACGGTTTTTAAACTCATCAGCTTTGATAGATGTTACAGCGCTGGTAGCAGCACCTTTTTTAACCGTACCATATGCAACCACGACAACTTCGTCAAGCTTTTTATCGGTTGCAACAAGTGTAATGTTGAAACTGTTTTGGCCAGCTAAGTTGTAAGCCGCGGCTTCATAGCCAATACCGCTTACTTCTAAAACTTTTCCAGTTGCTGGAACTTGAATTGTGAAATCGCCATTTTGATTGGTAAAGGTTCCAAATTTTGTACCTTTAATCACTACTGAGGCGTTTGCAACGGGTTTACCGCTTGCATCGGTTACTTTACCGGTAACCGTCCGGTTTTGTGCGCTGGCAGCAAATACAAATGCTAGCACAGCCACAAGACTGAAAAGAAATTTTCTCATTTGCAATTTAGTTTTAATGTTAAGGCAAAGATATACCGTAATTACCTTTTTACTTTAAAAAAGGACACTTTTTAAAGTAAAATAGCTGCATAAACGCAGTTATTTCCGTGTTTAGTAAATGCTGAAAAAATGAAATACTTTATTCCGTTATATTGTTTTCCTGTCTCCTTTTTGGTGCAACCAATAATAATAACACCGGAAGTAATATAAGGTTGGTTAAAGTGGCAGTAAAAAGCGTAACTGATGTTAACCAACCCAATGCTTTAGTACCGCCAAAACCGCTAAAACAGAATATTACAAAACCGGCAATTAAAACCAGGGAGGTGTAAACAATACTTAAACCAGTGTTATTAATTGTGGCGCTAACTGTTTTGTTCACGTTGTTTTTATGTGCAGGCAGTTCCTGCTTATAGTTAACTAAAAACCGGATAGTAATATCTATGGCAATACCAAGGGCCACGCTAAAAACCAGTACTGTGGAAGGCTTTAAAGGAACCCCGGTCCAGCCCATTACACCAGCAGTAATTATTAAAGGAATAACATTTGGGATTAATGAGCATAATAAAATGCGAAAAGATTTAAACAGGTACAGCATACACAAGGCTATAAGCAGAAAAGCCCATAAAATACTTTCCTTCAAGCCATTAATAATAAAACGGCTGCCTTCCAAAAAAGTGGAACTGGTGCCTGTAACAGTTACTTTATATGCAGTTTTTGTTGTGTCTTTTATAACACTGCTGTCTTTGCCGTTTAATATTTTATTGGCATTTCGTTCAATAGAATCAACAACAGGTAATAACTCCTGTGTACCAATATCAGCCATGCTCATGCTAATTCTAAGGTATTGCTCAGTGGAATCTAAAAAAGAGCCGGCAAGCTTAACCGTGGCTGAGTCGGCAGTTGTCATTTCCCCATTTTGCCGGCGCACATTTACGGCTCTTAATTTATCATGTAAATCTTTTAAAGGGTTGCCAAAAGCAGGTAATGTATAGGTGCTGTCCCCCTGGCCTTCACTCACAGCCTGGTAAGTAAACTTAATGCCGTCAATAACAGAAAGCGGCTTCGCTATATTTTGCTGTTTCGCCAAAAATGAATCCTGGAAAAAAGCGATTTTATTTATATCGATAGCTGGTAGTAAAATGCCTTTTGGCTTTTTGGTATCCAGCATAATTTCCAAAGGCATTACCCCTTTAAAATGTTTTTCAAAAAACTTAAGGTCGGTGTAAATTTTATCTGTTTTAGGCAAATCATCTACAATGTATGCTACACTGTTAAGCCTGAAAATGCCGGCAATTGACAGGCCAAGTACTATAATTGTAACAGCATAAACCGGTTTTTGATGCTGCATTACCCATCGCTCAATCCGTACTAAAAATGTAGTTAACCAACGGTTGGTTAAATATTTTACCTGAGAAGGTTTAGGCGCCGGTAAATAACTTAACACAGAAGGCAGCAGGATAAAGGAGATAAAAAAGATTACCATAATGCTTATACCTGCCACCACACCAAACTCTTTTAAAATGGCGCTTTCAGTTAGTGCAAACACAGCAAAACCAATTGCAGCCGTTATATTACAAAATAAGGTTACCACACCCATTTTGCTGACCATTTCAACAAGTGCCTTGTTTTTGTCATTGCTGTGCAGGTAAGAAGTGTGGTATTTATTGATAAAATAAATACAATTGGGTACACCAATAACCACCACCAATGGCGGAATAAGCGCAGTAAGTAAACTTATTTTATACCCACATAATTGTAAAATACCCAAACTCCACAAAACCCCCAATAGCACCACAGCAAGTGAAAGCAGCATGGTGCTAACAGAACGGAAAAAAATCAACAAAATCAAAGCACTTAAAACCAGTGAGCCAATAAGAAAAAAACGCATTTCTTTTTGAATCCTGTCTGCCACAACAGTACGTATTAAAGGCAAACCACTCAAGTGTGTTTCGGTTTTTGTTGCTGCTTCAAATTGGGCACTTGCAGCACTAATAGCATTTATAATTTTTGTGCGCTTGGGGGAATTTAATGTTACTTTGTTTATTCGCACTGCAATCAGCCAGGCACCATCCTCTGGATTGTAGAGTTTGCCTTTATAAAATGAGAGGTTTTTAAAAGCTGCTGCGGCAGTGTCTAATTGTTGCTGGTTTAAAGTGTCGGCAAATATTTTAGCCGGCAGCATTTTTTCAGTAGCACTATCCCTTTTTAAAGTTATGGCCGATGTTACACCTAGTACATCCTCAACATCTTCTATCTTTCTTAAGTTTTTTTGAAGTGTGCTGTATGCATTAAAAAACGGCAGTTGAAAAAGAGAATCGGTTTTTATGCCAATGACCATTGTGTTGCCATCATCTCCAAAACGTTGCTGAAAAGCTTTATAGTCTAAATACTTTTGGTTATCCGTTGGTATCGCCTTTGCAAATTCATAGCTCAGTTTTACCTGGCTGGCATAAAAAGCCATAACACCGCTTAAAATAAACAAGACTATTAAAAGAGGTAACCGTTGTTTTATAACAAAACTTCCTAAACGCTGCCACATAACTAAAGTAAGATTTCAGATTTTAAATTTAAGATTGTGCAAAGAACGTTAATTTACGCCGTATTGCATGGATAAACCTCCTGCATTGCGGCAACATGACCCATAAAACAAAAGGAGTTGTTTTAAGAACAGTTAAATATGGTGAGACCAGCCTTGTAGTAACCATATTTACGGAATTGTTTGGTGTGCAAACGTACATGGTAAATGGCGTGAGGAGTTCAAAAAAGTCTGGGACAAAAGCTGGCTATTTTCAACCGGCTGCTATACTGGATTTGGTGGTTTATCACAATAACGCAAAAAATTTACAACGCATTAAAGAGTTTAGCTGGACATTTTTATACAATAATGTGCTTAGCAATGTAATAAAAAACAGTATAGCCGCTTATATTGTGGAGTTGTTATACAAATGCCTGAAACAACCAGAAACCAATAACGATCTTTTTAATTTTTGTGAAGATGTATTGCAGCATTTAGATAACAGCTCATTAAAAGCTGCTGCAAATTTTCCTTTGTTTTTTGCGCTCCATCTGCCTTATTTTCTTGGTTTCAGGATGACGGATAATTATACTTTAGAGAATGATGTACTGGATTTACAGGAAGGTATTTTTATCAATCATTTACCACCACATCCGCATTTTATTAGCGACGATGCTGCAAAAATAACCTCACAGATTTTAAAAGTAATGCAGCCGGATGAACTGGAAGAGTTGAGCCTTAACCAGCAAACACGCCGCCAATTGCTTTTACGTTACCAGGATTATTATGCTTTGCATATTGCAGAGTTTGGGCAAATGAAAACCCTTACTGTGCTGCACGAAGTACTATAAAATTCTTTTTGCTGACGATGCGTTTGTAAGAGTCTGTTTATAGAGATTATCAATTAAAATAACACCCGGTTTTTTCCCTTTTTCAAAATTGCCTAAACTATTTTCCATTTGAAGAGCCTGCGCCCCGTTTAATGTGGCGTATTGCAGTAATTGTACGAGGGTAAGCTGGGGGAAATGGTGTTGCAAAGTTTTCATTTCCTCCAAAATACTTAACTGGCGATTCGATGCAAGGCTGTCAGTGCCTAAAACGATTGTGCAATTGTGCTGAATCATTTGGGAAATATTTGGTAAAACATTGCTGATATATAGATTGGCATTTGGGCAAAGACAGAAATAAACACTTTTCAGCATTTTGGATGCAACCTGTTCAGCTGCAAATGCAATATCACTGGCCGTAGTTGTTACATCATGCACCAAAATTAATTGCTGCTGTTTGTTTAAATATGGTAAAATAGATTGCAGGCTGGTTTTGCCCGTAGGTTTGTAAAACAATAAATCAATGCCCAACTGATTGTATAACCGCAGAAATTCTCCTGTACCATTTTTAAAAAATAAATCTTCTTCTGTTGTCTCCTGGTTGTGAATAGTAAGCAGGCAATTCTTTTCAAGGTTATTTATTAGCCGGAATAATTCCGGAGAAACTGAATAGGGGGCATGAGGTACCAACGAAGTACGATCTGGAGCAATTTCTTCAAATTGAGTGAATACATCCATTGCAGCATTAAATCGCTGTTGTGCTGTTGCTGGAACAAACCCTGTTACCTCAATAAAATTATGATACAACAGGCTGTTCAATTTTTTCTGTTGAATGGAGTATGATGTATTGCAAATATCACCCACGGCAACTATACCATTTTGCAGCATCTCATCTTCGGCATTTTTAATCGCCTGCAAAATGATATCTTCATCGGACTGTCTTTGAGTGATTATTTTAAAGACAAAATCAGTCAGCCCAGTATGTTCTGGAATCAGGCCCTTAAGGTGTGATAATTCCAGGTGGCAATGAGCATTAATAAAACCCGGGGTAAGTACTCCTTTAAATTTTTCAATACCCTCCCCGGCATTTGCGACAGGTACAATTTCAATAATAACACCTTTTTCATCTGTTATTAAAACATAACCTTCAGGCAGTAATTGAGTGCCTGTAAATATTGAGTCTGCGGTTAATTTTCTATACAAAGCGTTAAGTTATTAATTGTAAATTTGCGACCTGTTTTAAGGCAAAATCAATAATAGCAAAGGTATGAGGTATATGCTTGTATTGAGGCTATAACAAAATAACAAAACAGTATGTTGGATAAATTAGATGCAATAAAAGGAAAGTTTGATAATCTTGCTGTGGCGCTTACCAATCCTGAAATAGTAAGCGACAACAAGCAGTTTGCTGCAATTAGTAAGGAATACCGGAGCCTGGAAAAAATTGTACAGGCAAGAAACGAATATGTGAAACTGCTGGATGAAATCGCTTTTAACAAAGAGGTTTTAAATAGTGATGATGCAGAAATGAGGGAGCTTGCAAAAGAAGAATTGCCTTTACTGGAAGAAAGGAAAACGCAGCTGGAAGCAAACCTGCGCCATATGCTTATACCCAAAGATCCCTTTGATGAAAAGAATGCAATACTGGAAATCCGGGCAGGTACCGGAGGAGATGAAGCTAGTTTGTTTGCTGGTAATTTGTTACGGATGTATTTGAAGTACTGTGAAAAAAAGGGCTGGAAGACTACCATACTTAGCGAAAGCGAAGGAACAGTAGGTGGTTATAAGGAGGTACAGGTGGAAGTAACAGGCGATGATGTATACGGCACATTAAAATTTGAAAGCGGTGTGCACCGTGTGCAACGGGTGCCAGATACAGAAGCCAGTGGCCGGGTACATACCAGTGCAGCCACAGTAGCTGTAATGCCCGAGGCGGATGAGGTGGATTTTGAATTAAAGGAAAGTGATGTAAAAATGGAAACAGCCCGTAGTGGCGGTGCCGGCGGGCAAAATGTAAACAAGGTAGAAACAAAAGTGTTTTTGACACATAAACCTACCGGGACTGTGGTGGTTTGCCAAACAGAACGTACCCAGTTAGGCAACAAGTTAAAGGCTATGGAAATGCTGCGTACTAAATTGTACGAGGCGGAAGTAAAAAAGGCTGAAGAAGCCATTGCCCATGTGCGTAAAAGCCTTGTAAGCACTGGTGACAGAAGCGCTAAAATCCGTACTTATAATTATCCACAAGGGCGTGTAACCGATCATAGAATTGGTTTAACTGTTTATAACCTGGATGTGGTGATGAACGGTGAAGTACAGGAATTTATTGATGCCTTGCAGTTTGCCGAAAATGCAGAAAAACTGGCGCTGCAGAATTAATAATAAGATGTTGCAACGCTTTTAATAAATCTGCTATCTTCATAACAGTTAATTTTCTCACGCTTAAAAATTTTAATGATGCTTGACAATTTATTCGACATGATTAAGGGGCTGGCAGGTGATGCCGTTATTAATAACCCTGAAGTTCCAAACGAACATAATGATGCTGTTGTGGCAGAGGCGACCAATACCGTGGCTGGTGGTTTACAAAACCTGGCTGCGGGGGGTGGTTTGCAAAGTATTTTATCTTTATTTGGTGGCGGTGGTCAGCAACAGGGACAAAACAGTTTAATGAGCAACCCGATTGTATCAATGATGATTGGACATTTTGCCAGTAAGCTAATGAGCAAATATGGTTTAGGAACAAACCAGGCAAGTAATGTTGCCAGCAGCCTTATACCAAGCGTAATCAGCAATTTAATTAATAAAACAAACGACCCCGGGAACAGTACTTTCACCCTGGATAATATACTCCATTCATTAACCGGCGGGCAAAGTACACAAGTTGCCCAGGAGCAGCAGTCTGGTGTTAACAGCGGTTTTAGCTTTCAAAATTTAATAAGCCAGTTTGCTGGAGGCGGAGGAACATCTGGTGGCGGTGGGCTCATGGACATTGTTTCCAAAATAGCCGGTGGTGCACAAAACCAGCAACAACAACAAGGTGGCGGTGGGCTCATGGACCTTATCCAGGGCTTTATGAAGTAGCAACACTACTATATAATGTTAAAGCGCCCTTAAAACAGGGCGCTTTTGTTTTTTGCTTAAACTAAATGGATAATTTTACGTCGTAAATGTACTTGAGGGGTTGGAAAAACAGAAGGAGGAGGTCAAAAATAAAAAGTTCTTTTAACCGTTAGTAAGTTTTAAAGAAGATACGTTACGGGTTATTAAGGAAACCTTAACACAAAATCTGTAACTTTTGGCACCCGGTTTGCGTATATTTATTGTATAAACACTACATTTTAAATTTTCTCATAAGCAGTTAGTTTTGGTAAAACGGCCCCTGTTTCTACAGGGGCTTTTCTTTTTTACTATTTTACCAGCATTTAACCACAGGCCTTAAGTATTTAAATAATTTTGCCGCATGGCAACCAATGGTCAAATATTTCAGGCATCCAGCCCCTCCCGGTGGCGCAGGGCAAAATGGTCTTTCAGAATTATAGTTTTTATTTTTTTGTTTTTAATCAGTGTGGTCATTCTTGCACTGATACGGAGTAAAATACCATCGCAGATAAATTACAATGAGCAGTCAAAAGAATATGCAGATAAATTAGACCCATCCAAACCCTTTACCCTTACATACAGCGGTAATAAAAAGTATAAAGGGTTTAAAGATTTTTTAGTAAAAAAAATAGAGGAAGACTCTTTAAAAAACCAACGGAGAACTAAGAATAATACTGGTAAAAGCCCTTACATACGTGCAGCATTTTACACACCATGGACACAAAACACTTCACTGCCCGACCTTGATAAGTATGGTGATAAATTGAATACCATTTTTCCTGAATGGTTTTTTATAGATACCATTACCTACAAACTTCAAACAAGAATTGACAGTGCCGGGTTGGCACTGATGAAGAAAAAGCAGTTAAGAATAATGCCAATATTCAATAACTACAATTCAGGCAAAGGAGAAAATGGAGATTTTGACGGCAGTTTGCTCCATGTAATTTTAAACGATACAGTTAAACGTAACAGTATTATAAAACAATTGGCAGATACTCTGAGCTATTACAATCTGCAGGGAATTAATATTGACTTTGAAGAGCTGAAAGAAAAAACAAACGAGCCACTTACACGTTTTCAAAAACAATTGTATAACAAATTACACAGTTTGGGGATGACAGTGACGATGGATGTGGCGGTGAAAAATGATGACTATGATTACGAACAACTGAGTAAGTACAACGATTATATAATACTAATGGCGTATGACCAGTTCAGCAATACAACTAAACCGGGTCCTATCAGTGCACAGAAATGGGTGGAGGAAGCACTAGATTGGACAGCAGCTAAAATCGAAAGTGAAAAAATAATCCTTGGAATTTCGGGCTATGGTTATGACTGGGCAATAAACGAAGAGGGTAAAGTAGAAGAAGTAAATGATATAACTTATAACGATGCTATTAACACTGCAAAGGCATTAAATATCTTGCCGGACTATGATAATGATACATATAATTTGCATTACACTTACACTGAAGAAAAGAAAGAAAAAGATGGCAGTATCAACAAACTAAAACACGAGGTTTGGTTTACCGATGCAGCCACTTCCTTCAATATTTTGCGCTTTAGTGATGAGTATGCTACTGCAGGTACAGCACTATGGCGTATGGGCAGTGAGGATGCAAGGGTTTGGAAATTTTATAATAGTGATTTAAGTAATGATGCGCTTGGGACAAAACCTTTTGACTTTTCTATACTTAAAAAAGTACCCTTTAATGATAATGGTAAACCGACACCCATTGGTGATGAAGGTGGTGAATTACTTGATTTTTTATATACGCCCCAGGCAGGCCAGATAGATCTACAAATTGATACCACAGAGCAACTAATTGCAGAGCAAAATTACCTGCAACTGCCATCGGGGTACGTTTATAAAAAATTTGCAGAAGATAAAACCCCCGTAGGCCCTGGACACAAATTAATATTAACATTTGATGATGGCCCCGACCCAAGATGGACACCACTTATTTTGGATATTTTAGAAAAGCGAAAAGTTCCTGCCACTTTTTTTATTGTGGGTTTACAAGGGGAGAAAAATATTCCATTACTTAAACGCATCAATGAAAATGGTTATGAAATTGGTAATCACACGTTCACTCACAGCAACGTTGCTAAGATGAGCCCCGAAAGGGCAGAAATTGAGTTGCGGCTGACAAGGTTATTGATAGAAAGTATTACTGGCCGTTCTACCATTTTATTTAGGGCGCCATATAATGCAGATAGTGAACCACAGACTTATGACGAGATAGAACCACTTGCAAGAAGTAAAAAAGATAATTATATAACGGTTGGAGAAAGCATTGACCCAAACGATTGGGAAGAGGGCGTAAGTGCAGACAGTATAGTGGCCCGTACTATCAGGCAAACTGAGGAGAGGGATGCAAACATCATATTGCTACATGATGCCGGTGGCAAAACCAGGGAAGCAACTATACAGGCATTACCACGCATTATTGATTACTTTCAAAAAAAGGGCTGCAAGTTTACCACCGTGGCAGATTTAATGGGTAAAACAAAAGATGATGTAATGCCCCCCGTGCCCCAATCACCAATGAACAAAGTGAATTTTTTTATAGCTGAAGCTACTTACTGGGCACAAAATATTTTATTCTCACTTTTTATTGTAGGCATAGTATTGTCTGTTGCACGTATTGTTTTTATGGCAGTGCTGGCATCCATTCAAAGAAGAAAAGAAAAGAAGGCTGTTGCAGCTGCGCCCTGGCAAAACAATTTTCCTTTTGTAACCATAATTGTTCCAGCTTATAACGAGGAAGTAAATGCTGTGCGTACTGTAAATAATTTGTTATTACAAACGTATCCATCGTTAAAAATAATTTTTGTGGATGATGGCAGTAAGGACAGCACTTTTGAAAAAGTAAGTGAAGCTTTTGCAAAAACACCCAATGTACAAGTGTATACAAAAACAAATGGGGGTAAGGCATCAGCCTTAAACTATGGCATTAATTTAGCCGATTCAGAATTTGTGGTTTGTATAGATGCCGATACACAATTAAAACCAGATGCGGTTATGCAGCTGATGAATAAATTTACCACCAGCGAAGTGGGGGCGGTTGCTGGAAATGTAAAAGTGGGCAATGAAATAAACATGATTACACGCTGGCAAAGCATAGAATACATTACCTCACAAAACTTTGACAGGCGTGCCTTTGATTTATTAAACTGTATTACTGTTGTGCCAGGCGCCATTGGGGCTTTTAGAAAAGATGCTATTATTAAAGCAGGAGGGTTTACAACAGATACACTTGCAGAAGATTGCGACCTTACTATGCGACTGCTCCGCAACGGGTATACAATACGCAATTGCAATGAAGCGGTATCTTATACTGAAGCACCAGAATCGATGAAGCAATTCATGAAGCAACGCTTTCGCTGGAGTTTTGGTGTGATGCAATGCTTCTGGAAACACAGGGATGCAGCCTTTAATCCTAAATATAAAAATTTTGGATTGGTGGCTATGCCTAACATTTTAATATTTCAGATGATACTGCCTTTTTTGGCACCACTGGCTGATATTATACTTGTAGTTAGCCTACTTGCTGCTGGGTTTGGGATTATACCTGCCAGTGTTGGGCATATTGTTTTGTACTACTTTATTTTTACACTGGTGGATGTTGCAGGAGCTGCACTGGCTTTTGCTTTTGAAAAAGAGGACTACAAAAAATTGTTGTGGATGATTCCGCAGCGCCTTGTTTACCGGCAATTAATGTACTATATCCTGTTTAAATCTTTCAACAAAGCTATTAAAGGTGAGCTTCAGGGCTGGGGTGTATTAAAACGTACCGGCAATGTTAAAGAAATACCGGTGGGTTAAAATCATCTGCCGGCTACACCAGGTACAACCGGTAAACTTTCGTTGCCGGTTTCATTTACAGATTGCACGGCAAAAAAGTAATTGTCCTTGCTGTAAGGAAGTAAAATGTTTGTATCTGCAGTAAATACTTTTTTCTGCCACACGGCGCTGGTAGTTTCTCTTATTAAAACATAATAGCCTTTAACGTTGCCTGTTTTTGGTTTGTTCCAGTAAAGGCTGGTGCTGTTGCCTAAACGTTTTACATCCATTTTTACAGAGTCAGGCATGGCCGGTGCTTTTGCAAGGTTGGCAAGATTGGCCAAATTCAAAGCAGTGTTCTTGCGCAGGTATTCGTAATCTATATGTTTTTCAAGGTCGCCGTATTCAATACCATTTTCTGTTCTTATATTTTGATGTTGCCTCGTATAATTTTCATTCATTTCTGTAATACGAATGGCAGAGTATCCTCTTTGTACATAAGGTGTATGATCTCCGCCACGTAAAAAACGATCATTGCGGTAAATCATTACTACCTGTAAATTTTCAACATAACGTTCTCCAATTTCTTTTACATAGCGGGCAAGCTGCCTGGATTTGCCATCATTTTCTAAGCCCAAAGTGCGAATATTCGCCGCATTTTTTTCGGTTTCAAAAGCAGGCAAACCCTCACTAAAAACTCTTATCCGGGTGTTATCAATAATATTGGTTTCATTGCTGTTATTGCTGCCCATAATATCATTGTTCAGCACTGCTTCTATATTCCAGTTTTCGTTTTTTGCTCTTTCACTCATAAAATTGGCCCCCAGTAAACCCTGCTCCTCGCCACTAACCGCCACAAAAATTATGGTGGCCGGAAAACCCTGCTTGCTCATTACTCTTGCACACTCAATAACAGCTGCTGTGCCACTGCCATCGTCATTAGCACCAGGGGCATCACCTATACTGTCCGTAGGGCTGCTGCGCATGTTATCCAAATGCCCGCTAATGATAAAAATCCTGTTATCGGTGGGGTCAGTTCCTTTAAGAGTAGCTACAACATTACCCAAAAGTACCGGTCTGCCTACCCTGCGCCCATCTGATTGCAGCGTAACGGTATCTATAAAAGCAGTAAGCCTTCCATTAGCCTGTGCACCAAATTGAGTAAACTTACCTAGCACCCATTTACGGGCTGCTCCAATACCCCTTGTAATGTTCGTTTGATTACTTAAAGTGTTTCGGGTGCCAAAAGCCACCAGTGTCTTTATATAAAACTGCAATGAATCTGGTGAAACTTGTTTTACCAATGATTCAATTGCAGGGTCCTTTTGTATAATTACCTGCGCTTTTAGAAGAGAAGGAAACCAAAGCAAAAAAAAGAGAAATGCGGTTAAGTTGTTCAAATTTTTCATTATTCTTAAAAATACAACTTCCTCAGTGTAAACCTGTCAATTCACAATTTTGAACAGCGTCAGGTGGATATTTTTTTTAATAAACAACAAGTCAAACTAATCTAAAATTAATTTTGATATTAGATATTTTATAGTATTTTTACGGCGCAATTGCAGTGCATAACTGCAGCTTACCTACTTAAGATTCTATCATCCGTGCCAAAACCACACGTTCAATATACCGTGCAAAGCCTCACGTAATCCAGCCATTTTTTTAATGCGATAACTCTTAAATCACGCAATATGGGAACTAAAACTTCATTTTTTGGACTGATCACTTTTATGATCTTTTTGGCATCATGCTCTACTCAAAGAAAGATAGCGTACTTCGAAAATTCACATGACACAACATACAGAAAGAATATGACAATTGTTGAAGCGCCATTTCAACAAGGAGACATTATTGATATTGTAATTTCAAGTCGCAGCAGGGAAGCGTCAGCTGAATTTAATAAAGCTTTAAGCGCAGATCCAAAAGGTGGAGCAGGTTATTTGGTTAATGTTGACGGAAATATCGAAATCCCTTCCCTTGGAGTTGTTAAAGCTGCCGGATACACCAAAAAACAGCTTAAAGAAAATATTACAAACCTTATCATAGGTAAAAAAGTTTTAGTTGACCCAATGGTTGAAATAAGGCACCTTAATTTTGAGGTGACTGTTTTAGGTGAGGTAGGGCACCCTTCAGTAATAAATGTGCCTAGCGAACAAATTACACTTATTAAAGCACTGGCTCTGGCAGGAGATTTAACCATTTATGGGAAAAGAGAAAATATACTACTAGTTAGAGAGGAAAACGGTGTACGAACAACTCGTCGCATTAATATTAACTCAAGTGACTTCCTCAATTCGGATTTTTATTACTTAAAACCGAATGACTTATTATATGTTGAGCCAAATAAGGAAAGAGTTGATCTTGCTTTGTCTCAAAGACGTCAGCAGGTCATTCCACTTATTCTAACTGGGGTATCTTTTTTGTTTTTGGTATTTGATAAGGTAATTAAATGATCTCACTCTGAAAAGCACATTTGAAGTAAAATGGAATCAGCAAACGAAAGATACGGCGAACAAATCAGCAAAGAGGCTAATTCGATGCAACAACTCGTATCTAAATTTTTACCTTATTGGCCATTGTTATTGTTGTTTACGATATTATCTGTGACAGGGGCATATGTTTATTTAAGGTATACAACCCCGGTGTATGCCGCGTTTGCATCCATTATGATTAAGGATGACAGAAAAGGAAGCGATGATGGGCAAACATTGCAGTCAGCAAGTTTTTTTGAATCCAAGAAAAACATTGACAATGAGATTAGGGTTCTTCAGTCAAGAATACTTATGGAAAATGTTGTAAAGCGCCTTGCCTTATATGCACCTCTATCTCAAAAAGGGAATCTTAAAAATGGGGATGCTTATGAGATTTCTCCAGTGATAGTTGAGGTAGAGAACCCAGATATTCTTACAGAAGTTAATGATGTTGGATTTTCTTTTGATAAATCGGATTCTTCAGTCATTCTTGGAGGTAAAGATAAATACCCTTTAAACAAAATAGTTAATACTGCATATGGGCCTTTAAAATTTTCAATTAATAAGTATCATATACCTTCTCTTGAATCTTCACGACAATTAAGCTTTTCCCTTATAAGGCCCAATAAAGTAGCAGTAGATATGTCTCAATATTTGACTGTATCTGGAGGAGTAAGTGCTTTGGTTGATTTAAGCTATAAAGACCCTATCCCACAACGGGCTATAAATATTCTCAATAATCTGGTTGACATATACGAACGAAGGTCTGTTCAAGACAAAAATAACCTTTCTTTAAATGCACTTAATTTCATAAATGAACAGCTTGCAATATTGGGAAAGGACCTGGATTCAATTGAGAAAAAAATTCAGCAATATAGAGCCGGGGCTGGTGCAATCAGTACTGTAGAACAGAGTAGTGTGTTAATTCAGGGCGCAGCATCAATCGATACAAAACTTGGCGAGCTGGATAATCAATATGCTGTTTTGAATCAGGTTGAAAAATATGCCGGCGATAAAACCAACAGCAGCTCTGCATTAGTTCCATCTACATTTGGAATTACAGATCAAACATTGACTACACTTACGACTCAGCTATATAGCTCACAACAGGAATACGATAAACTAAAATCAGTTGTTGGCGAGAAAAACCCAAGATTGGTTGCTTTAGAAGAGCAGATAAATAAATTAAAGCCAGAGATTGTTAATAACATAAGGGCTCAAAAAGCAAATATAGACGCAACCAAACGAAGTTTAATGTCTACAGTTGGAGGGTTCAATTCGAAACTGATGTCAATGCCAGGAAAAGAAAGGGCACTGATTGATATTAGCCGCCAGCAACAAACAAAAAATGCTTTATATCAGGAGCTGCTTCAAAAAAAACAAGATGCTGAATTGAAACTAGCTTCAGTTTCTTCAAGCAGTAAAGTGGTAGATAGTGCAATGAGCAGCAAATTCCCGGTAAGTCCTAAAAAGAAACTTATTTACCTACTTTCATTGGTAGTAGGCACTGGATTGTTTGTTGGCATAATCGTGATTAAAGATATGTTCAACGGTAAGGTGATGTATCGTAGCGAAATAGAGAAGATGACCTCAATTCCTGTAATAGCTGAAATACCTTTCGAAAAAACGAACTTTCCTTTGGTGATTGCAAAAGGTTCAAGGAGTTTTATAGCTGAATCTTTCCGGAAACTGCGTATTTCTTTATCGTTTTTAGGCATTGATTCCTCACATAAGAAAATATTGATTACATCCAGCATTTCTGGCGAAGGAAAGAGTTTTGTAAGTGCGAACCTTGCTGTAAGCTTATCTTTAACGGGGAAAAAAGTTGTTTTGGTTGATTTGGACTTGAATAACCCCACTCTTTCAAAAATACTGGATGTAGAATACAGAGAAGGTGTTACAGAGTATCTTCAAGGCGAAAAAGAGGCTGAAAAAATCGTGAACCAATTATCTGGTTATGAAAGTTTGTATTTTATTTCAGCTGGAACCTTGCCAGAAAACCCAACTGAGTTATTAGCAAATGGCAAGGTAGCCATATTAATAGATTATCTTGAGAAAAATTTTGATCTTGTGCTAATTGATACTTCCCCTTCAGCACTTGTAACCGACGCTTTCATTTTAACAGAATTGTGCAATGCCACACTATTTGTTGTAAGGCACAATTATACACCTAAAAAATTGATTGACAGGCTTGACCAGTCCAATCAAATAAATACAATCCATAACCCCGCTATTATATTTAACGGCCTCAAAACTAAAGGAGTGTTTAAGAATACTTATGGCTATGGTTATGATTATGTTTATGGTAATAAAGAAAGGGGTAAAAAAATTTAAAAAGACTACAAAATCCTAATGATACTTTTAAGTCCAATTTCAATGAATAACCAAGGAACTCCGCACATTAAATTTATGTGACTGAGATTGGCGAAGCCATAATTAATCGCTACTTTTGTTTCCAATCCTTAGACCAACCAGCTTTTCCAATTATCTGACTAACTATCTCTCTCCATTATCCCGATTAACTGCACTTTTTCAACTACTAAAAAATAGTTATGCAGAAGAATTGGTATATACTTTACACAAGGACCAATTGTGAGAAAAAAGTATCCGCGTTATTAACAAAAAGGAAAATTGAAAACTTTACTCCTTTTGTTTCGGTCGAGACACAAAGACTGATCAGGAGTAAGATTCAGAGTAAACCCTTATTTAAAAATTATGTGTTTGCTTATATTGCTGATTCGGATATCCTTTCTGTGTTCAAAACCACAGAAGGGGTGATTAATATTCTTTACTGGCTTGGAAGACCAGCAATAATCAGCGAAGCTGAAATAAATGCAATTAAAGAGTTTACAGCAAGCAATCAAAACATTTGTCTTGAAAAAATAAATGTTGACAACAGCATAACAGAAAAAAATATTTATCGTTCTATTTATAAGATGGAAGGTAATGTTGTACGAATTTTGAATAAATCTGTAAAGATTAACCTGCCATCAATAGGGTATTCACTGGTTATTGACTTAAAAGATGATCATTTCCTTCATGAGAAAGCTTTAGCGTCAGTTAACTACACCTTTGCTCAATCATGATGAAATTAGATGACAAAATATATGTAGCGGGACACAGGGGATTGGTTGGCTCTGCTATTATGAGGGTTCTAACGAAAAATGGTTTTAGAAATATTGTTTACAGAACCTCGATTGAACTTGATTTAAGAGACCAAATTGCCGTCGAAGATTTTTTTCAAACAGAAAAACCTGACTATGTTTTCCTGGCTGCGGCTAAAGTTGGAGGCATAATGGCCAACAATACATACAGGGCCGAATTTATTTACGACAACCTTATGATTGTATCGAATGTTGTTAATTCAGCCTATAAGCATGAGGTGTCTAAACTGCTTTTCTTGGGAAGCTCTTGTATTTACCCTAAAATGGCGCAGCAGCCGATTAGAGAAGAATACCTGTTAACCGGTGCTCTTGAATATACAAATGAACCTTATGCCATTGCAAAAATTGCAGGAATCAAACTGTGTGAATCATATAAATCCCAGTATGGGGCAAATTTTATCAGTGCAATGCCAACAAATTTGTATGGTATCAACGATAATTACCATCCACAAAATTCACATGTACTGCCGGCGTTGATAAGCAGATTTCATGAAGCAAAAGTGTTAGGGCTCGGGGAAGTAAAAATATGGGGAACAGGAAGCCCAAAGAGAGAGTTTTTATATTCAGATGATCTGGCTGAAGCCTGTTTATTCTTAATGCAACACTATAATGAGAACGAAATTGTGAATATAGGCTGTGGTACAGATATCACGATTAAAGAGCTTGCCGAATTAATAAAAGATGTCGTTGGATATAGTGGGAAACTAATTTTTGATACTTCGAAACCTGATGGCACACCAAGAAAATTGCTCGATGTTTCCAGAATTCATTCATTAGGATGGCATCATACAACTCCGCTCAGGACAGGAATTGAATCTGCTTACCAGGATTTTTTAACGAAACAACAATCACCTTCTATTATCGCCTCTTAGAGATTTTCCAAATTCAACAAAATAATGAAGACTGCATTAATCACCGGTGTAACCGGTCAGGATGGCGCATATCTCGCCGAGTTGTTACTTGCAAAAGGATATAAAGTTCATGGCATAAAAAGGCGTTCGTCTTTAATCAACACGGAACGTATTGACCACCTTTATCAGGACAGGCATGAGAATAAGCAGAATTTTATAATGCATTATGGTGATTTAACCGACAGCACCAATCTAATCCGGATCATTCAGGAAGTGCAACCAGATGAAATTTATAATCTTGCTGCAATGAGTCATGTAAAAGTTAGTTTTGATACTCCTGAATATACTGCCAATGCGGACGGAATCGGTACTTTGCGTATTTTAGAAGCTATCCGCATACTGGGGCTTGAGAAAAAAACACGTATTTATCAGGCTTCAACTTCTGAATTATATGGCCTGGTGCAGGAGGTGCCACAAAAAGAAACAACACCATTTTATCCAAGAAGTCCTTATGCAGTAGCGAAATTGTATGGCTATTGGATTATCGTTAACTACCGTGAGGCATATAATATGTTTGCGTGTAACGGTATACTGTTTAATCATGAAAGTCCCTTACGCGGCGAAACCTTTGTTACAAGAAAAATTACAATGGCCGTTGCCGCAATTGTATCAGGAAAACAACAGGCCCTCTATTTAGGTAACCTTGATGCTCAGAGAGACTGGGGGCATGCCAAGGATTATGTGGAAGCCATGTGGATGATTTTGCAACAGGAAACACCAGAAGATTTTGTTATTGCAACAGGCGTAACTACAAGCGTTAGAGAATTTGTCAGACTGGCATTTTTAGAAGCAGGCATTGAGCTGCGATTTGAAGGAGAGGGGATAAATGAAAAAGGATACGTTGTTTCATGCGGCAAACCTGAATTTCAGCTTCCGGCTGGAAAGGAGGTTGTAGCTGTAGACCCTGCGTATTTCAGACCTACTGAAGTTGACCTGCTGATCGGTGATGCTAGCAAAGCAAAAGCAAAATTGGGCTGGAAACCGAAATACGACCTGGCAGGCCTCGTGAAAGAGATGGTACAGGGTGATATCAACCGTCTGAGGAAAAAAAATGAACAATAGAAAATTCAATAATCCCTTAGTTATAACCAGTTTTTGTAAACGAACAGTTAACTATTGGAAACTCTGAACCTAACCTGTGCTTTTATGAGATTGATAAAGGATTTTTTTTCTAAGGGGCATGAAAGAAGTATAGAGGCAAAAAAAAACATCCTTGGCTCGATTCTGATAAAAGGCTGCAGTATCGCTATTGGTTTGGTTTCTGTGCCTCTTACAATCGGGTATGTAAATCCATCGCAATATGGAATTTGGCTTACCCTGAGTTCAATGATAGCATGGATTTCATTTTTTGACATTGGATTTACTCATGGACTAAGAAATAAGTTTGCAGAAGCAAATGCAAAAGGAGACGAGGTATTGGCAAGAACTTATGTAAGCACAGCATATTATTTTATAGCAATTATTTTTGGTTTGCTAGGCCTGCTACTTGTTACTGTTAATCAGTTTATAACCTGGCATTCACTGCTCAACCTTCCTGCTACAATGGAGCAGGAAGTATCAAGATTAGCTACAGTTATTTTTATTTGCTTTTCGCTTCATTTCATTTTCCGGCTTATAACTACTTTACTGATTGCAAATCAGGTTCCTGCAAAAGCATCTCTTGTTGAAATGCTTGGTCAGCTGCTCACACTGATTATTATTTTTATACTTACCAAAACAACCAAATCTGGGTCTCTCCTGCATTTGGGTTTTGCGGCGGGGTTCGCTCCTGTTTTCGTATTACTTGCAGCCAATTTCTTTTTCTTTAACACAAGACTGAAAAGATTTAAGCCATCGCTTTTATTTGTAAAAAAAGAATATGCAAAAGATATAATGAAATTAGGACTTAAGTTTTTTGTCCTGCAAATTGCTGTTATTGTTCAATTCGAGTCCAGTATGTTTCTTATTGCCAGGTATTTTAATACCATAGAGGTTACATCATATAATATTGCCTATAGATATTTTTTCACCCTGCAGATGTTTTTTCTGATATTATTAAGCCCCTTCTGGAGCGGGGTAACATATGCATATAATGCCAAAGACTATGAGTGGATTAGAAATGCTGTAAAAAAATACCTGCTGCTACTGGTGCCAATTATTTGCGGCGGTATTCTTATGCTGATATTTTCAGACAATATATACAAGATTTGGCTGGGCAAAAATCTTGTGCATATTGATTTTACTATTTCATTGCTTTGCCTGGTTTTCTTCTCAACTGCAATTTTTGCAAATATTTTTGTTTATGTACTGAATGGGATTGGCGCCATCCAGCTGCAGTTTATTTCTGCAATCTTTACATCGATTGGTTTTGTGGCTCTGTCACTTGTCTTTATAAAATATACTAACATGGGGGTAAAGTCTGTTCTGGTTGCTTCCATAATTTCAAATGCCTTTGGATACATATTTGCACCGATACAATATTTTAAGATCTTTTATCAGAAATCTGCATCTGCAATCTGGTATAAATAACCGGTGAAGAAAATGGGGAACACTACTATCTGCAAACTTCAAAAAAATAAAATCAGGGACAAAATCATTGATTTTTTAAAACAGATTACTCTGTTTTTTGGCTTCAGTTTTTCAAGAAGTACAAGCCCGGGGAAACTGGCGTTCTTTTTCAATGAAATCCGCCCTGTAAATACTAACCACCCCCCGATAAGGATTGGAGGTAATGATGATGGCGGCTATATTGTACCTGTTGATCTTGATGGTTTCAAAAATTGTTTCTCACCTGGTGTTTCTTTTACCGCTCATTTCGAAAATGAACTTGCATCAAAAGGAATAAAATCTTTCATGGCAGATTTTTCTGTTGAAAAACTTCCTATAAATAACGACTCCTTTTCTTTGGAGAAAGTGTTTATCTGTTTTGAGAATCAACCCAATTTTAAAAGCCTTGAAAACTGGATTTGTGAAAAGGTTACAGATTCTGTAAGTGATATGATACTTCAGATGGATATTGACGGGGGAGAATATGATTTGCTAATGGAAACGTCTTGCGAAACATTGAAAAGGTTCAGGATAGCTATTGTTGAATTTCATGATTTTGACAGGTTTTTTGATCCTGCCGGATACCAATTGATTGCTTCGGCGTTTTATAAACTGCTAAAAGACTTTGAAGTGGTACATATACATCCGAACAAGTTTAGTAAAGTACCTAAAAAAGGACCATATGAAATTCCTCCATTGCTGGAATTTACTTTTTTGCGGAAAGACAGAATTAATCAAACTTCTTACTCAACAACTTTCCCTAATGCACTCTACAGGGTAAATGTGAAAGAGAAGCCCGATTTTAAATTGTCTGAATGCTTTTATAAACAGGCAGCCGCCTAATTGTAAAGTAAGGTATAAAAATCTCAGGATTATTACAGTGATAACACAAAGTAAAATACAAAGGAAAACAGCTTTCAGCGGCTTAAGAAAAAAAAAGAGCTTTGCAGTTGATATGGGCATTGCACTTACCAAAAGTGAATTAAAGAATTTTAATCTGTTTTGCCTTGGACTTATGATTTACTGTGTTGGCTATGCTCCAACCATGTGTAATGTGGAAGCTATGTCCGGATCCACCCTTCAGGGTATTCAGCTTTCAGGGCTGGTTATTTTGTTCAGTGGTTTTTTTGGGCTTGTAAAATTCCAGCTGGAGGACAAGTATATTGAAAGTGTTTTGAAGATTTTGTTGGTTTATGGCCTAATTGTAGTGGCGAGGGGTATAAAATTCGATGTGGATTCGCTGAAAACGGCTCTATTCGATCCGGATTATACCATTTTTGTTTATTTTGTTCCGATGGTATTACTTTTTCCGAAAAAACTGGAATTGTATAAGCGGTTGTTTTATTTTATAACTATTTACGGAATATTATTTCTTGTTTTCTGTGCAATATTTTGGGATGTTTTAATTACGCCCGACTGGCGTAACTGGGAAGCCCAGTATGATATGGATTGTTTTTTCCTGTATTTCGCTTTCCCGGCAATTTTTGTTTTATTCTTTTATGGTTTTCAGAAAAAACAACGGAATATATTTTTATTCATTGTTACATTGCTGAATATTTACTTTACGATATACAGAGCAAGACGAGGAGCTATTTTAATGAATGTTACCGCTCTGCTGGGAATATTGATGGTGTATCTCATTTACACCAAACGAACATTCTGGATTATTTTTCTGTCTGTTTTTTTTAGCCTTTTTATGAGTGTCTTCATGTCAAACGTAAAGCTGCCTTCTATGTTCGATAACCTGCAGCAAAGGGGAGATGATGATACAAGAACGGGTGTTGAACTGGCCATGAAAGCAGATATGAATCCTGTGCAGTGGGTATTTGGGAAGGGACTCGGAGGCACTTATTATTGTCCATTAGTGATTGATGATCCAAATAATCTCAGCATGCAGCGTCGAGTAATAGAAACAGGTTATTTGCAAATCATTTTAAATGGCGGAATAATCTATCTCATTTTGCTTGGCATGATACTTTTCCCTGCTGTTTACAAAGGTCTTTTTAAATCCCGTAATACATTTACTAAAGGAGCTGCTATATTCATAGTGCTGTGGATTTTTTATCAATACCCCAGGATTGTTACCGGATTTAATATGTACTATGTAGAAATCTGGCTATCTGCAGGCATCTGTCTTTCAGAAAAAATCAGAAATATGACAGATAATACAATAAAAGCATATCTCAACCGTTTTGTTAATCGTTGATTTTCAGCACCCTAATTTAAAACAACTAAATGCCTGTTTTACCTAAAGTTTTAATCATTGGCCAGCCCTTTACCAATAACAGTGGTGGAGGTATAACACAGGCAAACCTCTTTCATGGCTGGGATAAGGATAAAATTGCGGTATTATGTACGGTACACATGTTTAAAAACCTGAACCCAAAAATATGTGACACCTACTATTTATTGGGTTCGGAAGAATACAAATGGTATTTTCCTTTTAATCTTATTCAGCGTAAAACCATTTCCGGTGAAGTGAAAGTTCCCGAAACAAATGAAACAGTTCAAAAAAATAAACCTGGCGAGGTAAAAATTTCAGCCCGTGAAAAATTTATAACGAAGTACTTCTATCCATTTCTTGAATATACAGGACTGATTCACCAGGTTTCAACACTGAATGTATCTTATCAGCTTGTTCAATGGATTGAATCATACAACCCGGATGTGATTTATGCGCAGGCATCTACAAGGGAAACAGTGTTGTTTTGTTCCAGAGTGGCAGATAGTATTAAAAAACCAATAGTCTTTCATATGATGGATGATTGGCCTTCCACCATCAGCGAAAAAGGCCCCTTCAAAAATTACTGGAAGAAAAAGATTGATGGTGAGTTCAGGCAAATGCTTAACAGATGCAGTGTTTTATTGAGCATTAGTGGTTATATGGCAGATGAATATAAGCGGCGTTATGGAAAATCTTTCACTACATTTCATAATCCCATTGATGTAGCATTCTGGAAAAGCTGTCAGCGTACCAGTTACAGTATTCCTGCAAAACCCGAGCTACTGTATGCAGGAAGAATCGGACCAGGCATACAAAATTCACTGGAAACAATTGCTGCAGCAACCGACCTTGTTAATATACAGTATGGTATTGATATTTCATTTGTTTTACAAACAGAAAACAAACCGGCTTGGGTGGATAATTACAAATCCGCCAGGTACAGGGCGCCTGTTGCATATGAAGAATTACCCAGGGTATTCGCTGAAGCAGATATGCTGATTTTACCCTATGATTTTTCGGCAGACTCCATCAAGTTTATTGGCTTCTCTATGCCAACAAAAGCCCCGGAGTACATGGCTAGCGGCACCCCTGTAATTGTATTTGCTCCGGAAGTAACTGCGATTGTAAAAGATGCAGAAAAAAACAAATGGGGCAAAGTTGTTACAGAAAACAATATTGAAAAGCTGGCACTTGCCATCAGTGAATTATGCCGTAATGAAGATGAACGCAGCAGTATGGCACAAAGAGCTGTTGAAATGGCGGAATCAAAATTCAATTCTGTAAGGGTAAGGAATGAATTCCGGGAAGTGTTAAGTTCTATGAAGCCTAATTAGTGGTTTAAAAATAATCTTATTACTATTTTAAAATTGATAACAATGAAAAAGAAAATTGCTTTGGTATGCGGCGCTGGTGGTTTTATTGGCAGCCATTTAGTTCGTAAATTAAAAGAAGAAGGATTCTGGGTACGTGGTGTGGATCTGAAATATCCAGAATTTTCTCCTACTGCCGCAGATGAATTTATAATCGGAGATTTAACTGATCCGGGATTGTGCAAACTTGTTATGCAAGGCGGTATTGATGAAGTATACCAGCTCGCTGCTGATATGGGTGGTGCAGGCTATATTTTCACAGGCGATAACGATGCCAATGTGATGCATAATTCAGCCACTATTAACCTGAATATTGTTGATGCAATGCATAAAGCAGGTGTTAAAAGGGTATTTTACTCTTCATCAGCCTGTATGTACCCCGAACATAACCAGTTAGACCCTGATAACCCGAATTGTAAAGAAGAATCAGCTTACCCGGCGAATCCCGATAGTGAGTATGGATGGGAAAAGCTCTTCAGTGAGCGTTTATACCTGGCGTACCAGCGTAACCACGGCATCGAAGCCCGTGTGGCAAGGTTCCATAATATTTTTGGACCAGAAGGCACATGGCGTGGTGGTAAAGAAAAATCTCCCGCTGCATTATGCCGCAAAGTGGCAGAAGTGGCTGATGGTGGAACAATTGAAGTATGGGGCGATGGCAAACAAACACGTTCATTCCTTTACATTGATGAATGCGTGGAAGGTATACTTAAACTTACAAGATCTGATTTCAGCGGACCTGTAAATATTGGTTCTGATGAAATGATATCAATTAATAACCTGGCTGCTATGGTAGGTGATATTTCTGGAAAGAAAATTACTATCAAAAACATCCCTGGACCATTGGGCGTTCGCGGAAGAAACTCCGATAATACCCTGATCAAAGAAAAACTTAACTGGGCACCTTCAAAACCTTTGAAGGAGGGTATTTCTAAAACTTATGCCTGGATATCTGAACAGGTAAGTAAATACGCTCAACAATAATAAATTCCAGGCATGAACATACTGGTAGTAGATTCGGTTGATTTTCCTTTTGGGGGTGCACACAGTGCCCATGTCTCTTTGTTTATTAAAGGGCTGAGAGAGAACAACGAGAATGCTTTTTTTATTATTCCGTATGGCGCTAAAAGAGAAAAGCTCACTGCAAACAAACGTCAGTATGGTCATTTCGATGGTATACCCTACTACTTTGTAAAGGAAAGCCGTAAAATAAAAAGAAGCATCCGCTTCCTTGATAATTTCATGGCTGTATTTAAAACCGCAGCACTTATCAGGAACCGTAAAAAGAAGAAAAAAGTAGATGCGGTGATCATTGGCGGTATTGTGGATATCATCAGGGATGCACCCATTATTATTACATGCCTCATTTTCCGTGTGCCGGTTTTTTTCTGGCTGGTGGAGAAAGCTTCTTTAAACGAAGATTACCGCGGTGTTCCGGGATACCTCAATTATAAAAGCCAGCAATTATCTGAATGGCTTTTTCCAAAATGTGCTTCCGGAATGATTGTGATCTCAGAAAAATTGAGGGCACATTACAAAAAGTATCTGACCGGCAGTAAGATTCTCATCAACCCCATACTGGTGTCTGATAAAGCCTACCAGGTAATTGATGAAAATGCGCTGGCTGCAGTACGGAAAAGAATCGAAAAGGAATATGAAGGCAAACGCATGCTGGTTTACAGCGGCACTTTCGGTGAAAAGGATGGATTGTTTTACCTGATTGAAGCATTTGCTGAAGTGGTTAAACAATACCCCGACACAGTTTTTGTAATGACGGGCAAAGGTTATGGCGACCAGATTATGAACAGGCTGAATGATCATATTAAAAAATACAATGTAGGAGATAAAATCAGGATGGTGGGCTTTGTAAATGCAGACGAATTGCTCTGCTATAACAGTCTTGCCAATGTGCTGTTCGTATGCAGGTCCAACAGCCCTTATGCAAATCACGGGTTCCCCTGGAAACTTGGAGAGTATTGTATGACGGCCAGGCCCATCATCGCCACAAGGGTAACCGATATCGGGGATTATTTTATTGATGGTGAATCACTTTTTATCGTGGAGCCTAATAACCCTGCCGCCATAGCCGGGAAGATCAAATATATTTTCGAGAATTATGATGAGGCGCTTGCTGTTGCAGCAAAAAGCAGGGAAGTGGCCTTACATGAATTTGATTATAAACGCCGGGCAAAAGAAGTGGCTGAATTTGTTCAGGCGAATATTTAACTGCAATGTATACTGCAACAACAGACTAAATTTTCAGTAAGCAATGGGCGTATTGTCTTTCATATTCCAGGACAGGAAAGCCAATGGCAGTAACACAAAGGGGAAGTTCATACTTACCCTTTTCAGGATTGCCAATGGCTGTTCAAAAAGGCGCTGGCTTTTTTACCTGGGATTGCCTTACCTCGTTTGCTACAGGTTTTTTGTGGAGTGGGTGCTGGGTATAGAGCTGCCATGGAACCTGAAGGCCGGACCCGGTCTTGTATTGTATCATGGACAGGGCCTTGTAATAAATGCTTCGTCAGTAATTGGAAGCAACTGTGTGCTGCGGCATTGCACCACTATTGGAAACGCGGTCGACGGAGGTGGTTGCCCGGTTATTGAAGATGGCGTGAATATCGGCGCCAATGTGATCATCGTTGGTGAAGTAACAGTGGGACACAACAGTATTATCGGGGCAGGAACGGTGATCACAAAATCCATTCCTCCGGGTTCAGTGGTTGTCGGAAACCCGGCAAAAATTATTCGTACAATACCGGAAATATAACAATGAAGATATTATTTGGCATACATGGTACAACACATACAGAGATTGCACAGTCTGAGATAGATGAATTTGAAAATCTCGGTTTTGAAACAGCTGTTTGTACTTACGGCAACTGGGGCTCAGCAAACGGACTGCTGAAAAGTTTCTGGCTGGTGCTCAAGAATGCATGGGCCATCCGGCAAAAGGCAAAGCAGCTGCAGTGCGGTATGGTGTACCTGAATACAGGCCTGGATTTTAAAACGCTTGTAAGGGATTTTGTAACCATCTTTATCATCAGGCTGTACAGTAAAAAGATAAAGATCGTTTTGAAAATACATGGTGCACAGAACCACTATATATTTTCAAAGAAGAACCTTTTTAAAAAATACGTTTTCAAAAAGGCTCACCTGCTGTTGGTGTTATCCTCAGAAGAGCGCAGGAGTTTTTTAAGCATCGGGCTGCCGCCTGAAAAGGTACAGGTTACTGCAAACGTGATTGACCCGGGTTTGTATAAGCCGGATATGTATTTTAAAAACAGGTTTAAAACAACCCCTGATACACAGTTATTTCTTTTTGTAGGCCGCTTCATGAAACCAAAAGGTATTACAGACCTTATTGATGCATGTGCCGAAGTGAAAAAAACAAGCAGTGATTTTAAACTGCTTTGCCTGGGTGATGGTCCCCTCTTTGATGAGGTTAAGCAAACAGTGAAAACGCTGGACCTGGAAGCACAGGTATTTTTTGCAGGCCATATACCCGAAAGTGAGGCAAGGCATTACTATGCAAACTGCGATGTACTGGTGTTGCCTACTTACCATGAAGAAGGTTTCCCTATGGCGGTTTTCCAGGCGGTGGGGGCAGGTAAGCCGGTACTTACAACAAAAATAAGAGCTGCGGCAGATTATTTGACAGAACCAGAAAACTGCCTCTGGGTGGAAGCAAAACAACCAAGGCAAATAGCTGCTCAGTTATTGCGAATAATGAATGACAAGAATATGCAAAAAGAAATGGCTCAAAACAACCTGATTGTTGCAGAAAAATTTACAGCTCAAAAAATTGTACATAACCTGGTTGAGTATTTCAGGCATATCTGAGGTGATTTGAATCAAACATTGTAGAAAAGGCACTACAGAAAGTAAAATTTCGTTATAAAGAAACTATCATATTTATTTTTAAATATTTTTAAATGTGCGGAATAGCAGGCATATTTTTTAAAAAGAGTACCGATCTAGGAATACTGAACAGGTTTGAACAACTTGTAAAGGAAAAGCAGTTTCAGAGAGGACCAGATGATTTCAATAAATTGGAAGTAACTCCAGGTTTGTATTTTTTTCATAATATGCTTTCCATTATTGATATTGGAAATGCAGCTCAGCCAATGCAGGATGAAAAAGGAGCTATTACATACAATGGTGAGGTGTACAATTACAGAGAGCTAAAATTCAGCACTGAGAAATATGTAAAAAAATCTGACACAGAAGTACTACTAAAGGGGCTGAATGTTGAATACATTGACTTTCTTAAAAAAACAAATTCCATGTTTGGATTTGGTTACTATAACCGCCAAACAAAAAATATTACCCTTTGCAGGGACAGGATCGGTATAAAACCTGTTTACTTTATCAATACTCCGGAAGTTTTTGCATTTGCATCTACAATTACACCATTGGCAATGTTTTCGGCAAAAAGGCTGAATCATACCAAACTATGGCAGTTTTATCTTAATCGTGCATTCAAAGCTCCTGATACAATATTTGATGATATTCTGGAACTCCCTTCGGGATCCTATCTTGAGTTCGATACAAGCAACAGTACGGTTTCATCTATAAAAAAATGGTGGGAACGAAAACCAGTGACAGAAATTTATACAAATGAAGATGATACTGTAGATGCTATTGAACAACTGCTGAAAGATGCCATTCGTAACAGGCTTGTTGCAGATGTACCTGTAGGACTTTTTCTCAGTGGCGGTGTAGACTCTTCACTGGTAGCAGCACTAACAGCACAGCAAACAAACAACCTCAATGCTTTCACTGTGGCCTTTCATGATGCAGCTTTTGATGAATCGCCCTATGCAAAAAGTGTTTGTAAAAAATACAATATCGGTTATAATGAGATCAGGGTCGATGCCAGTGACTTTTTAAACAATATCAGTAACTGGATCACTATTCAGGATGATATTGTGGCTGACCCATCTGCCCTGCTGCTGTATAAAATATCTGAATATGCCAGCAGTAAAAATTACCGTGTGTTGCTGGCTGGCGAAGGAAGTGACGAGCTGTTTGCAGGATACAATTCCTATAAATATTTTAATTGGTCACAACGCATATATAACAGCGGGGGTAAGTTGATTCCTTTCAAAAAGGCATTATTGTCTTTTTATAAAGACGATTCAAAAAAATACAACTTCCTTCAAAACGCTATCAGCAAACCGGTGTTTTACGGTACTGCCATGATATTTGAACCGCACCTGTTGTATGAGATGATCAATTCCTTCAGCTCTGAACAGGCATCAAAAGCTTTTGATCTTAAGCATGCCATGGATCTTGATATCAAAGACAGGCTTCCTAATGATGTGCTTACTCGTTCCGACCGCTCAACGAGCGGCACCAAGGTAGAACTCAGGGTGCCATTCCTGGCGCACCAACTGGTAGATTTTTCTGCTGGCATCAGCACTGATCTTTTAATGAAAAATAAAACCCCTAAATATCTTGTAAAAAAACTGGCATCCAGGTACCTGGATCAAGACCTTATTTACAGGAAAAAAGTCGGGTTTGATTTACCGATAGGAAAATGGTTATCAGGTGAACTGAAGGGAATGCTACAGGACGCAATGGATAATTCGATACAGAAAGATGTGATTAATATAGATACAGTACGCAACTGTTTCAGGCTGCATACTGAACAAGGAATTGACCATGCATCAAAACTCTGGGCCTTCCTTTGTATTGAGTTAAGTTATAAATACTTGTCACAGGTCAGGTAAACAATATTTTAAAACCATGAGCGGCATTATAAAAAAAATAGCAGGTTATTTACCCGAAACCCTTGTTTTTGGGGAATCGTACCGCCATGCAAAAAACATTAACAATGCTTATAAGCATGCCACAGATAAAAATGATTTTGTTCAGGCATTCCAGCAGGAAAAGCTCAAGGCAATTTTTAAGACAGCTGCACAAACGGAATTTTACAAATACTTAGATAATCCACAAGCTGATATCAGCCGTATTCCTTTTATCAATAAGGAAACGGTGCTTGCTTCAGGCAATAAAATGCTCATAACAAAGTCGGGTGCGGATTATGTTACAACCGGCGGCACATCCGGTAAACCGCTTGGCTTTTATATTAATAAGAACAGAAAAGGATTTGAGTGGTATTGGATGACAAATAACTGGGGTAAAACAGGTTTTAAGATTACTGATTACAGGGCGGTACTGCGTAATCACAGGCTTAATGGGAAAAAATTCGGCAAAGACCCATTGTTGCGTGAATACCAGTATGATAATTTTTCACTCACACCGGAATACCTTGATTTTATAGTGGATCATATCAACCAAAATGAAATCCGTTATCTCCATGCATACCCAAGTGCGGCATATGTTTTTGCTTCTCATCTAAGAAAAAACAATTTGCAAACCACTCTGAAAGCCTTCTTTTGCGGAAGTGAAAATATTTTGCCACAGCAAAAGCAGCTCATCCAGTCTGAACTCAAGTACAGGATGTATACATGGTTTGGCCATAGCGAAAAACTGATTCTTGCAGGGGAAGACAGCACCTGCGAAAATTTTCATGCCAATCCATTTTACGGCTATGCAGAGATTATTGGTGAAGATGACCTGCCAGTTACTGATGCCGGAAAAACCGGTGAGTTAGTAGGTACAGGCTTTATCAATACAAAAATGCCTTTTATCAGGTACCGGACAGGTGACTTTGCAGAGTATGTAGGGCATTGCTGCCCTGTATGCGGACATGAGGGGCTTACATTTAAAAACATTAAAGGAAGGTGGCATGGAGATAAGATCTATAAATCTGATGGCTCCATCATAACCACTACTGCACTCAACCTGCATAACGGTATTTATAACTATATACAAAACATACAATATTACCAGGAAGAAAAAGGAAAGCTTGTAGTAAGGGTGGTACCAGAAAATAACTTTGATGCAGCCGTAAAAAGGAAATTATATGACGAGCTGATTGTAAAAGTGGGAGACGGTCTTGCAATTGAAATTGCTGAAGTGGAAAAAGTGGAATACACAACAATCAATAAATTCCAGTTACTCATACAAAAAATAAAATAAGCAAACGGCAGAAAGCACCAGCCGGATCGATTAAAAAAATAAAGCAAATGCAACAACTGATACAAAATTTTAAAACAGGCGAATTATACGTGGATGAAGTACCACTGCCATCCATTTCAACAGGAATGGTACTGGTTGAAAACGCTTTTTCACTCATCAGCGCAGGAACGGAAAGAGGAACTGTAAAAGTGGCTAAAGCCAGTTTGATCGGTAAGGCAAAACAAAGACCCGACTTGGTAGCGCAGGTATTGCAAAACATTAAAAAGGAAGGGTTAGCAGCTACCATCAGCAAGGTGCGCACCAAACTTGATTCCCTAAAAGCACTTGGATACAGTACTGCAGGAACCGTAGTTGCTTCTATGGATACTAACAGTATATTCAAACCCGGCGACAGGGTTGCATGTGCTGGGCAGGATTATGCTTCGCATGCAGAAGTAGTTGCCATTCCACAAAATCTTGTGGCTAAAATCCCCGATAATGTTTCGGCAGAAGAGGCTGCTTTCACCACGTTGGGTGCCATTGCTTTGCAGGGCCTGCGTCAGGCAGAACCGCGGTTGGGAGAAAGGGTTTGTGTAATCGGGCTGGGATTGTTAGGACAGATTACCTGCCAGTTACTTAAAGCAAATGGTTGTGCTGTTTTTGGTATCGACTTAAATAGCGGACTGGTAAAACTAGCGAATGATACAGCAGCTGCAAATAAAGCCCTGAACAGAAATGACAGCAATCTGGTGAGTGTTTGTAATGATTTTACAAACGGACAAGGTTTTGATGCGATCATCATCACCGCTGCAGCACCTTCCAACGATCCAATTGAACTTTCAGCAGAAATTGCAAGAAAGAAAGGAAAAATAGTAGTAGTGGGTGCCGTTAAAATGGATATACCGAGAGATCCGCATTTTTACAGAAAAGAACTCGACCTGCGTATGTCATGCTCTTACGGGCCGGGAAGATATGATGTGCATTATGAAGACCAGGGACTCGATTACCCTTTTGCATATGTGCGCTGGACAGAACAACGCAATATGGAAGCTTTCCTTGATTTATTATCCCGTAAGGCCATTAATATCAAACCTCTTATCACACATACATTTGATATTACCGATGCTGAAAAAGCGTATGATATTGTTTTGGGTAAAACACCTGAACCGCATATCGGCATATTATTAAAATACTCAGATAATAAAGCCAAGCACCAAACAGTGGTGACGGTAAAAAACGAACCAGTGAAAAAGATTAATACCGGTTTTATAGGGGCAGGCAGTTTTGCACAGAGTTACCTTATACCAAGTGTAAAATCATTTGGTGCTTCTTTGGATGGTGTGGTAACCTCAAAAGGTATTACATCGAAAAATGTTGCCGATAAATTCAAATTCAATTTTTGCAGCACTGAAGTAAATGATGTGTTGCAGCATAATCCGGTCAATACCATTTTTATTGCCACACCGCATAATTCGCATGCACCGCTTGTAATACAAAGTCTGCAGGCCGGAAAGCCCGTATTTGTGGAAAAGCCGCTGGCGATAAACATAGAACAGTTGAATGAGGTAATGGCAGTAAAAACAAAAAACCAGCAGCCTTTGATGGTCGGCTTTAACAGACGTTTTGCTCCTGTGAGCCGTGAAATAAAAAAAGCATTCAGTAGTGTTACTGAACCCATCGTGGTAAATATAAGGGTAAATGCAGGGTTGATACCGAAAGAGCACTGGACACAGCAACCTGAGATTGGGGGCGGCAGGATTGTTGGTGAGATTTGCCACTTCATCGACCTGATGCAATACTTCACAGGCGCAGAGCCAGTAAAGGTTTATGCATCTTCTGTAAATACTGCTAACAACGCTATTACGCCGGAAGATAATATTGCTATTGTTGTAAACTTCAGCAACGGTTCTGTGGGTAATTTAACCTACATGGCAAATGGCGATAAGTCGATGCCAAAAGAATTGATTGAAGTATTTGGCGCAGGTAATATCGGTGTAATCCAAGATTTCAGGGAGGGTGCACTGCATAAGGGTAATAAGGTTACAAAACTTAAATCATCTGGCAAGGGGCATAAAGAGGAAGTGGATGCTTTCTTAACAGCAGTGAATAATGGCGCAGAAAGCCCGATCAGTTTCAGGTCGATATGCCTTACCACGTTAACGACATTTAAAATTCAGGATAGCCTGTACAGCGGGCAACCACAGGAAATTCTGTTAGATGTATAAACAAATGGAAGCTGCGTTTGGGCAGTTAAAAACTTATTGTGAGCAGGAAGCATATAAAGGATGGGATCCCTATGATGGATTGAACAGTACGTTGTTCAACACTATCCCTGGGTTATCAAAGAGCAGGCTGGCACGGTTGGCATGGATACAGGCATTCAAGCGGTCGCCCGTTAACTTTAGAAGGGTAACTGGAGTAAAAAAAGATTATAATCCCAAAGCGCTGGGTTTATTCCTGTCGAGCTATTGTACTCTATATACAATAGACCCCAGGCAGGAATACCTTGATTATATAAATTTTTTTGCAGCGAAGATAGACGCACTTCAAAGCAAAGGATGGAGCGGCGCCTGTTGGGGTTATAATTTCGACTGGCAGGCAAGGGCTTTTTTCCAGCCAAAACAAACCCCAACCGTAGTGGCATCAGTTTTTATTGCCAGTGCCTTATTGGATGCTTATGAAATTACGAAGGAAGAAGGGCTGCTGCAAACAGCAAGAAGCACCTGTGATTTTATATTGAAAGACCTGAACCGCACAACGGATGAAAATGGAAATTTTGCTTTTTCATATTCGCCGCTGGACAAAAGTGTGGTGTTTAACGCTTCGCTTCTGGGCAGCCGCTTGCTGGCTAGGGTATATAGTTATACAAAAGAGCAGTTGCTGATGAATGACGCAAAAAAATCTATTGCCTTTTGTTGCCAGTACCAACAGGAAAATGGCGCATGGGCATATGGAACTTTACCCTTTCACCAGTGGGTTGATAATTTTCATACCGGGTATAACCTGGAGTGTATACAGGAATACATGAAATATACAGACGACCATGCTTATGAAGCATATGTGAAGAAAGGCTATGATTATTATATAAAAACATTTTTTACAGAAGAAGGAGTGCCCTGCTATTACAGCAACTCGGTTTATCCAATTGATATACATGCACCTGCACAAATGGTGGTTACTGTAGCTAAGCTTGGAACATATAAACAGGATAAAGCCATAGTAGACAAAGTGATGAACTGGACAATAAAGAACATGAGATCGGAGAAGGGATATTTTTATTACCAGGTGAATAAACATTTTTCATCTAAAATACCGTACATGCGATGGGCGCAGGCATGGATGTTTTATGCGCTTACAACTTACCTTAAATTGGAAAAAAATGAGCAGAATTCAAGTTTGTAATATCCCGGTGGATGATTACACCATGAAGGAAACAATACAGTTGATCGATAACGCAATTATCGAAAAAAAACCAATTCATCATGTAGTAATCAATGCCGCAAAAGTGGTGAACGCACAAAAGGATGAAGCCCTGCGTGAGTCCATTGTTAACTGCGATATCATTAATGCAGATGGACAGGCTATTGTGTGGGCTTCCCGATTCTTGGGCAGACCATTACCAGAACGAGTGGCAGGAATTGATATCATGGCCAATCTTGTAAAACTGGCAGCAGAAAAACAATATCGAATTTTCTTTTTAGGAGCAAAGGAAGAAGTGGTTAAAGAAGTGGTGGATATATATACCAAGCAATATGGAGCTTCTATTATTGCCGGATACAGGAATGGATATTTTAAAAAAGAGCAGGAACAGGAAGTGGCAACACAGATTGCTGATTCTGGAGCCAGTATTTTGTTTGTGGCCATGAGCTCTCCCAAAAAAGAAATATTCCTGAATACTTACAAGCATCTGATTCAAACACCTTTTATTATGGGTGTAGGCGGCAGCTTTGATGTAGTATCGGGATTGGTAAAACGGGCCCCGCTGTGGATGCAAAAGGCAGGCCTTGAATGGTTTTATCGTGTGATGCAGGAACCGGGAAGAATGTGGAAACGCTATCTGTATGGCAATACAGAATTCATTTATATCGTACTGCGTGAAAAAATCAGGCAACTTTTTGGACGAAAAACAAATTCGCCAATAAGTTCAAACATGTCAATCTAAAGTTACCACTATGAATATTACTCTTGTAGCCGGTGCCCGGCCAAACTTTATGAAAATTGCGCCAATAATAAAGGCGATTGAAAAAGCAAAGGCTGCCGGTAAAAATATTACTTACAGGCTGGTACATACGGGTCAGCACTACGATAAAAAAATGAGTGCGGATTTTTTTGAACAGCTGGGCATTCCCGAGCCGCATACCAATCTGGAATGTGGAGGTGGAACACAAGCTGAGCAAACGGCTGCCATTATGGTGAAGTTTGAACAGGAACTTATAGCTAACCGGCCTGATCTTGTATTGGTGGTGGGAGATGTAACTTCCACTATGGCCTGCACCATCACCGCAAAAAAACTCTGTATTAAGGCGGCGCATGTGGAAGCAGGAATCCGTTCCGGTGATATGACCATGCCTGAAGAGATTAACAGAATAGTTACTGATTCATTGTGCGATTATTTTTTTACTACAAGCGAACAGGCAAATAACCAGCTGAAAAAATCGGGTATGCCTGAATCGAGTATTTATTTTGTGGGTAATACCATGATTGACACACTTTGTCAAAATCTTAGCAGAATCCGGAAACCAGATTTCTGGGATGAACAACGACTTCAGGAGCAGCATTATTTTTTGGTAACACTGCACCGTCCTTCTAATGTAGATGATCCTGAAAAACTGGCTGCTATCATTACAGCCATTAAAGAAGCTACATCGGGGTATACCATCATCTTTCCTGTACATCCGAGAACAAGATTGATTATTGATAAACATAATATCGATAGCAAGGGAATTATAATGATTGACCCACAGGGGTACCTTGAGTTTATGTATATGGTAAAAAATGCAAAAGGAATTATTACCGACTCAGGTGGTATTACAGAAGAAGCTACGGTTTTACATGTGCCCTGCTTAACACTGCGTAACTCCACAGAAAGACCCGAAACTGTAACGATGGGTACAAATGAACTGATCGGCGACAGGATTGACCAGCTGAAACCATGCCTTAGTGATATAATAGCAGGAAAATGGAAGAAAGGCACCATTCCTCCTTTTTGGGATGGTAAAACTTCCGAAAGGATTATTGATATTTTATGCAGCCTGTAATTTTATTTACAGCACCTGCTATAAACATTTTACAAACAGCAAACAGTTAATACAGAATTGTGAGATATGCATAAGCAATTTGAACGATACCTACAAATGACTCTGGTCTCGCTTGACCTGTTTGTGATCACTATAAATTATTTTTTCTGCAAACTGATATTTTCAACTGACCTGCCGGGTGGATCCTGGGGTGTTTATTTTCAATACTGGACTATTTCTGTAGCATCATGGCTGCTGCTGTCATTCTTTTTCAGGGTTTATGCGGGTAATAATATCCTGGTATTCGAATCCTTTACCAAAAGAACTGCACAGGTGTATCTTTTATGGATTATCTGCATGCTTTTTTACCTGTTTTTTTCGAGAGAGTTCCGCATATCCAGGTTATTCATCGTTGTGAATATGGGCGTGTTCGGCGTGGGGCTAATGGCAAACCGGTTTTTATACCTGGGAATAAAAAAGTATTTTAAGAACAGTCCCTACCTCACCCGGCGGGTAATTATTCTTGGGTACAATGAAACAGCGAAAAGACTTGCAAAATACTTTGAAGAAGACGGCATTAATACACAGGTACTGGGATTTATTGAAGATGATAAAAATGTTCATGAGCTTTCCCATTATCCCATAATAACCGATTTGACAAAAACACTGCAGGTGGCAAAGGAATTTGATGTGGCAGAAATATTCTCGACTATCACACCAGAACAGAATAAAAGTATTTATGACCTGATGTACGAGTCAGAAAAAGAGTGTATCAGGTTTAAAATTGTGCCCAACCTTTCGGTCTTTATCACCAGAGATGTGCATATTGAATACTTTGGTGATCTGCCTATTCTTTCCTTGCGCAGCGAACCACTGGACGATGTGGGTAACAGGATAAAGAAAAGGGTATTGGATATTGTGATCAGCTTTTTGGTGATTGTGCTGGTGCTTTCCTGGCTGGTGCCCATTTTGGGTTTACTCATCCTTCTTGAATCAAGAGGCCCTATCTTTTTCTCCCAGTTAAGAACCGGGAAAAATAAAAAGCCATTCTACTGCTATAAGTTCCGAAGCATGGCTGTGAATAAAGAGTCTGATACAAAACAGGCCACATTGGGAGACAGCAGGGTAACCAGGATAGGCAGATTTATCCGTAAAACAAGCCTCGATGAGTTTCCACAGTTTATCAATGTATTTATTGGCAATATGAGCCTGGTGGGTCCAAGACCACATATGCTGAAACATACCACTGACTATTCAAAAATTGTTGACGAATACATGATAAGGCAGTTTTTGAAACCCGGTATTACAGGCTGGGCGCAAGTGAATGGCTACCGTGGAGAGATCACTAATCCAGAACAAATACAAATGCGAGTAAGCAAAGATTTGTGGTATCTGGAAAACTGGACACTGTGGCTGGATATTCAAATTCTCTTCCTTACCGCATACCAGGTATTCAGGGGAGACAAGAATGCGTACTAAAATCTGAAAAAAGAATAACTGAATAGCGAAATTAAAAACTTTACAAATGAAAATTCTGATTACGGGTGCAGCTGGTTTTATTGGATCTAATCTTGCACAAAAGCTACTGGAAAGAGGGCATACTGTTACAGGAATTGATAACCTGAACTACGGTTTTTTACGAAATATTGAACCTCTTGCCGGGATAAAAAATTTTGAATTTATCACAGGTGATATAGCCAACCCTCTTATCCTTAAAGATGTAAAAGCGGATATTATAATTCATCTGGCCTCACAAAAAATTCCACGTTATACCAATGCGCTCCGCACACTTGATGAGAATTACCTGATGCTGCGCAACGTAGTGCATAAGTGCATCCTGGATAAATCAAAAATACTTTTTGCATCTACTTCGGATGTTTATGGAAAGAACCCCAACATTCCTTTCACAGAAACATCCGACCTGGTAATGGGCCCCACCACCGTAAAAAGATGGGCTTATGCAATGAGTAAAATGTATGGCGAGCAATACATCATTGCCAATCATGACGAATACGGACTGCGTTATACCATTACCCGCTTTTTTGGATCTTATGGGCCGCATCAAAACCTTACATGGTGGGGTGGTCCGCAATCAGTTTTTATTGAAAAGGCATTTAAAAAAGAACCAATCGATATTCATGGAGATGGTTCCCAAACAAGGACCTTTACATACGTGGATGATACCGTAAATGCGCTGGTTGCCTGTATAGAAAATGATGCTTCCGACAACGAGATATTCAACACAGGCCCAAAGTCAACCGCCGAGATTTCTATAAAGGAACTTGCCGTGCTCATCTGGAAACTAATCAACGGGAAAGATTCAGAGCCACAACTCAATTTTATTCCCTACTCAACTTTTGGCAATTATGAAGATGTAATGCGGCGTGTACCCGACATTACAAAAATATGTACCAAACTAAACTTTGTTCCTCAATGGGGCCTTGAAGAGGGTTTAAAAAAAACAATTGAATGGCAAAAACAGTTTATCACATTATAATCATGGATCTCTAAGTGGATCACCACCCGGAAATGGAAGTAAAAACATATGGCATTATAGGCGGAGGTATGATGGGTATGACCCTTGCTTTGCGTTTGGCGCAACAGGGGCAAAAAGTAACCTTATTTGAAGCTGCGCCTGATTTGGGCGGACTTGTTTCATCCTGGAAAATGGATGATGTAGAATGGGATAAGTTTTACCATGTAATACTTTTGTCAGACAGTTATACAAGAGGCATACTGCGTGAAATTGGCCTTGATGATTCTGTAAAATGGGTAGAGACTAAAACTGGCTTTTACATGGAAGGGAAACTCCATTCAATGTCTGATACAATGGAGTTTTTAAAATTCCCTGCCCTCAGCCTTTTTGATAAATTCAGGCTCGGCCTCACTATTATTGTGGCCTCACGTATTAAAAACTGGAAACGTCTTGAAAAAATTCCTGTAACTGAATGGCTCAGAAAATGGTCGGGGAGGAATACTTACAATAAAATATGGCTTCCATTATTGAAGGCAAAGCTGGGTGACACCTATAATAAAACTTCGGCAGTATTTATATGGGCAACCATACAGCGTTTGTATGGCGCAAGAAGAAGTGGTTTAAAAAAAGAAATGTTTGGCTATGTGCCCGGTGGCTACAAACAGGTAATTGAAACTTTTAAGAACAAATTACAGGATATAGGTGTAGATATCAAAACAGGTCACGTTGTCACTGAAGTAAAATCAAATAACGGTACACTGCAGGCAATATTCACCGATGGCATTAAATATGAGTTTGATAAAGTTATTTCCACACTCCCTTCATCTGTATCTGCCAAATTATGCAACTCTTTAACTGAAAATGAAATCAACAGACTTAATAAAATTGAATATATGGGGGTCATTTGCGTGGCGGTACTGCTGCGTAAACAAGTAAGCCCTTTTTATATCACTAATATAACTGACACGTGGGTTCCTTTTACCGGTGTAATAGAAATGAGTGCGCTGGTAGATAAAACAAATTTCAAAGGATATTCACTCGTTTACCTTCCAAAATATGTATTATCAACCGACCCCATTTTCACAAAGTCAGATGAAGACATCCGGCTTTACTTTATTGACAATTTCAAAAAGATGTATCCGGCACTCACTGATGATGATATTCAATTCGCCGGGGTGGCACGTGCTAGGCATGTGATTACAGTACTTGCTGAAAATTATTCTGAAAACCTGCCTGCAGTAAAAACATCGGTACCAGGTTATTATATTGTAAATACGTCTCACATTTTAGATGGAACATTGAATGTGAACGAAACCGTTAAAGTGGCTGAAACAAAGCTGAAAGAAGTAACAGACTAATATGAACATAAAAAAAATACCAGCTAGTATTTCGCTCGACCTGGACGACCAATGGTCGTACATGAAAGTACATGGCGACGATGGGTGGGAAGATTTTCCTTCTTACCTGGATATTGTAGTACCAATTTTTTTAGATGTATTTGACAGGCTTAATATCAGGATCACATTCTTTGTAGTTGGCCAAGACGCAGCCATTGAACGTAATCATGCCATACTGCGTAGTATCATTGAACGGGGGCACGAAATAGGTAACCATTCTTTCCACCATGAAAGCTGGCTGAAAACATATTCAAAAGAAAAAATTGAAGAAGAGATCAGGATTGCTGAAGAAGCTATTCAAAAAGCAACAGGTATAAAAACGAATATGTTCAGAGGACCCGGTTTCAGCTGGAGCAGTGACCTGCTGCAAGTGCTGGAAAAGCGGAATTATATTTTTGATGCTTCCATCCTGCCCACTTATATTTCTCCGCTGATGCGTAAGTATTATTTTGCAAAATCAAAGCTCACAAAAGAACAGAAGGAAAGCAGGAAGGAATTATTTGGCTCTTATAAAGAGGGGTTTTACCCGTTGAAACCATACCGCTGGAAATTTAAAAACGGGCGCAGTTTACTGGAAATACCTGTAACTACGATGCCATTTTTTAAAATTCCTTTTCACCAGAGTTACCTGCTGTATATTAGCGGCTATTCTAAAATGCTGATGAGGCTGTACCTGTGGTTCAGTATCAGGATGTGTAAAATAACAAAAACACCGCCCAGTTATTTATTGCATCCGCTCGACCTGATTGGTGGTGACGATGTGCCTCAATTATCCTTCTTTCCTGGTATGGATATCAAAAGCGGAAAGAAAATGGCAGTATTTGAAACCGCACTGCAGCAGCTGAAAAAAAATTTTGAACTGATGCCAATGGGTGAATTTGCAAAACATTTTTCAAACGTACAGAAGGAAATTGAGCCTTCATAATAATTAAGAATTTTTACCGACGTAACGGTAAATACAAACGATAATTAGCAGGAATGAGAATTTTTTCAATAGTTGGCGCAAGACCACAGTTTATAAAACTGGCCCCGCTGTCGGGGGCGCTTGCCGGTTTGCACGAAGAATTTATTGTGCACACGGGGCAGCATTATGATTATGCCATGTCTGAAAAAATCTTCGAAGACCTGGGCATCAGGAAACCCGATATTCACCTGGAAGTGGGCGGCGCCAATCAAACCGAACAAATAGCAGCCATGCTGCTGAAGCTTGATGCGGCCATGAATGAAAAAAAACCGGATGTGGTGATTGTATTTGGAGATACCAACTCGACACTGGCCGGTGCATTGATTGCAGCAAAACAAAATATCCCGCTGGTTCATATTGAAGCAGGGCTGCGCAGTTTTAACCGGTCCATGCCCGAGGAGATTAACAGGATCACGGCCGATCATCTTTCAACTTACCTGCTGGCCCCAACACAAACTGCGGTGGAAAACCTCAGGAGGGAAGGATTGGGTGCGGCAACTTTTCTCACAGGAGATATCATGGTGGATACAATGCAAAACAGTATAAGTGTAGCAAAAGCAAAATCTGATGTGGTTCAAGGAATGGGGCTCACCAATAAACTATTTTACCTGCTTACCCTCCACCGTCATTACAATGTAGATGATACAAGTATACTGACACATATTTTAGATCAGCTGGGACAATTGACTGAATCGATCATATTTCCTGTTCATCCACGTACAAGGAAAATGCTGCCTGTATCATACAAGGTGCCGAATAATATACAGCTAATAGAACCGCAAGGTTATATTGACTTTATTGCATTGCAACAAGCCGCGGCAAAGATCATCACTGATTCAGGCGGCATTCAGAAAGAAGCTTATATACTTAAAAAGCCCTGTATTACATTGCGGACAGAAACCGAGTGGATTGAAACAGTTGAGAGCGGATGGAATTTGTTGATAAATCCCGTAGAAAAAAATATTTCAATGAAAATTTCTGAATTTTCTCCGCCAGCAACACAGGCGAATATTTTCGGGCAAAATGTGACAAATCAAATGATTGAAATAATAAATAAAATCAAATGACACAAGTAAAAACTTATTCAGTAATTGATTTTTTTTTGACAATTCTACCATAAACTAAATTGATGTTCATGAAACAGCCACCAGAATTAGCATTGGTAATGCCGGTCTATAATGAAGCTGAAATAATTGAAGAGGTAATTGACAGTTGGACACGCTACTTAGATGGGTATAATATTCATTATGAAATTCATGCTTACAATGATGGGTCAAAAGATAATACACTAAAAGTATTGGATAATATCAAAAATAAGTACCCAAGGTTGGTTGTGCATAATAAAGCCAATAGCGGACACGGACCAACTATTTTGCAAGCATATAACGAAAATACTGATGCTGACTGGATATTTCAGGTTGATTCCGACAATGAAATGAAACCTGATACATTTATTAATTTATGGGAAGCCCGGGGAGACTACGATCTCCTTATAGGAATTAGGACGAACAGAAATTCTCCATTTCCAAGAAAAATTGTTTCCTTTATTTCAAGAGTTACAGTATGGACATTTTATGGCAAGGCTGTATATGATGTTAATTGTCCTTATAGGTTAATGCGAAGTACTTTTTTTGCAACTATTTTCAGGAGTATACCTGATGTTTTCTTTGCACCCAATGTGGTTCTTACCGGTATGGCGGCGAGAAATAAAGCAAGAATTTTCCAGCTTCCAGTGGAATATGCAAGCCGCCAAACAGGCACGGTTTCCATAAAAAAATGGAAGCTCTTTAAAATGTCTTTAAAGTCTTTTATTCAAACTTGTAATTTTTCATTTAAAAGCAATTAAAGATAATGGACATAACCAAACTTGTGCCTTCATTGTTAGTTTTGGCTGCCTGTTTTTGTTTTTATATTTTAAGGCAAAAGGAAATAAAATACAAATCTGCAACTATTGCCACGCAATGGTTTGTATTTTGTTCTGGGATATATTTTTTTGGTGAAAAATTATTGTACAGGTTAAAGAACCCGGAAATCTGGGACTTTTCTTCATTTTATATTTGGGGAAAAGTAGCAGTGAAAGGACAGAATTTTTATTTGCCTGAAAATTCAGAAGCTGTATATAACTTCTTAAACCTGCCTTTTTTAAAAGACAAAGTGTTTTTTGAAGAAATAATCAAAGTAGGTTTTTTATATCCGCCACCAACGATGCTGTATTTTGCACCTCTAGGGTTGCTTTCGTATAAAACAGCTATGATAATCTGGACATTTTTTAATCTCATTTTTTTTGTAGCATCTTTGAAAATTATTTACGACCTTTTTTTTAAAGCAAAAGATATTAATGGGTTAATACTTATCACCAGTATTGCCTTATTACTGTCACCAGTAAGGGCAACTGTATTTTTTTCTCAAACAAACTTTATTGTTCTTTTTTTTCTGCTTATGATGAAAAAGTACCAGGGTAGCCCATACGGGGGAGTTTTTTTGTGCCTGGCAATGTTTACAAAACCATATATGGCGATTTTCTTTGTATATTTTTTGATTATTAGAAACAAACGGGCTATTCTGTATTTTTTCACAACCGCAATTGCATTGTCTTTATTATCAGTTCTGTTATTCGGCTATGAAGTTTTTTTAAGCTATTTTTTAAATAACCCCGTAAAGAGGCTTCCTGAAGCTGTTTATTTTGAAGATATCAACCAGTCATTGCATTCTGTATTGTTGAGGGCAGGATTAATTAATTCAGGTAATTCATTAACGTTTATGGTTGTTTCTTTTCTTATAATCATTATATCAGCAGTATTTTTATTCTTTCTTTATAAAAAGAAATATTTTGATACCATTTGGGTTACACTCCTGTTATGTGGGTTAATCATATATCCGGCAACATTGTCTTACTATGGAGTACTTTGTCTTTTTATAATTCCGCATTTTTTTGATGAAAAGAGTGAGTTGTTTTTGAATCCGTCTTTTGGTATTATAATAGTTACAGCTACAATTTTTTTATGTACTATTAATTTTTTCTCTGCTTTAATTTTTTTATCTGCTGTAGTATTTTTTAAAACAAAGACCCCCGGTTTTTTTACATATGATTTTATTCCTGTTTTCTCATATTACTTACGAAAGCCTAAATCTTAATAAACTATTTTAACTTATGAAATTATTATTGCCTGACAAAAATTTGCTCACTAAAACAGGTGCCGTAGATTACTTTGATTGGAATTATAAATTTCCTATAAAGTACATTCAGCGATACCGGTTTAAGCGTATTGTGAAGATGCTTGGAAATAGAAAATACCCTGCATTACTTGAAGCAGGAACTGGTAGCGGAGTTTTTCTTCCTGAGCTGTCGAAGCATTGTAATGCCATTTATGCATGCGATATACATGATAACTTCTCACATATTCCAGACCTATGCAGGCACTATGGAATTAATAACTACCACGTAAGTACACAAAGCATTGAAAAAACAAACTATCAGAATGAGCAATTCGATGCAATAGTTGCTGTAAGCGTATTGGAATTTGTACCAGATTTAAATACCGCAATTAATGAAATAAAAAGGATATTAAAAAAGGACGGAGTATTTATTACAATTTGTCCTATGGAAAGCAAGTTGCTTGACTTTTTTTTGGGATTATATACTACAAAAAAACCTGAGGAAGAGTTTGGGAAAACCAGGCAAAGTGTAACAAAACTCCTTGAAGACAATTTTATAGTTGAAAAAAAAGGATTTATGTTGCCTCTGATCGGACGTTTTTTCCCAATATATACACATTACAAATTGAAAAAAACTGAGAAATGAGGCAGAACAATAAACCATTTGTTACTATTGTAGCTCCCTGCTATAATGAAGAAGCTATTATTGAGCTTAATATAAATACTATTGCTGCATACATGCAGCAAAGAGAGTATAAGTATGATTGGGAGATATTGATTGTAAACGATGGGAGCAAAGACAAAACCGCTTACTTGGCAGACGAGCTTGTTAAAAAAGGTAACGGAAAAATAAGAGCTATACACCACCCTACGAACCTTAACCTGGGCAATGCGATAAAAACCGGTTTTTCCAATTCCCTTGGTGATATAATAGTCATTATTGATATTGACTTAAGTTACAACACGGACAATATTGAAAGAATGGTGGATAAGCTGATTGAAACCAGTGCAGATATGGTACTGGCTTCCCCATACATGAAGGGGGGAAAAGTTACCGCTGTTCCTTTTATGCGCCGTGTTATGAGTAAGTGGGTAAACAGATTTATGCATTTTGCCGCCCAGGACAAATATCACACATTTACTGGCATGGTAAGGGCTTATAGAAAGAGTTTTATTCAAACCCTGAACTTGAAATCCCGGGATTATGAGATCAATCCAGAGATCATGTATAAAGCAATGATATTACGGGCACGGATTGAAGAAATACCCTCTCATCTTGATTGGACTGAACAGAATAAATTTGCAGGTAAACGAAAATCCAGTCTTAGGGTAGTGCGGAGTTTTTTCTCTGGCCTTATGTCAGCATTTATTTTCAGACCCTACATATTTTTTATGGGTATTGGCGCAGTGCTTATAGCTCTTTCTCTTTATGAGCTTGTTTGGTTACTAATAAATACATTAAATGACCTTGCCAATAAAAGCAGTCTATCAGGATATGGAGGCTGGTCATTTTCAAACAGCTTGGCATCAGAATTTAAAAAAAACCCTCAGTCTTTTTTAGTAGGGGGAATTACTTTTATGATATCAATACAGTTTTTCAGTCTTGGATTTCTATCTCTTCAGAATAAGCGTTATTTCGAGGAGTTATTTCATTTAGGGAGTGCCTTAAAAAAACAAATTACAAATAAATCAAACCAAGATAATGCTTAAAACAATTCTAACTAAGAGAATTAATCCTTTTCTTCTTTTCCTGCCTTTTCTGTTGCTTTATCTGGCATTTGTATTCATTTTTCAAACAAATGGTTCTTTCGGGGATGAGAGCAGGTACTTGATTTATGCCCGTTTTATGATTGACGGATACCTGCCTGCAGATAATTTGAATTTTGATTATCTGGGTAACGGTCCCGGGTATTCAATTTTCCTTATCCCATTTGTTTTACTGAAATTACCTCTTATTTGCATTACAATTCTTAATGCAGTTTTTCTGTATCTCTCAGTTATTATATTGTTCAAGGCTGCAAATAAAATTTTGTCGTATAAATGGGCTCTTTTAATTGCACTTTTTTGGGCGTGCTACATTAATAATTATGAATATGTTTTTCGGATATTGCCGGAAATTTTTACAGTATTTTTTATCAGTATTTTAATATTCAGTGTTGTTTCCTTTTATGAGTCTCCCAATAGCAAAAAATATCTTTTCCTTTCAGGTTTTTCATTTGGTTATTTAGCCTTGATAAAGCCAATTTTCGGATATGTTTTATTGACCTTGCTCATAGCATTACTTGTTTTTTATATGGCACGCAAAGGAAGTGTATACTATAAAAAAGCTTTTTTAATTGTAAGCATTGCTTTATTAACCACACTCCCTTATTTAATTATTACATATAATATCACCGGAAAAATATTTTATTGGAGTACGCTGGGAGGCAATAATCTTTACTGGGCTACAGAGACGGATGAATATGAATATGGTTCCTGGTTCCCCGACCCGGGATTAAAAACAGATCCGGATGCAAAGCACTCTCACTTGAAAAACTTCGAGGAACAGGTACGTATCAAACATTTGGAGGATTTTAATGAGATAAATAAGTATACAGGTGTTGAACGTGATGATGCTTACAAACGAATGGCCTGGAAAAATATCAAGAACAATCCAGTAAAATATTTCAAAAATTGCATAAGTAATATTGGGCGAATGTTCTTCAATTTCCCTTATTCTTATAAGTTTCAGACACCCAAAACACTTGTAAGGCTGCCGTTTAACGGCATTTTATTAATCGCTATGCTTTTTTCCCTTATTCCGGCTTTTGTAAACAGAGATAAAATCCCTTTCTCAATAAAACTGCTCATGCTGATGGCGTTTATTTATTTTGGTGGCAGTGTTTTGGCAAATGCTGAAACGAGGATGTTTACTGTTATTGTACCTGTGATTTTGATGTGGGTGACTTATGTACTCAGGAAAAGTTGCACAATCAATACAGGAAAGTGGGTTGAAAATAATAATTAAACAAACCATTTTTTTAAAAAATAAGTCTAATAAAATAAATATTTAGGAGTAAACACATCGTTTCAATGAAAAGTGTAACATTTCAGGAGTTAAAGAAAAATCTAAAGAAGGACTTTTCCGGGTTACGGACTTTAAAGCTGGCTGTATTGGGAGATTCTGCCACACAAATGCTTGTGCAGGCAATTAAAGGCTATGGGTATGACAATGATATTAAATTTGAAATATTTGAAGCCGATTATGATCAGATTGAGCTGCAGGTATATGATAATGGATCAGAGCTCTATCAATTCGACCCCGAATTTATTTTAATATTCTTCTGCACAAATAAGCTGCATAAAAAATTCGGTAAACTTTCATTTGATTCTAAGTCAAGATTTGCGTCACATAATCTGGATGAATTCAGCAAGCTGGTAAGCACAATTCATTCAAGGCTGGCGGCCAAAATAATTTTTTTTAATTTTAATGAAATTGACGAAGCGCTCTTTGGCAATTTTGCTAATAAAACACCCGTTTCTTTTACCTACCAACTGCGAAAAATTAACCTTGGCCTGATGGACCTCTGTCAGCAGGTAAAAAATCTTTTTATCGTTGATCTGAATTTACTGCAGTCACGCTTAGGATATGGACAAATCTTCGATAATAAAATCTATGTAAATACAGAGTTGTTATTTTCAGTAGAAATTTTGCCAGTAATTGCAAAAGCTATCAACGATATTATTTTATCAGTTAAAGGCAATTTTAAAAAATGTTTAATTCTGGACCTTGATAATACTACTTGGGGCGGAATAATTGGGGATGATGGTGTTGAAAATATTCAAATCGGCGACCTTGGTATCGGTAAGGCATTCACAGAACTGCAGCTGTGGGCAAAGCAACTAAAACAGCGGGGTATCATACTCGCTATCTGCAGTAAAAATGATGAAGCCAATGCAAAGGAGCCGTTTGAAAAACATCCGGATATGATATTGCGGATGGATGATATTGCTGTTTTTGTGGCTAACTGGAATAATAAGGCTGATAATATCAGGTATATACAAGGGGTTTTGAATATTGGTTTTGATTCAATGGTTTTCCTTGACGATAACCCTTTTGAACGCAACCTAGTGAGAACTAATATTCCCGAAGTAACCGTTCCTGAACTTCCGGAAGATCCGGCTGAATATCTCAATTACATACGCAGTTTGAATTTATTTGAAACGGCATCTTTCACTGCAGAAGATGAACAAAGGACGAAGCAATACCAGGAAGAAGCAAACAGGGCCATACTGCAACAACAGTTCACCAATGAAAATGATTTTTTGAAGAGCCTGAATATGGTGTCGGTAGTGGAGCCGTTTAATAAATTTAATACGCCCAGGGTGGCACAACTTACCCAGCGTTCCAATCAGTTTAATCTGCGTACAATAAGATATACAGAGGAGGAAGTAGTCAGGGTTTCATCAAGCGATGATCATATTACACTGGCATTTTCGCTGGCGGATAAATATGGGGATTATGGGCTTATAAGCCTGGTGATCATGAAACGTACAGATGCAACTACGCTTTTTATTGATACATGGATCATGAGCTGCCGGGTGCTAAAGCGTAATATGGAAAATTTTGTGCTCAACACCATGGTAAGCACCGGCCTGCAAAAAGGGTATACCATACTGGAAGGAGAATATTTACCCACGGCCAAAAATAATATGGTTAAAGACCATTACAAAGACCTTGGTTTTAAATTTGATAACGGTATATGGAAGCTGCAGCTTAAAGATTATGTACCACGGGAGTGCTGCATTGAAATAAAAAATAATTATTAAAACAAAACGAAAACAACAATGGAAATGAAAGAAATCCTTGAAAAAGTAAACGATATATTTAAAGATGTTCTGGACAACGATGATATAAATCTTACTGAAACAACGACTGCTAATGATGTAGAAGAATGGGACTCTCTATCCCATATACAGCTTATAGTAGCCATGGAAAAAGTTTTTAAGGTACGTTTTAATGCTGCTGAAATACGCAATTGGGCCAATATTGGGGAAATGTGTGCTTCAATAAAAACTAAAATTGGTTAAGATGCTCACATTACACCACATAGGTAACCTTGTAGAAGATATTGATGCAGCGCTGGTAAATTATAAATTAATTTTTGGCGATAAATGTGCTTCCAGTAAAATATTTGTTTCATCGCAGGGTGTGTATGTATGTTTTGTAAATATTGGCAAAGATGTATTTATAGAACTTATACAGCCGGCAGAGGAAAGCTCGGTGGTAAATAAGATGCGGAAAAAAGGTATTACTTATTACCATGTGGCATACACGACAGAAAACTTTGACAGTACCAGTGATTTCCTTGTATCATGCGGTTACAAGGCAGTAAGTTTATTTTATTCAGAAGCTTTTAATAACAAACGTTGCCAGTTCCTGTACACACCCGAAGGCTCCCTGGTTGAACTTATTGAAATTTAATGCATAAAGAAATATGATATTTAACTCAATTAACTACTTTTTATTCCTGCTGGTAGTATTTATTGTTTATTATTTATTGCCAGACAGGCTACGCTGGATAATTCTCCTGGTTGCAAGTGTTTGCTTTTACCTTATTGGCGGCAACGCTATAACACTTATAGTGCCTGCTGTTATTATAGTGAGTACTTATTGTAGCGGTATTTTAATTGAAAAAACAGAAGCACCCGGCAAAAAGAAAGCTTACTATTTGTCGGGTCTGCTGATAAATGTTGGCTTGCTTGCATTTTTCAAATACATCAACTTTTTTATTATTACGGCAGTACAGGGTGTCACGCTTTTTAGAAGCCTGTTCGGTACTGTTTCTTATAAAATGCAACCAGCGCTTATCACCAATCTTATTGTTCCGCTGGGTATCTCTTATATTACTTTTCAAGCCATAGGCTACCTGATAGAAGTAAACAGGGGGAACGGAAAAGCAGAAAAAAATATTGGGCTTTTTGCTACATACCTGATGTTTTTTCCAAAATTATTCTCCGGCCCTATTGAGCCGTCACAAATGTTTTTGCCACAATTAAAGCAACCGCATAAGTTTGATTACACCCAGATAGTAACCGGATTGAAAAGGATTTTATGGGGACTATTTTTAAAATTGGTGGTGGCAAACAGGCTGGCTATTTATACAGATGCTGTTTTTTATAATTATATCCATCACTCAGGGGGCACAATACTGCTTGCTTCAATTTTCTTTACTATACAATTGTTTGCAGATTTTGCAGGCTATACCGATATGGCAATTGGCTCAGCACAAATACTTGGTTATAAATTAATTGAAAACTTTAATACGCCTTTTGTAGCCAAATCGGTTACGGAATTTTGGCGACGCTGGCACATTTCACTTTCATCGTGGGTAAATGAATACATTTATAACCCTATAGTATTTACTTACCGCAACTGGAATAAGGCGGGCGTAGTTTTTGCCGGTATGGTTACATTTATTATACTCGGCTTTTGGCATGGCCCCAGCTGGAATTATATCTTTTTTGGCTTTTTGCAGGGTTTTATTCTGGCCATGGAATTTCTAACGCGTAAACTCAGAAAACGTATTCGTGGCAAAATACCAGTTTTGCTTAATAACACACTGGGAATAGCTTTTACCTTTGGTTATTTTACTTTCGCATCCATTTTTTTTAAAGCCAGCAACCTTTCTGATGGCATGCATCTGGTGAAAAGGATATTTACCAAGGGAGGCCCAATATATTATGAGAACCCATCCATGATTCTGTTCTCCATCTTAGGTGTATTGATGGTTCTTGCCGTTGAAATTAAAAAAGCAAATTATAACGATAGGTTTTCCCTTTTCAATAACAAAAACTGGCTGGTCAGGAATTTTGCCTATATAGCGGTTATTATGCTGATTTTGATTATGGGTGTATTTGACGGCGGTCAATTTATTTACTTTAAATTTTGACGCAATGAAAAAAATCTACACAAATGTCACAAACAGCCCGGCAAAATTTTTGATTTTAAAGGCTTTTGTATTTCTGCTTTCGCTGTATATAGTGGATTTTGTTACTGGTAAAATACTAAGACACTATTATTTCAGGCAAGAAAGCGGTTTGCAATACCGTACTACCTTTACCGTGGAAAAAAACACTTCAGATATTCTAGTGTTCGGGGCTTCAAGGGCCAATCATCATTATCATCCTGAAATATTTACCGAAGCATTTCCCTCACTGACCTTTTATAATGCGGGCCGCGACGGTAATTCTATTTTTTATCACTATGCGGTATTGAAAATGGTATTGAGAAGGTATACACCTAAAATTGTAATTCTCGATATAGAAAATGGGGCATTAGTTAAAAACACTGAAAGCTACGACCGGATATCTTCATTATTGCCCTATTACGAATCGCACCCCGAAATACGTTCCATTGTTGAACTCAGGAGCAAATTTGAGAAGTATAAATTGTTCTCAAAAACCTATCCTTATAATTCATCCATTTTCACCATTGCGATAGGAAATTCGGAAATGAATAAGGCAAGATGGAAAGATATGAATGGTTATCTTCCGCTCACGAGGGTTATGTCGGGTTCTTTACAGTATGATACAAATACTGTAAACAATAAAAACATGCTCGATAGTAATAAGATTAACTGTTATGAAGATTTCCTGCGGGATTGTGAAGCAAAAGGTGTTAAGGTATTTGTTTACGTTTCTCCCTATTTTATGAAGTTCAATCAGCCCGATAAATCAGTTGCTCTTGCAAAGGAAATTGCTTTAAAGCATCATGTAAACTTCAATGACTATTCAGCAGATACATTTTTTACAACGAGAGATTATTTATTTGCAGATATTGTTCACTTGAATGATTCGGGAGCTAGGATATACAGCAGTAAAATATTGCCTGGTATCAAAGAAGCTTTATTTGTGAAATAAAAAATTAGATATTTGTGCAGCTGTTCAAACAGCAGATCAACGGTTCTATGAAACTTTTTTTAAACCTTAAAAACGCTATACTTTCGGCTGAAAACTGCCATGCATTTTATTTAGAAAATGCATATTATTCCTATGCGCTGTTTGCGCAAAGAATTACAGCTGTCCGCAAAGCTGTTGCAATGTTACCCGCAGCAGAAAAAAACGTTGGAATTGTTGCCAATAATGATATAGATACCTATGCAGCCATCATTGCATTATGGCTGGAAGGAAAGGCTTATGTACCCCTAAACCCGGAATTTCCCGAAAGCCGTAACATGACAGTGCTTGATCAAGCGCTTATAAGAACAATTATTGACTCCTCAGCAGAACCTCTTTTTTCTGATTATAATATTATCTGCAGCAGCAAACTTTCAGCCGAAGCGAATATCAATCTTGACCCGGTTTTAGTGCCCGAAACTGATACCGCTTATATCCTTTTTACTTCCGGAACAACAGGGAAACCCAAGGGTGTACCCATCAGCCGCAAAAACCTGGAAGGATTTGTAGATGCATTCAATGCGATTGGTTTTTCATTCAGTGCCGAAGACCGTTTTCTGCAGATGTTTGACCTCACGTTTGATCTTTCAGTGATGTCTTACCTTATTCCGCTCCTGAACGGCGCCTGTATTTATACTGTGCCGCCAAGGGTACTTAAATACAGCTATATTAGTGAATTGATGGAAGATCATCATCTTACTGTTGCTTTGATGGTCCCCTCAATATTGCAATACCTGCGTCCTTATTTTGGCGAACTGTCTTTTCCTGCAATGCGCTGCAGTTTATTCTGCGGCGAAGCTTTAGGAATTGATATTACAAATGAATGGGCGGCAGTAGTGCCCAATGCAGCCATTGCTAATGTATATGGCCCTACTGAAGACACAATTTTTTGCACCTGTTATCAGTATAAAAGAAACCAGACGAACAAATCCTATAATGGCATGGTGAGCATAGGAAAGGCCATGAAGGGAAATATTGCTGCGGTGCTGACCGATGAGCATGCCGAGGCATCTCCGGGTATTGCAGGCGAGTTATGCCTTGGGGGGATTCAACTTACTGAGGGGTACTGGAAAGACACCGAAAAAAACAAACAGTCTTTTTTTGTTGTAAATGATAGTGCGAACCAACAGGTAAAATATTATAAAACTGGCGACCTTTGTAAAACTGATGAAGAAGGAGATATCTTTTATATGGGACGCTTGGATCACCAGGTAAAAGTACAAGGCTACAGGGTAGAATTACCGGAGATTGAGTTTCACGTTAAAAATTATCTAGAAAAGAAAAATGCCGCTGTAGTTGCTTTTAGCGATGTTATCAATAATACCGACCTGGGTTTAGTGATCGAATCACCAGAATATGATATAACGGGTTTATGGAATTACCTGAATGAAAGGCTTCCCCAGTACATGGTGCCTAAAAAGGTACTTTTCCTTGAAAGTATGCCTCTCAACAGTAATGGAAAAATCGACAGAAATAAATTAACTTCTTTGTTTTCAAGTAATAAAGCATGAGTGAATACGTTATTAGAAATGCTGAAGTAAAAGATATTCCGTTTCTTAGCACAGCCATTATTGCGGCAGAAAAAGGGCGTTCTGATAAAATGAGTTTTGCCACTCTTTTTAATTTATCTGAAGAAGAGGCAAAAAATTGTATTATCAAGATGCTTGAGGAAGAAGTGGATGGATGCGAACTATCGGTAAGCAGCTTTCTGGTGGCAGATTATGAGGGTGAGCCGGTGGCCGCATTCGGGGCATGGATCGAGTGCTTTGAAGGAAACCTGCCATCCAAAATACTAAAATCAAACCTCATCCTGCATACATTTAGCCAGGAGAGTGTTGCTTTTTTTAAAACAAAACTGCACATTATTAAGGATATCATCCTTGAAAGAGAACCCATGACACTGCAGCTTGAATATATCTATATAGCAGATAAACATATAGGCAAAGGGCTCGACAGTGCATTTATAATAAAGAGCGAGGAAAATGCGTTAAGGGCGTTCCCGGGTTTGAAAAAAGTGCAGGGCCAGCTCTATAAAAACAACATTTTTGCTGTGATTGCTTTGAGGAAAAAAAATTTTAATATTGCGGTAAATAGTTTTTCTAATCACCCTGAAATATTGAACTACCTGCCTTACAATCAAAAACTCCTGATGGAAAAAACTATACAATGATTGCGAAGATGGAAAAGAACGAAATGATAGACATTCTGACACCTATTTTCAGAAATGTTTTTGCCGACGGGTCGTTGCAGGTTTCTGATGAACTGAATTCATTAAGCGTGGCTAATTGGGACTCATTGTCACATATGCTTCTAATCACAGAAATTGAGAACCGCTTTCAAATTAAATTCAAACTGAAAGATTTAAACAAAATGAGAAACGTAGGCGACATGATGGATGTGATCAATACTAAACTATAAGAGATGCCCTTTACATCCCTTAACTTTTTATTCTTTTTCCTTTTATTTGCACCGCTTTTTCTTACAACCCCCGTTAAATACAGGTTATATGTGTTGCTTGCGGGAAACTATTTTTTTTATATAAGTGCAAAACCTGCTTTTGCCATATTCCTGGCTGCAATTACGGTTTGTACTTTTTACTTTGCCCGTTTAATAGAAAAAAAAACTTCCGAAAAAGCAAAAAAAGCAGTACTCTATACCGGTATAGGAATAGTGATTCTTCCACTGGTATTTTTTAAATATGCAGGCGAACTCAATAATTTCATTTTTGCATTATTACAGGCAAAAAATATATCCTGGCCATTTCCTGAAGTGAAATTGCTGTTGCCTATAGGAATTTCGTTTTACAGTTTTATGGCCATTGGATACATGATTGATGTATACAATGAGGAAATTGAAGCAGAAAATGATTTTCTCATCATAGCAGCATTCTTGTCTTTTTTCCCATTATTATTATCAGGGCCAATAGAGCGGGCAAAAAATATGTTGCCACAATTCAAAAAATTGTCGCCGCCCGATTATGATCTTATTGCCGGCGGACTGAAGTTTATTCTCTGGGGTTATTTTATGAAATTGGTGATTGCAGACAGGATCGGGATTTACGTGGACACCGTTTACCAGGGCACCGCTTATCATAATGGCAACACCCTTTTACTCACTTCTTTTTTATATCCCTTCCAGGTGTATGCCGACTTGGGTGGTTATTCGTTAATTGCCATTGGGGCTGCAGCTGTTTTGGGATTCAGGGTGATGCAAAATTTCAACAGGCCTTTCCTGGCAGTGTCAATGGCAGATCTTTGGCGACGCTGGCATATCTCCCTTATAACATGGCTTACTGATTATGTATATACACCTTTAACTTTTGCATTGCGCAAATACAGGCTAAAAGGTATTTTACTGGCACTGTTAATCACATTTTTGCTAAGTGGTTTATGGCATGGTGCCAAAATCACTTTTATGGCATGGGGACTGATGCAGGGCCTGTACCTGTGTTTTGAAGCGCTTACCAACAAGCAAAGAACCGGGTTTGAAAAAAAATTCGGGCTCGAAAAAAAATGGTGGTACATCTTGCTGAGGATACTCATCGTCTTTGTACTGTTCATGGCTTCGCAAATAGTGGGGAGGGCAGATACTCTTAAAGAATCATTTGCGGTGATACGAAAGATTTTTACAGAAAGGGGGCCCTTATTTATTGGAGACGGTCCTTCGTTGCTGATATATATCTTCTTTGGATTAAGCATACTGTTATTTAAAGATTATACAGAGGAGTTTATGCCAGGAAAACTGATGCTTTTTAACAACAAAAGAAAGTTTGTGCGGATAATGATTTATAGTACAATGATCATCCTCATATTGCTCACAGGTGTTTTTGACGGTGGCCAGTTTATTTATTTTAAATTTTAAGAATGCTGAAAAAGCTTTTCATCAATATTACCCTCGTGCTTATTACCGTAGTGATACTGGATAATATTGTGGGGAGGTTGCTGCGTCATTTTTATTTTACTGAAAGCTCGGGGCTTAATTACCGTACTACCTATTCATTGGATTCTGCAAAACCTCAGGTGCTCATCATCGGTTCATCCAGGGCCAATCATCATTACATACCTGCCGTTTTTGAAGCCATTCTTAATAAAACAGTATATAATTCAGGCCGCGACGGCAATGGTACTTTTTACCAGCTGGCGTTGATGAAAACCGTGCTTAAGAGATATACACCCGAGATGATCATCATCGAGTATTCCAGCGTTTTTACAAAAGGGAAAGAAGAATATGACCAGCTGTCTTCACTACTGCCTTATTATTGTTCGCATCCTGAAATAAAGCCAATCATCGAATTGAGGAGCCCTTACGAACGGGTTAAAATGCTTTCCGAAGTATATCCTTTCAATTCGCAATTATTTACAATTGCCGTTGGTAACCTCGAAATGAATAAGCGAAGGTATAAAGATTATCAAGGCTATGTTCCCCTGCATAATACATGGAATCATCCGCTCGATTCAGCAGCAGATACAAAGGATATTTCTTTGGACAGTCTGAAGGTGAATGCATTCACCGAGTGTCTTGAACTTGCAAAAGATAAAGGAGTAAAAGTGGTGGTGATTTTTTCACCTATATTTCAAAAGTATAATTACAACCAACAGGTTTCGGTTTGCAATAAAATATGCAGCGATCACCAGATACCTTTTTGGGATTATTCAAAAGATACCAGCTTTATAAAGAAACAGAACCTGTTCCAGGATATTCTGCATTTGAATGAAAAAGGAGCAATTCTGTTTTCAAATACAATTGCAAACCGGTTAAAAGAGAATATTGCGGCAAACAGGTAATTGTAATCCGGCATCATTAAAATAAAACATATTTATAACCGTTTATCCCTGTAAAGAGCGGGGATTACTATTTAATTTATCAATCAATAATAACCGAAGGGCAGATGAAACCAACAGCATTCTCAAGGAATATTCTCGAAATTGAAAATACGGATGCTGTTATCAGCCAGATAACAGCAAAACTTAAAAATGATATATCAGCGGTATTGGGAAGAAGGGGTGCCATTGTGGGCATCAGCGGCGGTATCGACTCTTCTGTTTCACTGGCGCTTGCAGTAAAGGCATTGGGCGCCCAAAATGTGCTGGGTATTATGATGCCCGAAAAGGATTCCAGCGGCGACAGCAAGGAGTTTGCTTTAAAACTTGCCAATAAATTCGGGGTGCAAACATTGGAAGAAGATATAACCGGTGCCTTAAATGGTTTTGGCTGTTACGAGAGAAGAGATGAGGCTGTAATAAGGATTTTCCCTGAATATGATCCTGCTATTTACAAGATGAAAATCGGTATTAAACAAAACCTGAACAGTAAGTTGCCTCCTGTTTTTTCACTAACAGTAATTGATGGTAATGGAGAAAGCAGCACAAAATTACTACCCGTAAAAGAATATCTCCAGATTGTGGCTGCATCCAATTTTAAGCAGCGGTGCAGGATGGCCATGCTGTATTATCATGCAGACCGGCTGCATTATGCCGTGGTGGGCACACCCAACAAACACGAAGTAGAGCAGGGATTTTTTGTGAAATACGGTGATGGCGGTGCTGATGTGATGCCTATTGCACACCTGTACAAAACACAGGTGTACCAGCTGGCACATGAACTGGATATACCAGAAGAGATCATAAGACGAACCCCTACAACAGATACTTATTCTGCAGAACAAACACAGGAAGAATTTTTCTTCCAGATGCCTTTCAGTGAAATGGATCTGTTATGGTATGGTTATGAAAATGGCTACGAACCTGCGGAAGTAGGAGGAGCAATGTCAAAATCAGCGGAAGAAATTGAAGCGGTATACAAGAGTTTTATGCGTAAGCAAAAAACCACTGAATACCTGCGTATGCAACCCATTAAAGAAAGCTAATAAAATATCGGCAAAATTTAATCAATCCGAAAATGGTCACTATTCCACAACGGCTGCTTGGAGAAGCGCTGACAATAACTGCCGGCAAACACCTTTCTAAAACAGCTGTAATTGTAAAAGATCAGTCATACACTTATCAAATGCTGCTCAAGGGAGCTGAGAAGATTGCAGCATACCTTATCAGTGCCGGAATAAAAAAGGGCGACCGAGTTGCTGTTTACATGAGTAATTCATGGGAGAGTGTGCTGGCTATTTATGGTGTTACACTATCAGGGGGTGTTTTTCTATTTATTAACCCGCAAACAAAAGCCTCCAAACTGCAGTACATACTCAATGACTGCGAGGCGAAAATCATGCTTACCGAATCGGTATTGAAAAGTGAATTTCTGCCTGCAATACAAGAAGTATCAACCCTCAGCCAGGTGATTTTTTCAGGGGCTGCATTTACACACGATATAAAAAAATGCAGTTTTACAACTTTTGAATCTGTTACATCAGCCGAAAAAATTTCTGTACAATTCCCATTGATCATCCCAAACGACCTTGCTTCACTTATTTATACTTCCGGCAGTACGGGGTTTCCAAAAGGGGTAATGATGACTCACCAGGCAATGGTATTTGCAAGCTGGAGCCTTATACAGTATTTGAGACTGAATGAAGATGACCGCATACTGTTGCTGTTGCCCATTGCATTTGATTACGGGCTTTACCAGCTGCTTATGTCGGTAACCATAGGCGCAACACTTATCATCGAAAAGGGTTTTGTTTTCCCGGCTTCTGTTTACAGGCAAATGGAAATACTAAAGCCTACCGTTGTGCCTGCAGTACCCACCATATTTGCCATGATGATTGCATCGGCCAAGGAAACGGGCCTGCGTTTTGATTTTGTAAAAAAGATCACCAATACCGCCGCTGCATTACCAGCCGAATTCATACCGGAGCTTAAGAAGATTTTCCCTGAAGCGCTCATTTTTAAAATGTACGGTCTCACCGAATGCAAACGGGTATGCTATCTTGAACCCGAACTGGTGGACAGTAAGCCCACTTCAGTAGGAAAAGCCATCCCGGGTACAGAAGTATTTTTATTATCTCCCGAAGGTGAACCGGTACCAGCCAATGAACCAGGTATCCTTCATATACGCGGTCCGCATGTAATGGCAGGTTATTGGAATAAAGAGGAGCTTACTAATGAAATGCTGAAAAAAGGGGCGATTCCCGGGGAGCGGATATTGTGTTCCAACGACTGGTTTAAAATGGATGAAGAAGGGTTTCTTTATTTTCAGGGAAGAAATGATGATATTATTAAAACACGTGGAGAAAAAGTAAGCCCGGTTGAAATTGAAAATGTGATCTATAAAATGGAGGGTGTGAAGGAAGTAGCAGTCATTGGTTTTGCTGATAATATCCTGGGGCAGTCCATTGCTGCATTTATTACTACTCATGCGGACGTTACCCTCAATGAAAAGGACATTCAAAAAAACTGTATGGGCAGCCTTGAGCAATTTATGGTACCGCAAAAAGTGATCTTTTTATCCGAGATGCCTAAAAGTTCCAATGGAAAAATTGATAAAAAAGAGCTGATAAAAAACTGGCTTCAATAATAACTGAATCATTCTTTAAACTGAATCACCGCCTGATGGACATAAAAAATTTGTATAGTGAGCTGCTGGCACAGCTTTCAAAAGACTTAAAGATCCTTCCGGACAAGCCTGAAGAAAATGCTGTAAATACGCTCGCAGCTCTCTGGCATAAAGCCGCAGGAGAACCACTATCACCTGTTGCTGCTGAAAAAAAACCTCTCACTGAATTGACAGATGAAGCGGTGCTGCAACTTAAAGCAATGGTAAAAGAAAGACTTGATGGTGTGCCACTGGCACATCTCACAGAACGGCAACATTTCATGGGCCTGGAATATATTGTTGCAAAAGGGCTTTATATACCCAGGATAGAAACTGAATTGCTTGCACAAACAGCCATTGATACGGTAAAAGAAGAGTTTGCGGGAGATGCATCAGTAATCCTGCTCGACTTATGTTGTGGTATAGGAACTGTTGCCCTTGCTGCTGCACACTATTGCAGCAATATTACTGCTTACGGCTCGGATATATATACACCTGCCATTGAGGCGGCACATATTAATGCAGCACATTTTTCACTGCAACAGCGCAGTCATTTTTTCAATGCCGATCTTTTCACTCCTTTTGAAGATCTTTCATTAAAAGGCAAAGTAAAAATTATTGTAAGTGCGCCTCCATATATTTCTTCTTCCAAGGTAAAAAATATGGCAGAGGAAATATCTTTGCACGAACCTTCAGAAGCATTTGATGCAGGGCCTTTCGGCCTGTCAGTATTTACAACCCTGATAGCAACAGCTCCTGATTTTTTTGATTTAGGAGGGTACCTGATTTTTGAATGCGGGCTGGGGCAGGGTGATTTCCTGGCGAAAAGAATTGAACAAAACGGCCATTACGGACCAGTAAGTAAATACACAGATGCAGAAGGAAATGTACGGGTGCTAAAAGCAGCAAGGATACGATAATCAACAGCAAGTTAACAGATACAATAAATCTTTGAATATGGAAAAAACAACTGAAATAAAAACACAAATCAAGCAATTCATAGTTGAATCAACCAATGTAGTAGCAGATGAAGTGAAAGATGATACCATGATTTTTATACAGGGATACTTTGACTCAATGGGATTTCTGCTGCTGATCAGCTTCCTTGAAGAAAAATTCGGCATTAAAGTGGATGATTCAGAACTGCTGGAAGAAAACTTTGAATCAGTGAATGCCATCTCAGCATTTGTTGAGAGGAAAACAGCCGCAGTATAAAGCATGTGCGGAATAGCAGGAATATATAAATACAATGCACCCCGTGCATGCCCGCCCGAAGAGAGTGTAAAAAAAATGCTTTCGGTAATAAATCACCGTGGGCCCGATGAAGCAGGCATTTACAAACAGGCAGATTTTTGTATGGGGAATGTTCGCCTGAGCATTATTGATATTGCATCCGGTAAACAACCCTTGTGCGACGAGTCGGGTAATTACTGGATTGTTTACAATGGCGAAATTTTCAATTATAAGGAGCTGCAGCAGCTGTTGCAGCAAAAAGGCATTCATCTTAAAACAAATTGCGATACTGAAGTGCTGGTGCAGCTTTATGCGCTGTTTGGTGCAGACTGCCTGAAATATCTTAACGGGCAATTTTCATTTTGTATATGGAATAAGGAAAAGCACGAATTTTTCCTCGCCAGAGACAGGGTGGGAATCAGACCGCTTTTTTACTGGAGTGATAAGGAAACCTTTGCTTTTTGTTCTGAAATAAAAGGGTTGTTCACACTCGAAGCCATTCCAAGAGAAATAGCACCGGAGAGCCTTGCTCAAATTTTTACATTCTGGACCACATTAACACCGGCTACACCATTTAAGAATATTTTTGAACTGCCTCCCGGACACTATATGGAAATTTCCGGAGCTAAGAAAAATATTAAGAAATACTGGTCGCTTGATTATTCCTTACCTAGTGCAGATAAAGAAACAGATTTTAATGCCGCTAAAGAAGAATTGGAATCATTACTGAAAAGTGCAACAGCTATCCGCATGAGGGCAGATGTACCGGTAGCCGCTTATTTAAGTGGTGGCCTTGATTCGAGTGTTACAACAGCATTGATCAGGGAAACAGGAATCAGCAACCTGCATACCTTTTCAATAGGGTTTAAGAATAAGGATTTTGATGAAACCACTTACCAAACAGAAGCAGCAGCATACTTTAAAACCAGTCATACCTCTTTTGAATGCACGGCTGCTGACATAGCAGCTAATTTCGAAAAGTCCATCTGGCATACCGAATTTCCTTTATTAAGAACATCACCAGTTCCTATGTTCCTGCTTTCACAAAAAGTAAGGGAACGTGATATTAAGGTGGTTATTACAGGCGAAGGCGCAGATGAAGTACTGGCAGGGTATGATATTTTTAAAGAAGCAAAGATCAAGCGGTTCTGGGCTAATCAGCCCAATTCAAAAGCTCGCCCCAAACTGTTATCAAAATTATATCCTTATATCCCCATGATCAGGGATGCAAGTAACCTGTCGCTCAAAATGTTTTTTGGTTACAGGCTAATGGACACAGCCGATCCGCTATATTCTCACCTGTTACGCTGGCACAATACATCCCGTATCAAAACATATTTTTCAGACAGTCTTAATGAATCTGTAAAAAATTATAACCCGGTTGAAAATATTTATGAAACATTACCGCAGGGATTTAATCAATGGACAGGATTGGCACAATCGCAATACATCGAGTCGGTGATCTTTATGTCAGGTTATCTTTTATCATCCCAGGGCGACAGAGTGGCGATGGCAAATTCAGTAGAAGGCAGGTATCCCTTTTTGGACTACCGGGTAGTTGAGTTTTGTGCAAAACTCCCCGACAGGCTGAAGCTGAATTGTCTGAATGAAAAATTCCTCCTCAAAAAAATTGCAGCTAACCGCATCCCTGCTTCAATTGTAAAAAGACCAAAGCAGGCGTACCGAGCGCCCATTGCCCAAAGTTTTTTTGGTGAAGACGCCCCGGATAATGTTACAGAAATACTGTCACGGGGAAATTTAAATGGATTTGGCCTTTTTAATGCAGAAAAAACAGAACACCTGGTATCAAAAATTAAAAACCAGCAAAATTATTCAGAGACGGATGAGATGGCGCTGGCTGGTATAATCTCAACCCAGTTACTGTACAGGATGTTTATTCAACAACCAATAACCCCTAACACCAAAGTGTTAAAGAACATAAAGTTTGTAGAAAAATAGATAGGTATAAGTGTACATCATTATACAGGCGAACATCTAAACAACTATTAAAAAAGCCCGAACATTTGTTCGGGCTTTTTAGTTTTATTTAAAAGGCATAATTACTTCTTAAGCACTTTAATTGATACTTTTTCAGTACCACTAAAATAAACTGTTATGACATATATGCCTCCGGATAAATTACGCAAATCGATTTTCTGGTTTGTAGTATATCGGGCTTGGGTAAGTTTTTGAGTAAACACCCTTTTACCCAGCATATCAGTAATCTCAACCAGTTTTGCTGTAGTATTATTCATTGAACTGATATTCACATTGGCAATATCAACAACAGGGTTAGGGTATACTTGTACACTGTTCGATGAAGGAATAGTTTCCGCCAGTACTTTAACCTGTGTAGTATCTGCTCCTGTTGCGCCTTTGTTATCGGTAACAGTAAGTTCAAATAAATATGTCCCTGCAATAAGACCATTAAGTACAGTAACAGGAATGTTAGGTGAAACAAGTTTATCTGCCGGTCCTGCAATTTGCTTCCATCTGTAAGACACAACGGTTCCATCAACATCTCTGCCACTGCCATCTAGTGTAATGGTGTTATCTGGTAAAATAATTGTTTGGTCTGGCCCGGCATTGGCAGTAGGCGGAATATTGGTAGGATTCACAATAATCTGAACAATATCATTTGCTGATGCTCCATTATTATCTGTTACTCTCAGCTCAAACTGGTAGGTTCCTGCTGCGAGCCCGGTTACGGTGCTGATTGAATTGGTTGGCGTTGTAATAATTCCTGATGCAGGACCTGAAATCTTGGTCCATGAATAGGCAACAATATATCCATCTACATCTGTTCCTGATCCAGATAATGTAATCGAGTTGGTGGGTAAGGTTAATGACTGGTCGAGCCCGGCATTTGCAACCGGTGGAATATTGGGGGCAAAAACAATTACCTGCATGGTATCAAAATCAAAAGCTCCGCTGTTATCTGTAACCCTAAGTTCAAATTGGTATATACCAGCAGCCAATCCTGTTACGGTAGTTGCCGCACTATTGGCATTAGTGATAGTGCCAGCTCCAATAGGCCCTGCAATTTTTGTCCACAGGTAAGCAGTGATGGAGCCATCGGGGTCATTACCAGAACCAGCAAGGCTAACAGAGCTGGTTGGTAAAGTAATATTTTGATCAGGCCCGGCATTGGCGGTTGGAGGAATATTAGCTGCGGCATTTACAGTTACCGTCATGGTATCTCTCCCGAAAGCACCGCTGTTATCAGTTACCCTCAGTTCGAACCTGTAAACACCAGCGGTAGTAAGGCCTGTTACGGTAGTTGCTGCGCTGTTTGCGTTAGTGATAGTACCAGCAGCCGGCCCTGCAATTTTTGTCCACAGGTAAGCATTGATGGAGCCGTCGGGATCATTACCAGAACCAGCAAGGCTAACAGAACTGGTTGGTAAAGTAATATTTTGATCAGGCCCGGCATTGGCGGTTGGAGGTGTATTCGGAACGATTACAAAAGAACCTGCACAAATCGGCGAATAACCTGGAATTGTGTCTGCTGGTGACAAGTTTACACTTGCTTTAAAACCTACTCCGTAAGCTCCTATTGCAGGATACCATACTCCCGAAGGAATGGTTGTAAACTGTTGTGGCATCAGGCTCCAAGTATTATTCGATCTTTTATAGTATTTAAGTGAACCATTAGCACCTGTTAAATCCAGAGCAAGTAACAAAGTGTCTCCCTGTGCAAAACTGTTTGTATTTGCACCATTGAACCATCCGTTATGAAATAACACCCCGTCCTGTCTGAGAGAAAAATCATTTAAAGTGTTGCCAGGAAAACCAGCAAGATCAGAATTTAGATTGCCGATACCGACAAATAAATTATACAATATCGTGGGGCTCAAACTGTCAATTACAACTTTCCAGCAAACCTTTCCGCTGCTGGTTGCAGCAGTAGATAAAACAGTTGCGTTGGGGTATTGCGCTTTTCTTACAGTCCTGTTATTGTTCAGCAGCACCATACCTGGCCCGGTTTTGTTTTCATCAAAACTGTTACATATTACCGGGGGGGGGGCATCAGTACTATCAGTCCAGTTAATGTCAGGGGCACCTCCAATAAATGGTAATCCAATATTGGTACCTGCGTCAACAAGTGTGCTACCTGTAACAAGTTTGTACCCGTTGCCAAAAGAAGGATTGATATTGAGGTTGTTTGCAAATGTGTAATGGGTTGGGCTAACAGTATATACTGGTGTATTGTTATTGCCACAATTGTATATAGAATTGTATTGAATATCCACACTGTCGCAGGCAGCAGTTCCTTCACGTACCCGAATAGGGGCAGCATTGGTATTTTTGAGAATATTATTTTTAATATTAAAATTCTTTAGTACGCCGCTGCCTGTTGAGTTGGGCAACATGATACCATTTGCAATTGGCGAGCTTACAGATGCAAGGAAAGTGTTGTTGTAAATATTCAATTTGTTGAAATTGATATTAACCCCTGAATAAACACCACAATCAACAAAATAGCCTTCGTTACCTTCACCAACACTCACATTGGTAAAAAGATTGTTTCTTATTGTAACGTTGTTTACTGAATTGCCAGTACGTGGTGTAAACAAAACGCCAATATTGAATTTGTCAAATGTATTTCTTTCAATTATTACACTATCAATATTGAATTCCAGGGTAATGCCTGTTTGTACATGCGTGTTGGCGGTTTGGCAATAAAAAGTATTGTCATGTGCATGCATAACATAACCGTAACCTGCACTCCAAAAAGACCCAACACCGGTATTATAACCGGTAGTGGTGGTGCCATTTAAATCTATGGCACCATTAACAATTGTATTATTATATACCTCAAGGCCGGCAACGTTGAACATTTCAATGGCAAAATCCCAGTTCTGGTCTCCTAAAGTAAAATCCTGTAACCGGTGCTGCAGGTAGTTATTGTAAATTTTGCATCCTAAATTGTAACCACCCTGCCAGTATTTAATAGGCCAACCGTTGTGATAAGGCGCACGGTTTTGTACAATGTTATTGTTGTAAATCAGCATTCCTTTCTGTCCGCCAAACTGAAGGTTTCCAAAACCATTACCCCCGGTGTTAGGAATTTCCCAGCCGCCGCAGTTGGTCATAGTGTTATCATGGAAACTATTTCCTGTACAGTATGTGCTTGGATAACCCGGATCATTATCATCAGTATTCCTGGCTGCAAAAGTAACCCCATGTATTTTGGCATCAACAAAGTCGCAGTTATAAATCTCGAAATTGCTACGTCCTCCAATACGGATAAGTGACCATGTACTGTTTTGCCCATCAAATTTTAAACCGGTGATATGCTGGTTACCATTGGTGCCCATAGCACTGCGGCAGTTCAGCATTTCATTAAAATCGCTGCTAACAGTGCTTTTAATGGTGGTAACAGTCCTGCCGTCTCCTTCAATGCTTACACCCGGTGCCAGTACACACTGCAAAGTCTCAGTATAGGTACCGGTAGTTACATGGATGATGTCACCAGCAGTTGTAACTGTACTGGTGGCTTTGTACAAGGTTTTCCAGGGATTTGCCGCAGTACCATTACCAGTAGCATCATTACCGGAAGGGCTGATATACCAGGTGGTGGCGCTGGCAATAGAAAACAATAAATTAAGGGAAAGTAAAAGTAATAAGTTTTTCATAGTGGGATAAAATATAATTCGACATTGGATTTTGAACTACTGGGCATATTTGCAAATACTGTACCAGTAATGTATACAATATTGCTAACGCAAGGGAAGTTTTTTTTATTGTTTACAACTGAATAAGTTTGCTCCATTTGAAAATTGGGGGGTGCCGACATGGTAGTTGCCGGTAAATTGCAAATTTTACGCAGGTTTTATTAAATAGTATCACTGTTAAAAAGATGTTAGTAAAAACGCAGAAAATTGGAAATTCTATAGGAAAAATACGAATCGTAAATACTTGAATGGTTTGAAGAAAAAAATGGAATAAAAAATAAATGTATATCAGCCTCTTTTTTGTGATAACTTAAACCTGCGTTTCCACTTATAAAAACACCACAAACAGAGCAAAAACAAAATAAAATAGTAAAATGATGGTAGGATATAATTTGTATACAGAGATATAATTACCATGCAAAAAACGGATGCTGCAATCCATAACCAACTATTGGTTTTTTTATATCCGGCAAACCAAATACCTGTTAAACCACCTGCATATGCTGCAGATTTTAGGAGCTTAATTAAAATAACTTCGGGTACTAAAAAATTTTTTAGCCAATACCTCATCAATAATAAGAGAATCAAACAGCCTGCAAAAAAAAGACATTGTTGTGCAAGTTCCTTCTTACTTACAATCGATATCCTGACCTTACGATGTCCTTTATAATTGCGCTTACGCCAGTTTACCCAACTGTGTATGCTTATAGCTATAAACAGGGCACTAGTGGGTAATTCGCCTGCAATATCCAGGTCCAGTTGTATAAATATGATTGCAATACAACCTAAGATAAAAACCGGGAAAGCATAGATGTTCTCCTTTCGGCAGAACCAGATAAAAAACAAAGCACACAAAATCGAAACCAGCTCAATAATACTCATGGCTTTTAAATCATAATACAATGGCCTGATTATATTAATTTTTATGTTGACGGCAGATAGGATCTCTCCATTCTGTTCTGTATTATTCTTGTATCTATAATTTAGAGGTCTGCCATTAACAAAAGCGGGTTTGTTTCCATACCCGTTATGATTAAACTTGTTGTTTTCAATGATTAAACTATCGAATTGGCCCGCTGGGTTGATAGTTATTGCCGCTGCGCTGAAGTGCTCTATTGTATTTCCTTCTATAATGATATTTTTACCCACGGGGATGCCCTGAATTGCAATGCCCCAATAAGGAGGAGCCTGCTTGTTGGCAGATATAGTATTGTTGTAAATACGAATGTTGTTCATGTCAGCATATGCTTCGGGTCCGCTGACAATGTGCACACCAAACCCTTTTTGGTTGCTGATATTGCTGAATTTGTTATTACGGATGACCAAATCAGTAACCGGGTTGTATGGATTGTCGGTTTCAAAATGTTCATTATTGGCATAGTATTCGCAAAAAACCTCCACGCCTGAAGAACAAAAATTCACAGTATTATCTTCAACAATGGCATTGGCAACACCCTTTTCAAATAAAATACCTGTTTCGTAATGCCGGTTTGCTTCAGGCTGGCTTATGTTGTTATGATGAATCCATGCACCAAACTTGTAATCATGTTTTGCAACATGTAAAAGATCCAGTGCCCCCTGAAAAGTATTACCATAAATTTCAAGCCCCCCTTCACAGTGCCATAACTCTATACTGAAATCCCAACCATGATCTCCGCCAAAACTGCCTGCAAAAGGCTTTTTTTGAATGATATTATTGTAAATTTTTAATCCTTTATTATGTCCGTTCAAAGAATGCTTGATAGGGAAACCATTATAACCATCGGGCCTTTCTGTTTGCGTTATGGTGTTATTATATACAAGCATTCCCTCCTGGCCGCCAATATTCAAAGCGCCCCTGCCAAATTCACCGGTGGAGAGGTTATAGGCGGAACAATTGTGAATGATGTTATCGTGAAAACTGTTTCCGGTTGCATAAACTTTGGGAGCAGCGGGTACATTGTCAGTTCTGCCATCAAAAAAAATACCGCTCGATTTAAAATTAACCATAGTAATATGGTGAACTTCTACATTACTGCGGCCTATGATCTGTATCCCATAATATGTGGTAAGGTTTTGTCCGTCGAACTTGAGGTTACTAATGTGCTGGTTGCCCGGCGTACCCTCCTTTTCAGAATACAATCTTAAAACTTCAACCCAGTCTGCATTCAATGTGCTTTTAATTACCGAAGTTTCACCCTCTCCTTCCACGCTCACCCCCTCGGCAAGATAACAACGGTTGGTTTCGAAATAAGTGCCCGCCATTACATGAATAACATCTCCGGGTTTATTTACAGTTGAAGTGGCCTTGTAAAGTGAGTGCCAGGGATTGCCGGCACTGCCACTGCCAGCTTCATCGCTTCCAGCCGGGCTGATATAATAAACAGCAGCAAAGCTGTTTATACTGCAACAAAATAAGATTAGCGCTGAAAGGATTTTTTTATGAAAAGGGCACATAGCCGTAAGTTTCGGTATTAGGGTAGTGAAGATAATAAAATTATCAGAGTGGCTGAACGGCCATGAGTATTTGTAAGCAATATAGCCTGATAATATTGTTACTGAAAAAGGAAGCCATTGAATGAATCAAAATATCCCTTTGTATAACTCAGCCTGCAGGCTCCAGGTTTTTTTTATCAAAATAAGTGATGAGTTGCAAACCCATGCTTTCAATTTTAACGCAGGCTTTATTGCCGCTGAGATACATTAAAATGCCCTGATAATTCATTAATGCACCCTGCCTCACTTTAACTCTTGCATTTATTTCCAGTCTTTCGTCAACCACTTCTACGGTTTCAAATTCTTTAAGGAACTTCCTTATATTTTCAATCTCGGTCTCCCTGATCTTTGCGGGCTTACCCAGCCATTTTACATAGCTGAGGATGCCTTCAAATTTAAGAATATCCCATTTTTTCTCTTCTTCCACTTTTAAAAAAACATAGGATTTAAAAAGGGGCTCCAAAACCACTTTTTTGCGGTCGCTCCATTGTTTAATCACTTTATTGAGCGGGCAGTAATACACAATGCCCCTGGCTTCGAGCAAAGAAGCTACTTTTTTTTCCCAACGAGGTTTAGTGTAGACAACATACCAATATTCTTCCATGGAGGTGAAAGCGATGTTAGTTAAAATGTATGTACAAAATTAGTGGATTAGCTTCATACAGGCAGCGGGACATTTACACCGTTACAATACCATTTTTAATGGCATACATTACAAGCCCCACCCGGGTTTTAACGTTTAATTTTTCAAACAGGGCATCCCGGTAGCCATCAATAGTGCGGGGGCTTACAAACATTTTATCGGCAATTTCTTTATAGGTCATTTCGGTGCAGGCGTATTTTAAAAAGTCTGTTTCCCGGTCGTTTAATTTTGCAAGGGCATTTACATCGCTGCCGCCATCCTCTATTTTATTAATAGCATGTATCAGTTTGCCGCTTACCAAATCACTGTAATAAAAACCTCTGTTCAGCACTGCATCAATAGCAGTCTTCAGTTCTGCCGGCTCACTGTCTTTTAAAATATATCCCTTAGCGCCGCATTTTAGCATGCGGATGATGCTGGCTTCATTATCATACATACTCAATGCCAGTACTTTTATATCCGGGTAATTTTCTTTTAACCATTGTGTGGTGGCATAACCGTCCATTTGTGGCATGTTAATGTCCATTAAAACCAGTTCAGGCACCACTGCTTTTATTTTTTCTGTAAGCTGCTGACCGTTATCGGCCTCAAACAAAACGGTGTGCCCAAGGCTGGCCACTAAAGAAGCAAGCCCGTTACGCAGTAAAATATGATCGTCTGCCAGTGCTATTGTTGCCATTTGTAAAATACTTAATTGATAAAGTTAAAAAGTTAACAGGGTAGTTCAATGGTTATGATAGTGCCTTTTTCCAGTACAGACTGCAGGTTGAAACTTCCGCCAATCAATTGTGCCCGGTTCAGCATACTTTTCATTCCTATACCGGTATTTTTTTCTGCGTCAAAGCCTTTACCGTCATCCTGCACCTGCAGCATAAACAGTTGTGGCTGGTACTGCATCAGCACAGTAATTTTTTTTGCTTCGGAATATTTAATGCAGTTATTCAAAGCTTCCTGCACAATGCGGAACAGCACCATTTCTTTTTGCGGATTAATTTTAAAAACGGTTCCGGTAACATTCAGCTCCGTTTCAAATGCTTTGGTGCTTTCAAGTATTTTTAACTCGTTGGCAATACTTTCCTGCAGGCCCAGTTCGGCAATAATATCGCCATGCAGGCTGTGACTCAGGTTACGCAGGTCGTTAATAGCCTTGCTTACTAAATTTTTGGTGTCCTGTATTTTGGGTTCGCTGCTGTTGGGCAGGGTATTTAAATTTAGTTTTGCCAGGCTTAATACCTGGCCTACATTGTCGTGAATTTCCTGGCTGATGGTTTTTAAAGTTTGCTCCTGTATTTCCAGCTGGGTGCGGAGGAGCTCCTGCTGGAATTGTGCATGCAGCAGCTCTTTCTCTTTAAGTAATTTATTCTTTCTTGCTGTAAAGAGATACGAAAGCAAAATCACAAAAGATACCAGTGCCACCACTATAACGGTGCCCAGCGCAATAAGGGTTGTCAGGCTTTCTTCTCCAACGTCTTTGAACATACAATAGCTATTGACAGGCATGTGTAAAGTACATAAATTAGTTTGTTATTGATAGCCGAAAACAACCGGGTTGATTTATCCCAGTTATTCTTAAGCATTACATCAAAAAAGAAATTGTAAATGAACTCTCCGCTGTTAAAAAAAAGCACACCTGTGCAAATCCAGAACAACGGGTTTTTCAGCAATGTCTGATGTTGGTCATTTTTAAAAAGATCCAGCAATCCGAGGCTGCTGAAAAGTATCATAAGGGTGCTGCCCGCTTTCAGGTTATAAGTGGCAAGATCTGTATGCCCCTGTATGAACAGCAGGTTAACCACTGCCCATAACCCAAAAACAATGGTTAAAAAAAAGATTAACTGCCTGTAATTTTTAGTCAGGCACAAACTGCCAATCATAAATCCATAAAACAAATATTCCACCGGAATAGTAATATTAAAAAGCCAGGTATTGGGCTGGTGTAAAATTTTTCTTATATAGCGTCCATACAAATCTGCACAAACCATCAGTAATAAAAAAGGTATAAACCAGCGCAGTGGTTTATTGTTGAATTTGTACAAAACAACTGCGCTGATTATAAATGCACCGATGGTGAAATAATGAAAGGGTGGGAGTGGGAACATAGTTAGTTACATATTTGAGGGCAAAGTTCGCCATGATTGAAGCCTGCATCATTTGTCCATTTTTGAGGGGGTTTAGGAACAACATCCCATGCAAGTTGTTTATTTCTGGTAGGAACAAAAATAAAGGTGGATTGAACAACAAATTCACGTTCGCCAGCTCTGCGCCTTTCATCATCTTCATAATATGCAGCACAAACAGCCATCAGGCCATCAAGTTTATTGGCAGGCGTAAACAGGGAAACAATTTTATCAATTTTACACTTACTTACCCAAATCCCTATTGATAGTTCTTCTATTCCTGCTGGCTTACGCTGACCTTCCAAGGCTTCCTTCCTGTAATCCTTCCCAAAAAGGTTAATGGCATTTCTTTGATCTGTTAAGCTCAAATTCATTTGAAGCTCTGAAGGCGTACATCCTTGGGCAGGAATGTTTATTCCAAAACAATTTAAATGCTTTTCAGTTGCAGTAGGGGCCAATTGTTTTTTTGTTGGTACTACTAAAAGCAGTGATTTTGGATTAAATAGTTTTTTAGATTTTCCCAGGAAGAACCTAACACCATCGTACTCACCTTTCTTATCATCCAGGAATTTTTTTATAGACATCAAAGCACATTCCTCTATCCAATACTGATCTTTTATGCCTGGTTGTGAAAAATCAGTTTTATACTTATCAATCATAGAGTCCGCACTCCCCTTTGGAACATAGTAATCGCAATCCGTTAAAGTGGCTGCGGTAAGACTGACTGATTTATTATTTTGGCCTGTATCATTTGTAACCGCTGGCAAGTTGCTTTCTGTGCT
>JBGAHV010000082.1:0-11919 GCA_044225995.1 Ferruginibacter sp. | reverse complement strand
TTGACAAGTGGGATAGATATAAAATAAAAAGTAGTCCAAAATTATTCGAAAAAAGACTGAATAAATTGTTCATCGGCAATTTGAAACTGATGATATATTTGGTTTATTTAGCAACAGATAAATCTATTCCGAAGAAATTTTACAGATTGAGGAAATACACAAAGTCATTTAATGAGAAATTAATATCAGAATACTCGTACCCCCCTAACCATTATGTAAAAACAGTTCAAAGGGCTAACATTCCGTATCATCCTGTATTCTATTGTTCGGACAATCCATCGACAGCAATAATGGAAACTGTAAGAGGAGAAGAAAGACTTAATGCAAGAGCTATCTATTATATGTCTGAATGGGAAACAAAGTATGACCAAGAAATAAGAATATGCCCTTTCATTTTTGACAATGTTTCGGAAACAAATCCATATAAAGTATTATCGGATATAAACAAATCGAAACTTTTTGAAAAGTTGGAAGGTCACACCGACGAGGAGAAAAACTCAATGTTTGAAATACTAAAATTCTTAAGCAATCTTTTTACATTTGAAAACACCTATGTCGTATCTAGTTATTTAGCTTACATAAATCTTTACGCAAGTCACAATTTCCGGCCAGATATTTTCATATATCCAAGTGTACAAACAAAAAGAGACACGGTAAATTTCGCTATCCATCCAAATTCAGTAATAGAAAAACTTACTTTAAAAAGGGTTTTTAAACTCCGATTAACAAGTTTTGACGAAAGAACCAGAGACTTTTCGGTTTCAATTGGCTGGGTTGGACAAAATAAGAACGGTATTATTGAATGGCAAGAAGTTGACCATGACACAGAAACAGGCAGACAAGTAATTAAGGAACTTGACGAACTGTTTAAAAAAAACTAAGTATTTCTCTACAGGTTGGTGCCTTACCAACCAATAAACTAAAAATGACACTCGAACAATTTCAAAAGAAAGTAGCAAGAGCAAATTGGCTTGACAAATACCTCTATTACTTACTCTTTTTAGCAGCAACAGCTGGCGGGTTCTTCATTTTATACGATGTAATTATTCACCAGGCAAAATATGATAAACATGGAACAAGGTATTTGGGGTATTTGTCATTTTTGTTTCTAACAACATTAGGCATAAGCGGAATATACTTTCTACCGAACCGGTACAAAATAATAACAATTGCTTCGTCGCTACCAGCAGACAAAAAAGAGAAAATAATCGCTGAAGTTTTAAAAGAATTTGGCAATCCGTATTGCCATACAGACAACGATTTTTATAATTTCATTTATAAGAAAAATTGGTGGACATCAGGTTACAATGTTTATTTAAGTTTTGATTCTTTTAATTTTTATTTGAGTGTACAGGCTGTAACACGAGGTTACAGAGGCGGTGGTATTATCGATTTTGGAGGAACAGAACGGGTAAGAAAAAAGACAATATCCTGCTTGACGAGTTTGTTAGCAAAACAGTAAATACAGTTTCGCTACCGGTTGCTGAGATACCAACCTGAATTAAAAAACACAACAGAAATGGATGAAAAATCAATTCCGCTTAACATTACCCCCTATCAATTTGAAGATGAAGACAAAGTTTATTTATTACAAATGAAAGGATTAAGATTCTCACATAAAATCAATCCAAAACCATTTGCACCTGTTTTTCATTTCCATATCTACAGCGATACAACAAAACAGAATTTTTCTGACTTTTTGGATTCAGTGCCTGACGTATTTGCAATTGAGTACTTTAAACCTTTTCAACCTGGCATAAGCGTTGCAGGCACAATCGTAACAGTACAAAAAGTTGATCAAATTTATTTCTTTTCTTTTGGTAGTCACGGGCAGGACAAGAGCTTAAAAACCACCACACGTGAGAAATTAATAGATGAATTATTTGCCTACCGCCAATTCCAAAACTTTGGAACAATTAGTGTATCGAGACGAAAAATTGCATAAAAAAAGGAAGTATAAAACTTGTAATTTTCTTTACCGCTTACTGTCTCGCTCTCCGTAATCAATCAACACTTCTAAATCACAAGTTTTTTCTCCTTGAATAAAAGTCATTGCTTTCTTGTTCTTCCTCATCCAGCAATTGTCAGTTTAGTGTAACAAAACCCCTTACTGCATTTATCTTTTCCACATTTTATTTGTGTTGGCACAGTGTTTGAAAATTTACTGCTGCAGGTTTTACTAATTACATACTACATCAGCATAAACTATAAGTATGCAGTGATTTAAAAGTAATTTCCAACTTTACTGCATAGGGTTTTACCCAGGTTGTTAGGCAAAAAAACCGGTCATATATTGGGGACCGGTTTTTTAATACCATAAATCTTCCTGCAAAATAAAATTACCGGCGGCATCCGTTCATAAATCAACTGCAGCTTGGTATAATGTTTGGTTTATTTTGACTACCTTAAATACCCTGGCTATGTCAAAAACCATTATTATATCAAACAGGTTACCGGTAAAAGTTACCGGCAGCAATAATGATTATCAACTCACCCCCAGTGAAGGAGGATTGGCTACAGGCCTAAGTTCGGTACATAAAAATGGTAACTGCGTATGGCTGGGCTGGCCGGGGCTATATACTGATGATGAACTGCAGAAAAAAGAAATTGGCAAAAAACTGGCAACACAGCACCTGTTCCCTGTTTACTTAAACAAAGAAGAAATAAACCAGTATTACGAAGGTTTCAGCAATGAAATTATCTGGCCCGTGTTTCATTACATGGCCACTTATGCCCGCTACGAAAACTCGTACTGGGAATATTATTACCGGGTAAATAAAAAATTCTGCGACGCTTTTTTAAAAATTTACCAGCCGGGTGATGTTATCTGGATACATGATTATCATTTACTGCTGCTGCCGCAAATGATACGCAAAGAATGCCCTGATGCCACGATTGGTTTTTTTCTGCACATCCCGTTTCCATCCTTTGAAATTTTCCGCTTGCTGCCCTGGCGCAAAGAAATTTTAGAAGGGTTAACGGGTGCTGACCTTCTTGGCTTTCATACGTATGATGATGCCCGCCATTTTTTAGCCGCATGCAACCGGATATTGATGCTGCAGCCAACACTCAACACCATTACTTTAAATGAACGTAAAATTGAAGTGGAGGCTTTTCCTATGGGGATTGATGCCGAAAAATTTGTGGCACTGACCAATACCATTGAAGTACAAAAAAATATGGAAAGCCTGCGCCAGGTTTTTAATAATGCCCGGCTTATATTAACCATCGACCGGCTGGATTACAGCAAAGGCATTTTACAACGCCTGCAGGCATTTGACATGCTGCTGGAAAAATTTCCTGCATGGCGGGAAAAAGTATCCATGTATATGATCGTTGTGCCCTCCCGTGATAACGTACCGGTGTATAAAGAATTGAGAAATGAAATTGACAAACTCTCCGGCAACATTAATGCCCGGTACCGCACACATAACTGGAACCCTGTAAATTATTTTTACCGGTCTTACCCGGTAGAAATGCTTTCTGCCTTATACCAGCTTGCCGATGTTTGCCTGGTTACGCCCATGCGTGACGGAATGAATTTAGTTTGTAAAGAATTTGTTGCCAGCCGCACCAATAACAACGGCGTTTTAATTTTAAGCGAAATGGCCGGCGCTGCCAAAGAACTGGTGGATGGCATTATTGTAAACCCCAACAACATTACAGAAATAAGTTACGCCATGCTGAATGCACTGGATATGCCCGAAGCGGAACAACAGCGCCGCATGAAGCAAATGAGGGAACTGGTAAGCAAATTTAATGTACACCACTGGGTGCAAACTTTTATGCAACGGCTGCAGGATGTAAAATCTAACAGGCGTTTCCACGAATCAAAATATATTGGTTTTTATACTTCACAATTTCTCCGTAACCGCTATGTGCGTGCAAAGAGAAGGCTGATTTTACTGGATTATGACGGCACGCTTGTAAATTTTACCACGCATGTGGAAGATGCTATTCCGGATGAAGAATTATATACTATCCTGGATAATCTTACAGAAGACAAAAAAAATAAAGTGGTTATTATAAGCGGAAGGCCTTATTCACATTTACAAAAATGGTTTGGCCATTTACCGCTTGATTTAGTGGCCGAGCATGGAGTACTTCAAAAAAAAGCCGGCGGACAGTGGCAACAAACATTGAAGTTAGACAGCAGCTGGAAAAATAAGTTGCTGCCCATTTTGCAAATGTATGCAGAACGTACCCCAGGTTCTTTTGTAGAAGAAAAAGATCATTCGCTTGCATGGCACTACCGGGGAGCAGAGAATGATTTGGGTAATGCGAGGGCAAACGAACTGGTAGGCAATGTCCGTTACCTGATTGCTGATTTACCGCTGCTAATTCTGAATGGGAACAAAATAATTGAAATAAAAAGCAGCGAAACCAATAAAGGAAAGGCAGCATTGAATTATGCAGACAACGACAGTTATAGTTTTGTAATGGCGCTGGGGGATGATACCACAGATGAAGACATGTTTAAAGCAATTAAAGAATTTGGTTACACCATTAAAATAGGGCAAAAAAGATCGGCTGCAGAATATTACTTTAACACTGTGGAAGAAGCCCGTGGCCTGCTGGATAACCTGCCTTCAAAAATGTTGCTTACAAAAATGCTGGATAAGCTGATTCATATAGTCCCTTATCCACCCTACTCAAAATAAAACTATACAAGTTGTTTTTTGGCTGTGTTTTTTATACATTGAGTAAAAACAGGATAATGAAAAAAGCAGGATTGAGTTTTATGGCATGCTGCATACTAGCCTGCTGCAATGCACAAAAAATAAACGACAGTACATTAATAAAACAATTACTGGAAAAAGAATCTGCTACCTGGCGATCGGGCAATACAGAGGAGCATGCGGCCTGCTGGCATATACAGCCTTACAGTAAAATACTGGTATCAACTGCAGATGGTAAATGTTTTGATGTGCCGCCATCTTCGGTAATTAATCCGCCCGCAGGCATGGCGGGCAAAGGCGGAAGTGCTGTAAACAGCAATTATCTGTTCAGCATTACTAAAAATAATGCATGGGTAAGCCATGATGAAGTATCTACTGCAGCAGATGGCACCAAATCTTATTCACATGAAATACGGCTGCTGGAAAAAATAAAAGGGAAATGGAAACTCGTGGGGCAATCCATCCATTTATTCAAGCCTTAATTACTGCCGGTGGTACAATTTTGTTGCATCAACCAACAGGTTTCTGTAATTTAAAAGTCTAATTCTAAAACAAAACTAACATAATGAAAAAACAGCTGTTTATTGCTGCCGCATTTTCCTGCGCAGCATATGTTGCTTCCGCCCAGGCAGATGCTACTGCTAAAATAAAAATGGAGGGCTTGCAGCAATCCAAAGTAATGGACTTTGCTTTTCATTTAACCGATGCAAGCGGGCCAAGGCTTACCAACTCCCCGGGCTTTTTTCGTGCGGCCAATTGGGCAAAAAATAAATTAACGGAAATGGGCCTTTCCAACGCAACACTGGAACCATGGGGCGACTTTGGTGTGGGCTGGGAACAAAACAAATGTTATCTCGCCGTAACCAGCCCGTATTATTTCCCGGTAGTGGCCATTCCACGTGCATGGACGGGAAGCACTCCCGGCAAGAAAGCCATCAACAGCGATGTTATCATCATCAATGCAAAAGATTCTGCTGAGTTGTTCAGTAATTACTCCGGAAAAATAAAAGGCAAAATTGTAATGATGTATTCTGCCGACACATTAAAACCTTCCTTTACACCAGATGGTGCAAGATACAGTGATGAAGAGCTGGAAAAAATGGCCAATGCAAAACCAGATACCGGCCGCAGGCAGAATAATTTTGGTGGCCGGGGCCGGTTTGGCGGGGGAGTGCAGCGGCTGCTTCCTGAATTTTATAAAACCGAAAAACCGGCATTAGTATTAAGCATGAGCCGTGCCGGTAACGATGGAACTTTGTTTGTGCAAAATGGCGGTGCTTATACAAAAGATGCGGTGAATAATTATGGCTATGTAATGTTAAGCAGCGATGATTATTTACGCATTCAGCGTTTGGTAATGGCCGGGCAAAAAGTGGAAATGGAAGCGGATGTAAAAACAACTTTTTATCCCGATGATATTAAAGGGTATAATGTGGTGGCAGAGATACCCGGTACAGATCCCGTTTTAAAAGATGAAATTGTAATGCTGGGTGGTCACTTAGACAGCTGGCAGGGTGCCACCGGTGCTACAGATAATGCAGCAGGCTGCTCTGTTATGATGGAAGCTATCCGCATAATTAAAGCAACTGGTCTGCAACCCAAACGCACCATACGCATTGCATTATGGAGTGGCGAAGAGCAAGGCTTATTAGGATCGAGAGGATATGTGAAAACACATTTTGCCGACCCGGCTGATATGGTGTTAAAACCAGAACAGTCAAAAGTATCTGCTTATTACAATTTGGATAATGGCACCGGAAAAATTCGTGGTGTTTATTTACAGGGCAACAAAGATGCCGGACCCATTTTTGCCAAATGGCTGGAGCCCTTCAATGATATGGGTGCAAAAACCATTACCATAAATAACACCGGAGGAACTGATCACCTTTCGTTTGATGCAGTGGGCATTCCGGGTTTCCAGTTTATACAGGATGAAATTGAATACGACACCCGTACACACCACACCAATATGGATACGTACGATCATTTGGTACCAGATGATTTAAAACAGGCGGCCACCATTGTTGCTTCCTTTGTTTATAATACGGCACAAGCCGATGCAAAAATTCCCCGTAAAGAATTGCCAAAACCAAGAGGAACAGGCGGCAGGGGATTTTAAAACATTTCCTTACAACAAAAAAGTTCAGCGCTACTGCTGAACTTTTTTGTTACAGCAAGTTTATCTTGCACCACAAAACTATTAATGCCTAAATACATTTCAGTTTCGTTATTGGTTGCTTTGTTGTTTATGGCAGGTGAAAATTTTGCTCAAAGCTCAAAAACATTTTCTGCAAAGAGCACTGCTTATATTGAAGGAGCCACGCAAGGACCTGTGTACTCCATTAACTACGACAGGATATTTAGCGAGGGTAATGTATTTGCCAAGTCGTACCGCATTGGCTTTTCTGTGTACAATGATGTGCTTGCTTTTCCAATGAGCATAAATTTTATTACAGGAAAAGGCAAGCATCATGCAGAATTAAGCTTTACTGCTATTCCTTATATTGAAAATGCATCAAAATTATTTAAGCCAGGAAATTTATCTGATAAAAAATGTACATCATTCCCGGTGCAGGCTACCGTTATCAAAAACCAACGGGTGGTTTTTTCTTTAGAGCTGTTGCAGCACCGGTGTTGTATTTAGATCCGCCATCTGATAATTTTTGGAAGATGGACCCGAAATTATTTGCGGGAGTTTCTGTTGGTGCTGGATTTAGTTTTTAATAAATTTTTTCATCCTAAATTTGCAGTCCGGCCTGCAGCAGCATGACTCCGTAGCTCAGTTGGTAGAGCAGCTGACTCTTAATCAGCGGGCCGAGAGTTCGAGTCTCTCCGGGGTCACAAAAGTTCTTTACACATTGCCCGATAGTATAACGGTAGTACCGCAGATTCTGATTCTGCTTGTCTTGGTTCGAATCCAGGTCGGGTAACAAAAAAGCCTTTGATGATTCAAAGGCTTTTTTATTTAATAGTTACGAAGAAAACGTTACTGGCTTAATAAAAATTCTTTCAAATTTTCTGCCCCCGCTTTTATCACCACACTTTTCTTTTGCAGTTGTAATTGCTGCTGAATAATTTCCGGTACGGGAACTGTTTCATTTATCACGGGTTCCACCACATCATAAAACTTAACGGGGTGTGCGGTTTCTAAAAATATACCCTTATTACCGGGATGATTGTTTAAATAATTTTCCAGCGCATAATAAGCCACAGCGCCATGTGGGTCGCACAGGTAATGATGATTTTTGTAAACAGACAACAATGTTTCTTTAGTAATGGCATCTGTTACACTCACACTGCTCACTTTATCTTTTAATGCACTTACCTGTTGCTGAAACAACTGCATAATGCGTACAAAATTGCTGGGGTCGCCCACATCCATTGCGTTACTAATGGTAGCTACCGCTTTTTTAGGCTGGTAATTGCCGCTGTTAAAAAACTCAGGCACCACATCATTTGCATTGGTGGCAGCAATAAAATGTTTTATGGGCAAGCCGCTGGCATTGGCTAACAGCCCGGCGCAAATATTTCCAAAGTTGCCGCTGGGTACACAAACCACCGGTGGGTTATCTTTTTGCTTCCACTGTTTGTATGCAAAGAAATAATAAAACTGCTGCGGCAGCCACCTTGCAACGTTTATAGAATTGGCAGAAGTGAGAAAATATTTTTTATTCAGCTCTGCATCTAAAAAAGCTGCTTTCACCATTTGCTGGCAATCATCAAAATTGCCCTGAACTTCCAATGCTGCGATATTATTGCCCAGCGTGGTCAGTTGTTTTTCCTGCACACTGCTTACTTTACCAGATGGATAGAGTATCACTACTTCCACGCCATCCACATTATAAAAACCATTGGCAACTGCGCCGCCGGTATCGCCACTGGTGGCAACCAAAACTGTAACTTTTTTATCGCTGCCTTTTACAAAATGCCCCAGGCAGCGGCTCATGAATCTTGCGCCTACATCTTTAAATGCCAATGTGGGGCCATGATATAATTCCAGTGAACTAATACTGCCATTTACGTTTACTAAAGGAATAGGAAAGTTTACCGTCTCACTTACAATACGGTGCAACTCATTTTCAGCAATTGTATCACCCACATACGGCTTTATAACCTCAAAAGCAATCTCTTCATTACTGATGCTTTCAATAGTATCGATCATTTCTTTTTTTACCTGCGGAATTATATGCGGAAAATACAAACCTTTATCCGGCGCCTGCCCGTTAATGGTGGCATCTTTAAAATTTACATCAGGTGATTTTTTATTTAGGCTATAGAATTGCATTACTGTTTACTATTTATTATTTATCATTTAGCATTTGCACCCTAACTTTCCCCTCCAAAATATTTCTCAACTCTCAACTCTCAACTCTCAACTCTCAACTCTCAACTCTCAACTCTCAACTCTCAACTCTCAACTCTCAACTCTCAACTCTCAACTCTAACCCCCTCATTATTTACCGTTGTTACATGCACATGATAATCCACACCGATTTTATCATACACTTCTTTCATAATTTGTGCAGCGCTTTGTGCAGTTGTTTCTTCTTTACACAACATAAAAACAGAAGGACCGCTGCCGCTGATACCGCCGCCCAAAGCACCGGCTTCTTTACATTTCTTTTTTATTTCATCGAAGCCCGGAATTAAAATACTACGGATGGGTTCTATAATCACATCTTCCAAACTGCGGCCAATTAAATCGTAATCGTTTTTTAAAAAGCCTGCCACCAGGCCTGCAATATTCCCCCATTGTTTAATCGCATCTTTTAACTGCACTTCTTTACGCAGTATCTGTCTTGCATCACTTGTCTTTACTTCTATTTGCGGATGTACTACAGTAACAAACATTGGCGGTGCTGTCAGCTCCACAATATCTAAAGGAAAAATGGAACGGATAAGTGTAACACCGCCGTATATGCAAGGCGTAATATTATCAGCATGCTTAACACCGCTGGCAACTTTTTCTCCGTTCATGGCAAAGCGCACCAAATCCATTTTACTAAATTTGTTTTTCAGTAAATGATTAGCTCCTACTACAGCTCCTGCGCTGCTTGCAGCGCTTGAACCTAAGCCACTGCCCGGTTTAATAATTTTATTAATCGTTACATCAAAGCCAATGGTTTTATCGTCGCACTCATCCAGCATGGCCAACAATGCAGCGCCTGCAACATTTTTTTCCGTTGCTTCGGGGAGGTTGTAGCCGTCAATATGTTTAATGCGAATGCCCGGCTCATTGCTCAGTACCATTTCCATTTCATCCTGGGGACTGTTAATGGCCAAACCCAAAATATCAAACCCACAAACCAGGTTGGCAATGGTGGCGGGTGCAAGTATTTTAATGGATGTGTTGTTCATTAATTTTTTTGTTACGGTCATTTAATCTTTAATCAGCTGTATAGGCGTCGCACTCTTTTACAGCATTTCTTTATTCAGCTTTAATTGTGTTTTATAATTCAACTTTCGAACCTAAGGGGCTTTGTTTCGCTTTGGTAAAAGTTTAATAATGGTTTACCGTACAAGAGTGCGACGCCACTAAAGATTATCAGAATTACCAAAGCCCGTTACATAAACTAAACAACGTTTATAAAAATGCAGTAGCACACTAAAACTAATTCTACCTAAGTTCCCCCTTCAGTGGGGACAGGGGGCTATGCTGTAGCCCTTATAATATCTGCAAACACGCCGCTTGCTGTTACCTCTGCACCGGCACCAGCACCTTTTACCACCATGGGCTGTTCGGTATAACGGTTGGTATAAAACAATACGATATTATCCTTGCCGTACAAATGGTAAAAATCGTGTTCAGGATTTATATGCTGCAAACCAACAGCCGCTTTTCCGTTTTCGTACGATGCTACAAATTTTAATTTACAACCTGCAGCCGCCGCTTTATCATAAATGGTCTTAAAATGTGCTTCTTCTTTTTCCATAGCTGCATAAAAATCAGCCACTGTTCCAGTCATGCAGCTTTCCGGCATAAATGAATTGTTACTAATGTCGTCCATTTCAATTTGCTGGCCACTCTCCCTTGCCAAAATCATAATCTTGCGCATTACGTCTTTGCCGCTTAAATCAAGGCGTGGGTCAGGTTCTGTGTAGCCTTCGTCCTGCGCCTGTTTTACCACCGATGCAAAGCTTTTTTTACCATCGTAATTATTAAACACAAAATTCAATGTACCGCTGAGCACCGCCTGCATTTTATTTATTTTATCACCGCTGCTTATTAAATCTTTTAATGTGCCAATAACCGGCAAGCCAGCACCCACATTTGTTTCAAACAAAAATTTAGCGTTGTATTCCCTGGCGCTGTTTTTTAACTGCTGAGCAGTTTGTTGTAACAGGTTGCCACCACATCGTTAGCAGTAACGTCCACAAAAATGGAGTTACGCAGATTTTTTTCTATAATGGTGTTAATGTATGCATCTAAATTATTGGCAGGCGCTGCCTCTAATAAATTTTTCCAGTTGGCTAAATCTATTCCTTCATCATTCAGCAATGCTTTTTTACTGTTTGCTAAACCAACCACTTTTACATTAAGCCGTAACTGTTGTTTTAAAAAACCGGCTTGCTGCTGTAACTGTGCTAATAATTTACCACCTACATTGCCTGCGCCGGCAATAAACAGATGCACTTGTTTGTAAGTGGTTTCAAAAAACGCTTCATGCAAAACGTTTACACCTTTGTTTACATCGCTTACTGCAATTACTGCACTAATATTTCTTTCGCTGCTGCCCTGCGCAATGGCACGAATGTTTACACCGTTTCTTCCCAATGCTGCAAACATTTTACCGGCAATACCGGTATGGCTTTTCATACTGTCTCCCACTACGGCAATTACAGCTAAATCATTTTCCACAATCAGCGGTTCCACTTTTTTAGTTTCTATCTCATAACTAAACGCATTATCCACAGCATGTTTTGCAACAGCAGCATTAGCTGCATCCACCGCCACACAAATAGAATGTTCGCTGCTGCTTTGCGTTATAAGAATAACATTGATTTTATAACTGGCCAGCGCTTCAAACAAACGCTTGCTAAAACCCGGTATGCCTACCATGCCGCTGCCTTCTAAACTTAAAAGCGAAATTTTATTGATGCTGGAAATGCCACGTACGGGGCTGCCGTTTTTAGCCGCTTCATTTTGTATTACGGTGCCTTCATCATCCGGCGCAAAAGTATTCTTCACCCACACCGGAATATTTTTATTCATTACCGGTTGTATGGTGGGCGGGTAAAT
>JBGAHV010000081.1:0-13253 GCA_044225995.1 Ferruginibacter sp. | reverse complement strand
GCAGATTTTTATTCCGGAAATAATGAAACGGTTGGCATAAGAACTTACTTTATGAAACATGTATTCATCTGTGGCAAGCCCCAGTGTATGTGAAGATTTAAAACTGCCACTGGTTTGATCAAAAGTTATTATCTCTGTAATCTTTTGCCCGGTTCGGGTACAGTTTACTACCAGGCTTACATCGCCATAATCACTATGCCCAACGCCAGCAAGCATATCCATTCCCGGAGGGGTCATTTGTTTCTGCCACACTAAATTTCCATTAAAATCAAACAGGCAGGAAAGAATTATATTGCCTGTTTGTACGGCAATAGAAAGTGCTGAATTAGGTAAAATATCAAGCCCTACTTTTGCAGGCAATTGGCTTGTGTTGAAGGATTTTGTCCATGTACTGGTAAGGTTACTATTTAACCTGGAAATAAAAAACGCATTACTTGCCGACTGAACAACGCCTGCGATAAAAATATTACCGTTGTATTGAGCTTTAGCCGCAAATAGAGTGGTTGAATTTCCATTTACACGAAACCTTTGCTGTTGTAAAATGCTGCCCGAATTACTCATCACGCATAAAAGGCCTTCCTGCTCAAGGTTAGCTAATATAATATTGCCAGTCAACAGGAAATTTCCGTCAGGGAGCGTTTGGATATCTTTAAGATTTATTTTTTCCCCCGGCCCTGCGGTAATGTTTAAATAAAAAGTAGAAGTATTACATGTAGATGAGGAGGGTCTGTTTTGAGAGGTATGAAAATTGTTTTGCAGTAAAGCGGGTTTTGCCTGCATTAAATAATTGAAATCTGAATCTGGTAATGATTTTATTTGACTTTTCACTTCTGTGGCGGTACAGATAAACGCCAAGAAAATTATAAGTACGGACCGGATAAATTGAATGGGTAAAGAAAGTTGCATATAGTTTTCTTACCACCTCCCTTTTTGATCTTAGTATATCAGGCGGCGGGCATTATGGTATAAAATTAAAATAAAATATCTTAAGACCGCAATTGAATCTGTACTTTATGGAATAAAATAATCCGGGAATACCCTGCCTTTCAAAATAGATTGCTTGTTTTTCCTGCAAGAAATATGAATCGGTTAATAAAGCCAATAAAAAGAACGTTAGAATTTGTGCAAATCTTAGGTTTAAAAATAGATAACAAGAAGTTTTATATCATAAACCAGCGAACTCGATTAAGATTTTCATTTTTTTTCAAAGCTACTCTTAGATTACACTAAAAACTCACTTAACAATACTAACTAACTTAAAATACTAAAAACAGGTTTAAAAAAATTATTATCCACTGTATGTAGGTAACAATTTTTGAGATATTATGTGTTAAAAAAAAGGTCATTCGGTTTCTAATAATTCCTTCCATTCCTTTTTAGATTCAAAGATCCTGATTTTAGAATATACAGCATCACAAAGAAACAAAATAGTACTTTTCTTTCTGCGGCAATATTTTACCCCTTCAATCAGCTTATCTCATTTAATGGGTATGTATATCCTTGTCCGCCCTCTACTTTCAATAGGCCTGCGTTTCCTGATATCTGCAATATTCATGTTCTTCAGCCTTTTTTTAAGATAGCTTACTGATTGAGCACTTCGATATCCGTATTGTTTCTTAATGCCATTAACACTGCGATTTTTATCAGCCCGCAGAGCAATAATTTCACTCCAATTTTCTGATCCCGTTTTAAAGGCCATTTGCTGTACTTTTAACAAGCTTCGCTGGAAATAACTTGGGTCATCAAGCTGGCGTTGGTCAGCCCCGTATTGAACCAGTATGATTTCTACAATGGCCCGCAACTGTGGATTATGGTTGAATTTATTAATTAAAGCTTCTACCTGCTTATTTTGGTTGCAGCGAATTTCATCCATTACTAAGTTGTATTGAAAATTTTTTTTGTTAGTTGATTTAGCATCGTATTCAATTTTAATTGTGCCGGTAAAAGGAATACCCATAACTGCAGCAGCCTTTTCAAAGGATACCAGGGTAATAGTAAGGTCCTTTGATATGGTGAGTAGTTTAAGTTCTTTTAATTCTCTCAGCCTTGCCCTGAAAGAATTGTCAGACATGTTGCAATATTTGAGCAGTGCTTTTTTTTGTTTATTCCATTTTTGAATTTTGCCCGGGATGCTTAAAGATTTAAGGAGAAAAAAGGTGCTCCATGTCTTTATATCCCGGTTTGTTTGGTAATGAACACGGGTTTGCCGGCGGGATACAAGAGCACTTGCGGCACCTTTAAGTACAGTAACATATTTACTTTTATGATGGCTTATATAGTATTGGGAGTTTATCAATTTGGGTTTATCTGATATGTTTAATGTGCGAATTATTTAAATAATTTTGTGTAGTTTTAGTAACATCAGTATTTTTTTAAAATTTATTAATACCTGATTATTGAGGCGATGTCTTCTAAAACCGGGTTCGAATTCTTGGTAGTCATCCCGACAAATAAAATGCAGTTGTAATAGCTGTGAAAACCACTTTATAGTTTTTATGCAGATAAGTAATTTCCTGTTTCATAGGGTTAACCCGGAAAAAGACAAATTGTGGCCACCGATGGAAGTGCCCCTTTTTGAACGCTGCATTAAACATATTTCCAGGAATTACACGGTGGTTTTGATGGAAGATATTGTTGCCGGAAAACTTCCTGCAAACAATAAGAAAAAATTGGCCACCATTCAATTTGATGATGGGTATAAAGACAATATTGATCATGCCCTGCCCATACTGGATAAATACAACTGCAAAGCTTCTTTTTATATAGTTACCAATTGCATTGATTACAACATTCCGACCTGGACCTATATTTTCGATTATTCCTTTCAGCATTCAGAAAAACTCAGCATTGACATGAGTTTTGAATACCTGCCGGAAGCATTTAAAACAACAGGATTTAACTCTGCAGAAGAAAGGGTGGAATATGCTGCACGGTTTAAGCCTTACATGAAAACGCTTACTCACGAGCAAAGGGAAGAAGTGCTGCAGAAAATAACAACAACTTTTAATGATGTGGAATTACCCCGTATTATGATGAACTGGGATGATGTGAAGCGGCTGAAAAACGAAGGGCATTATATCGGCTCACACACCGTTACACACAGCCTGCTGGGCACAATGAAAAACCCTGATGTTATAAGAAATGAACTGCGTCAGTCAGCAGACAGGATCAATGAAATGCTGGGTTACTTTCCTGTAACCATATCGTACCCCAACGGCAGTTACAGCAATACCACAATGCAAATTGCAAAGGAAGAAGGCTACACTGCAGGGCTTGCCTTAAAATACCGGCCTTATAATACTACAGCTGAAAATGCTTTTGAAATATCCCGTATAGAATTGTACAACGAACCCTGGTTAAAAACCCTGCTGCGGATGAAAGCCGTATTGCAGAAAATTAAAAAAATCTATTCCTCTAAATGAAAATACTGCTGTGGATTGATACCGAGAAAAACCAGAAAGCACTGGTCAACAAACTGCATTCAGTATTTCCCGTTGCCGGTATCATCCTGGAAGCCAGAAAACCTAAACGCAAAATCACTATTGGTAAAATAATAGAAAAAGTGGTTGAAAAGTTTTTTTTAGGAGCTGTTGCCGGGTCGTGGATTGGGCTGAACAAAGGCTACCAGCAAAAGTATCCTTCCTATCCATCTGTGCCAACCATTACAGTGGAAAATATTAATTCGGATGAAGCGTATGAATTCAGCAAACAAATTAATCCTGATTTGATTTTAGTATCCGGTACAAGGCTGGTAAAAAAGAAGCTGCTTTCATTAAACCCTTCGCTTGGCATTTTAAATCTTCACACGGGTTTGTCTCCTTATATTAAAGGCGGCCCAAACTGCACTAACTGGTGTATTGCCACAAAGCAGTTTCATTTAATTGGCAATACCGTTATGTGGATTGATGCCGGTATTGATACGGGCAATATTTTCTCAACGGAGTTTACGGAATTTACCGGTAATGAAAATTTGCATGAAGTACATTATAAAGTAATGGAGCATGCACATGAACTCTATATAAAATCTGTGATGGCTTTAAGCAAGGGAAAACGTAGTAATGTAGCACAGGACACTATTGCCAAAGGCATTACTTACTATACAAAAGATTTTCGCCTGTGGCAGAAAATTAACCTGGTAAGGAATATGAAAAAATTCAGACAGGCAGTTTCTTCGGGGCAGGTAAAAAAAATGCAGCAGGATATAATTACTGTTGAAACAGGTACAGAATAGGTATCTATTTTTTCAAATCTTTTTTGCCAAACGATAAAGGCAGCAGTTGTGCTGCGCTGCTGATAACAAGCACTTCGCCTTCCTGCCCGCTTAAAATTAACCGGATGGGTTGCTGTGTTCTTTCTTCATATTCGGCCAATGCCTGCCGGCACATACCGCAGGGAGAAATAGGGTAGTTGGTATTGCCTTTACTGTTAAAATAGCTGATGGCCATTGTTTGTATGGCTGTATTGGGAAATACACTGGAAACAGCAGAAAGTAAAGTGCGCTCTGCACAAATACCTACGGGGAAAGAGGCGTTTTCCTGGTTGGTACCGGTGAGTATTTCGCCATTGGCAAGTAATGCTGCAGCGCCAACGTTAAAATGAGAGTAAGGAGCATACGCATTTGCAGTTATTGCACGTGCTTTTTGCAGCAATGCCGCATCCTCTTTATTTAATTCTTCTGAAGATGGATATGCTTCAAATGAAAAGTTATATTGCCGGCTGTCCATAACATTCGTTTAGAGATAAAAAATCCTCCCTGCACTGCAAAGAGGATGTGGTTATAAAGTTACGTATATAACGGCTAAAAGCAGCGGTTATTTTATCATACGGAAAATGCGTTTCCATCTTGGCCCGCCTTCCCAGCTAAACCAAATAAGTGATGCTTTGCCCACCACATGGTCTTCTGGAACAAATCCCCAGAAACGGCTGTCAAGTGAATTATGCCTGTTATCTCCCATCAGCCAGTAATAATTCATTTTAAAAGTATAACTGGTGGCTTCTTTATCGTTAATGAAAATTTTGCCGTCTTTTTCTTCAAATTTATTGCCTTCGTAAGTATGAATACAGCGTTTGTAGCGAATTACATTATCCGGCGTTAGTTGTATAGTGGCACCTTTGGCAGGAATCCACAGTTTGCCGTAATTATCAATAGACCATCGGTGCGCTGAGTCGGCATTATTATAATAAGGGAACAAATCTCTTTCCGGGAAAAAATCAAAATGGGCAAACTGTGATTTTACTGTTGGGGGTAAAGCAGCCCATTCTTCATTGGTAATATTAACTAAAATAGTTCCATCTTGTAATTGCCTTATATCTCCTATACTCTCGTCATCCCTAACATGAATGCCTAATGCCGAAAGGTTATCAGCATCTGCCAGTGTTTTTGACGGGTCAACTACCCTGTAGTACCTTTCTGAGTGCGGAAAAAATTCTTGATCTTTACCATTAATTTTTAATGCGCCGTTTACAATTTCAATAGTATCGCCTGCAATGGCTACACAACGTTTTATAAAATTCTCTCTCTTGTCCACTGGCCTTGTAATAATTAGTTTACCGTAGTCCTCCCACACTTTATCACGGCCCTTATCACGGCACGCCTGGTAATATGTAACTTTTGAACCAAAGTTTTCTTCATCATTTATGAGCGTATCGTTTTCAGGAAAATTAAATACCACCGCATCATTGCGTTTTACAGGTGAAGGAAACCAGCGTTTGTAAGGAATATGAATCCACTCCACATATGATTTTACATTTAAGCCCGGAATAGTATGGTGCATAAACGGCATGGCAATGGGTGTGTTGGGAATGCGTGGGCCGTAGGCAAACTTGCTTACAAACAGGTAATCGTTTACCAGCAATGTTTTTTCTTCTGAGGGTGTGGGGATCACATATGCTTCAAACACAAAAGTACGGATGAGGGTGGCGGCCACTACGGCAAATGCAGCGGCATCAATCCATTCCCTGGCAGTTGATTTTTTATAATTTTTTACTACAGATGTACCGGCATAGCGTTCATCTTTGGAAAAACCGAGATAAGGAAAGTATACAAAAGGCACTAGTACCGTTGCCGCATGGTGCCAAAAACCAAAGCGGCCAAAATGTTCTACAAATTTTATGGTGATCCAAATGGTGATAAACTGACCGGCAATTGGGATAAACTGTAAAAAGAACCAATACTTTTTCAGCTCCATTTTTTGCACCATACACCAGGTGTTATAAAAAGGTACAAAAGCCTTCCAGGGTTCAATGCCCGCCTTTTTAAACATCCCGTACAACCCAACATGCCATCCAATGGTTGCAACAATAAAAATCAGTAAACCTATACTCATAGTTTTATTTTATGGCGCCAAAAATACCATAATAAAATTTAACACTAAAAACCGCTTATAATTTGTTGGGGTTTCTTTAACAAGGGCAGGCAAAGAGGCACAAAGGCAAGGAGGGAAGGAGTTATTGTGGATTAAAGATAGCTGCTGATGGCGGCGCTTACTTCAGGGGCTTTGTTCATTATCATAAAATGGCCGCCGTTTTTTATAGTGGCGGTGGCGCTTACTTTCTTTATGGGAAACATTTTATCTGCACTGCCGTGAATATGGACGACACCGGATGGAAGCAGGGTGTTTTGCCAGTTCAATACTTTGTCTATTGCCCAGCGCACATAAACAACATCTGCATTGCGGCGAAATTGTATGGCCACTTCTTTGTCTTCTGCAGTATGAGTGCCCAGGAAAAAATTTTGAACAGGCCTTGTTAACCGGCTGTTGGTTTTTAGTGGTGATATTTTGTGCAGGCCTGTTTTGGCAACCGCCTTCATCCAAAAAGGCAGTTCGTATTTTGTTTTAATGCTGGAAACTAAAATGATCTTTTTTACAGGAATGTGTTTGGCCATTTCAATGCACATCATACCACCGAAAGAAAGGCCGAGTAAAATGGGATTGTCTTCTTTTATTGCTGCCGCCATCCTTGCTGCATAGGCTTCAATAGTTTCGTTGCGTAAGGGCTGCAGCCATTCTATTACATGCAGCCGGTGGCCTTCGATTTTTAATTTAGAAAAGGCTTTTGCTGTAGCGCCCAGCCCGCTGATGCAGTAAATGGTTTTCATGGTGGTTACTTCTTAGGCAGCACATAATTCTCCACGTCTTCCAGTGTAATGTTTTTGGCAGAAAGAATAATTAAGCGTTCCACCACATTACGCAGCTCCCGTATATTGCCTGTCCAGTTATAATTTTTTAATGCTTCCACCGCTTTAGGTTCAATTACTTTTTTTGGCTGGCCGTATTCTGTTGCAATAATGTCTAAAAAATAATCCACCAGTGCCGGTACATCATCCCTTCGGTCGTTTAAAGAAGGAACGTGTATGATTATAACACCCAGACGGTGGTACAGATCCAGCCGGAAATTTTTTTCTTCTACTTCCTTCAGTAAATCTTTATTGGTGGCTGCAACAACCCTTACATCCACATTAATATCTTTTTCAGCACCCACCCTTGTTATCTTTCCTTCCTGCAATGCACGCAGCACTTTGGCCTGTGCCGTCAGGCTCATGTCGCCAATTTCATCTAAAAACAGTGTGCCGCCATTGGCCGTTTCAAATTTACCAATGCGCTGTTTTACGGCAGAGGTAAATGAGCCTTTCTCATGCCCGAACAGTTCACTTTCTATCAGTTCAGAAGGTATGGCTGCACAGTTTACTTCCACCATGGGTCCGCTGCTGCGGTTGCTTTTTTCATGTATCCAGCGTGCCACCAGCTCTTTACCCACACCATTTTCTCCGGTAATTAAAACACGGGCATCGGTGGGAGCCACTTTTTCAATCGTGTCTTTAATTTTTGCAATAGGGCCGCTTTCACCAATCATTTGCTGCACCTTGCTCACCTTGCGTTTCAGCACCTTGGTTTCGGTAACCAGGTTTTGTTTATCCACTGCATTTCGCAGTGTAATCAGCAGGCGGTTTAAATCCGGTGGTTTGCTGATGTAGTCAAAAGCTCCTTTTTTTACAGCTTCCACAGCGGTATCAATATTGCCATGGCCGCTTATCATAATTACAGGCACATCAGGATTAATATCTTTTGCTTTTTCTAAAAATTCAATGCCGTCGATCTTGGGCATTTTAATATCGCACAATACAATGTCATATGCTTTTTCGCCAAATTTCTTAAGGCCTTCTTCACCATCACCGGCCTCATCAATTTTATAGCCTTCGTAGCTCAGTATTTCCGTAAGTGTTTTGCGTATTGCCTTTTCGTCGTCAATGATTAAAATGGTTGCCATATTCTTTAACAAAAATTTTTTATGGAGTTTTTTTAAGCTCGTGTCTTACTCCGGTAAAAGTCAAAATTAGCACTTTATGGTTTTTAAACCTTTGTTTATTTGCTGTGCAATGGTGTTGCTCTCCTGCAATAATACTGCCACAGTTCCCGGGCCTGGAAATAGTATAATAAACCCACCTGGTAATCCGTATGAAAATATCAAAACAATCCCATTGCCAGGCGGTTTTGTAAGAACCACTGCCGATTCTGCTTCTTTTGCTTCATGGCTTCGTAAGATTGCTTTAAAAAAAGATAAAACCGTTTATTTGTTCAATGGCAGTCCTAAAAAAAATCAGCAGGCACAATTTGCTGTAATGGATTTTTCCACGGGAGATAAGGACCTGCAGCAATGTGCCGATGCCGTTATGCGGCTGCGGGCAGAATATCTTTTTTCTTTTAAGCGGTTTGATGAGATTGTTTTTTACGACAATAATAAGACGGGGTACCATTTTTCTGCCCCTTATACACGTGCCCATTTTAATGATTTTCTTCAAAGGGTTTTTGGCATGTGCGGCTCCATGTCTTTATCAAAACAATTATTACCTGTGCCGGACTTTAATCAAATAGCTCCCGGAGATGTTTTAATCCGCGGGGGCTTTCCCGGCCATGCCGTAATTGTAACAGATGCTGCAACGGACAGTAATGGTAAAAAAATATTCATGCTGGCGCAGGGTTACATGCCTGCGCAGGATATTCATATTCTTATAAACCCATTAAATGAACAGGAATCGCCGTGGTACGATATTAACGAAGCAGAAAAAATTGTAACACCCGAATATGTTTTTTACAAAACAGAACTTAAAAGATGGGAGTAAAAAAGCTTTCGTTACAAAAGAAATTTGTCAAAACTCAAAACTGGCTTTATCATTCGGGTTATTCAGCTTGGTGCTTTTGCGGTTGCCATCCACAATGGTATGAATAATGCCCATCTGTTCTTTCTTGTAGTCGTATAAAATATTGTCAGTAACATCTATCTTGCTAACCGATGTTATATTTTTTACTTCATAGTAACTTTCAATGCCTTCTTCCTGTTGCTCGTAACCAATAAAATCCAGGGCAACAGCTTTACCGTTAACTGTTAATGAAAGATGTTTGTGCACATAGTCGCTCACCAGCTTGTTCATCGCCTCCTTGTCTTTGGGCTTCAATAAGTCCACTTGCGTTTTATAATTCTGGCGCAGGGTTTTCTCAAAATCGTCCGTATAAATTTTACAGCTTACTTCCAGTGTTTTTTCTTTGGCATTAAATTCAATTTCTGTAACACTTACATACAACGGGTGGTTCGCCTGCGGGGCAGATGTATGTAAAAAAAACGTTACCGGAAAAATCATTAACCATTTATATAAAATACCAGCCATTTAGCAAACCGATTAGTTAAAACAAAGAAGTTTAAAGATATTTGAAGGCAAAACTAATACTAAAACACCGGTTGCAATCCCCCGATGCAGGATTTTACATTTTATTTTAAAGAAGGCTGGCACCATATTATTAGCTGGGATGCACTGGACCATATTCTTTTTGTAGTGGCATTAAGCGCCATTTACTTGTTGAATAACTGGAAGCAGGTGCTGGTATTGGTAACCGCATTTACCATTGGTCACTCAGTAACGCTCGCTTTAAGTGTGTTTGATGTGGTGCGTATTAATGACCGCCTGGTGGAGATTGCCATACCCATTACGATTATGGCCACCGCTGTGTTTAATTTTTTTCAAAAAGATTACACACCCAAATCGTTGCGGTTAAATTATTTTTTAGCTCTTTTTTTTGGACTGGTGCACGGGCTGGGTTTTGCCAATGTGCTGCGCTTTATGCTGGCAAAAGACCAAAGTATTGGCTGGAGCCTGCTGGCATTTAATGTGGGGCTGGAAGCAGGGCAGGCAATGGTGGTAACATGTATTTTAATATTGAGCTTTTTAGCGGTAAATACTTTAAAATTGCAACGGAAATGGTGGGTATGGAGTTTGTCGGCGCTGGCATTTTGCGTTGCAGTAAAAATGGTGATTGAAAGATAATGCTGAAGAGTGCGACGCCAATACCGATGATTGGAAATTTAATGCTGATAACAAAAAACTTAACACAATAAACAAAACCATGATGAAACTTAAAGCACTTGCTTTTTTATGCATCGTTACCATCAGCGCTGCTGCGCAGGATATACGCAACAATCCCGGCAGCAACCACGGTAACCGCTTTGAACAGTTGGGTACTATTTTGCCAACGCCCAATGAGTACCGTACGGCCAGCGGCGCACCCGGCCCCAAATACTGGCAGCAGCGCTGCGATTATGATATTACCTGCGAACTGGATGAACCCAACCGCCGCCTGCTGGGTAAAGAAACCATCACCTATTTCAATAACTCACCCGATGTGCTTACATACATCTGGATGCAGCTGGATGAAAACGAACACAGCAATACCAATAACTCCGGTTATCAAACCAGCAATATGATGCCTGCATCTTTAACGCCTGCAGACATTACCCGTTTTTCCGGCAAGGTGGATGCTGAAAGAGAATACGGTGATAACATTACCCGTGTGGCCGATGCTGCCGGTAATTTATTAAAGTACACCATTAACAAAACCATGATGCGTATTGAACTGCCGCAGCCATTAAAACCCGGCCAGCAGTTTAAATATAAAGTAGACTGGAATTATAACATTATTGAACGCACCAAGTATGGTGGCCGCGGCGGCTACGAATATTTTGCAGAAGACGGCAACGACTTATATACGATGACACAATGGTATCCCCGCCTTTGTGTATACAGCGATTTCCAGGGCTGGCAAAACCACCAGTTTGTTGGCAGTGGTGAGTTTGCTTTAACCTTTGGCAACTTTAAAGTGGCCATGACGGTTCCATCCGATCACGTGGTAATGGCAACAGGCCAGTGCCAGAATTACCCGGCCATACTTTCTCCTGCAGAACTGCAGCGCTGGAATGCAGCACAAACAGCCAAAGATGTTACAGAAATTGTAACACTGGATGAAGCCACCGCAAAAGAAAAAACAAAATCGAAAGCAAAGAAAACATGGATTTTTAAAGCGGATATGGTACGTGACTTTTCATGGGGCAGCAGCCGCAAATTTGTGTGGGATGCAATGCCGATTACTGTGGAAGGCAAAAAAGTAATGTGCATGAGCGCTTATGGTAAAGAAGCGTATGCATTGTACAGGAAATTCAGCACCAAAACTGTGGCACACACAGTAAAAAGTTATTCTAAGTTCACCATTCCATTTCCTTACCCTGTAGCACAAAGTATTGAAGCTGCCAATGGAATGGAATATCCCATGATATGTTTCAACTTTGGCCGCTGCGAAAAAGATAAAGACGGTAAATACAGCGCCGCCAGCACCTACAGCGAAGGCACCAAAAATGGTATGCTGGGCGTGGTGATACATGAAGTGGGGCACAACTTCTTCCCCATGATCGTTAACAGCGATGAGCGCCAGTGGACATGGATGGATGAAGGGCTGAACTCTTTTGTGGAATACCTGACAGAAGAATTGTACGACAATAAATATCCTGTAAGCAAAGGCCCTGCCTATAAAATTGTTGATTACATGAAGCTGCCCAAAGACCAGCTGGAACCCATTATGACCAACAGCGAAAATATTGCACAGTTTGGTCCCAATGCTTACAGCAAACCGGCAACCGGTTTAAACATGCTGAGGGAAACCATTATGGGCCGTGACCTGTTTGATTATGCTTTCAGGGAGTATGCACGCCGCTGGGCATTTAAACACCCAACACCTGCAGACCTGTTCCGCACTATGGAAGATGCCAGTGGTGAAGACCTGGATTGGTTTTGGCGTGGATGGTTTTACAATACCGACCCGGTGGATATTTCTTTAGACACAGTAAAATGGAGTGTGCTTAACACCAATCCTGCAGATTATATAAAAAGTGCAGGCGGCGGAAGAGGATCGTTTCAGCAACCGGTGGCAAAACCACAGCTGAATACTTTTGATGATATTTCAAAGATCCGTAACAGGGAAGATAAAAAGATTGTATTTGCAACTGATGCGGACGAAAGCCTGCGTGACTTTTACTGGAAGTACGACAGGGGATTGGTGAAAGTGGATGAAACACCTTTTACGATTACCGCAGCGCCTGCATCCACCGATACCTTTACCGAAGCTGAACGTTTTGCAGTGGCCGGAAAGAAAAATATGTATGAACTTACTTTTAGCAACAAAGGTGGTTTGGTAATGCCCATTATTATTGAATGGACTTATACCGACGGCACCAAAGAAGTTGAACGCATACCGGTACAGGTTTGGCGCAAAAACGAAAACAAAGTGGTTAAAACATTTTTAAAAGATAAGGAAGTGGCTTCCATTAAGCTTGACCCCATGAGGGAAACAGCCGATATCAATGAAGGCAATAACGTTTGGCCCATCGGCAAAGCCACGCCCAGCAAATTCCAGTTGTATAAACAGCGTGCTGGCTTTGGCCCACGGGGCGCTTCAAACGGAAGCGGCAATCCTATGCAGCGGGAAATGAAGTAAGCAATAAACTATAATTGATAAAAAAGCAGCTTAAAAAAGCTGCTTTTTTTATAGAAGGAAATGGTAGTTTACCAATTGTTTTACCACATAGCCTGCGGGTGTGGGGACACATGATTTTTTACACAGTTCATGTTGGGCGTAGTTATATACGGGAATTGTCTTTTGTCAATTTAGAATCAGCCTGACTAATAATTTGGTCAACTAACTTATTAATATTGTCATCACGATAGGTAAGGGGTTCCGAGATATTATTGAGGTCATAAAGCATGCTATAAGGAACTTGGCCTTCTTTTATTATTGGTATAATAGGTACGCTTTTTAGCAATGGATTTATTGAAGCTAACTCATGAGGTACGCTTCTTGGATTTGTTAAATCAGCTATTACAAATTTTGATAAATGTGCAATCGTGGAAACTGTTTCTGTTAAATTTCTTGAAT
>JBGAHV010000003.1:0-131437 GCA_044225995.1 Ferruginibacter sp. | reverse complement strand
ACAGGATCTTTAATACCTAAAGGCGCTTTAAAATCTGCCAGATTAAAGTGTATGCCTACTAGTTCTCCTTTCTTGGGAGGTAACCAGCCTCTTTGAGCAAAAGTGCTGGTGCCAATTACGGAAAGAGCCAGTAGTAATTTAATTTTGTGTTTCATGTTGTTTTAGTTTAAAATTTTTGTGCGATACCAACTGAATAGAACAAATTATCTCCTAAAACTTTAGAAGTTAATGTAAACTTATATTGAGCCTGAATTAACAAATAAGTTGAATTATCAAAATTAAACTGAAGACCGCCACCTGCAGGCAGAAAACCTCCTATTTTATTGTTATACAAACCAATGCCAGCACCAACAGTTAAAAAAGGAGCCAGTTTAGCTGCATCGGGAAAAGGGCGAATATTTAATGCTGGTTCTAATTCAAGACCGATTTCATTTTTACCAGTGACACCTTGATAAATAGAACTGTAATCACGTAACATAGCATTTGCCTTTACAGAGAAATCAATTTTTGACGTAAGTCCTCTCCAATATGAAATGGATAAGACCTATTTCACTTTTACCAGTAACACCTTGATAAATTGCACTGAAATCCCTGAATAATGCATTTGCCTTTACACTTAAATCAATTTTTGAAGTTATTCCACGCCAATAAGAAATTGAAAGCCCTTTGTTCATATCTTTTAGTGAATTATAACCTTTTCCAGATGCAGGGGTTTTAATGTTTGCAGGAGCATTGAAATCTGCAAGGTTAAAATGAAGCCCTATTAATTGGGGTTTCATTTGTGCAAATGCAGTACTCAACAATGCAGATAAAGCGATAATTAGCGTTAGTTTTAGTTTCATGTTTTAGTTTTTGGTAACTTTTGTAAATATAGAAATGTGCTTGTTAAGCAAATATAATGTTAAATTTAGTAAAGCCAAAAATAGCTGCCAAATTTATATCCATAACATAATCAAATAACTATACTTTTACAAGTTTCCATTTTCCTTTCCTGAAAACTAGAATGGCAGTAATAGCCAAAACTGTTTCGGCTATCCCTATGGCTATATAAACTCCAAAGGGGCCCATCTTTAAATACTTTGCCATGAAATAGGCCAATGGTATTTGCAAAAACCAGAAAACAAAAACATTAATAATAGTTGGCGTAAAAGTATCTCCTGCTCCATTAAAGGCCTGTGAAATTATCATACCATATGCAAAAAACACATAACTAACTGCCAGGCTTTTAAGACAAAGTGTTCCTGCATTTACTGCAACTGTATCTGATGTAAAAAATTTCATTAAAAACTCACCAAAAAAGAAAAAAATTACCGATACAATTGCAAAGAACAACAAGGTAAGAAAAGCACTGCGCCATACTGATTTTTCTGCTCTTTCTGGTTTACCCGCCCCAAGATTTTGCCCCACAAGAGTGGCAGCAGCATTGGCCAACCCCCAGGCAGGTAAAATTGTGAATATGCATATACGAATAGCAGTTACATAACCAGCTGTTACAGATTCACCAGATTCAGCAATAATCCTTGCTAAAAAAATCCAGCTGCAGCTTCCGATAATGAACTGAAGCATTCCTCCAAATGAAGTAGTGAGGATATGTTTTATTATTTCAAATTTTATAATAAAATGCTGCAGTTTTATTTTTACAATATCTCTGCCCTTAAACAAATGATAGAATTGATAAAGCACTCCTATTAGCCTGCCAGTTGTAGTGGCCACAGCGGCTCCTAAAACACCCAGTTGAGGAAACGGCCCAACACCAAAAATAAGCAGGGGGTCCAGTACTATATTAATGCTGTTAGCAATAATTAACGCTCGCATAGCAATTGCAGCGTCGCCAGCACCCCTAAAGATGGCGTTATTAACAAAGAGCAGCATTATTACAATATTACCTGTTAACATTACCTGTGTAAACCTGTAATGATCATTAACCAGTTTAGGGCTGCCTCCCATAAGTGACAAAATATCTTTTGAAAAAAAAATACCAGCTAAGCTAATCAGAACTGAAAAACCAGCAGCCAATAAGATGCCCTGAGCAGCCACTTCCGATGCAGCACTGAAATTTTTCTCTCCTGTTCTTCTTGCAACTAAAGCCATAAGTCCCATTGCCAGCCCCCATGCCACAGAATATAAAATACTTAATGCCGCTTCTGTTAAACCAACAGTAGATGCGGCTTCGGATCCAATCTTATTTACAAAGAAAATATCTGCAATGGCAAAAAAAGCTTCCAATACCATTTCCAATACCATTGGTACTGCAAGTAAAAAAATGGCTTTGTCAATACTGCCAGTTGTAAAATCTTTTATATCGCCATTTATAGCCTGCCCTAATAATTTTAAAAAAGGAGTTTTGTTTGTTGATACAGTTCGTTCTGTCATATTACATAAATAAAAAGTAAAAGGAAATGTTGTTACAAGCAAATACCCGGCAGCAAAAAAATCAGCAACAAAAAAGGTTCAAAAATTTACCGGGCTGTCTATAAAATCATATTCGTTAATTGAGAGGCGTAAAACTAATATTTGCACCTGCAACAGCCAAATAAAAAATTATTTGGCCTATATTTGCGCCTTTAATGGTCCGGTAGCTCAGTTGGATAGAGCATCAGCCTTCTAAGCTGGTGGTCATTGGTTCGAATCCAATCCGGATCACCTGTAACACTCCTGTGATTTAACAGGAGTTTTTTATTTTTACTCAAATTGCCTGAAATGGATGTAAAAATTGAGTCTTCATGGAAAGATGCATTGAAAAATGAATTTACAAAGCCATACTTTCAGCAAATAGTTACTTTTTTAAAAACTGAAAAAGCTTCCGGTAAAATAATTTACCCGCCCGGTCCGCTTATTTTTAATGCATTTAATCAAACTCCTTTCAACCGTGTAAAGGTGGTTATAATAGGCCAGGATCCTTATCATGGAGCCGGCCAGGCACACGGCCTTAGTTTTTCTGTACCCAATGGTATAAAACCTCCGCCATCTTTAATTAATATTTTTAAAGAAATACAAACCGATACAGGCGTTGCAATGCCACATAAATACGGCAATCTTACCAAATGGGCCGAACAAGGCGTGCTTCTTCTAAACGCTATACTTACGGTCCGGGCAAATGAACCAGCCAGCCATCAAAAAATTGGATGGATGGAGTTTACAGATGCAGTAATTCAAAAAATTTCAGCCGAAAAAAATGGTATTGTGTTTTTGCTATGGGGGCGGTTTGCACAGGATAAACAACTACTGATTGATGAAACCAAACATTTTGTTCTGAAAGCAGCACATCCCTCTCCGTTTTCTGCAGACAAAGGTTTTTTTGGCTGCAAACATTTTTCTAAAACAAACGAAATTTTAATGAAGCAGGGAGCTGAACCTGTTGACTGGAAATTACTGACTCCTTAATAGTATTATGACAACAATAAAAAATATTTTTGCAAGAGTGTGGGCGCTTTGGGGGCTGCTTAGCTTTATAATTACCTTCTTATTAATTTTTATTCCTTCAATGATTTCGTACCTGATACCGGGTGTTAAGGGCCAGGAATATTTTTTAAGTGTTGCCCGCTTTTGGATGAATATATGGCTGCCACTGATTGGATGCCCCTTAAAAATAAAAGGCAAAGAAAATTTTTTGAAAGGCAAAAGTTATGTTGTTGTATTTAATCATAACACCTTGTTAGATGTGCCGCTTTCGGCTCCTTATGTGCCTGGTGCAAATAAAACCATTGCAAAAGCTTCGTTTGCAAAAGCCCCGCTTTTTGGCTGGTTCTATATGAAAGGGTCGGTACTGGTTAACCGCAAAAGCGAACAAAGCCGCATAAAAAGCTACGAGGAAATGAAGGCTGTGCTTGCAGCCGGTATGCACATGAGCATTTACCCAGAAGGCACACGTAACCGTACCAATGAGCCATTAAAAAATTTTTATGACGGAGCATTTAAACTGGCTGCAGAAACTCAAAAAGATATCATTCCCTGCCTTATATTCGGCACTAAAAAAGCAATGCCCGTAAACAAGGTTTTTTATTTGTTACCTACCAAATTGCAAATGCATTTTTTGCCACCTGTTTCATCCACAGATATCACGCCGAAAGAGTTAAAAGAAAAAGTTTTTACAATAATGAAGGATTATTACACCGCCAGCAACAACTAAGTTTACAATTGATAGAAGTACCGGGTGCGGTTGATTTTTAAGTCACGCAGTATACCCGATTTAGGATTGATGGTAATATTGAAAAACCGGTAGCGGCCCACAGGTGAAATATTTATAGCCATTTGCCAGCAATGCATTTCACGGGTAAGATACATGCTTAATGAGCCCAGTTCTTTGGTGGTAATGTTGAAATATCCATTAATACCCAACTGCCATTTACTGGTAAGATTCAATGTTCCATTCCAGTTTACATTTTGATTAATGTCTCCAGTATAACCGGAGTAATCTGATCTTCTTATACGTGAGTATGTAAGCGAATAACTGAAGCTGATACTCCAGGGTATATTAAAATTAGCAAACTCACCAGGGTTTTTGCTTATATATGCAGCTTCCTGCTGGTATTCATCATAAGGCATTCCCGAAACAGGGTTTACCTGGTCAGGATTGGAAAGATCATTTGTGGGTGATTTTTCTTTTTTATCTCCTCCTTTAAAACTTGTTTGAAGAGAAATGTTAGCGCTTGTTAAAGTACCTAATGATAGTGGCTTTTTACGCCAAATTACTTTATCAATAAAATCGCCCCTGCTGTTGGTTTGGTAGGGCATGGCAACGCCGCCAGCTGTAATACTTATTTTATCAAACAAATTAGTACGTGCAGAAATTGAAAGCGGCTGCAGTTTAAAAGAGTCGGCTAATAAATTGTAGCTGCTGTTTATACTCAGCCCGTCAATAAGGGTAATTTTTTTTATTGCCGCTTCACCGGTATCTTTTTTGCTTTTCACTTTCATTTGAATGTTGTTATCAATACCAAAAGTTATTGCGCCGCTTTTCCCTTCTCCAAATGCACCAAAAACATTTCCGTCGTATAAAGAAGCTCTGCTGAAGTTTTTACCGGTACTGTCAGTTTGTATCCAGTAATGATCCTTCCCATTCATATCCGGATGGTAACTAAATCCAAAACTGGGACGTATCTCATGCCGTATGGCCTGTACCTTACTGTTTTTATGAAATCCAATCATACCAAAAATGCGGGTGCTGCCGCTAACACCCCAGCTCATTTCCCTTGCACTGTAAAAACCTTTGTTTATTGTAGTATCAATTTTTTTTGTAGTGTTATTCCATTGTTTATATACTTTATTTTGATACCAGTATTCCTGGTAGCTTATTGAAGGGCCTATTTGTATTGGCCCTAAAGATGGTAATGATAAGCTTATTGGCACACTATGGCTGGCACCCCATTGCAGTTTATCAATTAATTGTTTGCCAATGTTACTTGCAGTATCGTAAAAATAAGTAAGGCTCTTAACATTGGAATTAAGTGCAACCCCAAGGTTCTCGTACCATTTATATTCGCCTGCAACTTCTTTACGTCTGAAAGGATAAAGTGTATTCAGGTTAAAACCTATATCAGGCATATTGAGATTGATTAAACGCTGGGAGGTATTCTGGTTATGATTTGCTGCAATTGTAATACTGGCCGGCTGGTTGCCATTTTTGTCTTTCCATATCTTTGAATAAGTGATGGAAGACTGCATCTGGTTTTGAAAATTCCGCTGCGGACTGTTAGGCACAGATTGGTTATACTTGCTGCTGCCTGCATTTACGTTGGCACTGAATGTTACCCCGGGCCTTGCCTTACTGTCCATTGAGTGTGTCCATGTAACATTAAAACTGCGGGAGCCTGCGTTATCCAAATCTCTTAAATGCTGAATATTGATATTGAAATTACCCTGGTAATGGTATCGCTTATAATAACGTGGGCTAAGAGTTGCTGTCCAGCCTCCATATGAATACAATGTACCTCTTGCTACAGCATCCCAATGCTGATTAATTATTTTATAATAACCTAAACCCTCCAGCGCCAAACCCAGTTGTTCATTGGCTGTAAAAGCGGGCGCAATTAAACCAGAATGCCTGCCCTGTGAAAGCGGGTAAATACCAAAGGGCAATGTTATGGGTAAAGGGATGTCTTCAATTTCCGGGTGCACAGGCCCGGTAAAAGCCATTTTTTTATTGATGAATTTTATTTTCTTACTTACAAAAACAAAGTGTGGCGTATCTAAATTACAGGTTGTAAAACGGCCACGGTATGCATAAAATACATCAGGGCTTTCCTTCTTAATTATTTCGCCATGAACAAACATTTCATCCTGCTTGGTATAAGTGCTTTTGGTAAGGCCCTTTTGTGTTTTCATATCAAAGCGAATGGAGTCACTTACGGACAAGAAATCTGCCTGTTTAAAAGTTGGAAAAGCTATTACATTTCCGTTACTATCTTTTGCAATGTAGGCACTAACTAAATTTGTTTGCTGATTGTATTCAATCACCGGCGCTTCCAGGTTATTATCTATGTATTGTACGGTTGTTTTCTTTCCGTAAAGCAGTATCTTTTTACCCGGCACATCCAATACCATTGAGTCATCTGCATGATAGGTTACGGGTGCATCTATTGTATCTTTCGATCGTTTAAAAGTAAATGTATCGGTAAAATTTACAAGTGTATCTATAATTTTTTTTGTGGCTGAATCGTTCTTAATTTTCAATTGCGTGGTATCAGCTGTATTTTTTACAGGAGGAGTATCAATAACTGCAAAATATTGCATGGATGTCATTGATTTTTTTTCATCGCCTGCAGTTGAGTTAGTTAAATTACTGTGAAAGTAGAAAGAGGAAGAACGAATGTTGTTGCCGTAAAGCGTTACACCTGCAACCAGCAGCGCCAAAGCCCACGCCAATATGTATTTTGCCTTACCTTTGTACAGATGGTTCATAGTTAGCGTGGCAAAAATAGCCATAATAACACAATGATTTTGTGAATAATAATATAATTACTAACCCCTGAGTAAACCTGATTACTAATTATGCTGAAAAACCAAGTACCTGTTTTAGCATTATTTGCTGCTTTCACTTTGTTAATATTTCCTTGTGCTTTTTCACAAAAAAAATTAACTACCATTATTGTTGATGCCGGACATGGCGGCACAAAGGATCCAGGTGCTACAGGGCAGTACGAAGGCTCACTGCGTTCAAAAGAAAAAGATGTTACACTTGCAATTGCCATGAAACTGGTGGCAGAATTAAAAAGGCAGTTACCCGATGTTAATGTTAAACCCACCCGTACAACGGATATTTACCAGGACCCAAGGGAAAAAGCCCGTATTGCCAATGAACTGGGCGGTCAATTGTTTTTATGTATACATGCTGACAGCGGACCTTTAAAAACAGGCCGCAGGCAAATTGGAACAAGAGAAGAAACCAGGTACAAGTATACATATACAGGAAAGGGAAAAAAGAAGAAAAAAATTCCACATCCATATACCGTAACTGTTCCGGTGTATGAATATTTTAAATTGCCTCTTACAAGAAGTGGTACGAGTGTATGGATATTTGCCCCTCATAAAACAAGTGATAAACTAAAAGCCATTATGGATGGTGGCGAGGATTTTGAAATTGAAAGTGACAACGTGGACAGTACCGATAACGGTTTTGATTTTAATACCCCTGAAGGAAGAACCATTGCGAATATTTATGCACAGCGTTTTCAGCAGCGCAGCGACCGGCTGGCTACTTTTGTAAACGATGAAATTGAAAAAACCGGCAGAGCTGCCTTAGGCGTAAGCCAGCGGCAAAAAGGTATTTGGGTTTTACAGGCTACTAATATGCCTGCAATTCTTGTTGAAACAGGTTTTATAAACAACCCTGAAGACGAACGATACATAAACAGCGAAAATGGGCAACAAGAGCTGGCCGAGGCAATTGCCGCTGCCGTGGTAAGATATAAAAAGCAGATAGAAGGATTAAATAAACCAGCGCAACAAAATGCTGCTGCAAAACCTGCAACTGAAGAAAAAAATGATGCTGAAAAATTAGACACCCGTACCACAAAAGAGCAAAAAGTACTGCAGGTTAAAAGCAATAAACTTAAGGTTGAACTCTACGATAATGGAGAAATTGACAATGACATTGTTTCTGTTTATTTCAACAAAAAACCCGTGGTGGAAAACAAAGGGCTAACTGCTAACGGATATGTATTTAACTTAGAGCTTGTGGAAGGAAAAACGAACGAACTCGTTTTGTATGCAGAAAATATGGGTAACATTTCGCCCAATACGGCATTAATGATTATAACAGATGGCACAAACCGGTACGAGGTAAGGCTTTCATCAGATTTAAAAACCAATGCCTCTGTCCGTTTTGAAATTGTAAAGCCATCCAAACCATAAACCGGCAAACAAACCAACTTTTACTTTGAACAACAACTACTGCAATGAAACTTTCTAACGAAACAAAAGTGGGTGCTTTAACAGCCGTTTCTATAACCTTGCTAATACTGGGCTTTAACTTTTTGAAAGGGAAAACCTTTTTTGGTAAAAGCGATAGCCTTTTTGCCAAATACACTAATGTGCAGGGCCTTGCCAACAGCAACCCTGTATATATCAACGGCATGCAGGTGGGTACAGTTTACAGTATCTCCACCGATAAAAACATGAAGGAAATTTTGGTGAATATGACCATCAATAAAGATGTAAATATTCCTAAAAATTCTGTTGCTGTAATTAAAACAAATCCACTTGGAACTACCAGCGTAGAAATAAGATTGGGCGACAGCAACGTATATTTAAAACCAACCAATGATACAATCCCTACGGAACAGAGCGCCGGTATTATGGAAGCAGCCGTGCAGGAAATACGCCCTGTTCTTGGCCAAGTAAAAAGTGCTATTCATTCACTGGACTCAGCTTTAGCAACGGTTTCGGGCGTGTTTGACCCAACAGCAAAAAACAATATCAGAACCATATTAGACAACCTTAACAAAACAACGGCGGGTTTAACTGTTTCGTCTGCATCATTAAATGAATTGCTGAACACTCAAACCGGAGCATTGGCAAAATCACTCAATAATGTAAGCGCATTTACAGGAAATCTTGCAGGCAATAACGAAAAGCTTACTTCGGTAATGAGTAACCTGGACAAAACCACCACTAACCTTTCTAATCTTGATTTGGAAAAAACACTGACACTCTTAAACAGCACCGTAAACGATTTAAAATCCACCATCGGGAAATTAAACTCCAACAATGGTACTGCCGGAATGCTGTTAAATGACACAAAGCTTTATAACAATTTGGCAGCAACATCAAACAAACTGAATGTACTGCTGGATGATTTAAAAACACATCCCAAACGATATATTTCCTTCTCGGTATTTGGTAAAAAAGATAAAAGCACACCTTTAACGGTTCCATTACCTGATACAGTGAATGCGCCTTACATAAAGCAGTAATTATTTTATCATTCCCTTATAAAATAATTTCTGCATCTTGCAGGCTTAGAAATTACTTACGTTGACAATACGTTTTACCTTTTCTGTTTTTACTACAATTGTATTTTCCTTTATTGCAGGTAACGCTTTTGCCCAGCAACCAGCTGCCTCTCCTGCTGCCCCTGCAGATACGGTACGTTACATACGCATTGTAAAAGCAAAAAGCCTTCGTGAAAAAACAATTGATTCAGTTAACACTATTGAAACTGCTGCTGGCGATGTGGTAATTGTGGAAGGGCTTACCACCACTTACTGCGACAGCGTGGTAATACAGCGCCCTGCCAATATAGTGGAAGCATTTGGTAATATCCACATTAACGATAACGACAGTATTCATACTTATTCGCAGTATCTAAAATACATCGGTGGAGAGCGGATTGCTTACCTGAAAAAATCAGTGAAGCTTACAGATAAAAAAGGGGTTTTATCAGCTGATGATATAGAATATAATTTAAGAACAGGTATTGCTAATTATAAAAACGGTGGCAAAGTGGTAAATGGAAAAACCACGCTCACAAGCAAGGAAGGTGTTTACTATGCGGATACCAAAGATGTTTATTTTAAAAAAGACGTTCACCTGGTAGACCCTAAATATAATATTTGGACAGACAGCCTGCTGTATAACCTGAATACTGATATTGCCACGTTTATTGCACCAACGCATATTGTAAGTAAAGATGGTATTATTGACACCAAAAGCGGCACGTATAATTTAAAAACGGGTGAAGCTATTTTTTTTGAACGTACTTACATAAGAGATAGCGTGCGTTCAATTATTGGCGATAAAATTCTGAGTGATGAAAAATCAGGCATTGTAACCATTGATGGTAATGGGAAATATGTTGACAGTGTGAACCAGGTAACAGTAATTGGCGGACACCTTGAGCTGGATAAAAAACAGAATTCTTTTCTTGCTTACAAAAAGCCAGTAATGATTTTGCATAAGGATGGAGACAGCACTTATATTGCTGCAGATACTTTGTTCTCCGGTTTACGACAATATGATACACTTGCTAAAAAGCAGGAGATAAAAAAGGATACAATAAAAAGCACCATCATTGTAAAAACAGATAGTACAGCAACTGCAATAACTGATACATTGAAAAATGATAACGACAGCCTTGTCACAGTCAAACCTATAATAAAAAAAGACACCCTGATTAAAGCAGCAGTTGTTAACCTGGACAAAAAAGAAAAAGATACAGCCATCCGTTACTTTCTGGCCTTTCATCATGTACGAATATTTAATGACTCATTGCAGGCAGTTAGCGACAGCCTCTACTACTCCACCGAAGACTCCACTTTTAGGTTGTTTGGGCAGCCGGTTGTATGGAACGGACAAAGCCAGGTTACCGGCGACACCATGTACATGTACACTGAAAATCAAAAAGCAAAACGGCTGTATGTTTATTACAATGGCATGATCATAAACCAACCGGCTAAAGGATTGTATAACCAAATTGCCGGCCGTACCATAAATGGTTATTTTACCAATGGCAATATTGATTATGTAAGGGTAAAGGGCTCTCCTGCCGAAAGTATTTATTACCCCCAGGATGATGACAGCGCCTTTGTGGGTATGAACCGGAGTAACGGTGATGTAATTGACATTTATTTTATTAATAAAGAACTAAACAAAGTAAAATTTGTAAACAATGTAGATGGTGTGATGTATCCTTTACGGCAAATACCGGCAGATAAAAAGCAATTAAGAGGTTTTAAATGGCATGATGCCCGCCGCCCAAAAAACAAACTGGAGCTGTTTGAATAATCTTTTACATAACCTTAACAGCATAAACAATCATTAAAGCGTTACACAAAAAAATCTTCTTTTAACTGGCATTATTTTCGATAATGCAGATATAAAAAAGTAACGCATGAATAAACTACTCATACTGGTTGCACTGGCAGCCATATCTTTTACCAGCAATGCCCAATCAACAAACTCGTCTTACAAAAACGCCATTGGTGTGCGGCTTGGCTCTTCTGTACCGGCTATTAAAAGCGGTATCACTTACAAACATTTTTTTGGTAAAAATGCTGCCGAAGGAATATTAAGTTTTGGCGATGGCGTAGCGATTTGCGGTTTGTATGAATTTCACAAGCCATTTACAACAACAGAAAACCTGCAGTGGTTTTATGGTTTTGGCGGCTACCTTGGTATTAATAATTCTGAAAACAATTTTGGAGGTGCCGGAATTATTGGGCTGGATTATAAATTCACCAATATTCCTTTAAACCTGACGCTGGACTGGAAACCTGAATTAAATATTGTTTCCAAAGTGGGGTTTGAAGCTTCGGGCATTGGATTTTCAGCCCGTTTTGCTTTCTAAAAGTTTTACTAAAAATAAAAAAAGTGCCATAGTGTTATGGCACTTTTACAATTGGATTATTTGAAAAATCTTCGCAAACTGCTTGCTGTTACATCGCAATTAAGCATTAATCCTATAACCGCTTATTTCAGTTTGGCCAATGCCTCTTTAATTCTTGCCCATGCTTTTTCAATATTAGGCATACTGTTGGCAAAAGAAAAACGTACACAATTGGGTTCTCCAAATGCATCTCCCATTACAGAAGAAACATGCGCTGTATTTAACAGGTACATACTAAAATCGGCGGAGTTGGCAATGGTTTGCCCGCCATCGCTTTTGCCATAATAATAACTAACATCAGGAAAAATATAGAAAGCACCTTCTGGCGCATTGCATTTAAACCCGGGAATATCCTTTACCAGTTCCATCACTTTTGCTCTGCGCCTTGTAAACTCTTCTGTCATCTCTGCTGAAGGTTTTAAATCGCCAGTTAAAGCGGCAACAGCTGCTTTTTGAGTAATAGAACAAGTGGCACTTGTTGTTTGGCCCTGAATTTTTTCGCAGGCTTTGGCTATATCTACACTTGCAGCAATATATCCAAGCCTCCAGCCCGTCATTGCAAAGCCTTTACTCAGGCCGTTAATAAGAATGATGCGGTCTTTCAAATCACTGAATTGTGCCAGGCTCTCATGCTTTCCAACGAAGTTTATGTACTCATAAATTTCATCAGAAATTATATAGATATCCGGATGCTTTCTAAAAACTTCTGCCAATCCTTCTAATTCTGCTTTGCTGTAAAACGCACCGCTTGGATTACAGGGCGAAGAAAACATGAATAATTTTGTTTTAGGCGTAATAGCCGCTTCCACTTCTGCCGGTGTTACTTTAAAACCAGCATCCGGTGAAGTCCGGATTTCTATTACTTTGCCACCCGCCATTTTTACAAGCTCACTGTAAGTAACCCAGTAAGGTGTGGGAATTATTACTTCATCGCCGGCATCCACCACTGCATAAATTGCATTGGCAAGGCTTTGCTTTGCACCCGTAGATGTAATTATATTTTCTGGCTTGTAATCTAAATTGTTATCCCTTTTCAATTTTGCGCAAACAGCCTCTCTTAAATCAGCAAAACCCGCCACCGGTGTGTAATGGCTCCAGTTGTCGTTAATTGCTTTAATGGCAGCATCTTTAATATGCTGTGGTGTGTCAAAGTCGGGTTCTCCAAGGCTAAGGTCAATAACGTCTATTCCTTTTGCTCGTAATTCCCTTCCTAATTTGGCCATTTTAAGGGTTTCTGGCTCATTAAATCTTGTAAGTAGTGATGATAGTTGCATAATTTGCAAAGTTAACTATAATGGGTTGAAAAAAAATCTTATAAATTACACAATCGTTTGCGTTTTTCTTAGTCCTTATCATAATAGAACAAAAATTCCCCAAAATCAGGCAGGTGTTTTTTTGTTCGCTGACTTTCGTAATCATAAATAACCTGGCCCAGGTTTTTTAAAAAAGGGCGGCCAATGGTATTGTAGTCGTATTTGTCGTCATTTAAAACCCCATCGCTGTTGCAGTAAATAACTGCAGATAAAAAGAACTCCACTTTTTTTGCATAATCCACCACGTAAGCCACATCAAGCAATTGGCCGTATGCCCCACCCGTCTTATTAAATATGCGCAAATGTTTAGGGTAAATGCCTTTTTCCTCCCCGCCAAAAATAAAATACTTACCCCCTGCTGCATTGTAACGGGCTGTATCATCAGAATATGGTGGATAAGTACTTTCAGTTGGTAACTGACTCATGTATTTAAAAAGAAATTCCCTGTCTGCTTCTGTAAGATTAAACCGTTGTTTACCCTGTACTTTATTTGGGAAAACCAGGCTGATAAGAATATTGTGCAGGTCTTCCAGGCTGATCCTGTTTTTTAAAGAAAAATCCATTGGCCCGTTTATCAAATTACCCCCTTGAATAAATGCTTTGCCCATGCTGTCATTTCGCAATACATACTGGGCAAGGGCAATCTGCATTGGCTGCTGGTATAAAACATTGCCAGCAGTGTCTAAAAATTTTACCGGGTTTGTTTTCCTGTTTTCTTCCTGTGGTAATGAAATTTGAAGGCGGTGAAGCAACTGCACATCTTCGTATCCCCTTTTGTGCAATTCGTTATTGATATAATCCTGTCCCAAAAATTCATACAACCTGTTGTAAGCATCATTGTCGCTTACCATTAATATCTTTTTTATATACTGGGCAATGGTAGGCCTCCCGTCTGGGGTTGTAGGATCATTAAATACAGCTGTTTGCGTGGGAGTTGCAGCCTCCGTAATCATTATGGTATTCTTATCAATTCCTTTGTCTTTAAGCTCATTCAGCCTTTGTAAAGCCAAAATACTTACAGGAAATTTTACAGTAGAAGCGGGGTAAAAATAATTGGCAGGGTTTACATTGTAATAGTAATTTTTAAGAGCCGGAATACCGTTGGCCCCTCTGTCAATTTGGGTGTAGATCACCTGTACATTCCACAGGTTTTTATTGGCAATTATTTGCGAAAAATATTGTGGGTTTGATGTAAGCAACTTTTCAAGAAACGCATCAGTTTTGGTGTTATCAACAGGTGTTGGGCTGGTAATTGTTGCAGCCGGTGGTTCGCTAACGGTTTGCACTTTTTTGGGTGCGGAACAGGATTGGATAAAAATGCTGAAAACTGCAACAGTAAAAAAGCAGTACCCGGTCTTATACATATTGTGAATTTCGGGTGCAAAATGAGCATTTTTTTTAAATCAAAACCTCGTTAGCTGCAAACGGTTTTTCCCCTATCTTTGCACACTTCTAAAAAAGAAGCTTAGCTATTAAAAGTAACTATTATGAAATTGAAAGGGCTGGTTTGGTTTTTTACCATTGCATTAATCCTTATATCACTTTGGGAACTTTCCTACACATGGGTGGTGCGCAACTACGAAAGCGATGTTAAAGCACAAGCAACAAAACTTGTAAAAAAAGCGCTTCCATCTCTGGATGCAAAAAGTGATGATTTTAAAGCAGAGGAAAAAATCAAATACGACAGTATTTTACTGGCGACAAAGGACAAAAGCATTTTTCCCGTTGTTGGAACAAGCTATCAAAAATGTAAAGCAAACGAACTAAACCTCGGCCTGGACTTGCAGGGTGGTATGAGTGTAACAATGGATGTAAGCCTGGAAGGTTTATTAAAATCTCTCAGCAACAATCCAAAAGACCCCACACTGCTTAAAGCAATTGATGCTGCTACAGCAGAAAAAGTAAATAGTGAGGCGGATTACATCACACTTTTTAAAAATTCTTTCATTCAGCAAAATGGCAGTGGTAAACTGGCCCCGTTATTTGCTGGCCAGGGAAAAGATGTGAAACCGAGTGATGATGATAAAACGGTTATTGAAAAATTATCCACTATTGCCAAAGGCGCTATTAAAGAAACCTACAAGGTTCTGTTAAAGCGTATTGATCGTTTTGGTGTAGCTCAGCCCAATATCAACCTGGATGAGAATAAAGGAATCATTAACGTTGAGCTGGCAGGTATTGATAATCCTGACAGGGTAAAAAAACTGTTACAGGCTTCTGCACGTCTGCAGTTTTGGGAAGTGTACCAGCTTCGAGGCGACAACGCATCTGATAACAGCTTTAGCCAGGCATACCAAAATGCTAATAATGCTTTGGATCTCTACTTAAGGCAAAGCGATACAACTTATAAAGACACCGGGGCATTATATAAAGTAATGTACCCTATGCAGCCTCAACAAGCTAAAGATGGCAGCGTAATGTACCCTGCAGAAGTTGCAAGAGTACTTACATCCGATACAGGTAAGCTTTTTAAATACCTGAACCTTGACGTTGTAAAAAACAGCTTCCCTGCAGACTGTAAATTTTTGCTGGGTAACGAAGAAAAGCCAGAAAAAGGCAAACCCAATTTTCCGGTTTACGCAGTTAAAAGCATACCCGGCAGTGATAAAGCGCCATTAGAAGGTGAAGCAGTATCTGAGGCACGGCAGGATTATGATGAACATGGAAGACCAGCCATTAAAGTGCAAATGACTGCTTCAGGCTCTAAGACATGGGAAAGAATGACCACAAAAAATGTGGGAAGGCCTATTGCTATTTCATTGGATGATATTGTTTATTCAAGTCCAAACGTTATTGGCCCCATTGCCGGTGGTAACACTGAAATATCAGGAAGTTTTACTGTTGATGAAGCAAGTGACCTTGCCAATACTTTAAAATCAGGTAAAGTAAGTGCTCCTGCAAAAATTGTTGCCAGCCAGGAAGTAGGTGCAACACTCGGTGCCGACTCAGTTAGAGGCGGAGGTATGGCTTTTGGCATTTCGTTTTTAGTAATATTTATCTTAATGCTGGTATATTACAATACGGCCGGCTGGATTGCAAATATTGCTCTTATCCTGAACCTGTTGTTTACCATCGGTGTGCTAACAGCTTTTGGTGCAACATTAACAGCCGCAGGTATTGCAGGTTTGGTACTTACCATTGGTATGGCGGTAGATACCAACGTAATTATTTTTGAACGTATTAAGGAAGAATTAACCCGTGGAAAAAGCTATCAACAGGCAGTGAATGATGGTTACCGCCGTTCGCTTGCTCCTGTACTGGATGCTCACGTAACCACTTTCTTAACAGCTGCCATATTGTTCTTCTTTGGTTTAGGACCTGTATTGGGCTTTGCCACTACGCAAATGCTGGGTATTGTATTGTCTCTGTTCTGTGGTATTCTTGTTTCAAGGCTTATTACAGATGTGTGGACGAATAAGCAACGCCACTTTAATTATTTTACCGGTATATCTAAACGCATTTTCAAACACGCCAGCTTTAAGTTTATTGAGTACAGGAAAGTAGCTTATGGAATTTCCATTGTAGTGTTGCTGGCTGGTGTTGGTTCATTTTTTAATGGCTTTAGAGAAGGTGTGGAATTTAAAGGTGGCCGCAGCTACACTGTTCGTTTTGACCAGCCGGTTAAAAATGAAATGGTGCTGGATGATTTAAAGACTTCGTTCGGTGATTATCCTGTTATCAAAACACTGGGCGATAACCGTCACCTCAACATCACCACTTCTTACCTGAAAGGTGTTGATAATGCCGATAGTGCTGTTCAAACCAAACTGTATGAAGGTTTGAAAAAAGTACTGCCTGCAAATCTCCCTTACAGCGAGTTTATCAATAAAAAATACATTCAAAGTTCTACTACGGTACAGCCCAGTATCTCTGATGACTTGAAAAGAGGCGCCGTGAAAGCAACCATCTTTGCTATCGTTATTATCTTCCTGTATATCTTCATCCGCTTCCGCGACTGGAGGTATTCATTAGGTACTATTGTGGCATTGCTGCATGACGTGTTGGTAACATTGGCAGTGTTCTCATTCTTTAAGAACATTGTACCATTCCCGCTGGAAATTGACCAGCACTTTATTGCTGCGGTACTTACCGTAATTGGTTTTAGTATGAATGATACGGTGATTGTGTTTGACCGTATACGTGAATACAGCCATGGCAGTCATAAAATGACAAAGGCCGGCATTATCAACAGCGCCATTAATGATACACTTAGCCGTACCATTATGACGTCGTTAACAGTGTTCCTTACCATCCTGATATTATTCATCTTCGGTGGAGAGGTTACAAGAGGTTTTGCATTCGCCATGCTGATTGGTGTTATTACCGGTACCTACTCTTCTATTTTTGTGGCAGCCCCTATCCTGGTTGACCTTGCAAAAGATAAACCTTTAGGAGAGGCTGATACAGCAGCCACTGCACCTGTTGCTAAAAAAGCATAATAAAAAAGTAAAAGAAATAAAAGCCTGTTGCAATCAAAGCAGCAGGCTTTTTTTATGATTAGATTTTTTATTTATTTTTAGCGTTCAAAAATCGTTTATGATAATATACGGGCACCGTGCCACCAAAACCTCTCATCAAAATTTATTCGGTATTAAATGCCCTCATTGTGAGTCCAGGGATTCGCTTGAAATGTATACTTTCAGCAGGTATGCACATATTTTCTGGATACCGCTGTTCCCATATAAGAAGGAAGCTGTAACTCAATGCAACCATTGTAAACAGATTCTTACCAAGAAAGAATTTTCACCTGAGTTGCTGAGTAAATATGATGAAGTAAAAAGCCAAATTAAAACTCCCTACTGGCAGTTTGCCGGAACTGCCTTAATTGCCTTATTGATTATTTCAGGAGTTTATTCCGGCATACAGGATGATAAAAAAGACAATGCTTTTTTAACTGCTCCCAAAACAGGCGATATTTACGAAATTAAAACTGATAAGGGGCAATACACACTATATAAAGTGGCAGAAGTAAAAGCGGATAGTGTTTTTGTATTGATTAACCAGTATGAAACAAATAAAAGAACCGGGCTTACAAAAAAAGAAATGACTGCTTCAGATAGCTATATACAGGATGAATATTTACCTATTGCAAAAAGTGAATTGCTTAAAATGAAAGCAAGCGGAGAAATTCAGTCTGTTAAACGCAGTGCTGATTAAACTGAAAAACTGGTACCGCATCCACAGGTTTTACTGGCATTAGGGTTATTGAAAGTAAACCCCCGTGAGTTTAATCCATCCTGCCAGTCAACTTCCATTCCCATTAAATAAATGCCATGCGCTTTTTCCATAATGCAGGGAATGCCCTCTATTTCAAAACTGCTGTCTTTTTCTGTTTTGTTATCAAATCCCAGCACATAAGTCATGCCGCTGCATCCACCACCCTTTACACCAATCCGTAATTGTTGTGTGTTGTCAAAACCGGGTGCACTCATCAATCTTTTTATTTCTTCTACAGCGGTAGCCGTTAAACTTACTGGTGCTGTTGTTACAATTTCCATAGTGTTGTATTTATGGCAAAGGTATAAACATTTTAAAAACAGCAGCCTGCAGCAGCTTTCGAAAGCAGGAATAAATAAGCAACCGGCCTGCACTGCTAATTTGTAATACCTGTCAGGTTTTTACGGAGCGGTTTACCTTATTTTTGTTGCAAATTAAAACGCATGTATTTACTGGAAGTTACCGCCACCGGCATTCAGATTGCAGGAACATTTATGTTTTTTATTGCCATGGCCTGGCTGCTGGCAGAGTTTAAAGGAATGAAAGATGAAATACGTGAGCGGCTTGGCATCAATAATGAAACCATTAAACTTCGCTTGCAGGCTTACGAAAGGCTGACACTTTATGCAGAACGTGCCGGCATAAAAAACCTGGTACCCCGCATGCATACAGAAAACAGCAGTGCAAGAGATTTTCAATTGACCTTAATGCAAACACTGAACAGTGAATATGAATACAACGTAAGCCAGCAAATTTACGTAAGCCCCGAATTGTGGAAGGCTATTACAAAATTACGTGACCAGAATATTTTTATTATTAACCAGGTGGCAAGCGCCTTACCCCCTGATGCCACTTCTTTAGACCTGAGCAGGGCGTTGTTGGATTATGCATCCAATGCCAATGCAGAAATAAGTAAAATTGTTTTGGATGCTTTGCAATTTGAAGCCAAAAAGATTTTATAACGATTGCCAACGGTAAAACATTTTTTATGAGTGCCGAAAAGAAAATTTACACTGACTCAGGTATTGAAGTAAAGCCCGTTTATTATGCTGCTGATGCCAGCCCTGACACGGAACAACCCGGCGAATTTCCATTTACAAGAGGTGTGCAACCTGATATGTACCGTGGCAAATTATGGACCATGCGCCAATATGCAGGGTTCTCCACCGCAGAAGAAAGCAACAAACGTTATCACTATTTATTAAGCCAGGGCGTAAGCGGTTTAAGTGTTGCATTTGACCTGCCCACACAAATTGGTTACGACAGTGATCATCCTTTAGCAGATGGTGAAGTGGGTAAAGTAGGCGTAGCCATCGACAGCCTGGAGGATATGGAAATATTGTTCAAAGGCATTAACTTGGAAGAGGTATCCACATCCATGACCATTAATGCAAGTGGTTTTATTTTGCTGGCTTTATATGTGGCGCTGGCAAAAAAGAACGGTGCCGATATCAAAAAAATTTCGGGCACCATACAAAATGATATTTTAAAAGAATACGCTGCAAGAGGTACGTATATCTATCCCCCAAAACCAAGCATGCGCATCATCACTGATATTTTTGAATGGTGCAGTAAGGAAGTGCCTAAATGGAATACTATTTCTATTTCCGGTTATCATATACGGGAAGCAGGCAGCACTGCCGCACAGGAAATTGCATTCACTCTCAGCAATGGAAAAGCTTATGTAAAAGCCGCATTAGAAAAAGGGCTCGACATCAATGTTTTTGGCAAGCGCCTCTCCTTCTTCTTTAATGCGCATAATAATTTGTTTGAAGAAGTAGCAAAGTTCCGTGCCGCAAGAAGAATGTGGGCTATTATCATGAAAGAGCTGGGCGCCACTGATCCCAAGGCCATGATGCTGCGCTTTCATACACAAACAGGTGGCAGCACGCTTACGGCACAACAGCCGCAAAATAATATCAGCCGTGTTACCATACAAACTATTGCTGCCGTTTTAGGTGGCACACAATCTTTACACACCAACGGTTTTGATGAGGCCCTGAGCCTGCCCACAGAAGATGCTGCACGCATTGCGTTACGCACACAACAGATTGTTGCATTTGAAAGTGGCGTTGCTGATACGGTTGATCCGTTGGCTGGAAGTTATTATGTAGAATCCCTGACGGCCGAAGTGGAAAAAGCAGCCCAACTGCTGATTGATAAAATTGATGTTATGGGTGGCAGCGTGGCCGCCATTGAGGAAGGCTTTATGCAAAACGAAATTGCAAAAAGCGCCTACGAATACCAGCGCAGTATTGAAAACAACGAACGCATCATTGTTGGTGTAAACAAATTCCAGGTGAAAGAAAATGATACAGTGCCGGTTTTTAAAATTGATGAAAGCATACAAAAATTGCAATCAGACAAACTGAAGGCACTGCGTGCAAAAAGAGACAACGAAAAAGTAAAAAATTGCCTGGCAAATATTCATAGCAAAGCTTTAAGCAGCGAAAACCTGATGCCGGCAGTGGTGGAAGCAGTGGAACATTACTGTACACTGGGCGAAATTGCAGATGAATTAAGAAAGATATTTGGCGAGTACAAATAATGCTTAATTTGAAGCATGAAAAAATTCGGACTGACCTTTATTATTTGCAGCAGTTTTTTCGCTGCGTCTGCACAGGATATTTCTAAAACTATTGAGACAAAAGCTACGGCCATTCAAGCTAAACTGGTGGAGTGGCGCAGGCATTTGCACGAGCATCCCGAGCTGGGTAACCGTGAGTATAATACTGCGGCTTATATTACGGAACATTTAAAAAAACTGGGCATCGAAATACAAACAGGTGTGGCAAAAACAGGCGTTGTGGGCATCTTAAAAGGTGGCAAGCCTGGCCCCTGTATTGGTTTGCGTGCTGATATGGATGCATTGCCCGTTAAGGAAAGAGTAAATATTCCTTATGCATCAAAAGACAGTGCCCTGTTTTTGGGAGAAAAAGTTCCGGTGATGCATGCCTGCGGCCATGATGCACACGTAGCCATGCTGATGGGTACTGCAGAAGTTTTATCTGCCATGAAAAAAGATATTGCAGGCACGGTAAAGTTTATTTTTCAGCCGGCAGAAGAAGGACCGCCGGGCAATGAAGAAGGCGGTGCTGCCCTGATGGTGAAAGAAGGTGTGATGGACAACCCTAAAGTGGATGTGGTATTTGGCATGCACATCGAAAGCTGGATACCGGCAGGAGATATTCAATACAAACCCGGCGCATTCATGGCATCAACGGATGCATTTACTGTGAAAGTAAAAGGCAAACAAAGTCATGGTTCGCAGCCATGGTTGGGTATAGACCCCGTTGCCGTATCGGCTAATATCATTGAGGCATTTCAGCAAATTGTAAGCAGGCAAATGGATATTGTAAAAGCACCGGTTGTAATTACTGTTGCAAAGATCAATGGCGGTGTGCGCTTCAATATTATTCCCGAAGAAGTAAATATGGAAGGCACCCTGCGCACACTCGACAGCAAGATGCATGAAGATGTGCAGCAGAAAATGAAATTCACTGCAGCAAAAATTGCGGAAGCATCGGGTGCAACTGCAGAAGTGATTTTTTACGAAAGAACATTGGTGAATTATAATAACCCTGAACTGACTGAGAAAATGATACCCTCACTGGTAACTGCGGCAGGTAAAGAAAATGTAAGACCCATGAACTGGGTTACAGGTGGTGAGGACTTCAGTTATTTTGGAACAAAAGCTCCTACATTCTTTTTTTATTTTGGTGGCATGCCCCGGGGTAATGATCCTGCCGCTGCCCCACCCCATCATACCCCCGATTTTATGATTGACGACAGCAGGTTATTTGTAGGTGTAAAAGCATTTTGTCAAATGGTAATAGATTATCCTAAAAACAGTAAGAATTAAAATTGATATGAAAAAAATACTCTTGGCATTCGCCGTAATGTATGCTGCAGGTGCAACTGCACAACATACCATGACTCCGGAACTGTTATGGAAACTGGGCCGTGTATCTGCACTCGGAATTTCAAAAGATGGAAGGTATGCAGTCTACTCAGTATCCACCCCCAATGCTGAAGAAAATAAAAGTTCGAGAAAGACTTATGCCATACCCTTGGGCGGTGGCGATCCTTTTGTAATTGCACATGCAGACAGCATGCTGGCGAATGATAAATTATCCGCTGATGGAAAATATCTTATCAGCAGTGCTGAAGTAAAGGTTAAGAATGTTACAGGAAGCGATTATTATCCTGAACTGAAAAAATCGAACGTATATATTTTTGATAACCTCAATTACCGCCATTGGGATACCTATGAAGATGGCAAGTTTGATCATGTAATGCTTACAACGGTTGCCAATGGAACACCTGGTGAAGCGAAAGACCTTATGGCAGGCGAACCATACGACTGTCCGCAAAAACCTTTTGGTGGTGATGAAGACTTTGTATGGAACCCCAATAGTAAAGAAGTAGTGTATTGCACAAAAAAATTGTTTGGCACCCAATACGCCATCAGCACAAACACCGATTTATATGCTTACAATGTTGAAACAGGCGTTACCAAAAATCTTACCGAAGGAATGCCCGGTTATGATATAAATCCGCAGTTCAATAAAAAAGGGGAACTGGCGTGGCTGAGCATGAAACGTGCCGGTTATGAAGCAGACAAACAGGATATTATTGTTTCCAATGGTGTAAGTAAAATGAACCTTACTGCACAAAGGGATGACATACATGTGGAAGGTTATAAATGGAGTGATGATGGTAAAAAGATTTTCTTTTATGCGCCCATTAACGGTACACTGCAATTGTTTGAAGTGAATTACCCGGGGCTTACTAAAATGATGCCTGTTATTAGGCAAATAACTAAAGGTGATTTTGATGTGAATGGCATTGTTGGGCAAAGCGGCAATACACTGGTGGTTACAAGAACTGATATGAATCATGCCGCTGAAATGTACACTGTTGAAATTACTACCGGCACAATGACACAGCTAACCCACGTAAATGATGCTGTGTATGCTTCATTAAAGATGAGCAGAACAGAAAGGCGCATGATTAAAACAACAGATGGCAAAGAGATGCTTGTGTGGGTTATTTATCCACCCGATTTTGATGCAACAAAAAAATACCCTGCATTGCTTTATTGCCAGGGTGGACCACAATCGGCACTTACACAATTCTATTCCTTCCGTTGGAATTTTCAGTTAATGGCAGCCAATGGATATATTGTTGTGGCACCCAACCGCCGCGGTATGCCTGGGCATGGTACCAAATGGAATGAACAAATAAGTAAAGACTGGGGTGGACAAGTAATGAATGATTATTTAAGCGCCATTGATGGTGTAAGCAAAGAGAATTTTGTTGATAAAAAACGACTGGGATGTGTTGGTGCCAGCTATGGCGGTTATTCAGTTTTCTATCTGGCCGGTATCCACAATAACCGCTTCAAATCATTCATCGCACATGATGGTGTATTTGATTTCAGGAGCATGTACGGAACTACGGATGAAATGTGGTTTGAGAACTGGGATAAAGGTGGTCCGTACTGGGATAAAACAAATGCAGCTGCACAAAAGAGTTACAGCAAATTCAATCCAAGTGACCTGGTTGCCAAATGGAATACACCAATACTGATTTACCAGGGAGGGAAAGATTACCGTGTGCCCATTGAACAGGGGCAGCAGGCTTTCCAGGCAGCGCAATTAAGGGGCATCAAAAGCAAATTTATTTTATTACCCGATCAGAATCACTGGGTGCTCACTTCACAGGATGCCCTGGTTTGGCAGCACGAATTTTTTAAATGGCTGGATGAAACACTGAAGTAAACTGCAGTAAAAAAATTTCATTTGCCGCTCGTCCGTTTTTTTTGCTCTGTTGGCATAGTTCAAATAGATTTGCAAAAAAAAGTCAAGCATCAAGTGTTATGTTAAGAGTTAAGATGAAGATTGACAGGTTTATTCTTATTTTTTCCGTGCTGTTTTCAATGCTTTTTATTCAAAATCGCAATGCTTTTTCGCAGGTAAAAATTGAAGGTACTGTTGTGGAATATAATAATCGCCCTGTTCCCTATGCTTCTATTAAATTGCAGGATCATGCCGATGGAATAGTAACAGATACCTCTGGTAATTTCTTGCTTCACGTCAGGTCATTGAAACCCACTGATACTCTCGTGATCACTTCTGTTGGTTACGAAATTTTCAAAATCCCTGCTGCAAAAACACTTAAAAAAAGGAGCTATCAGCTCATAGCCTATTCAAAAAAAATGGATGCAGTGGTTGTAAAGGCTTTCAGTAAAGAAGATATTGCCGGTGCACAAACAGATAAAGTAGGTTATTACAGGGGATGGAATACTGATAACCGTGGTGGCGAAATTGGCAGAAGTATTTATGTACCTCATAAAGAATACCAGGTTTCAAAAGTTCGTTTTAAAATATTCACCTCCTGTGATACCTGCACAATACGCTTACATATACGTGATATAAAAAGTAATGGTGAGCCCGGCAGGGACTTGCTTGACAGCAATAGTAACACTGTGCAAACTTTTTATAATGCCGCAGTGGCAGATAAGACGTATGATTTTGATTTGTTAAGCCGTAATATTATACTGCATGAAAAAAGTATTTTTGTAGGCTTTGAAGTTTTAAAAGCCAGTAGTAATGGAAAAGACTGCTCGCTTTCATTTGTAGGCTCGGAACCCGGCGTTTACATCTATAAATCAGATAGCTGGGATAACTGGAATTTTACAGATTATTATACCATTCACCTTAAAGTATTTTTCAGGTATGACTAGTGCGCAAAATCAGCTTCATAATCTCCTTTAATACGCTCCATTGAAGGGTTAAAATAGCCAAACTTTAAATTAGGAAACTCTTCCTGTATCAGTTCCATCATTTGTTTAATACCCATACATTCACCGGTATCTGTTACACCAATTTTACCCAAATACCAATCAGGGTCAATATTAAAATTGCGCCATTGTATCATACACAAATCCGTTTCCTTTATCAGTTTGCGCAGTGCTTCATATTCTTCAACGCTGTCTGTCATACCTGGAAAAACAAAATAGTTGATACTCGTCCAGCCACCAAAACTGCGTACCACTTTCAGGCTTTCAATTAAATCATTAAAAGAATAATTATTGGGGCGATAGTACGGGGTATAAATTTTTTCTCTTGCCGAATTGGTGCTTACCCGAATGCTGTTTAGTCCTGCTTCACACAGCGCTTTAACGGCATCTGGTTTACTGCCATTGGTGTTTATGTTAATGCTGCCTTTATCAGTATGTTTTCTTATTTCAATAATGGAGTCCCTTATGGTTTCCCACATCAGCAGCGGCTCACCTTCGCAGCCCTGGCCAAAACTCACAATCGGGTAAGGTGCCGTTTCCAGGTGCGGCACAGTAAACTCAACAATTTCTTCAGCAGTTGGTTTAAACACTAACCTGTCCTGTGTACTTACAATGGTTTCATCCTGCGGCTGAAAGCTGATGCAGCCAATACAGTTTGCATTACATGCAGGAGAAGATGGCACCGGGCATTCCCAACGGCCCATGGCAAAATTTCTTGCTGCAGGGCAATTGTAGGTAAGACAGCAGTTTTCCATTAAATGTTTTACCAGCCGGTTATGCGGATAGTTATTTAATAAAGCGGCAGTACCGCTTTGAATTTTTTTATCATCATAACCTGCACATTCCTGGCGGATGTCTTTTTCAATACGCACAGCAGGCACATAAAATTTTTCATTGTACCAGCCTGCAGCGGTGTAGCAAAATAATGGCAAGGTGGGAGCATCCTTTTCTGTTTCGTAAGCGGCTATATATAATCCTGTATGTGCCGGCGGAATAAAAGCTGCAACAGCCCATCCTTTTTCACACAGGCGCATCTCTCCCGTTTTTACATCAATACCAATGCCCTTACGGCCGGGCAGTTCATATAAATTACCGCCATCGGGCAATTCAATCCATTCATCTGCTGGTATGGGTACGGCATCCCAGCCGCTGCGGCCGGTTACGTAAAGAGAAGTGTCTTCAAAAATATTTCCTTGCCCGTCGGAGTATAAAATGTAAGGAGACTGCATGAATGAATAATTGATACCGGATAATGCATTTATAATGGAAGAACTATCAATTATCCATTCATGCATTACCCGTTAACCAGGTGTTTTTTGCAAAATTCGTCAATTTGGGCCAACTCATCAATTTTTAAATGCTGCCTCAGGTTAAATTCAATTTTTTGGTTACGGAGTGTTTCAATGATTATGCTTTGGTACCGGGGTACAATGGTTTTAATTTCATTCCACCCAATCTCCATATCTTTTAAAAAATTAGGTACAGAAATTCCCGTGGCTTTTATATCTACCGACTCTGACCGCACCACCCGCCACTCCCTGTAAAAAAGAAAAAGATAACTGGCTGCTGCTAACAGGTGCAGCAATGCTAACCAATTATGCCCGTCGGTTACCAGGTTAACAGAAATGCCTAACAGAGTAAGTGTTTCTATAAGCCTGAAAATAAGATTTAGCCTTGGTGCTTCCACCAATATTGAGCCACCCAGGAAAACCAATAAAAAAATATCAGCAGCAACAAGTAGCTGGGCATAAAACAACACCTTATTTCCATTATGAGCTTCCAGCAAATGAATGGCGTTAATTACAATTACCGAAGCTGCAATGAAATGCAGAATACGGGCACTTTTTTTAAGTAATTCAAACGAGGGATGTACAACAGGCAGGTTAAATTGGGTTTGCATAACAGTGAGTTTTCATCCATGATGCAACCGTATAGTAATTCCATAAAAAAATTAAATAGATTTATGCGGCTGTATATCTTTTGCAATAAGCATTGAACTCCTCTTCGTTCACATCCTGGTTTACGGGCAGGTATTTTATTCTGTTATCCCGGTAATCCAATACCAGCAGGCCATCTTTAATCAGCACGCTGTTAAAATCTTCCCAGGGAGTTTTTTTTGGGCCGAACAATGTTTTTAATGTTATACCGCTTTCATCCACATATAGTTCAGGCGCTTTTATTACCAGTTGTATTAATGCACCATAAAAAAACATTATTAAAGGGAAAAGCACCCGGAATGTTGCCGCAAATAAAAGCAAAGCACCCACAGCCAGCACCAGCCATTTATTAACCCTTTTGTCAATAGTAATCAGCCTTACAAAAAATGCGGTAATTAATAATAATGCAGAAGAAATGTAACCCAGTGCCTCGTAGTTATTGTAACGGTAAACAAAAGCGGCCACTGCAGCTATTACCAATATGGCCTGTATAAGGATGAGTTCTGTATCTATCCTTTCTCTTTCAAAAACAAATTTATACACCAGGAGTAATTTCGGTATTAAGTATTGGAAGCCACCAACAGATTACATAATTTAAATAAGCACCTTGCCCCTACGTTTTCATCCCACTCACTGCGGCTTACGCCTACTTCATTTAAATCGGCACCAATAATTTTACGCCCGCTAAGTAATATCCTTTTAAAAAGATAAAATACCTGCTCTGTTTCAAAACCGCCTGGTACGGGTGTACCGGTATGAGGGCATAATTTAGGATCCAGCCCATCAATGTCAAAACTGATAAAAACGTGCTGAGGAAGATGTTTAATTATTTCTTCGGTAATGGTGTGCCATGTTTGCCCGTTAAATAGCCGCTCTTTAATGTCTTTATCATAATAGCTTACAACCCGGCCGTTGCTGTTCAGCATATAATCAAATTCTTCATCACAAAAATCCCGAATACCCACCTGCACCAGTTTACTAATGCTGTTAATTTCCTGCATGGCATTGAACATAACAGACGCATGAGAATATTTAAAACCCATGTAGTTTTTTCGCAAATCACAATGGGCATCTATCTGCAGCACACCAAAATCGCTGAATTTTTCTGCTACTGCTTTATAATAGCCCAAAGGAGTGCTATGGTCTCCCCCAAGCAATGCTACCAGTTTTCCTTCTTTGAGTAATGTACGGGTTTGTTCATACACCCATCCATTTAAAAAAGCGCTGCCTTCGTTGATGTCTTTAAGGGTTTTGCACATAAACTTATTCTCACTAACTACTTCGCCCTGCGAAATATAATTAATGTACAGTTCAGCTTCTTTACGCAGGTAATCGCTTTTAAGCTGTATTTTTTTGTCGCACGGAAGCATGAAGTAACCTTGCTTCCATGCATCTTTAAAATCAAGGTCAAATAAATCTACCTGCAGGCTGGCATTGTAGATGTGTTCCGGTGCACGGGCTGTGCCGGCGCCATAGCTAACAGTAACTTCCCAGGGAACGGGCAAAACAATTACCCTGGCTGCTTCTTTTGTAAAAGGCAAACTGAAGATGTTGTGGTTAGGGTTGCCCGCTGCATTGGGGTCAAATTTGGATAGGTCTGTCATCGCCAGGTTTTTGAACAAGTGCGCAAAGATAGTAGTGTATTTGACAAAATAAGTTGCATGTGAAAAAACACTTGTTATTAACGTCTGTCCAGCTCTTTTGTTATAACTTTGCACCTGCAAATTACAAACTATGAAAAGAACTAACATTATTATACTTGTTGCTATTGCTGCCGCTATTGTAGCACTTATCATTTTTGGATTTCCCGCTTCTGATTTTTCCACTTACGATACTATCAATTCCGCTAAGGCCAAACAGGGCAAATACGTACACCTTATTGCCAAATTGGACCGCAGCCAGCCAATAGAATATGATGCAGTAAAAGACCCCAACTACGTGAGTTTTAATGTGATTGACAGCCTGGGTGCCCAAACAAAAGTTATTTACCGCAACAGCAAGCCAGCAGAACTGGAGCAAAGCGAGCGTGTGGTATTACAGGGTAAAATGCAGGGTGACGTTTTTGAATGCAAGAGTATAACCCTGAAATGCCCGAGCAAGTACAAGGATGACAAACGGGGATTAGAAAGGACTTTAAACGGGGCTGAAGCACCGGCAGCCAATACCTCGGCCATCACAGATTCAGCAGCCAAAAAATAAATTTAACCAAACCTTACACTATTTATGCAGTTTGAAGGCGAGCATTTATTACCCGGGCAAATTGGACATTTATTTGTTTTAACAGCCTTCTTTGCATCAATACTTTCTACTATTGGTTATTTTTTTGCCAGCAAAAAAACTGACTTAGCAGAAAAAACATCCTGGATAAAATTTGCCCGCATTTCATTTTTTATTGAAGGCGCATCCATCCTCAGCATTTTTGCAATAATATTTTACATCTGCAGCAATCATTATTTTGAGTACATGTATGCTTATAAGCATGCATCAAAAGAACTGGAAGCAAAATACCTGCTTGCATGCATATGGGAAGGCCAGGAAGGAAGTTTTTTATTGTGGACAATTTGGCATTTTCTTTTAGGTTTAGGCATTATATGGAAACAGAAGGAATGGGAAGCTCCTGTAATGACGGTGGTAAACTTTGCCCAGTTCTTTTTATTGCTGATGCTGCTGGGTCTTTATTTTGGCGAAATAAGAATTGGAAGCAGCCCTTTTGTTCTAACAAGAAATGAAATCAACGGCCCAATCTTCAGCCAGCCTAATTACTTAAATTTTATTAAAGATGGCGTTGGCTTAAATGTGCTGTTACGTAATTACTGGATGGTGATTCACCCGCCGGTTTTGTTTTTGGGCTTTGCGTCTACGATTATTCCTTTTGGATTTGCTTATGCAGGCTTACAGTCAAAACGCTTTGGCGAATGGATAAAACCTGCTTTGCCATGGACATTATTTAGTGCCTGTGTACTGGGGGTGGGTATTATGATGGGTGGAAAATGGGCCTACGAATCTTTATCATTTGGTGGTTACTGGGCATGGGACCCTGTTGAAAATGCATCACTGGTTCCATGGATGATATTGGTGGCGGGCTTACATACTATGGTAATTTACAAAGCCACACAACGCTCTTTAAAGGCTAGCTATGTATTTATTTTTTTGGCACTGGCTTTTGTTTTATACTCCACTTTTTTAACCCGTACCGGAATTTTAGGCGATACCTCAGTACATGCATTTACAGAGAAAGATGAAGTGATGAAACTGATGCTCATTCTTTTTATGGCGGCGTTTACAATTCCGCCTTTTGTAATGCTTTTTGTAAATTATAAAGAATCGCATATAATCACCACGGAAGAAAAAATTGACTCAAGGGAATTTTGGATGTTTATTGGCTCCATTGTATTTTTTCTTTCGGCGCTTTTCATCATTGCAAAAACATCTGTACCGGTTTACAATAAAATTTTCGGAACAAAATTCGCCCCTGCGGAAGATGCAGAGTTTTCTTACAACAAGGTAATGGTGCTGGTGGCATTTATTATTGGTGTACTTACTGCCATAACACAATACTTTAAATATAAAAGTACAGGCGCAGGCTATACCCTTAAAAAAATTGCATTGCCTACATTACTGGCTGCTGTTGTTACGGCCTTGCTGGCTGTTTTTTACCCGCTTACTTTTTATAAACATGGAGCCGGCTTTTTAGGTGCATTGTACATAGCGCTGTTTGCATCCGTTTATGCAGCAGTTGCCAATGCTGCTTACATCTGGGTGGGGTTAAATGGAAAAATAAAAAGCGGCGGCGGCTCCATAGCCCATTTGGGTTTTGCGCTGATGATGGCCGGCATGATTATTTCATCAGCCAATAAAAAAACCATCAGCGACAATTCGGTTACAGGCATAAACATTCCATTTGGTAAAGATGACAAAGGAAGGGATGTGGAAAATCCAATGGAAAACCTGACATTACTGAGAGATGTGCCAACAAGAATGCTGGATTACAATCTTACTTATAGCGGCGATTCTGCAGGGCATGAAAATGGCAGGAGATTTTATAAAATAAATCTTGTTAGCAAAGATTCATCAGAAAAATTTGAGTTAACCCCAGATGTATACCTGGGTAAAAATGAAATGAAGAGCAGTAACCCCAGTACCAAACGTTACCTCACAAAAGATATTTATAGTTATATCTCCAGCATTAACCCCGGCAGCAGCAAGCCAGATACCACACAGTTTACTATAAAAGAAATAGCAGAAGGTGATACTGCTTTTTATAACAAGGGATATTTTATTTTAAACCGGGTGGTTAAAAATCCTGATACAGCAAAGTATCACTTTAAGCAAACAGATGCAGCACTGATGGCTGATATTACCCTGGTTACAAACGATGGAAAACAGTTTAAATCAATTCCGTTAATACAACTGGATAGTTTTGGTGTAAATTTTTTGGATGATACCCTGTATGCACAAAATCTTTACCTGCGCTTTGCAGGTGTTACAGAAAACAGGAAAGTAAAAATTGGTATTAAAGAATCTAGTACTTTTATTGATTTTATAACCCTGAAAGCTTACCTGTTTCCTTATATTAATTTAGTTTGGCTTGGCCTGGTAATTATGGCTGTTGGTTTATTGCAAAGCATGGTTCAGCGCAGTAAAATCACTAAAGGCACAGCACTCGCCATTCTTATTGCATCAACCATTGCAATGTTGTATATGTTTTTTATTGCAGGAGCTTAAGAATTCCGGTGAATTACGCTCAAAAACCAATCAGTCCTCTCCTTCCATTCTTGCACCGGTAATCTCACCATCCTCAACATCCACATAAATGTGTTCATCGGGTGTGGTGGAAACTGAAAGGCCAACATAATCTACATCCACCGGGAAAGTTTTATGAGTTCTTTCCACCAAAGCAAGTGTCTGTATTCTTTTAGGATGCTGATCAAGCAATGGCTTTAAAGCATACAGCATAGTGCGGCCGCTGTTTGCCACATCATCCACCAGGATAACGGTTTTATTATTGAAATCAACAGAAGGTGTAATTGTAATGGCTCCGGGATGTTTTTTATCAATATATAACTCCAGCACAGAGATCTTTCCTGAAAAAACCTTTGCAAGTTGTGTGGCTATTTTAGCAGCTATTACCGTTCCGTTATCTTTAATACCTAAAAAAATAATTTCCGGCTCCGAATAATTTCGTTCCGCAATTTCTAATGCCATACGGCTGATTTTTTTTTCAGCCACTGCCGCCGTTAATATACTGTTACTATGACTCACGGTTTTTGATTTAAAAATGAAAATTACCAACAAAAAAACAATTAAACAATTCAGCGTAAACAATTAATCATTTACAATTACCTTAGCAATACAAACGATGCTTATGTCTGTGATTTTTCAAATTATTTTTGCGGCCTGCCTTGGCTTTGCCTCATGGCTGTTTGCGAAGAACATTATGCAGATACGCCGCAATATCCTGCTGGGTAAAGATGAAGATTTTTCTGACAATAAAAACCTGCGCTGGAAGAATTTAATGCTGTTGGCATTGGGACAAAAAAAGATGTTCAAAAACCCGCTGGTAGCGTTGATGCACCTGGTGGTGTATGCCGGTTTCATCATCATTAACATTGAAGTGCTTGAAATATTACTGGATGGCATTTTGGGCACACATCGTTTGTTCCTGCCGCTTTTGGGCAGTTTTTATATTTTCCTCATCAACTTTTTTGAAGTACTGGCCGCTGCCGTTATTGTAGTTTGTGCTGTGTTCCTGATCAGGAGAAATATCATTAAACTTAAACGTTTTATCAGCAACGACCTCAACGGCTGGCCCCGAAGCGATGCCAATTATATTTTGATTACCGAGATTGTTTTAATGCTGCTGTTCCTGAACATGAATGCTGCCGACAGGGTGTTGCAATTGCATGGCGTGGGCCATTATGCCAATACCGGCGACTTCATTATTTCCAGTATGATTATCCCGGCGTATAACAGCTTTACACATGAAAGCCTGGTGATCATGGAAAGGAGTTTCTGGTGGCTGCATATCATTGGTATACTGGCATTCTTAAATTACCTGCCCTACAGCAAGCACCTGCATATTATGCTGGCATTTCCCAATGCTTATTATGCCAGGTTGAACGTTCCCGGCAAAATAAACAATATGCAAAATGTGCAGAATGAAGTATTGTACATGATGCAGCCCGAACTGGCTCCCACGGGTGATGCGGCTCCCCAAAAATTTGGCGCCAAAGATGTGTTCGACCTTAGCTGGCGCAATTTACTGGATGCTTATAGTTGTACCGAATGCGGCCGTTGTACTTCTGCCTGCCCCGCTAACCAAACAGGCAAACTTTTGAGCCCACGAAAGATAATGATGAGCACACGTGACAGGTTGGAGGAAGTAGGTAAAAATATTAAGGCTAACGGCGAATTTAAGCCCGACAGCAAACAACTATTGAATGATTACATTACTGTTGAGGAACTGCGTGCATGCACCACCTGTAATGCTTGTGTGGAAGAATGCCCTGTTTCCATTTCTCCGTTAGAAATTATTGTGGAACTGCGCCGCTCGCTTATTATGGAAGACAGCAATGCGCCACAGGAATGGAACAGCATGTTCAGCAATATTGAAAATAATTTTGCACCCTGGAAATTCAGCCCTGGTGACAGGGATAAATGGGCTACTGAAATGAATAATCAGCAGTAATACCTGTTCTGCGTTACCACTCTTATTTCTTTGCTGCAGTTTTGCTGGCCGTTACATCATCTTTCTCAAACGGTCCTTTGAAACTATTCACATCTATTGCAAAGTGGCGGGTGTAAATATTGTTTGACTGGAAAATATTCTTCAACCACACTGCAGTGCGTTCAAAAGCATAGCCATCTTTTTTGTCATAATCATTTAAGATAAGCCCCTGTGCTTCTTTTTGCATGCTTTGCGGATCATCCAGATAATAATATAATACTGCAAGGTTAAAATAACTGGCATAACGCATCTTACGGTCATGTTTGCTTGTACTGCTGTATTCTGTTTTTAATTTTTCAAAATAGTCAATCACCGGTTTTACCTGCTCTTTTACTTTTTCGATGGAGGTGCTGGCATTCATTCCAAACAGGTATTCGCTCAGCTGACGAAATGCATTACGGTGAGCTTCATATTCAGGGTGCTTCTTACTGTCAACGATCCACATTATATCATTGCCGCTCACTTCCCTGAAACCATAATTATCTGTGACAAGCTCACTAAGGTTATGCATGGCATTAGTAACACACCGGCGAAACAGTTCGTTGGTGAGTTTAAAAGTATTCAGGGCAAAATAACCTTCAGCCAGCGGGCGCAAAGAAAATTCAGGACTGTTATAGGTAAGCTTGTTGCCACGGTCGCTGATGATAATGTCATCAATATGTGCGCCTTTATAATCGGTGAGTATAGCACTGGCAGCAAATGAATACCTAACCTCTTCGTGATAAAACGTACGGGTACCTGTTATTTGCCCAAGATTATTTTTTGTATTTTCAGTTCTCTCTTTTATGCTTACTGATTCAGGCAGCAGGTCTTCCAGTTTCACCTGTATGGTAATATGCCCCTGCTCATTTAATTTGCGCCATCCTTCCAGCAGTACGAAATTATCGGGATTCAAATCTTTTAAAAAGGGCTGCATAAGTTTGGTTCCCTCCACCTTCACGTTATAAGTGCGGTATGTACTGTCAATTTTCAATTTGGGTAACGAACGGTACTGAACAGAGAAACTAAAGGGATCGAGGTCTACTTTCTTTTGGGCATCCGCCACAAATGGCAACAGGCAGCTGCATAAAACGTATAGTTTTTTCACAGGCGAAATTTTAGTACCCTAATAACGAAGGGAGAAATAAAATATTTCTCCCTTTCGTCGGTTGCTATACTTTTTATGCTGCTTAAGCGTAGTGCCTGCGTTGCAAGGAGCTTCTGCGGCTGCGCTGTATATTCCACAGTTCAGCAGCTGTAAAAGGCTTATTTACCAGTGCGTCAAATGCGATGGTTTCATTTACTACGGTTGTCAGGCTTTTTGTTTCTTCTTTACTTAAGGAAGTAAACAGTTGGTTGTTTTTTGTGTTCATGGCTTTACTTTTTTTAATAATTTTTAATTAAGTTATTGTTGAATCAAGGTTTAATTACTTTGATAACACAAAGCTAATAAAATATTTAGTACTATGCAAAACAAAGTAGTAAGTTTTAAAGAATAGTTTTTATTAAACACTACCTATTTTATCTTTAACTAAGTTGATTTCAAATAACTTATACAGATACGATTAACTCATAAGTTTGTTACAGCGATTTTACAGGCGGTATTTAAGTATTATAGGAGGTATTCTCTTCCTTATTTCAAGCATAAAACTAAATATATCTAAATCGATTCTTGTTCCTTAATTTTAATACAAAATTCAAATAAGATGAAACTTGTTAAAATTTTATTATTTCTAGGGATTATTATTTTTATAGGAGCATGTGACAGAGTAAAAAGGAAACTTAACCCAGATATGCCGAATACAAATTACAAACCTGCTTTTGAAGGGCAAACAAAAATTACTCAGATAAAAACTATTACGCCTTATAAAACAGATATTTTAAATAATAAAATAGGAAGACCCTGGGCAATTATTCCTTTTCCAGGAAACAGGCTGCTTATAACGGACAAAAGCGGCTTTATGCAACTACTAAGTGCCGATGGAGTTGTATTGAAAAAAATAACTGGTTTTCCAAAAGTTGATGATGCCAACCAGGGCGGTATGCTGGATGTTGCATTGGATCCGGACTTTGAAAAAAATCATATGATTTATTGGTCATTCTCCCAGCCCATGGGCGACAGCACCAATTTAACCGCTGTTGCAAAAGGGATATTGAATGAGAACGATACCATAATTAAAGACCCAGTGGTGATCTTCCAGGCAAAACCAGCTTTAAAAAGCAGTTTCCATTTTGGATCACGACTGGTGTTTGATAAAGATGGTAATTTATTTGTAACTGCAGGCGAACGCTCCATTTTAGAAGGCAGAAAACAGGCGCAGTGGCTTAACAGCGGGCTGGGCAAAGTATTTCATATCACCAAAGATGGCAAACCAGTCCCGGGTAATCCATTCATTGGTCAAAATGATGCCATGCCCGAAATATACTCTTATGGCCATCGCAATCCGCAGAGCCTTGATATCAATCCCGTAACCGGTGATTTATGGGAGGCTGAATTTGGACCCAGAGGCGGTGATGAATTGAACTTGATTAAACCCGGCAAAAACTATGGGTGGCCCATTATTACCTACGGAATAGAATACGATGGCAACAAAATTGGCGACGCCATTCAGCAGAAAGAAGGCATGGAACAACCCGTTTATTACTGGGACCCCGTGATGTCGCCGAGCGGCATGGTGTTTTATACCGGCGATGCCATACCAGAATGGAAGAACAACCTGTTTATTGGCGGATTGAGCAGCACACATATTGGCAGGCTGGTGATAAAAGATAATAAAGTGGTGGGTGAAGAGTATTTACTGAAAGACAAAAGAGAACGCTTCCGTGATATTACACAAATGAATGGTATGCTGTACACAGTTACCGATGGAGGAAATTTGTTCAGGATAAGCCGGCAGTAGGAACAATATGGCTAATGGTATTTGTAATTTTAAATCAGTATGCTTGTTGAATCAGGTGTTGTTGCTGAAGTGAGTGACACAACAATGCCGGATCAGGGAACAAAGGTTTGTTATAAACTAACTAATCCACCCCTACCCTTGGATCCACCAGGGCATATAAAACATCGGCCAGCATATTGATGAGGATAAAGATACAGGCACTTACAAGCACCGAACCCATTACTACCGGGTAATCCAGTTTCTCCAGTGCATCCACGGTAATTTTTCCAATGCCCTTCCAGCCAAAAATATATTCAACAAAAAAAGCGCCGGCCAGCAGCTCGGCAAACCAGCCGGTAATGGCGGTGATCACCGGGTTAAGCGCATTGCGTAATGCATGCCTGAAAACAACGGTACGTTTGCTGAGTCCTTTTGCAACGGCAGTACGTATATAATCCTGCTGCAGCACATCCAGCATGGCGCTGCGGGTAAGTTGTGTAATGATGGCAAGCGGGCGGATGCCCAATGTAAATGCGGGAAGTACCAGGTTCTTCAACACAATATATTTTTCCCCGGTTACTTCATCCATTTCAAACCAGCTGCCTGTTAAATTCAAACCAGTATAATCATGTAGCACCACACCAAAAAAATACGCAATGATGATGGCCATAAAAAAAGAGGGCGCCGAAATACCGGCAATACTGGCAAATACTGCGGAGGTATCCATCCAGGTACCTTTTTTAACTGCAGCCAGCACACCCAGCAATACACCTATGATTGTAGCAAACAACATGGCAGCAAAGGCCAGCAGCAAAGTGCCGGGCAGTGCTTCCAGCAGCACCTGACCTACTTCTTTTTTAGTTTGATAACTGCGCAGCAGGTAAGGAATCTTTAAACAGAATTTTGTTTCGCCGCCGATGAAAAAACCTTTGAGCTGTTTTTTATCGATGTCTTGCTGTGAATGAAATGAAAGAGGCGATACATCATTGAGATAAAGTACAAACTGTTTCCATTTGGGCTGGTCGAGATAGAGGTCTTTACGGATATTATCCAATGTTTTTTTATCGCCGGTTTGCCCAACAATCATACGTGCCGGGTCTCCAAAACCCTGGAACATGATGAAGACTAATGCCACCACACCGAGCAGCACAAGAATTGCGTAAGATATTTTTTTTACAATGAACAATGAATAATTTACATTGAATGATAAAACAGGCTGCAGCTATTTTAAAGCTTTACGTAAATCAGCCCAGCCGTATTTTTTTTGGATCACAGGGCCTTTCATTTTGTACAGGGTGGGATTACTGCGTGCCGCTGTTTTTATAGCAGTACCATCGCAGGTAAGAATGGGCACATTTGCTTTTTCCCTTCCTTTATTGAATAAAACATCAACAGCTTCCGGTTGGGAACTAACAACATAATGCGGAATGTTTTGATTGCGGCTCATCATGTAAGATATAGTGGCGCTCCATTCTTCATCGCCAGGATATTTATCTTTTATAAAAAGCAAATAGTATTCTCCTTGTGTGTTTAACAATGCTTCAGTTGTATCGTTGCCGCTTTGTGTGGTTAAGCTGAAATCGTTGATCAATGCGGTTTTACCGTTACCTTTTTCCACCAGTTTCTTTGTACCTTCCTTTACGTATTCCCATGTACTGTCGGGCAGCTGATCCATACCAAATTCTTTTTCTGTTCCGCCTTTTTTATAAATGTATGTGTAAAAGAATTTATCGTAGGTGGCATCTTTGGGTGTTTTGCGCAGTTCCAGAATATTATTACCCTCTTTATATGGCAGGCAATCTTTTAACGGCAGATGTTTTTGCACATAAAACTGCAGCCATATTGTAACAACCGTTGCACCTGCCATTTTCGTATGAAGCATCCAGTTTTTTAATATGGGTTTGATGTGTTTTTGACCAATAAGGATAACAATGATCAAAATGGTAAGAATGATATCTTTTGTAAAGGTTTGTATCGGCGTGAGTGGAATACAGTCTCCAAAACATCCGCAGGCACGTATCTTTCCACTGAAGAGTACATAACCCGTAAGAAAAGTGAAGAACAGTGTTAGCAGCAGCAATAACCAGGTGGTGATTTTTTTTTGCCAGCCAATAAGAAGTGCAGTACCCAGCACCACTTCCAGTGTAATCATAAAAATGGAGAAGCCCAGTGAATAGTTGTGTAACCATGCCATCAGGTTTTTAAAATAGCCGTCTGCTGCCCATGCTTCAAAAAATTCCTGCATTTTGTAAGAAAGCCCCAACGGATCTATTGCTTTTACCAAACCGGAAAAAATAAACAGGCTCCCTACAAGAATACGTGCTAGGTTTACAATTAGTTTCATGTTATGCGTTGTGAATGGTCAATTGTTGATGAGTAATGAATTTTCAAGAACCATAAACCTTTTGTTAAAAAACAATAAACTATCCTGAGTGCTTTCCTTCTTCAATCAGTATCAACCCAAACACTGCATAGTTGATGATATCATAAAAGTTAGCATCAATACCTTCACTAATGATAGTTTGGCCTTTATTAGATATTATCTGTTTAATGCGGAGGATCTTTGCAAGTATTAAATCCACAAAACTTTCCTGGCTCATCTCCCGCCATGCTTCTCCATAATCGTGGTTTTTATCCAGCATCAGTTTTTTAGCAGTAGCAATTTTTTCATTGTACAGTTTTTCCACAGCTTCTACAGGAAGGTCTTCCACTTCATCATCTTTTATCTCCAGCTGTATTAAACCGATAATGCCGTAATTTAAAATCCCTTTGAATTCACTGGTAACATCATCCCCAATTTTTTGTTCGCCCTTCTCCTGAATGGTACGTATGCGTTTTGCTTTGATATAGATTTGGTCGGCTACAGAAATAATGCGGTAAACCCGCCATGAAGTGCCGTAATCTTTTGTTTTCTTTAAAAAAATGTCTTCACAGGATTTAACTGCTGCGTCGTATTGCTGATTGGTTGTCATTTAAAAATCAGTTGTATGTATCTTAGCTCAAAAATAACTGAAATAAGGCGATGTTCACGTTAAACTGCAGGGGAAAAATATTGACCATTGAAAGACCGCTGGTAATGGGCATTTTGAACGCTACTCCCGATTCTTTTTATGAGGGGCATCTTACAAAATCAGCAGATGAAGTAGCAGGAGTTGTAAAAAAAATGGTGGAAGATGGCGCTGATATTATTGATGTTGGCGGCCAAAGCACACGCCCGGGCAGCGAACGCATCAATGCAAAGGAAGAAATAAAAAGAGTACTGCCCGTTATAGAGCTGGTGAAAAAAAAGTTTCCAGAAACTGTTATTTCAATTGATACTTACAGCAGCGAAGTGGCAACTGCTGCTGTAAATGCAGGCGCAGCAATTATTAATGATATCAGTAGCGGGGATATGGATGATAGAATGCTTGAAACAGCTGCTGCATTGCAAACTCCATTCGTATGTATGCATATGCAGGGCACGCCTCAAACCATGCAACAGCACCCCGTATATAATAATGTAGTGACAGACCTGCTGGATTATTTCTGTAATAAACTGCAGCAATGTAAAAATGCCGGCATCAATGATGTAATTATTGACCCTGGTTTTGGTTTTGGCAAAACAATAGAACACAATTTTACCTTACTAAAAAACCTGCATGCTTTTTCTATATTTAATGCCCCATTGCTTGTTGGGCTATCCCGTAAAAGCACTATTTACAAAACACTTCATATTACTGCCGAAGCGGCATTAAACGGCACCACTGTTTTAAATACAATTGCATTGCAAAACGGTGCAGCCATCTTAAGAGTACATGATGTAAAGGAAGCCAAAGAAGCCATTATCTTATCTGAGACATACAAAAAAGCGCCCTGAAACCAGGGCGCTTTTGAATTATTGTTTTGGTGCTGTTTTAACTTCCGGATGTGCTTTTTGCATACTATCCATTACCCGCTGCTGCTCCTCTCTCATTTTCTTTTCTTCAGCTTCTCTTTTAGCTTCCATTTCTTTTTGTGTTAATACTCCAATAACATCCATATCAAATATCAATACCTCATCTGGTTTTATAACAGGCATACTACCCTGCTTACCATAGCCCAATGTGGATGGTATAAATACAGTTGCCTTCGTTCCTTTCTTCATGTGCATTAATGCGTCAACCCAGCCAGCTATAACACCATTAGGGGTGCCAAGTAAATTAAGTTGCACATCGTAAGGTTCAGCATGCTTAAAGGCCGGGTCAATATTAGAATCAAACACTTTTCCACTGTCAAGTGATTTACCAGTGTAATTAACTGTGGCTACATCATCAGCTGTTATTGTGTTACCTGTGCCTTCCTGGGTTACAGCGATATAAACACCCCATTTTGTTTTTGTGGCTTTAATATTATTTTTCGCCAGGTAAGCATCAATCATTTTTGTATCGGTTTCTACCTGTGCTTTATTTTCACTTAGGGTTTTTTCTACCTGTGTTAATGCTTTTTGGAACATTTTTGCCTGGGCAAATGGTATATGTGATTTTTGAGCGCTGTCAGCCTGCTCTTTATTAACATAAATTCCCAGTATTTTATAGGTCTGCAAAATATACTGACCCTTAGCCATAAATGGCTGCGACTGCCCCTTTTTAATTAATGAGTCAGTTGACATGCGGATTACAATACTATCCCCAACACGTATGGAAGCAAACGCTTCTTTGTAAGGGGATGGAAAAACCGCTGTATCATAAGTTCCATATTGGGGCATCCCGTTTTCGATTGAGCTGAACAAAATACTGTCTTTATATTTTGCAACAACCTGCAGTTCCATAATATTACTTGTAACTGCTTTTAATCCTTTTCCGCTTGTGATATTCTTATACTCTGAACCGTCCTTTGTTTTTTTAAACGGTGTGGTGCAGGCAGACAGTGCCATTGCACAAATAACACCTGCATTAATGAACTTTTTCATTGTAGTGATTTATTTAATTAAAATTGATAACTGCTTAACTGGTCACGGTTTTCCTCTATGGCTTTTTTAAATTTAGCTACCACTTCTTCCAGTGGTTCTTTATTAGCGCCTCCTGCTGCATTAAAATGCCCGCCACCATTAAAATATTTGCGGGCAAAACTGTTTACATCAAAGCCTCCTTTGCTTCTGAATGAGCTTTTACGTTCTTCCCCCCTGTCAATAATTATTGCCGCCAGCTTAATTCCTTTAATACTTAAGGGAAAATTCACTAGCCCTTCGGTATCGCCTGTTTTTACATCATACTTCACTAAATCTTGTTGAGGAATAGATATTAATGCAGTATTGTATTCATAAAAAATTTCCATCCGGTTTTGCAGCACATGGCCAAAAAAACGAAAACGGTTTTCCAGGAAATTATCAAACAGGTCTTCATGAATATGGCTATGCTCCAGTCCCTTTTCTTTTAGTTTAGCAACCAATGTATGCACACTTGCCGTTGTGGATGGAAAGCGGAACGATCCTGTATCTGTCATTACACCTGCATAAATACACTCTGCCACATCGGTTGTAATCTTGTCTTCATGCCCCGATGCAATTATAAAATCATACACCATTTCGGCAGTGGAACTTTTCCCTGTATCACTAATACCGTATGCAAACATTTCTGTTTGTGGCTCCCGGTGGTGATCAATCAAAATTCTTTCTGCTTTTGCTGTTGCCAGCTTTTCTTCCATCCTTTTAGTCCTGCTGAGCGTATTAAAGTCCAGGCAAAAAATCCATTCGGCTGTATCGATAGCATTATTCGCTTTATCGTTCGGCGCTTCGTAATCCAAAACAGTTTTACAACCGGGCATCCAGTTTAAAAAAGCCGCCCAGTTAGTAGGAGAAATTACCGTAACACTGTGCCCAAACTGCTTTAGGAAATGTGCCAGGCCAAGGCTGCTGCCCATTGCATCCGCATCGGGCTTTTGGTGCATTACTACAACCACTTTTTTGGGGTGATGCAGCAAAGAAAATATGTTTTCTATCGGTTGCATAAAGCGGCGCAAAAGTAGGGCAAAGTTTCCAGTTTTTACTTTATAGTTTATGATAACCAGTTTGCAATTGGTATTTTGCCTGCCAGGTGTTATAATGTCAAATTCCAAAAGCTGCAAAACATCATGCGGTAAACTACAATCCTTCAGCTGAAAGTCTTTATCTTTGCGCCTCAAAAATCACACTATGAGTAACAGAACATTTACGATGATTAAGCCTGATGCAACAGAGAAAGGGCATACCGGCGCAATTTTACAAATGATAAACGCTGCAGGTTTTAGAATTGTGGCTATGAAGATGACGCACCTGAGCGCACAAAAAGCAGGAGAATTTTACGCTGTACATAGAGAACGCCCCTTTTATGGTGAACTGGTGGAGTTTATGAGCCGTGGCCCCATTACCGCAGCTATACTGGAAAAAGATAATGCAGTAGAAGATTTCAGAAAATTGATCGGTGCTACCAATCCAGCTAATGCTGAGCCTGGTACCATTCGTAAATTATATGCAGCATCTGTTGGTGAAAATGCAGTGCATGGCAGCGACAGCGATGAAAATGCAAAAATTGAAGGCGATTTCTTCTTCAGTAAGCTGGAGCAATTTTAGTTTTTGCTAATTTAGATTTAGAGCAACCTTATCAACTATAAATGAAAAGCCCTCCGAGGAATCGGGGGGCTGTTTCTTAACTAAAAGCACAAACAAACTAAAATTATAAGCAAAAAACAATGCGTTTCTTTTTATAAAACGCAAAACTTTAAACTATATTGCAGTATTAGTTGATATGACGGTTTCTCTCACAATAGTTAAGTATAAAAAGGTATTTATTCCTTTTGCTTTTCTTGCAATGGCATTATTTCGTTTACCATTATGGCTGGGAAGACGTAACCATTTTTGGAAGCTGATGGGCAGCGGTAAAGGCGGTAGTTTTAGTAAGAAACCAGATTTGCAGCAATGGGCCATACTTACTGCATCAAACCTGCACTTTAAACACATCCAGTTAAAAAACTCTTCGTCGGAAATTGTAGTACGCAGGCTCTACGGGCCTTTTATAAGCTGGTGGCTCAACCTGTTTAAATGCGAAACAACCACTTATTTATTGGTACCTGTTGAAGGCCATGGCCGCTGGGATGGCAAAAATGCTTTTGGAGAACTGCCTTTTAAATCTGACTACGATGGCAAAATAGCTGTGCTTACGAGAGCCTCAATCCGGCTTAAGCAGCAAAAAAGATTCTGGAGCCATGTTCAGTCCGTATCAGACAGTATGCATAAAGCACAGGGCTTTATAAAATCATACGGCATTGGAGAAATGCCCTATTTTAAACAAGCCACTTTCAGTATTTGGGAAAATAAAACCGCTATGAAGCAGTTTGCTTACCAAACAAAAGAACATACTGATGTTATTGAGAAAACCCGTAAAGAAAACTGGTACAGCGAAGATATGTTTGTGCGGTTTCGCATTGATGGATGTATCAGTTCATCTTATAAAGACAACCCCTTGCGGGGAAAGTTGTAGCTTTGGCCTTCACCATTACCGTGCTTGCCGGCCGGTTTGTATATGAAAAATATAAAACTGATTGAAGTGCCTTCTGAAATAGGTGCAGGAACCCGTGGCGCCAGCCTGGGCGTTGAAGCTGTTAAAATTGCTGCCCTGGACTTTATGAGCAATTTCTTTGTTCATTTTCCATCCGAGAAAATTGAAGTGGAAAACCAACTGCTGTTTGAACCCATACAATCTCCTTTTGCCAAAAGGCTTAACGGAGTGGTTACAGTTTGCGAGCGTGTGGCTAAAGCTGTTAGCGAAACAGTAAAAAACAATTTTTTTCCGGTTGTAATAAGTGGTGACCATAGTAATGCGGCAGGTACTATTGCCGGATTAAAAATGGCCAAACCAAAAAGTAAACTGGGTGTTGTTTGGATTGATGCCCATGCCGACCTGCACACGCCCTATACCACACCCAGTGGTAATATGCATGGCATGCCATTGTCTGTAAGCCTTGCAGAGGATAACAAAGAATTTAAAGTGCACGACCTTGATGAAAAAACGGTACGCCTTTGGGAGCAATTAAAAAATATTGGAAAGATATCCCCCAAAGTTTTACCAGAGGACATTGTTTTTATATCACTGCGTGATTTTGAAAAAGAAGAAAAGCATATCATCGAAAAATACGGCATTAAAGTTTTTAGCACCAACGAAATAAGGCGTAACGGTGCCGAAATTATTTACCGAAAAGCTATTCGTTACCTTGCGGACTGTACTGATATTTACCTGAGTTTTGATGTTGACAGCCTTGATTCATCAATAAGCCGTGGCACCGGTACTCCCGTAAACAATGGGCTGAGAGAACGGGAAGCAGAGGATTTGATAAGCAAGTTTATGCAGCACCGGAAAATAAGCTGCTTTGAAATTACAGAAGTAAACCCCACACTTGATAAAGAAAACCTGATGGCTGAAATTGCTTTTAATATTTTACAAAGAAGTGTGAACGTACTAATGATGAATTAGTTTTAAAACCCAATCTTGTTTTAAATTTCCCTACCGAAATGAAATTATTTTTTTGCGGACTTTTTTTGTTACAGTTTTATGTGCTGGCTGCACAAACCGGCAAGGACTACAGTAATAAAATGAAAGCTTACCAGCGTAACTATGTTACTGCACATGAAGTGGTAAAGGGGAATGATAAAAAATATTTCAGGTTTTACCCCGTAAATGAAAAACTCAAAATAGTATGCCGTTTTGAAAAATCAACCGACACAACAGTTGTGGTGATGAAAACTTCCGGCAAAGCAATTCCGCAAAAAGATTTTGTACGATACGGGAAAATCTTTTTTTCTATTAATGACACAGCTGTTTCCCTTACTGTTTACCGTTCCAAGGATCTGGAGAAAAATCCGCAATACAGCCGCTACCTGTTTATTCCTTTTACAGACGTAACCACAGGAGATGAAACATATGGCAGTGGACGCTACATTGACATATTCACCTGGGACATAAAGAACGATTCTGTAGAAATAGATTTTAATAAAGCCTACAACCCGTATTGTTCTTATTCTACCGGTTACAACTGCCCTATTCCGCCCAGGGAGAACTTGTTGCCCGTTGCCATAAAAGCGGGTGAAAAACTATTTGCAAAGAAGCATTAAACCCGTTTATAAAATTTATAAAGCAGGTACGTTAATGCTGTATTACTAATCTACCCGACTTCAGCAGGTTTCCGAAACCTGCAGTGATCCGGTATAAGTAAATCCCGCTGGGTATGTTCCGGGTATTAATTGTTGTTGCAAAGTTTAGTTCCTGCTGCAGCACCATAACACCATTTGTGCTTACCAACTCAAAGTATTTGGGCTCTGTATTATTAACATTTAACTGAATGTACACATGGTCGCTTGCAGGGTTTGGCGCAACAATGATGCCCCTGGATGCGCAACCCGTGTCTACCTGTACATTTACAAAAGTGGAACCAGTACAACCGCTTACAAGATGCGTTTGCACAAGCGTATATTTTGTAGAAACAGAAGGTGACACTACCGGGTTGGACAATGATGATACAAACCCTGCAGGCACCGATGACCATCTGTATGCATACCCGGACACTGCAGGAACCCCGATCGGAACACTGAGATTAAATCCTGAACACAATGACTTTAAAGAATCTGGTTGTTGAAAATTTGCAGGCCAAACCGATATATTAATGATATTGCTCGTTGCAGTTGGTTGTCCCGCACAACCTGCACTGCTGGTTATAATTACTTTTACCTGGTCGCCATTTTTAAGGGTGCTGCTGCTGAAAGTATTACTATTTGTACCGTTGCTTATTCCATTTACCTGCCAGTTATAAGAAGGGTTGCTGCCTGCCCTGGTTGCTGTTGCAGTAAATGTTACCGGTTGTTTATCGCAAATGATGTTATCGGTATCGTTGCTGGTAATGCTCACTGATGGTGTGACCACCCCCTGCCTGAAAAAGAGAGTGTTTGAATTAATAACATATGCAGTGTAACACTCACTGCCGGGGAGGGTTACCTGGCAATACACATGCTCAGAGATTATAACCCCGTTCAGGCCCAGTGTAATTACAGAATCATTGCAGTTGTATATACAGGGCCAGCTATCGAGATACCATTGATAGGTCGCCCCCGGCACATTAACATGACAGGTAACCACAAAGGGAGTATTGGCACAAACAATCGTATCAGGAGAGCTGATGGTTACCACCGGTACAATAACGGTTCTTACTGTATACGATACCGAATCCGCCAGTACGGTGGCGCCAACAGTATATTTTACAACTACTGTATGACTACCTGATGGCGTAACGCCATTGGTAAAATATTGAAAACTGCTGTCGGCAGCATTATAGGCCAGTGGCTGGCCTTCTTGTGTAATGTTTATCGTTCCGCCTGGTGGTGGATTCCATAACTTACCACGGGTTGTGGGAATGTTTGAACATTTATCCGAAACATTTACAATCACAGGGGCATCCAGTTTTGCTGCATCGTATTTGGCAACGTAAAAATTAGAAGTACCTGCATGTTTTGCCCGGCAGTATAAATTTCCCAGTGCATCTGAGTAGAGGCTTTGTCCTGGCACCAGTTCACCCGATGTGGCAGCGCCCACTACAGACCATCCAGAACCATTGAAACGTTTTATTTTGTTATCATCGTAGCAAACAATAAAAATATTATTCTTGTACCCCGCAACAATCTGCACTGCCCCTGAGCCAAAGCCTCCCAGTTTTACCCAAGCTGTGCCAGTCCATTTTCTTACATAATTGCCCTGCCAGTCGGTCATGGTACTGTAAACTGTATCATTGGCATCAACAGCAATTGACTGGATGGCATCTAGGGGTGCGTCAAACGGGCTTGAAGCCACAAGACCCCAAGTACTGCCATTCCATTTATAAATACCATAGTCAAAATACTTATAGGCGCAGGCATATACATTCCCCTGCTTGTCAACAGCCATGGAAGAAATTATTTCCTCTGAATTTAAACCATTGGCGCCGGTTCCCAACTCTGACCAGATACTACCATCCCATTTGGCTACATAATATTTGCCGCTGCTGTTCTTAAAATCGCCAATAGCATATATGTTTCCTATTGAGTCCACAATTATTTTAGTGATTTCGGAAGCATTCAGAAAGGCTCCGCTGTTACCCACATTCTGCCATGCACCTCCGTTTGACTTGCCCACACCCAGCCGGCCTATTGCCGGGAAATTTGCACCGGTATACAGGTAACCCAAGCCGTCCCTAGCCATAGTTTCAAGCCCACTGTTTGCACTGATATTTCCAAAATTTTTCCAAATGCTGCCATTCCAAATCATTACCTGGCTTGGCCCGGACGAACCATTGGCGTATGGGTTGAAAACAGCAAAAACACTATCTGCATTTTTTGTTGCAGCTATAGCATAACCAGAAGTATTTAACGTTCCAATACCACCCACTCCTGTTTCCACCCAACTGGCACTGGGCTGGTCCCAGTTTGCCACATATTTATACCCCAGCGAATTACCAAAGTCTCCCCCAGCATATATTTTTCCAGTTCCATCTGCAACTAATGAATTAATATAGCTGCTGCCATTAAGTGAATTGGCGCCAACACCCATTTCTGCCCAGGTGGTGCCATTCCATTTTGAAACATAACTTTTAAATACGGTGTTATTATAAAACATACCTCCTGCATAAATATTGCCGGTATTATCTCTTGTAAGGCAAAGCACATCAAGATTTGCATTAAGGCCGTTGGCTCCAATGCCCAATTCTTCCCATGCACTGCCATTCCATTTGGCTACGTAGTATTTACCGTTGGCATTTTGCAGTCGCCCAGCTACCAATACATTACCACTTATATCTGTAATCATCGTAAGTATGTCACGATATAACCCATTTGTAATGCTACCTAATACTGCCCATGTACTTCCATTCCATTTTGCCACATAACTGTTGGTGTTTAATCCAGAGGATACGGCAGCATATACATTACCGGAAGCATCGGTGGTAATGGCATAAATTTTTCCATCGGCATTTAATGCATTTGCACCAGTACCAAGTTCACTCCAGGCGGTTCCATTCCATTTGGCTACATACAAATACCCCGTGGCGCTCCTGATAGAACCTGCGGCATAAATATTTCCGGCAGCATCGGAGGTTATGGTATAAATGGGGCCACTGGCATTGAGGTTGCCAAGCTCATTCCAGGCCGTACCATTCCATTTGGCCACATATGGTTTTCCAAAAGCATTCGAAAACCATCCTGCAGCATACACATTGCCTGCAGGGTCAGTGGTGGTGGTGAATATATAGCTGTCTGCATTTAAACCGTTGCTTCCCGTTCCTAAAGCAAGCCAGCCGTTGCCCTGCCATTGATAGACATTGTTACCAATGGTTGCATAAATGATGTTACCAGCCTGATTCCGGGTCATGGAGTAAACCGGCTTGTCGGAATAAGAATTTAATATGGGAGATTCCAGCGGATGCCAGCCCGATTGAGCAGTTACATGCTGTAGCAGAAAAAACAAAGAGAAGGTGAACAGGCAGGGATATAATTTTAATTTCATTATTGCGCTTTAGGATACTATAAATATAACCCAAACCAGCCATTATCCATACAGATCTTTGGGTCTTTATAAGCAGGGCTATAAACCGGCCCCAAAACTCTGCTGCTTTTTTAAACGGCCTAAAGAAGGGTCCATTTCAATAGCCATATCGCACATTCCCTGCCCTTTATCTTTCTGGCCTTTTTTTATAAAACATTGGCCTGCCTGGTACAAGGCTTTGGCATCTTTTGCATCGGTTTCCAATAATTTTTGAAGATATTCCAATGCTTTATCGTATTGCTTACCGCCATAAAAGGCATCAGCCATATCACGTATCAAATCTTTATTACCCGGTTTACGCTCTAAAATTCCCAGTATCATTTTTTCTCCTTTATCAAACTCGCCACTGTACAAATAAGCAAAGCCCAGGTTTTCATTAAAATCGTTGCTTTGCTGTAAACCGGCTCCTAAGGCTTTATTGAAATACACCACTGCCTTTCGGTAATTACCTGCACCAAAGCAAATAACCGCCAGTTCATTCATCCATGCTGCTTTTGTACTGTCAAGCGCAATAGCTTTTTCATAATATTCCTGCACGCCTTTTGCATTTTCCAGCTCCATATAAGTGCGGCCTAGTGCATATGCCACTTCTGCATTAGTGCTATTTTTTGAAAATACATTTAATAAAGCTTTTTCTGCCCTGGCATAATCTTCCTGCTGGTAATAACTTAAAGCAATTATTTTTTCGGCATTATCGCAAGTTTTGCATTGTTGTGCCAGTTCCACCGCTTTTGTAAACTGCCGGTAGTTATAGTACAATTCCATCAGTTCTTTTACACTGGTTGTATTTCCGGGGTCTAGTTCTCTTGCCTTTGAAAAATTATTAATCGCCTGGCTGTTTTTGTACATGGCCATGTTTACATAGCCGCTTTGAATATAAGCATCTGTAAATTGTGGATTAAGGGCAATGGCTTTTTCAAAACTCTTTGAAGCCTGGGAATATAGTTTTGCATCCTTCTGCTCTTTGCCTTTATTGAAATAATAGTTTGCACTATCGGTGTTTTGTGCAAAAGCAGAAATGGCAATTACTGAAATAATGCTGGTTAATAAGTTTTTCATAAGGATAATGCAGCAAAAATTATGCTGCTATTTAAGTATAATAGCTCCTAACGCAGGGAGGTGTACATTTATTTCATACCGTTTTGTCTTTTTGTCCACTAAAGTGCAGGCAATTTCAGGATTGTAAACATCACCGGTTCCCCAGTATTTTTTAGCATCGCTGTTAAACACTTCTGCCCATGTTGCTTTGTCATGTGCATACACTTTCCAGTTATGACGAATAACAGGCGTCATGTTCAGTATAACCAGTATATCGTCTTTTTTAGTTTTGCCTTTGCGGCGATATACTATAACACACTCGTTGCGGTTATTTAAATCTATCCATTCAAAGCCTTGCTGGTCAAATTGCAGCTCATGCAAAGCTTTTTCGGTTTTATATAAATGGTTAAGGTCTTTTACACACTCCTGCATCATTTTATGACAATCATGCTGCAGCAGTTCCCATTGCAATTCACTTTTATAATTCCATTCGTTGGTTTGTGCAAATTCGCTGCCCATAAACAGCAGTTTTCCTCCCGGGTGTGTAAACATATATGAATACAATAACCGAAGGTTAGCAAACTTTTGCCATTCATCTCCTGGCATTTTATAAATCATCGGGCTTTTGCCATGCACCACTTCATCGTGGCTTAATGGCAGCATAAAGTTTTCGTCATAGAAATACATCATACTAAACGTAAACTTATTTTGATGATGTGTTCTGTACAGCGGATCGATTTTAAAATAATCCAGTGTATCATGCATCCAGCCCATCATCCATTTCATACCAAAGCCAAGCCCTCCTTCATGAATGGGTTTACTGATTTTAGGCCAGTCGGTAGCTTCCTCGGCAATTGTCTGCACGTCAGGAAAATCACGGTACACCATAGCGTTTAAATCTTTCACAAACTGAATGGCCTCTAAATTACCATTACTGCCATAAACGTTGGGTTCCCACTCCCCTTCATTGCGTGAATAATCTAATCGCAAAATAGAACTCACTGCATCTACACGAATACCGTCAATATGAAATTTATCAAACCAGAAACGGGCACTGCTGGTTAAAAAAGATTTTACTTCGCCGCGGCTGTAATTAAAAATATAACTGTTCCAGTCTGGATGATAGCCCTTGCGCATGTCGGCATACTCGTAAGTGTGAGTCCCATCAAACATAAACAATCCATGGGAGTCATAAGGAAAATGTGATGGCACCCAATCTAACACCACACCAATATCGTTTTTATGAAACGCATCCACCATTGCCATAAAATCTTCCGGGGTGCCAAAACGGGATGTGGGTGCAAAATAACCGGTGCCCTGGTAACCCCAGCTCCCGTCAAAGGGATGTTCCATTACAGGCATTAACTCCACATGTGTAAAGCCCATTTCTTTTACATACGGAACCAAACGCTCAGTAATTTGCTGGTAGCTGTTGTAAGCTTCCTCGTTATTTTTATCAGGCCGCATCCAGCTGGCTAAATGCACTTCATATACACTCCATGCGGCATTTAATGAATTATATTTGTTCCGCTTCTTCATCCATGCATTGTCCTGCCATTTGTAATTCATTTCCCACGCAATGGAAGCGGTGTTGGGCCTCACTTCCCAGTAATTGCAATAGGGGTCGCCTTTATCCAGTTCCCTTCCTTTATATCCAACAATATGATATTTATAAGCATACCCTTTTTGCAAATGAGGAATAAACCCTTCCCATATTCCGGAACCATCGTGGCGTACATACAAACAATGAGCAACAGGATTCCAGCCATTAAAATCGCCGATTACACTTACAGCAGTAGCATTGGGAGCCCACACAGAAAAATAATAACCTGCCGTATTAAGCACCTCAACCTTATGGCTTCCAAATTTTGTGTAAGCATTATATAAAGTCCCCCCTTGGTAATTACTTATATCTTCATCGGTAAACAAAGAATAGTTCCAAACAGGTTTCCCGCTGTCAATAAAATACTGTTCCTCATACTTTTTCATTGCGCCTGATTTTGAAACCGGTTTATTATTTGCCGCTTCCACTTTTTTTGTTGCCATTTATGGAAAGTTGGTTTTTGCGAATCGTTAATATTGCAATTTTGCTTTAACGTAAATTTAAGAATTAGAGTTAAGGATTTAAGAATTATTCTTTTTACTTTTAACTAATAATTTAGTTATAGCCATAAAACAAAACCCTCTCATGCTAAAACTGCCTGTTTTGCTGTGTGCCATTTTATTATCTGCCACAGCTTTTTCGCAAAATACTACGGTAAGTGGTGTTATTAGTGACCAATATGAAAAGAAAGCGGTAAAGAATGCTGTTATAGCATTGCTTACTCCTAAAGATTCAGTGTTGTGTTGTTTTACAAGATCAAATGCTGACGGGAGTTTTACTTTAAAAAATGTAAAACCAGGCAATTATATTTTAATGACCACTCACCCGTTATTTGGTGACTTACTGGATAATATTGAAGTAAAAGAAAGCCCTTTACAGTTAGGCACAGTGGCGTTAACAAGCAAAAGTAAATTACTACAAGAAGTAATTGTAAAAAGCGGCAGCCCAATTAAAATAAAGGGCGATACCACTATTTATACCGCTGACAGTTTTAAAGTAAGTGCCAATGCAAACGTAGAAGAACTGCTTAAGAAATTACCTGGCATACAAGTGGATAAAAACGGAGATATAAAAGCCATGGGGCAAAAAGTAGAAAAGGTATTGGTGGATGGTGAAGAGTTTTTTGGTGATGACCCCGGCATGGCGGTAAAAAATTTACGTGCAGATGCGGTAAAAGAAGTACAGGTTTTTGACAAAAAAAGCGACCAGGCTGAATTTACAGGTATTGATGATGGCAAGACACAAAAAACAATCAACCTTAAATTAAAAGAAGATAAAAAGAAAGGCTATTTCGGTAAAGTGGAAGCTGCAGCAGGGCCCCTTGCCAATAATGATCCCCGTTATAAAAGCAACCTGATGTTCAGCAGCTTTAAAGGCAAAAGAAAATTATCTGGCTTTGTATTGAACGGCAATACTGGCCAGGATGGTCTTAACTGGCAAGATGAACAAAAGTATGGTGTGGACAACGATAACATGTCAATGGGCATGGATGATGAATCTGGTGGAATGTTTATAATGTTTACAAGTGGTGGCTCCAGCGATGATGAGCCTTATATAAATACTCAAAATGGCTATTTAAACAATACCAATGCCGGTATAAGCTACAGCAACAAGTGGAAGAATGACCGGATAAAAATGAGCTTCTCTCCAAAGTTTAATCTGCAGGATTACAACAATACACAAACACAGTTTACACAAACGCAGGTGGGTGACACCGCATTAAACAGTAATGGAACCCAAAGCCAGCATATTAAGAGGTATAATTTTAAAAACTCCGGAACTGGTGAGTTTAAACTGGATTCTGCGGGCAATAGCATTTTAAAAATTACGGCCAAGGCTAATTTCTATCATACTGAAAGCGAAGAAAACAACATCTCTTCCACAGTTAGTGATAAAGGCACTTTAAAGAACAGCAGTAACGCTTACAAAAACAATATCTATGATAAAAATGTGCAAGGAGCAACCGTATTGTACAAGCATAAATTCAGCAAAGCCCGCCGCACACTCAGTATAAACAGCAGCTGGAACAGCATGGTTACAGATTCAAAACAAAAAAACATTTCTCAAAACAAAGATTTTACATCAGGCACAGGGCAGGACATAAACCAGCAACGTACAGGCGATAAAAACACACAAACCCTTAGTGTAAAAGCTGTTTATACAGAACCCATCAATAAAGATTATGCACTGGAGTTTGGCTACGAACTGTCCTACAATCATGGCACCAATAACCAGGTAACTTATACATATAACCCGGTTACAAATATGTATGATGGCAAGGTTGATTCTTTAACAAATAACTTTCTGCAAAACATTACCATCAATAAACCTTCTGTTAAATTCAGCTATTCCAGTAAAAAAATAAAATACAATTTTGGCAGTGGCTTTGGTTTAACCAATTTTGATTTTACAGATAGAACAACGGGCAAAAGCAGTACAAGAGATTACACCAACTTCTTCCCTACTGCCAGCTTTAGTTATTTGTACAAACCCAATCATAGTTTCAGGATAAATTATAATGGTAATACCTCTCAACCCACCCTTAACCAGTTACAGCCGTTAAAGAATAATGATAATTTTTTCAGCCAGTACATAGGTAACCCTAACTTAAAACCGTCTTTCAACAGCAGTTTTAATATTGAGCATAACAGTTTTAATTTCTTAAAAGAGCTGTGGACATATCAGTCAGTAAATTTCAATCAAACCACCAATGCCATTTCATCTAGCCGCACCATTAATCTTGATAATGGTAAAACCATTACCCAGCCTTTAAATTTAAACGGTAATTACAGCGTAAGCGGATGGGGTGGTTTAGGTTTTAAGCTCAAAAAATTGGGTGGATATTTTAACCTTAATGCCAATGTAAACTACAACCGCAATGCAGAAGTGCTTACCACCATTCGTAATAGTTCTTCAAATACCATTACCAATTATTCACGCAATACCAGTGCCGGGCTTGGCTTTAACATCAACAAATCAAAAGATAAAAAATACGATTTAGGATTAAGTAATAATATTGACTACAACCGCAATATTACCACACAGCTTAATACCCCCAACCGTTATTTTACTTATACAGCCCGTGTTGATGGAACGATTTACTATAAAAAAGTATGGTCGCTTAACAGCAGCTATGAATTGTATACAAGGCAAAAAACAAAACAATTTACCGGGCTGAATAATAATTTATGGAATGCTAGAGTGCAGCGTACATTTAAGAGCGATGAATTCACTCTTTATTTTATGGCAAGAGACCTTTTAAACCAGAATATTGGTATTGAGAGAAATTTTGACGGTATATACAGTTCTGAAGTAAGAAACGACCGGATTAAGAGATACTTTATGCTGGGCTTTGCCTGGAACTTCAAAAACAAGGCGCCAAAAGGTACTACAACCCCATCAGCACCTGTACAAAAATAACTTTCTAAAAAAAGAAGTATGAAAAAACTGATTCAACTTATAATTACCATTGCTGCTGCCAACACAGTATTTGCACAGCAGTTTATTGACAAAGCTGTTATTGAATACGAGGTAAAGACCAATATTAAAAAAACGATGAGCAATGATATGTGGGGCGAAATGATGAAAGAAAATATGCAGGATTTTAAAACGGGTTATTACCGGCTTACTTTTTCGGGAGATAAAAGCATTTTTAAATTTGACCACTGGCCGGAAAACAACAAGCTGCCGCAGTACATAAAGGATAACGACGAAGGCAGTAACTGGTATTACGACTTTGCGGCAAATAAATACGTAATGCAAAAAACGTTTGCCGGTACCAACTTTGTAATTAACGACAGTATTACCAACATTAGCTGGAGGCTAACCAATGAAAGCCGTGAAATTGCCGGCTTCAATTGCCGTAAAGCGGTTGGCAAAATAATGGACAGTGTGTATGTGTTTGCTTTTTATACTGATGAAATTCTTATTCCCAGTGGCCCCTGTTCTATTCATGGCCTTCCTGGTGCTATATTGGGCCTTACCATTCCAAGGTTGTACACCTCATATATTGCAACTAAAGTAATGCTTACAGGCGTTAATGAATCTGCTATAAAGCCAGCAGAGGCAAAAAAGCCATACACATACACAACCTTTAAAGATTTTATTGCAGAAAAATCAAAAGACTGGTTTAGCTGGGGCGATGACAAAGAAGAAAATAACAGGCAGAAAGGGTTGTTTCTTTGGAATCTTTATTTGTAATTGCAAATAACTATATTTTTTGTAAGTTATAAAATAGCAAAGCCCTCTTTTTGAAAGAGGGCTTTGTTATTTTGATTCATTTTATAGCACTATTTCTTTTCAGTTCCGTCTTTTACAAAAAAGTAACAGACCAAAGCTGCTGCAATAAACATACACCCGCCAATTTGAACTGCGAGCAAACGGTCGTTGTGCAATACATTCTTCATTATACTGCCAAATCCTAATGAAGCGATAATTTCAGGCAATACAATGAAAAAATTGAAAATGCCCATATAAATACCAACCCTGGCTTTAGGCAAGCTGCCGCTTATCATAGCATATGGCATGCTTAAAATACTGGTCCAGGCTATTCCTACTCCTGCCATACATACATAGAGCATTTTAGGGTCTTTAACCCAGCCTACACTAATTAAACCTAACGCACCTGCAAGCAGGCAAATTGCATGCGTGGTCTTTCTTCCCAGTTTATTGGCAATATAAGGCAGCACAAATGCAAAGAAGAATGTAACAACGTTATAAAACGCCAATGTAAGGCCAGCAAAATCTGCACCTTTGGCATATACAGGATCGGCATTGTTAACTCCACCATAAATATTGGTGGCAACTGCAGTAGTATAATAAAACCACATTAAAAATAAACCAGGCCATGTTAGAAACTGCACTACAGAAACAATACGCATTTGCTTTGGCATATTGCCAAGCGCATCAATGATTTCAGCGAATAGTCCTTTTGAACCAGAGTGCTCTTCATCATGAACGGTATTTGATGGAGGATATTCTTTCGTGGTAAGTACAGTGTATAAAACTGCAGAAAAGAAAAAGAATGCACCTGTATAAAAACTCCATTTCACGTTTTCTGCAATAGAGCCTTGCGCAGCAGTGTTCGATACCTTAAAAATATTTCTGAATATCCAGGGTAATGCAGATGCAATACTTCCTCCTAAACCAATCATCAGGCTTTGCATAACAAAACCTTTGTTCACCTGGCTGTCAGGCAATTTATCTGTTACAAATGCTCTGAATGGCTCCATACTTACATTGCCAAAAACATCCAGCACCCATAACAAACCTGCAGCCATCCATAAAGCACTGCTGTGCGGCATAAAAATAAGTGCAATGGAACTTAGCATTGCCCCAATAAAAAAATAAGGCCTTCTTCTTCCGAATTTAGGATGCCATGTCCGGTCGCTCATATAACCAATTATTGGTTGAATCAGCAAGCCGGTTAATGGTGCTGCCAGAAACAGTAATGGAACCTGGTCCGGGTTTGCTCCAAGATTTTCATAAATACGGCCCATATTGGCACGCTGCAAATCCCAACCAAACTGTATCCCAAAAAAACCAACACTCATGTTGATTATTTCTGACAGCGGCAAAATTGGCTTTGTATCTTTTGCTAAATCATCTAAAATGGTTTCGTTATAATCAGCCATAGCAATCGTTTTATCCGGTAATTTTAAATGTGTACAAATTACACTCTTTTTCATCAGGCGCAAAAAAAATCCCGCCAATGGCGGGACTGTTGAATGTATTTACAATCTAAACCGAATGTTATATCACAAACCCATCAGGAAGCACTGCTCCTTTTTTCAATACGACAATACCGTCTTTAACTGTATATAATGAGTGGTCTGAATCGGGTAGATGGCTGCCACCATTAATACGCACATCATTACCAATACGGCAGTTTTTATCAATGATCACATTGCGGATATAGCAACGGTCGCCAATACCCAGTTTTGGAATACCTTTTTCTGCATTGAGTGTTATTTCATTTAATGTTTCAAAATAATCACTACCCATCATATAACTACTTACCATTGTTGTTCCGGCACCAATACGGCTTCTAATGCCTACCACACTGTTTTCAATACGGCTGGCGTTAATAATAGTTCCCTCTGCAACAAGTGTACGCTCCAGTGTGGTGCCACTTATTTTTGCAGGCGGCAGCATGCGTGCACGGCTATACACTACATTCCGGTTATCAAACAAGTTAAATAATGGAATTTCCATTGTTAAAGCAAGGTTAGCTTCAAAAAAGGAATAGATATTTCCAATATCCGTCCAGTAACCACCGTACTGGTAACTTACCACTTTATATTTGTCAATGGAGTAAGGAATGATTTCCTTCCCAAAATCGGTGGTATCTTTTTTATCTTCCAGCAACAAACTCATCAATACATCCCTGTTAAAAATATAAATACCCATGGATGCCAGGTAATTCCTCCCCTGCTGCTGCATTTCTGCGCCAGTATCACTTACCCATTCTGGCAGCAAATCCTTTTTAGGTTTTTCGATAAATGAGGTTATCGCTTGCTCCTCATTCGATTTTAAAATACCAAACTCGGGCGCTTCCCTTTCAGCAACGGGAATGGTGGCAATGGTAATATCTGCCCCTTTTGCAGCATGGTCATCTATCATTTGCGCAAAATCCATCTGGTACAGCTGGTCGCCGCTGAGAATTAGTACATACTCAAAATCATTGTTGCGTATATGTTTTATAGATTGCCGTACAGCATCTGCTGTGCCCTGGAACCATCCCGGGTTATCAGGCGTTTGCTCCGCTGCCAGTATATCTACAAAACCTTTACTGAACGCACTAAACTGGTAGGTGTTTTTAATATGCTTGTTTAATGAAGCTGAGTTAAACTGCGTTAAAACAAACATTCTGTTAATGCCCGAGTTAATACAGTTTGAAATGGGGATATCCACCAAACGGTATTTCCCTGCAATAGGTACTGCCGGTTTGCTCCGGGTGGCTGTTAAGGGATAAAGGCGAGTGCCTGCACCGCCTCCCAAAATCACTGATACAACAGACTGGGTATTCATGTTTAATTAAGATTATTATTAAGCAATCGTTTTATAGCAAATTTAGTGTTGCAATTATTTACAAAGTTGAGCGATACAATTCAATGTACCGTCCTGCACTGCCATTCCAGCTGTTATCAATTCCCATCATCCGTTTACGCAGCTGCGTCATTCTCTTTTTATCTGCATAAAGCTCCACTGCCCGGTAAATAGAATAAGTAATATCTCCCACAGTTGCCTGGTCAAACCGTATGCCGTAGCCGCCGGTTTCGCCAAAATCAATTACAGTATCTTTTAGCCCGCCGGTACTTCGCACAATGGGCATGGTGCCATAACGGAGTGCATACATCTGGTTAAGGCCACAAGGTTCTACCCTGCTGGGCATTAATAAAAAATCGGCACCTGCATACATCAGGTGGCTCAGTTTTTCATTGTAGCCAATTTGAGAATTGTAAAAACCCACCAGGTTGCTGCGCATATTTTCCAACTGATGCTCCACAGTTGGGTCTCCGCTTCCTAAAAACAAAAAGTTCATTCGCCCGTTTATGTGATACACGGCATCATACACTGCCTGCGGTAATAAATCTGCAGCTTTTTCTCCTACCAGCCTGCCGATAAAAATAAACAGGGGTTTCTTTATATCGAGGCCAAAATCATCGCAAAGTTTTTTCTTATTCAGCTCTTTACCAGCATCCACATCTTTAACGCTAAAATTATCCAGTATATATGTGTCGGTTGCCGGGTCCCATACTTCGTTATCAATTCCGTTTAATATGCCGGAGCATTTACCTTTCTCATATTCAAATAAAGCCTCCATTCCGGCTGCATTATACTTTAAGTCTTCCATATAACTGGGGCTTACAGTGGTAACTTTTAAAGCGCACTTTACAGCGCTGGCCAATGGATTAATAGCATTATTCCAGTCCAGCTTACCCCATTGCCATGTATCATAAGCAGGAATGTAATTCTGTTTATCCCAGCCGAACTGCCCCTGGTATTGTGCATTGTGAATGGTAAGTATAGTAGAAACTGGAGCAAGGTGGCGATATGCAAAACAGTTTTGCATCATAAAAGGTACCAGGCCTGCATGGTGGTCGTGCACATGCACAACATCAGGGTGATGGTTCCATTTGCTTATCCAGTCTGTAACAGCAATATTAAAAGCGGTGTACCGCTCTGTATCGTCATCATAGCCATACACTTTTTCCCTGTTGAACAAACCAAAAATATCCACGCAGTATAAATCAAAACCGAGCTTATTTGTTTTTTCTTTTATAATGGTGTAATCAAAATAATAATGCCCCATAGTAAAGGCGCCTTTGTGCACTGTATCCCATTCATTATCCAGCAAAAATTTAGTGCGGTGCATTGGCATTACCACTTTGGCAATATGCCCCAGTTCATTTTGATATTTGGGCAGTGCCCCGGCCACATCTCCCAACCCGCCGGCCTTGGCATAAGGGTAACATTCGGCCGTTACATGAAGTATTTCCATTTAAGCAATTAATTATTCTCTTATACAATTTAGTATGTTTTGTGTAAATAATCCAAATAATAAAAATAATAATCTACTAAAGGTGGTTTTATTAGTTATCCAGATACATTGCACAAACAATTACTGATAAGTATCATAACCTCTTTAAATTTTTCCTGCTCGTAATTTTGCTCTATTTTCAGCCACTCAAAACTTAACGATTATGCCAACTGTACAAAATGATTTATTAAACAATGGAGGTATTGAAAGCTCAATGGATACACAAAAAACAAAGTGGTCCCAGTTTGGAGTACTTATTTCTGTTTTCTTCTTTTGGGGATTTGTTGCTGCCAGTAATGATATCCTGATACCAGTTTTTAAAGAAAAGCTCCACCTTACACAGGTGCAGGCACAAATGGTTTCCTTTGCTTTTTATGTTGCTTATTCTGTTGGAGCGATATTATACCTGCTGGTAAGTAAACTGCTGAAACAGGACCTGCTGAATAAAATTGGTTACAAAAATGGTATCAGCATTGGCCTTATCATTTCTGCTGTTGGTACGTTATTGTTTATACCTGCAGCCAGCGCAGAGTCTTTCCCTTTATTTATTTCAGGGCTTTTCATCATCGGTTTGGGGTTTTCGTTACAGCAAACTGCTGCTAATCCTCTTGCCATTAATATGGGAAGTGCCAGTACAGGTTCACAACGCCTGAGTATGGCCGGGGGCGTAAATAATTTTGGAACTACTATCGGGCCTTTAATTGTTAAACTTGCTGTGTTTGGAAGTGTAACCACAGTTGTTGTAAGCTCTTTAAGCACTGTAAAAACTCCGTATCTCATATTGGGTGCTGCTTTTCTTGTTGTTGCAGCTATTTTCTATTTTTCTTCTGTTCCTAACCAGCTGGTAAGTAATACAGAAGAATTGGCAGAAGCAAAATCCACATGGGTTGACAGGGGCTCTCCTTTTAAGTACCCGCAATTGTTTCTGGGGATGATTGCTATTTTTGTTTATGTAGGTGTTGAAGTAAGTACTGCAGCTAACCTTCCCGAATTTATGAAACAAAAACTGGGTACCCCTACCAGCCACATAGCTCCTTACATTTCTTTATTTTGGGCAAGCCTTATGATTGGAAGGTGGACATCATCTGCAGGAGCTTTTGGATTTTCAGCTAATGTGCAAAAAGTACTGCAGTTTTTAATGCCATATCTTGCTTTTGGAGTTTTTCTATTAGTAAACAGTATTGCTAAAAATGACCTTCAGCCTTTTTATGTTTATGCGTTGGTAATAGTGGTGCTTATTGCTGCAAATTTTTTAAGCATGGGTAACCCGGCAAGGCAGTTGTTATTATTCAGCCTTCTTGGAATTGTTGCACTGATTGTGGCGATTGTTTCCCCCGATCATAACATTAGTGTATATGCCATTTGCAGTGTGGGCCTTTTTTGTTCCACTCTATGGCCTTGTATCTTTACCTTATCAATTTCAGGTTTGGGTAAACATACCAGCGAAGGTTCAAATTTTTTAATTTTTATGATTATGGGTGGTGGTGTTGTTAGTTTACTGCAGGGATATTTATCTTCTGATCATCTGCTCGGCATCAGCATGTCATACGTAGTTGGCATTGCCTGTTTTGCATATCTGGCTTACTATGCAATTAAAGCAAAAAGCGAACTGAAGAACCAGGGAATCGATCTTGATGAATTAAGTAATACAAAAGGTGGCGGTCATTGATAAAAATCAGCCATTAATTTTTCATTAATTCATAACTTTATCCGTCCTCAAATATTTGAGGACGGAATTTTTTAAACTTGTTATATGGCTCCTGCACTGGAACAACTAGTAATTGGAATTGATATTGGTGGCACCGGCACCAAATTTGGTATTGTGGACAGGAATGGTAATGTGCTTTTTCACGGTGAGATCTCTACAAAGAAACATACCACCATTGAAAGCTTTATTAAAGAGCTGCATGATGAACTGGAATTACTCATTGGCAAAGCCGGCGGTTCTGGCCGTATTAAAGGAATAGGCGTTGGCGCACCCAACGGGAATTTTTATACCGGTACCATTGAATACGCTCCTAACCTTCCGTGGAAAGGTATTATACCATTGAAGGAATTACTGGAAGCTGCTTTTAAACTACCCGTAACACTTACCAACGATGCGAATGCAGCAGCAATTGGAGAAATGATGTATGGTGCAGCACAGGGCATGAAAGATTTTATCATGATAACCCTTGGCACTGGTGTGGGCAGTGGTATTGTTGCAAATGGCCAGCTTATTTATGGCCATGATGGATTTGCAGGGGAACTGGGCCATACCATTGTTATTCCCGATGGCCGATATCATAACGGGACTGGTAAAAAAGGATCCCTGGAAGCATATGCTTCAGCTACCGGCGTTAGGCTTACAGCACTGGAGAAACTTAAAAATTCTGATGAGCCCAGTCTTTTGAGAAACGTGCCTGAAGACAAACTGGATTCAAAAGCTGTTTATGAAGCCGCCATTGAAGGCGATAAAATTGCACAGGAAATATTTGAATTTACAGGGAAAATTCTGGGGCTAGCATTAGCAAATGCTGTTATGTTCAGCAGCCCGGAAGCCATTGTTTTATTTGGAGGGCTTACTAAAGCAGGAGATCTTATTTTAAAACCTACCCGTGAGCACATGGAAGAGAACCTGATCAAAGTATTTCAGAATAAAGTAAAGATATTGGTAAGCCATCTTAAAGAATCAGACGCAGCGATATTAGGTGCCAGTGCTTTGGCATGGGATTAATAATATTCACCCATTAATTAAAAAAAGCAACCTTACTATGGTTGCTTTTTTTATTAAATTCATTTTAAATCAGCATTCGCTGAGGCTGAGAGGTACATTTATGGCAAGCCCGCCATCTGCAGTTTCTTTGTATTTGCTGTTCATGTCAATCGCAGTGTCCCACATGGTTTTAATTACACTATCCAGGCTCACTTTGGCAAAATCAGGCGTGCTTTGTAATGCTAACTGCGAAGCCGTAATAGCTTTAATGGCTCCCATTGTATTACGTTCAATACAGGGAATTTGAACTAAGCCGGCAATCGGGTCACAGGTAAGCCCCAGGTGGTGCTCCATGGCAATTTCTGCAGCCATTAATGTTTGTCGTTGTGTACCACCCATACATTCAGTAAGAGCAGCTGCAGCCATGGCACTGCTTACACCAATTTCTGCCTGGCACCCTCCCATTGCGGCTGATATAGTAGCTCCTTTTTTAAATATGCTGCCCACTTCAGAAGCTGTAAGCAAAAATTGTATTATTTTTTCATCGCTGTTGCCATTGCAAAAAGCAACATAGTATTGCAGCACTGCCGGTATTACACCCGCAGCACCATTGGTTGGTGCCGTTACCACACGGCCAAAACTTGCATTCTCTTCATTTACTGCCAGTGCAAAACAACTTACCCAGTCTAAAATATATTTAAAATCATTGCCGCCCTGGCGCAAAGTAGCCAGCCAGGAATCATAATCATTGTATATACGGCCATTCATTAATTTTTTATTCAGGTCGGCGCCACGGCGCTTTACATTTAAACCACCAGGCAGCATACCGGTGGCATGACAGCCTCTGTAAATACACTCCTTCATTACACGCCAAATGTTCAGTACGCCTTCCCTTGTTGCAGCTTCATTGCGCCAGCTGTTTTCATTTTCCATCACTACATCACTTATGTTCAGCCCGGTTTTCATGCACCAATGCAGCAATTCATCTGCTGTATTTACCGGAAAGGGCAACACAACTGAATCATTTGCCCCTTGATCCTCTCCTTCCTTTACAACAAAGCCACCACCTACAGAATAATAGGTTTCAGCAATCGTATCTCCGTTATTCAATTTTACCAAAAAAGTGAGTGCATTGGGATGGTATGGCAGGCTTTCAGAAAAAAGGAACTCAATGTCTTCTGCGGGATCAAAATCAATTTCATGTTCTCCGGCGAGGATAATTTTATGCATGCTTTTAATATCACTCACCTTTGCATGAATATTATTTACATCAAAAGTTACAGGATCATCACCACTTAAACCTAACTGTATAGCCACGTCAGTGCCATGCCCAACGCCAGTTTTTGCCAATGATCCATATAGCAGCACTTCTATACTGCAAACATTGAACAAAATACCCTTTTGCTTTAATGAACTGGTAAACCGCTGTGCAGCACGCCATGGGCCAAGCGTATGGCTGCTTGATGGCCCCACGCCAATTTTAAACATGTCAAAAACTGAAATGGCTTCTGGGTTCAACAGAATTGTTTTATTTATTGAACAGACACAAGGTCAATTGTAAACTTTAAATTGGAGTTAGCAGGTATTACAACTACACCATTGTTGTCACGTGTATCCTGGCTGCCATAACCAAGGCTTGGCGGAATGTATAAAGTAATACTGCCCCCTGCTTTTATAAGTGGTAACCCTTTTTGCCAGCCTAATATAAGCCCCCCCAATGTGGATGTATACCCGGTAAGGTTCTGATCAAATTGGCTGTTATCTAAAAGTGTACCTGTATATTTTACTGTTACATTGGAACAAACAGAGGCAGTGGCCCCGGAACCAGGTGCGGTTACAATATAAAAGATACCGCTTGAATGCTGTGTAGCTGTAACGCCATGAGAATTGAGCCAGTTTTGCAACGCTGTAATTTCTGATGCCGGCGCAGAATAGTTTGAATCAGTATAAGGACAGGTATCTGACCTTTTTATACAGGCACCAAGGGATATTACCACAATTGATAAAAAGAAAATACGTTTAATCATTACACAAAATGTTTTAAGTAAAGGTAGATAAGCATTGTTGTTAAATTGCTGCGTCTGCCTGATTTTTTTCACGGTTTTTAAGTTCGTAATAAAGTTGCTCGTTGTTTTCCCAATTGTAATGCATGCGGAAATAGGAAAAAAACAATACTACAAGCAAAACAGCTATAAAAGCCATGGCAACATCACCGTTTGATATGGTCATAAAACGTTGGGTCATTTCAGGCACCACTATATCAGTTGATTTATGTGTGGCTGTGGAGAACCAGGAAGGAAAAAAAATTTTAACCACTATAAAAAAAAGCAAAACAGGCAATGCAAATAAAAAAGCCATGGGAAGCCCTGATAACAATTTAAAGCGAAAACTGCTTTCCTTATCTCTTACAGCCTCCCACCGGCGGATAAAAGCCTTGTCTTTTTCTGATAACATAACGCAAAGTTACTTTAATTACCACTGTAATTTGTTATATTGCGTTTAGCTTACAACTAACACCCCCAATTTTTGTTCGGCATGAAAATAGAACATTTACTCGCCCGCCATCTTTACACTGCAAAACAACTTACCCTCCAGGGAATTGGTACGTTTTCGTTGCCTCCTGATTTTGTATTACCTGCAGAAGGTGATAAAATAACAGAATTACCCGAGGGCAGCATTTCTTTTACGCAAAATGCAAAGGCAGCAGAAGATGGTGCATTGATTGATTTTATTGTGCAGCAAACACGAAAAATGAAACCACTGGCCTCCGCCGACCTGGAATCTTTCATCAGCCTGGGCAGCCAGTTTTTAAATATCGGCAAGCCATTTAAAATTGACGGTATTGGCATGCTTGAAAAAAATCAGCTGGGTGAGTACCAGTTTACGCAATACGGGCAAATAGTAACTGCAAAACCTGAAGACGCTCCCGTTCAAATCAGGGAGAAAAAAGAAGAAAGCATTTCATTTGATACAGATGAACGAAGCAGTGGCAGCAATAAAAAAATAGTTGCAGCATTAATTACACTGGTGATATTGGGGGGTATAGGCTGGGCTGTATGGTATTTTTTACAGAACAGGCAAACCAGCACAGCAACCACACAAAATATTTCTACTGAAGCACCGGCTGCAACAAATGCGGACACAACAAAAAAAGATACTCTTTCACAAACAAATAAACCTGCAGATTCATTGACACCAGCTCCGGTGGCTGTAATTACACAACCAACCGGCCCTTATGCATTTAAAATTGTTTTTAAGATAACTAATAACAGAGCAGTTGCACAGGAAAAAATGGATGTACTTACGAAACGTGGTCATAAAGTAATCATGTATACCTCCGATTCCGTTACATACAAACTGGCGGAGCCTTACAACCTGCCTTTAAGTGATACCACAAAAATAAAGGACTCATTAAACAGGTATTATTATCTTGGCAAAGCAAAAGTAGAATTGTAAAAATGCCACTGGATAATAATAAAGGTAAAATATTCCTGCTGCTGTTTATGATTTGTGCAGTAGCTGATATTGCAGGCATTGCATTTAACATTACGTGGCTGCATTATTCCTTTAAACCATTATTAATCCCCTTTCTGTTACTGGCAGCGTTAACCAGTACAAACGAAAGTGCAAAAAACAAAAAACTGTTTATTGCTGCTTTATTCTTTTCCTGGGCGGGAGATATGTTTTTACTTTTTGAAAGTGAAGGCAGCCTGTTCTTTATTTTCGGATTAGCCAGTTTTTTAACCACACACATCCTTTACATTTTTTATTTTTTAAGCATTCGCAGCAATACAGTTTCGTTGCTAAAAAAACAGCCATGGTTTATTGTATTGGTGTTATTGTATGGTGTAAGCCTTGTGTGGCTGCTATTTCCAAAGCTGGGAGATTTAAAAATCCCCGTTATGGTTTATGCAGCTGTTATATGCACTATGCTGTTGTGCAGCATGCACGTATTCTATAAAGCAAATAAAAATGCAGCGGTATTGTTTGTGGCCGGTGCTTTACTTTTTGTATTATCTGATTCATTACTGGCAATAAATAAATTTCATCAGCAATTTGCTTTAGCCGGCGTATGGATTATGCTTACTTATTGCGCTGCTCAATATTTTATTGTAACTGGATTTATTAAACAGGCAACCAATGACAAAAGCGGAACTGTTAGCTGAGCTAAGCAACAACACTTATGTAATGCTGAAGCCATCTGCCATTGAAGGTGTGGGAGTATTTGCCATACGGGATATACCCAAAGGCTGCCGTGATATGTTTGGCAAACCCGATGCGCCGGAAGACTGGATAACGGTTTCTAAAACTGAAGTGGAAACCCTCCCCGGTTATGCACAGTTTTTGGTGGGTAACTATTGCTTGTTTGATGAAGAAAACTATTACCTGCCGGCGCATGGTTTTAAAAAAATGGATGTATCGTTATTTTTAAATCATTCAGATAAACCAAACATTATTTCTGTTAATGATGGCGATTATTTTGAAACGCTACGGGATATTAAAGCTGGTGAAGAGCTGGTAATTGATTATGGTGAGATTGTGGACGGAGAAGAATAAGTAATTAAAAAGCCTCCTGCATTTAACAAGAGGCTTTTTCTTATAAGACCACAAAAGGGTTGTCATCCCAAAAGTCATCTTTTTTAAACCCTAATACTTTTTTAATGTAACTGTACCAATGTTTCCAATTTACTTTCATAAGCTGTTTACATTTTACTTGTTAACAAAATCATTTAAAAATCCCCCTCACATTACTGCAAGAGGGATTTTATTTTAAGTTTTTACCTTTGAATTAGTAACCCATACCACCCATATCAGGCGCACCGTGACTGTGTGGTTCTTCTTTCTTAGGCTTATCTGCAATTACACATTCGGTAGTTAACAGCATACCAGCAATTGAAGCTGCATTTTCCAATGCCACACGGCTTACTTTAGTTGGGTCGATAACACCCGCTTTAAACAGGTTTTCGTATTTTTCTGTACGGGCATTAAAACCAAAGTCGGCTTTACCTTCTTTAATTTTATTTACCACCACGCTGCTTTCTAAGCCGCTGTTGCTAACAATTGTACGCAAAGGCGCTTCAATAGCTTTACGAACAATACCAACACCAGTTGTTTCATCTTCGTTGGCGCCGGTTAATTTAGCCAGTGCTTCGCTTGCACGTATGTAAGCAACACCGCCACCTGGCACAATACCTTCTTCAACCGCAGCTCTTGTTGCATGTAAAGCATCATCCACACGGTCTTTCTTTTCTTTCATTTCAACTTCTGTTGCAGCGCCCACATATAATACCGCAACGCCACCAGCCAGTTTAGCTAAACGCTCTTGTAATTTTTCTTTATCGTAATCGCTGGTGGTAGTTTCAATTTGCGCTTTAATTTGGTTTACACGTGCTGTGATGTCGGCTTTTTTACCTTTACCGCCAACGATAACAGTGTTGTCTTTATCAATTGTTACACTTTCAGCAGTACCTAAATAAGTAAGGTCAGCGTTTTCTAATTTAAAGCCTTGTTCTTCGCTAACAACAATACCGGCAGTTAATACCGCAATGTCCTGCAGCATTTCTTTCCTTCTGTCGCCAAAGCCCGGTGCTTTTACAGCAGCCACTTTAATAGTGCCGCGTAATTTATTTACAACTAATGTTGCCAATGCTTCGCCTTCTAAATCTTCTGAAATAATTAATAAAGGGCGGCCGCTTTGTGCAACTTTTTCCAGTATGTGTAAAATATCTTTCATTGAAGATATTTTCTTATCATAGATCAAAATGTATGGGTTGCTTAATTCAGCTTCCATTTTTTCGCTGTTCGTAACAAAGTACGGAGAAACATAACCACGGTCAAACTGCATACCTTCCACTACGTCAACGGTAGTATCAGTACCTTTTGCTTCTTCAACGGTAATTACACCTTCTTTACCCACACGCTTCATCGCTTCTGCAATCAGCTCACCAATATTGCTGTCGTTGTTTGCAGAAATCGTAGCAACCTGCATAATTTTTTTGTTATCGTTGCCCACCACTTCGCTCTGCTTCTTCAGGTTCTCCACCACGGCAGCAACAGCCTTGTCAATACCACGTTTTAAATCCATTGGGTTAGCGCCTGCAGTTACGTTTTTCAAACCTTCGCTAACAATTGCCTGTGCCAAAACAGTGGCGGTAGTGGTACCATCACCTGCAATATCAGCAGTTTTGCTGGCCACCTCTTTTACCATTTGAGCGCCCATGTTTTCAATGGGATCTTCCAGTTCAATTTCTTTAGCTACAGTTACACCATCTTTGGTTACACTGGGTGCACCAAATTTCTTTTCAATAACCACATTTCGGCCTTTAGGACCAAGGGTTACTTTAACAGCGTCGGCCATTGTGTCAACGCCTTTCTTCATTTTGTTTCTTGCTTCAATATCGAAGAATATCATTTTTGACATATTGCTATGATTTTTTTTGTTTGATTAGTTAAAAGCTTAAAGTGTACAATCCGGGTTGGGTAAAGCAAATAAAAATAAATTAGCCCTGCACCGTTTTAAACGATAGCCAGGATATCACTTTCCCTCATAATCAGTAAATCCTGCCCTTCTACCGATATTTCTGTACCAGCATATTTGCCGTATAATACTGTATCGCCTGCTTTTACGGTTACAGGTTCATCTTTTTTACCGGGACCTGCCGCCACAACCACCCCACGTTGTGGTTTTTCTTTGGCTGTATCAGGAATAATAATGCCACCAGCGGTTTTTTCTTCAGCTGCGGCTGGTTTCACAATCACCCTGTCATGTAGCGGGGTAATGCTTAACTTCTTTGCCATAACGCTATTTGTTTTTGATTTAAGTTTAAAAATTTTCGGACGGCAAATGTATGCTAAATCTGTGCCACGGCATAAAAAAGAAATGTTGGCAGTTTTAGGCTGCAAAATTTTAAAGTGGTATTGACAATTTGCGAAAAATCGGCAGTTTGACCTGTAAACAATGTCAGTTAAGTGAGATACAGATTAATTTATCAATTATCCATTAGCCAATTATCTATTAATGGTTACCTTTGCCGCCACGTTATGATCAGCAGAAGAAACATAAGGGTTAAGGTGATGCAGACCCTCTATACAATCGACAGTATGGCCGGAGAAGTAAAAACCGGTGAGCCGTCAGTAATACTTAATAAAAAACTGGAGCAAACACGCCATCTTTTTACATACCTGGTTTATTTTGTTACAGAAATTGCCCGTTATGCAGAAACAGATGCCCGCCAGCGTGCCAGTAAAAACCTTCCGAGCAAAGAAGATTTATCTGTTAACACCAAAATAGCAGGTAATGAAATAGTTTGGAAAGTGGTGGAAAATCCTGGTTTTATTGCCGCCTGCAACGAGTTTAAAGTAAAAAATACGCTGGATACAGAGCTAGTAAGAAAACTGTATTCTGAGCTGGTGGAAACAGAGGAATATAAAGAATATGCAGAGCTGCAGGCACGTGAAAAAAAGAGTGAAAAAGAAATACTTGATTTTATATTCAACACCCTGATGCTGCCGAATGAAAATGTTATTTCTCATTTAGAAGAAAGCTTTATACACTGGGATGATGATGCTGAAATGATGCAGCAATTAGTAAGCAGTTTTTTGCAAAAACCAGCCAGTTACGATTTTGGAGATATGCTGGGCGCTGACAAACTGGATTTTGCCAAAAGCCTTTTGCAAACTACACTGGATAAGGCTGAAGTAGCCCTGGAACTGATTAAACCAAAACTGAAAAACTGGGATGCCGACCGTATTGCAGCACTGGATTTAATTATTCTGCAAATGGGAGTTTGCGAATTTTTATATTTTGAAACCATACCAACCAAGGTTACCATAAATGAATATATTGACCTTGCAAAGGAATACAGCACGCCACAAAGTGGCCAGTTCGTAAACGGGTTGCTGGATAACATTCATAAAGAACTTACTGCACAAAACAGAATTAATAAAAAAACTTTCAAAAACAGTACACTGTAAAAAATGAAGAAAATTGCCTTAGCACTGGTGGCCATTGCAGCATTTTCAAGTTGCGATGTTAAAAGAAAAGACAGGATTGCCGATGATTCCAATATTGACTCTACCAAAAGGGCCAATGCCATGAGCAATCCTACCGCTGTACAGCTTATTGACAGCGCCTATGATTTTGGCGTGGTAACAGAAGGTGAAAAAGTGGAATACAGTTATCGTTTTATAAACACCGGTAAAACACCTCTCCTAGTTTTTGAAGCTACATCCACTTGTGGTTGCACTGTGCCTGAGAAGCCTCAAAAGCCAATTCCCCCGGGAGACACCAGTTTTATAAGAGTTGTATTTAACAGCCAGGGTAAAAGCGGAAAAATTCTCAAGGACATTACCGTAATAGCTAACACTGCCCCCTCCTTTCCTGTATTAAAACTTACAGGTGAAGTAAAATCGAAATAATCTTTTTAAGAATAACAATTAATACAAACAAACATGCAATTACACAGTATTTTTTTAATGATGGACCCACAGGGAAAAGCCAGCAGCACCGGAACATTTATAATGATGGGTGCTATGATTCTAGTTTTTTGGCTTTTTATGATTCGTCCACAGGCTAAAAAAGCAAAACAACAAAAAGAGTTTATCAATAACCTTCAAAAAGGCGACCGTATTGTAACCATAGCAGGTATTCATGGAAAAGTAAATAAGATTAATGATGATAACACACTGGAGCTTGAAACCAGCCCCGGCAGTTATATCAAAATTGAAAGAAGCGCCATCAGTATGGAGTGGACCGCAGCACTGAACAAACCAGCTGCTGATGCTAAAAAATAAAATTCGAAGTACTGAATTTCAAAATAAAATCCGGATTGGTAATTTACTATTCGGATTTTTTTATTTTACTATTTTTAGAACTTGTATTTAAGGTTTCGAATTCATCATAATGCTTAAAATTGGAATTACCGGCGGTATTGGCAGTGGTAAAAGCACTGTTGCAAAACTTTTTGAAGTGCTGGGTATTCCTGTGTATGCAGCCGATGAGGCAGGCAGGCGGCTGATGAATGAAAACGAAATTGTAAAAAAGAAGGTAAAAGAATTCTTTGGGGAAGCAGCTTATACAAATGAAATACTAAACCGCAAATACCTGGCGGAAATTGTTTTTAATAATGAAGAGCAATTAGCCCGGCTGAATGCCATAGTGCACCCGGCCACTTTAAAAGATGCCGATGACTGGATGAACAACCAGTACTCCCCTTATGCTATAAAAGAAGCCGCTATTTTATTTGAAAGCGGCGCCCATGAACACCTGGATTATGTAATTGGCGTATCTGCCCCTGCTCCCTTACGAATAGAGCGTGCCATGCAAAGAGACAATGTTACCCGTGAACAGGTAATAGCAAGAATGAACCGGCAAATAAATGAAACTGTAAAAATGAGGTTGTGTGATTTTATCATCTATAACGATGAAGAACAACTCGTAATTCCGCAGGTGATTGCTTTGCACCAAAAGCTCACTTCAATAGCGCAATAAAAAACAATCTCCAGTATTTTTCTTTTGTAATTTCACTTTATGAAACTGTTTTCCGCCGCCCAGGTAAAACAATGGGATGCTTACACAATTGCCAACGAACCTGTTTCATCACTCGATTTAATGGAACGGGCAGCAACTGCCTGTTTTAACTGGCTGCAGCAACAATATCCTTCCAAGCAATTGTATTATATTTTTTGCGGACCGGGCAATAACGGTGGGGATGGGCTGGCCATTGCACGCATGCTGGTGCAGCAAAAGAATTCTGTTTTTGTTTATTTACTTAACAGTGATAAAGAAAGCTCCGGGGATTTTACAGCCAACCTGAAAAAACTGGAAACCTGCACATTTAGCATAAAGAAAATTGCAGGTCAAACTGATTTTCCTTTAATACCTGAAGGATGTGTTGTAATTGATGCCCTGTTTGGAACAGGCCTTAATAAACAATTGATGGAAATACCTGCCGCATTGGTAAATCATATCAATAAATCCTGCGCCCCGGTTATTTCAATTGATATGCCCAGCGGGCTTTTTGCCGACAGTTCATCCGAAGGTAATACAATCATTAAAGCAAGTTACACACTTAGCTTTCAGCAATACAAACTGGCATTTTTAGTAGCACAAAATGCTGTTTATTCCGGGGCAGTAGTTATTCTCGACATCGGCCTTCATAAAAATTTTTACAATGTTGAAGAGCCTGAAATGAATATTACAGATACGTCATTAATAAAATCTTTTTATAAACCAAGGGCTGATTTTTCGCATAAAGGTACTTATGGGCATGCTGCTTTAATTAATGGCAGCTATGGAATGATGGGTGCAGCTGTATTATGTGCTAAGGGCTGTTTAAAAAGCGGTACCGGTAAATTAACCTGTTTTATTCCTGAATGTGGTTATACAGTTTTGCAATCAGCCATACCGGAGGCCATGTGTATAACCAATGGCGAAAAGTATATTGAAACGATAAGTGATTTAGAAAAATACAATGTAGTTGGGATCGGTCCGGGCATAGGCAATTATTCAACTGTCAGGAACGTACTGCAGTCTCTTTTTCAGCTTTATAAAAAACCGGTGGTTTTAGATGCTGATGCATTAAATGTACTGGCAGAAAATAAAATACTGCTTGAGCAAATACCCCCCCGCTCAATCCTTACTCCACATCAAAAAGAATTTGAAAGGCTGTTTGGTGAATCCAAAAATGACTTTGAGCGGCTTCAGTCAGCACTTCAAAAATCAAAAGCTTATAACATCTTAATTGTATTAAAAGGGCATTACAGTTTTATCGCCACGCCTGAAGGAAAGGGCTATTTTAATACCACCGGTAATGCGGGCATGGCAACCGCTGGCAGTGGTGATGTTCTCACTGGTATTATTACCGGTTTACTGGCACAATCATATACGCCGCTTGAAGCTGCCCTTTTAGGTGTTTACATCCACGGTGCCGCAGGAGACGCCGCAGCAGCAAAACTTAGTAAAGAAGCCATGTTGGCAAGCGATATTGCTGGTTTTATTGGTAAGATTTTCCTAAACCTGCAACAATGAAAACAGTTGGTATAATGTATCTCAATTAAGCAGCCCTTTCTGGCCTTTTTTGCCACAATTCCCCTATTTTTGCCGTCCTAATTTTTGTAACACAACACTTATGAGTAATTTGATTTATGCCGTTCCGGCAATGGGTGTCCTCGGATTGCTTTATACTCTTTGGAAATTTAGCTGGGTAAGCAAGCAGGATGCCGGTAACGACCGTATGAAAGAAATCAGCAATTACATTGCTGAGGGTGCTATGGCTTTTTTAAAAGCGGAGTGGAAGATTCTCACCTATTTTGTTATCATTGTTTCCTTATTGCTGGCACTTATGAGCATGAGTAATACTCACAGCCACTGGAGTATTGCCATTGCATTCGTAATTGGTGCTGTTTGCAGTGCCTTTGCCGGTTTTATTGGTATGAAAGCTGCCACTAAAGCAAATGTGCGTACTGCACATGCTGCACGTACCAGTTTAAGCAAAGCATTAAATGTTTCTTTTACCGGCGGCGCTGTAATGGGTCTTGGAGTGGCTGGTTTGGCTGTGCTGGGTTTAGGTGGCTTGTTCATTATATTAAAAACATTATTTGCACCAGAAGCTGCAGCTAACAGCGTTGAAATGTTAAGAACAATTGAAGTGCTTACCGGTTTTAGCCTGGGTGCAGAGAGTATTGCATTATTTGCCCGTGTGGGTGGAGGTATTTATACAAAAGCGGCCGACGTAGGTGCTGACCTTGTGGGTAAAGTAGAAGCAGGTATTCCCGAAGACGATCCAAGAAACCCGGCAACTATTGCTGATAATGTTGGCGATAACGTAGGTGATGTGGCTGGTATGGGTGCAGATTTATTTGGTTCTTATGTAGCTACTGTACTTGCGACAATGGTATTAGGCCAGGAAACAGTTTCTACAGATAATTTTGGTGGATACGCTCCTATCCTGTTACCCATGCTGATTGCCGGCGTTGGTATCATTTTCTCTATTATCGGTACCTTTTTTGTTCGTATCAGTGAATCTGCAAGCATTAATACAGCCACTGTACAAAAAGCGCTTAATATGGGTAACTGGGGCTCAATTGTGTTAACAGCCATAGCGTGCGCCGGTTTGGTATTATATATTTTACCAGAACAAATGACTTTACGTGGTCACGATTTTACCCGCAATGGTGTATTAGGCGCAATTGCTGTTGGTTTAACCGTAGGCACCTTAATGAGCATCATTACAGAATATTATACAGCTATGGGCAAGCGCCCGGTTGATTCTATTATCCGCCAATCAGCAACGGGCCATGCCACTAACGTTATTGGTGGCTTGGCAATTGGTATGGAAAGTACGTTCTTGCCCATATTGGTATTGGCTGGCGGAATTTGGGGGTCCTATGCATGTGCCGGTTTATATGGTGTGGCAATTGCTGCTGCAGGTATGATGGCTACAACGGCAATGCAACTGGCAATAGATGCTTTTGGCCCTATTGCGGACAATGCCGGTGGTATTGCAGAAATGAGTGAACTTCCAAAAGAAGTACGTGAAAAAACGGATGTGCTCGATGCTGTTGGTAATACTACTGCTGCTACCGGTAAAGGGTTTGCTATTGCTTCTGCAGCATTAACAGCATTGGCTTTATTTGCTGCATTTGTTGGTGTGGCAGGTATCGATGGTATTGATATTTACAAAGCTCCTGTTCTTGCATCATTGTTTGTTGGGGGTATGATTCCATTTATATTTTCTTCGCTGGCAATACGTGCAGTTGGGCAGGCCGCAATGAGCATGGTAGAAGAAGTTCGCCGCCAGTTCCGTACCATTCCGGGTATTATGGAAGGTACAGGCAAACCTGAATACGACAAATGCGTTGCCATCAGTACCGATGCTTCCATTAAAAAAATGGTTGGCCCCGGTGCTTTTGCTATTATCTCTCCATTAGTAATTGGTTTTATTATTGGACCCGAAGCGTTGGGAGGGTTTCTTGCCGGCGCAACTGTGAGCGGCGTATTGCTGGGTATGTTTCAGAATAACGCAGGCGGTGCCTGGGACAATGCAAAAAAATCATTTGAAAAGGGCGTTGAAATAAATGGAGAAACTTATTATAAGAAATCAGATCCGCACAAAGCGTCTGTAACAGGTGACACGGTGGGTGATCCATTTAAAGATACTTCAGGTCCTTCCATGAATATCTTAATTAAGCTGATGAGTATTGTTTCATTGGTAATTGCCCCTACACTTGCAACCATTCATGGTAAATCTGAATCTAAAGCTGGGACAAAACAAGAAGTAATAAAAGAAATTTCCATTACCAAAACTGACAGTGCCAATAAAATGAACGTTACGGTAACAGCAGATAAACAGGAAATAGATATTACCACAAATAAATTACTTGATGCCCTGGTTGCTGAAAAATTATTGGATAAAGACAATTATACATTATCAATAAAAGATGGAAAAATAATTGTAAACGGTACAGCAATTGATGAAAAAACTGCTGAAAAGTTCAAAGAAATAATAGCTTCGTTTAACGGTGCCAGTATAGAATTAAAAAACAGCAAAAAATAATTTTGCTGAACCAAAAGAAGGTTTATTTTAGCAAAAGATTCAACAAAGTCTAATCAGAACCATTATAACCAAAAAGCCCGGATGTTTCCACATCGGGGCTTTTATTTTTAAAATTATATAGGGAATGTTAATAGCCCCATTAAAAACCTTCTTTAACCCCTGCTAGGCCTTTTATAGGCTTGCCCTGTATGTTAACAGGTTATAAAAAAATTACAGGCGGTTGGTGTAATTACGAATAAATTCATATTTTCGTTACGAAAAACATCGTACTATGTCTGCAGATAAACATTTTAAGCCCACCGAAAGCGAGCTGGAAATATTACAGGTGCTTTGGAACGAAAAAGCCGCTACAGTGCGTCAGGTACATGAAGAGCTGAGTAAAACCAAAGACAGTGGCTATACCACTACTCTCAAATTGATGCAAATAATGCATGAAAAAGGTTTGGTAACCCGTAACGACAGCAGTAAAACACACATTTACCATCCGGTAATTACAAAGGAAGGCACTCAAAAGCAACTCCTGAATAAAATGATTAATACACTTTTTTCCGGCTCTTCGGCAAGTTTGGTGTTACAGGCATTGGGTGGGCACAATGCCAGTGAAGAAGAACTGGATAAAATTCAGGAGCTGATAACAAAGCTTAAAAAAGAAAAATAAATACGTATTACCAAAGCCTAACTTATGGCAACACTCTCCTTTAGTATTTGTATGAGTTTGCTTCACAGCCTATGGCAATCTGCCTTATTGTGGCTGGTATATGTTATTGCGGAAAAAATATTACAACAAAAATTCAGCCCCCGGCAAAAGAAAAACCTCCTGTTTGTTTCACTGGTTGTGCAGGCTGTTTTATTTGCATTTACTTTTTTATTGTATTACCTGCAGCCTGTTACAGGGCCCGGAAATATTTTACAGGACAGCATAAAAAAGTTTATTCCCGGTTCGTTTATCAATATGGCAATGCCGTGGATTTTCTTTTGCTATTGTACAGTGCTGGTATTTAAGCTGGTTAAAACCATTTACGAATGGTTGTTGTTTAAAAAACAATTTACTATTGGCCTGGTAAAGCCCTCTCCTGCATTAAAGGCTTTTACAAAAGAACATCAATTCAGGTTTGGCATCAATAGAAAAGTGCAGTTATGGTTCAGTACTAATATAAAGACACCGCTTACATTTGGTTTTTTTAAGCCCATCATCGTTTTACCGGTTGCGCTGGTCAATCATGTTTCAATACAGCAGGCAGAGGCATTAATTCTGCACGAACTGGCGCATATTAAAGCCAACGATTTTTTAATAAACTGGTTTGTGATTGTTGCAGAATCCGTTTTCTTTTTTAATCCCTTTATTGTAAGCCTCTGCAATAAAATAAAAGTAGAAAGAGAAAAGTATTGCGATATCAGCGTTACAGCTTTTAATTACCCTCCGCTGTTATATGCAGAAGCGCTGCTGAAAGCACAAGCGCTTACCCAGCTAATGCCTCAAACCGTTACAACAGCTGTTAATAAACCCCAGCTTTTATTAAACCGTATACAATTTTTTGTTAACCCGGCTAATCAGCTGCAATTCAATTACAGAAAAATAACGGCAGGCCTCTTGTCATTTACACTGCTTGTTGTAACTTGTATGTGCCTTTTTATGCAGTTTAATTTGTCGGGTATTAAAAAAGAAACTGCCGTTATACCTGCTGAAAAAAAGAATGTTGCACAGCCAGCTGAAAACAATTTTCCGGCAATAGTAAATAATGTGCTGAAGCAGTTGACCGATGAAAATTTAAATAAAATTGTTTCAGCAGTTCAAAAACAACAGCCGGCAATTGAAAAAAGCATCAGGCAGTTGCAGCCCTTTCAAAAATTAATAGAAGCTAAAGCAGAGAAATTATCTGAGGAAATTGCCAATAATCTTATCACTCATGTATCACTGCAGGAGAATGAAGCTTTGAGGCAGATTGTGGTTAGAGAAGAACAATCTGGTTCAGAAAACGCTACATTGAAAGTCTATAACGTTATTTTTAAGGATGGCAAATGGCGACTGTTACCACAATGGAAACTGGCTGCAAAAGAAATTATACTTTCAGACTCATCGTTAACAGATACAACTGAACCTTCTGCTTTAGATTCAGGAAAAGAAATGCAGTAATTTATCAGTAACACCTTGGGCACTTCTGGCTGTAATGATTTCCGATAATAAAGCCCAGCATTATTTCATGCGTATTTTTTGTGTAATTCCTCAACCGGGAGGTTGTTGCATTTTCATATGCATAGCTTATATTAAACGTGTTGGAAACATTTAAACCCGCCATTGCGGAGTATCCGGAAATTAAATCAGAAAAGCGGTAGCTGCCACCCACCCATACTTTATCAAGGTACTGCAGTTTTACATTGGTGTGCAAACCAGCCAGCTGCGGTTGCCAATACTGTACCATTACCGACGGCATTATCATCACTTCATCTGTAAGTGAAAAACGGCCTCCTACAGTTGCAAAATAATTTGGCGTGTAATAGGTGCCATATTTATCATCAGCAACAAATTTTGCTTTGCCGGGAATGATGTTTAATACAGACACACCCAAAAAGTATTGTGCAGAATATAGCCAAAGCCCTGCTCCTATTTCCGGTTTCAGTTTTTTTAATTCACCGGAACTGATACCGATTGCAGGGTCATTTGGATCTAATGTACCCCATTCAATTTTTGTTCGGTCGAGGCTTACACTGGAAAAACCAGCACTAAAGCCTGCCGATAAAGTTGTTTTTACACTTAATGGTTTATGATATGCATAGGTTGCATTTACTGACCAGCGGTTAATGTAGCCAGCTTTATCATTCATGGCTGTAAAGCCAATACCGTGATGCGGATCTGGTGGTGTATAATCCTGCCAAAGCCTGCTGCCCCTGGGGTCATTGCCCGGAAGTTCAAAAGAAGTGGCACTGGTACGTAAGTCCTCCTTGCCTATCGGCGCATGAACACTGAAATAGGTTGTAACGGGTGCACCATTAATCCCCGTCCATTGATTCCGGTTGCTCAGTTTTATGTCTGTATAATTTTCAATCCCTGTTACTGCAGGGTTAAGGATATAATTATTCAGGATATACTGTGTATAAAATGGCTTTGCCTGTGCTGATACAACTGCACTGCAAAAAAAGGCTCCGGCAATTAAAAACAATTTCTTCATGGTTTTACTTTCTCAGCTAAACAAGTTTAATGGATGGCTGGAATTCAACAGGCATCCACAGTAATTTTATTTCACAATCGTTACATAACCTGTAACTGGTTTACGGCCATTTTCAGGCTCAATAATATAGTAATAAGTATCAAACGGTAGAGCCTTGCCATTATAGCGGCCATCCCAAGGCGTTTTATATCCTCTTGATTCAAATACCAATTGTCCTGTTCTTGTAAATACCTGCACCTTACAGTTAGGATAAGTCTCCAGGTACTGAATAATCCATGTGTCATTAATGCCATCGCCGTTAGGAGTAAATGTATTAGGCACTTTTGGCATTTTCAGTACCTTAACAAACATCTTATCAGGAAGTGCTGTACACCCACCCTCTCCGGTAACCGTAAGTGTGTAGGTTATATCATCCAGTATATTGTTTGCTGTAGGTTTTTCTATTGTTGTACTGTTCAGGTAAGTAGCAGGTGTCCACAAATATTGTAATCCATTACCAGTTACAATTGGCTCAATAGTTATTGCCCCACCTTCCAGTACCACCCTGTCAGGTCCGGCATCCACTGTTGGGTAAGCATATACGGTAAACTGCTTAGTAAGTGTGTCACTGTTACATCCATTACTGTTAATGGTGTATAAGGATACATCATAAGTTTTAGGAGCTCCGAACGTATATATCACCTGCTGCTTATTATCAGTGCCGCCATCTGAGAATTTCCAGAACCATTGATTAATGGTGCCATCAAGGCCGTTTGTTATATCCGTCATTACAACATTATCGCCAATGCAAACACTTGGTTTACTGAAATTGAATGCAGTTTTTGGTTGCGGATGAATAAAGTCTACATTTTTAGTGGTGGTTTTTGCGCAACCGGTACCGCTTGTAACAGTAAGAGAAACTGTGTAAGGACCTGTTCCGGTATAATGATGCGGCGGTGGTGTTTTGGCAACAGACGCATTTGAAATGCCGCTTGAAGGGTCGCCCATGTCCCACATATATGTGAAGGCGTTTTCAGTACCATCTGCAATGGTGGAATTATTAATAAACGACACATCGGCATTAGGAATACAAACGCTTGACTGACCAAAAGCAAATACAGCATTGGGTATCGGGCTTACATACACTGCTTTTGTAACAGGCTTGCTTTTACATCCATAGGCAGAAGTATTGTACATGGTAACATTATAACTACCCCATGATGCATATGTATGTGTAAAGCTGGTGCCTGGTGCATGATTTTCTAATGGTGACCCATCTCCAAAATTCCAAATAGTATTACTTAATGTTACACCGGCAGGCGCTGTTGATTCTTCTTTAAATGTGGTGCTGCTTCCTTCACAGATTGGAGTAAGGAATGAGAATTTAGATGAAGCTGTGTCCAGTACCGTAATTGTTTTTGAAGCACTGTCAACGCAACCTGCTGCCGACGATGTGAAAGTATATTTAATTGTATGCGTACCAACTCCTGCTGCTGCTGGATTAAATAAACCATTAGGGTTTACAATACCTGGGCCATTGTAAGCAAAAGTTCCGGGAACGCCCCCTACCTCACTTCCTTGCGTAATAAGGAAAGGCGCAGCATCATAGCATACATCAGGCATAGCATTGAATTGCACTTTAGGTGCAGCATTTACAGCAATACTGGTGTTTTTTGTGTCAAGACAGAGCGTACCTGAATACGCAACAAAGCGAATTGTATACGGTTGCGTAAGCGGTGCCTGGAATGTTGGGTATTTATGCCGGTACACTTTGTTTGGCGCAGGAAAGTCGTCTACCTGCACTGTTGCAGGTGCACCGATCCAGTCCCAGTAAATTTCAACTTTTGTTATACTACCCTGGCCAATAGTTGAAAGATTGGTAATGGCAACAGAATCATTAGAACATAAAGTAGTGGGATTCGACACAGAAAAATTAGCAACCGGGTTGGCTCCGTTTATAAATATAGGGTTCATTACCGTATCCTTACATCCCAATGTACTTGTTACTACATGTGTTACATTATATGGACCAACGAGGGTATAGAGGTGAGAACCATCCTTAAGGAAAGAAGTATTATTTACACCGCTGGGAGGGTCGCCATAATTCCATTCATACCCTGCTCCACTGATGGCACCATTGGCAATTTTACTGGTGTCAATAAATACAGCAGCCACGTCATTAATACAAACTTCAGGCACAATGAATCCTGCTTTGGGCCGGTCATTAATTGTAATGGTTCTTGTAAAAGGAACAGCATTGCTACAGCCATTATTCGTGGTCACATTGAGTGTAATCAAATAATTACCCGCAGTACTGAAGTTGTGTACCGGGTTTTGAAGAATGGAATTATTATTCAGTGTGCCACTTCCGGGATCTCCAAAATTCCATGACCAGTTGGTTACAGAACCCACCTGAGGATTGGAATTATCTGTAAAGCTTATATCTCTTGTTTCACAAAGTGGTGCTGTAGTAATAAAGTCGGGTGTCGGTAATGGGCGAATGGTAATAGTAGTTGTTACTGTGTTGTTATAAGACTGGTTACATAATGTGCTGCTGGCATCGGTTACTGTTGTTATGGAATAAACAAATGTGCCTGCAACATTTGTAGGTGCATTAATAGTATATGTACCGCCGGCATTACTTACCACAGGAGTTTGAGCTACGCCATTAATGGTATATGCAAATGTATAAGGTGCGGTACCTCCACTGCCAGTAAAAATTACCTGCGGTGATGCGGCATTTAAACATACTGCTGTTGCTCCTGCAATAGTTGCCTGTGGTAATGGGTTTACGGTTACTGTATAAGACTGTCCCGTTATAGCTTGCGAGCAGGTATTGGCGCTGCTTTCCTGTACATTCGTAATAACATATATCTGCGGCCCAACTGCAGTGGTAGGAACATTGATGGTATAAGTTCCGGCGGCATTGCTCACAACCGGGGTTTGTGGCACACCATTAAGTGTATAACTGAATGTATAAGGTGCCGTGCCGGTTGAACCCGTAAATGTTATTTGTGGTGATGCTGCATTTAAACATACAGTGGTGGCACTTCCGGTTACACTGGCTGTTGGCAATGGTTTTACTGTAACCGTAGTGGTAACTGTATTATTATACGATTGGTTGCAAAGAGTTATACTTGCATCGGTCACTGTTGTTATGGAATAAACAAATGTACCTGCAACATTGGTAGGTGCGTTTAAAGTGTATATACCTGCAGCATTGCTTACCACAGGAGTTTGAGCAACTCCGTTAATTGTATAGTTAAAAGTATAAGGTGCCATGCCTCCGCTGCCAGTAAAAGTAATTGGAGGAGCAGGGGCATTTAAACATACGGTAATTGCCCCTGCTATAGCTGCCTGTGGCAATGGGTTTACGGTTACTGTATAAGACTGTCCCGTTATAGCTTGCGAGCAGGTATTGGCGCTGCTTTCCTGTACATTCGTAATAACATATATCTGCGGCCCAACTGCATTTGTAGGCACATTGATGGTATAAGTTCCGGCGGCATTGCTCACAACCGGGGTCTGTGGCACACCATTAAGTGTATAACTGAATGTATAAGGTGCCGTGCCGGTTGAACCTGTAAATGTTATTTGTGGTGATGCTGCATTTAAACATACGGTTGTAGCACTTCCGGTTACACTGGCTGTTGGCAATGGTTTTACTGTTACAGTGGTTGTTACAGTATTATTGTAAGGCTGGTTACACAATGTGCTGCTGGCATCTGTTACTGTTGTTATGGAATAAGCAAATGTGCCTGCAACATTGGTAGGTGCATTGACAGTATATGTACCGCCGGCATTGCTTACCACAGGTGTTTGCGCTACACCATTAATGGTATATGCAAATGTATAAGGTGCTGTGCCTCCGCTTCCGGTAAAAGTAATTGGAGGAGAAGGTGCATTTAAACATACGGTTGTTGCACCAGCTATAGCCGCCTGTGGTAATGGGTTTACGGTTACAGTTACCTGCTGATTATTTATGGGCCGTACACAAAGAGTTGAACCGGCATTTTTTACACTGGTAATGGCATATGTAAACGGACCGGCAATGTTTGTAGGGACATTAATTGTATAACTACCTGCCGCATTACTAATAACAGGCGTTTGAGCAACCCCGTTTATCGTATAGCTGAATTCATACGGAGCGGCTCCATCAGTACCCGTAAATGTAATTGCCGGGGAAGCTGCATTTAAGCATACAGCAGTTGTGCCGCTAACCGTTGCTTTAGGTAAATCTGTTATAGTGATTGAGTGCCCGATGGTATCACTTAAGCAACCTGGCGTGGTAATACTGGCGTACCTGACATAATAAGTTCCGGGTGCTGCATAGGTATGCGTTGGATTTTTTCCTGTTGATGTATTACCATCGCCAAAATCCCAATACCATGTATATGTTGGCTTAGGTGTTTGAGGTGTGGTTTCAATAAACTGAACCGGCTCCGCATAGCAACCCGGTAATACTTCTGTAAAGCTGGGAAGCGGGGGATCTGATATTTGTAAATCAAAGTCTATATCCTGTGTTCCACCGCATTCTGAAGTGGGGAAATAGGTTGTGATTGTAACAGGATATGTACCAATACTGCTAAAACTGTATAACGAAGGCAACGAATACCAGTAAATAGGTTTCCCATTTACAATAGTTGAAGAATCTGCAGACGCACAAGTGGGGTAAACAGCAGTTGGGGGTGCAGCTGGAGGGCCGGGTAAGTTGCTCAGGTTCCATTTAATGGAGTCCGCACAGTATGGCAATGAAACTTTGAATTTAAATGGGGTATTTGTACAAACCGAAGGCGTAGTTTCAATACCCCATGTTGTTTGTACACCAATCTGTTGGTAAAGGTCCTTCACATTTGTACCAGCATTATAGCCATAGGATTCAGCACTGCCAAAACCATAAGCAATTGCATTAAAACCACTGTCTGAAACAACTCTATAAACACCAGATCCAGGAAGTTGTTGTTTCAGATAAGAGTAATTTGGATCTTGCGGGTGAACTATAAAGGCATTGGTTGGCAGTTGTGTGCCGACTGAATTATATAACCTGAAAGAACTTATAGCCGTGCCTGAATTTGGAATTACTACATTGAAATATTGCTGGGTTATGGCATTAAAGGGAGTCGCATTCCACAAAATATCTTTAATACTTTGTTCTACCGGACTTAAATAGATCACTTCTGGATCCCCTGGTGTACCATTACCGCAGGCACCTTGAGATGTAAAATACTGGGCAACCAATATTGGCTTATCTGCTTCAATTAATTGTGGGGCAGATGTTGAAGCTATTTCATAATAAAAGCCAGCTATAGGTGTAATAACACCGTTAATTCTTACAATTGTAGTTGGGTCAGGAACGCAAACACGGTAAATATTATTCTGACTGTTTCCAGATGCAGATGCAGTTAAATACTTTTTCCCCCAAGCCGATTTAGGTACATTTTGTGCCATATAATTATCTGATGAGGAACCAAAAGAAGTACATGTGATACTAATCCTTCCACTACCGGAAAAAACACCTATTTTTTTACAACTAGTACCATTACTTACACTTTTTACAAGCGAACCAGTAAGATCATAGCTGGTGCAGGGTGATTGATTATTACCTCCACAATTACTGTTAATTGTCATAGCACCCATTACATTATAAATCTGCCCCTGGGTAAGGCTAACTGTATAAGTGTTACCTGCAACCCATCCCCCGGTTGTATTTCCTGTAGGAGTAATTTCTACATATGTAGTACCCGTATCAACAGCTACTACATAAAACCAGCAGTTGGAATTTGTTGTGTTAGACCAGTTTTTATAGTTTACGGAATAATACTCTTTACCTAGGGTATTTGTTGGAAAAAGAATTGTTGCACCAGATACACTTGCATTATAAATATGTGCGTATGCTACCATTGGCCTGTCACTTGTAATGTGGATACCCTTGTTCGATAATCCTTCCACATTAAGCCTTGCATCCTGTGTACCATTTTTGGGTATTGTTGCCGAAGTGATAACGTTGTATCCAGCTGCAGTTGTAATATTTTGAGTATATCCGTTTCCTGGAATTGAGATGGTAATATGTGTTACCTGATCAGTGGCAAAATAAAGCACCATATCTTGGGTACCACCATTTGCCTGCCCCATCCTCTCATGGTAACCATAACCTACCCAAAAGTCTTTCCCTTTATTACTAAAATCTTGTGCCTGTGATGAAAAATAAAATAAGATAAGTGCAGAAAACAGTATAATTTTTCTCATGTTGGTAGTTAGTATACTTGTTAGGTTGTGGGTTTCAGCTATTGCTGATGCTTTGATTGGAGAAAACGCTGGCTCAGAGGATATAGGGAAATTCTCATGTTTTTCACAGGAAAAACAGAAAGTAAATATAAGCAGTAAAAACAAAAAAGCCACATAGAAATGCGGCTTTTGTTAAGAATCTTTCGATTCTGTAACCCCCAAAGAAAACATCGTAAACCAAGCACTAACAACGTTTACAGTCTCCGGGGTGTTTAGTAAACGGAGTTTATGCAATTTTATTTTCGGCCTGGTTAAAAAAAACTTAATTATATATACTTATGGCTTAATACCATCTCTTCTTTTTGCGTAGTTGTACAGTTTTACTGGCTGTAATTCGGTTTTCTTCGTAATAACAATCCAGTTATTCACTAAAATTGTAAAAAGTGTTTTTGTAATTTTTATCATTGGGGAAGTTTTAAAATTAAAAAAGAAAACAGTTAGTTCAGGCTTAGGGAGGTTGCCGGCCAGGGTACAAGGCCAGCAACTCCTGTCAACCTTCTTTTGCTTGGTTATAATTAGTTTTTAATTATTTTTTGTGTGGCAATGCTGGAACCATCAACCATTAATTGAGCTACGTACATTCCGGGAGCAAGCTTTTTAATATCCTGAACCTGTATTGCATTATTGCCTTTTGAAACTGTTACACGCTGGCTAAGTACCACCTGGCCATTCATGTTAATGATCTGCACTAAGGCGATAGCACTTTTATCGGCAGCAAAACGTACAGTTAAGTTTTCCACAACCGGGTTTGGTGATACTTGCATACTTACACCTTGAACCGACTGAAATTTTACAACCAGTGTATTTGTATAAGAGTACCTGCCATCATTATCCACTTGCTTTAACCTGTAATAAACCACATTTGCATCCAATAATGCTGCACTGTTGTCTTTGTATATATATGACTTGCCAGTGTTTCCCACTGTAATGCCATCCAGTACCAGGCCAATTGCCTTAAAATTTACCCCGTCAAAAGAACGTTCTACTTCAAAATGATGACTGTTTATTTCACTTTCTGTTACCCAGTTTAATGTAACTGACTTATCAGAACTAACAGCAGTAAAAGAACTGTATTTTACAGGCAGGAAAGTAAGATAATTGAACCCTTTAAAATAAATCCCTTTTTGACGGGTAACGCTTGAAGAGTTTTGATTACTTGCACCCGCTTTATATGTAAAACTGTTAAGGATAGCAGGGCTTGTAACCGTAAACATTACCTGCTTTGCAGATGTATCAACACCGGTATACTCATGTCCTGCAATATTAGTTCCCATATATTCCGTTCCGGTAAGTTGCACATTTATTTCCAGTAATGATGCCAGGTAAGATACTGTAGATCCAGCGCCCATATCAATCGCATCTTTTTCATGTAAAGTAGAATTTCCGTCAATATCCATTGCTGTTGCAGAAAATTGGGTAACGTTTTTAAGATCTCCACTGCCATTTACAAAATCTATACGGAATGTTACAAGGCCTGTACTATTTGCAGGCACAGTAATCTGAGGAGAAAAGGCTTCTGGCTTTGTAAGTGTGTTGTCATCAATCATCGCTACACTAGCACCGCCGGTTGCGCTTAAAATGGTTACTAAAGCATCTGTACCTGAAGTAACACTGCCAAACTTGTATACAGCTCCAATTTGAAGAGGGCTGCCACTCACAAGCGATGGAGTTGAACTGAAATTAAGGGTTGGGGGATTGTCTGCTTTCGCTATCTGTGAAATAAGCGTGCCTGCAATAAATAAAGCAGCAAAAGTAATACGTGAATAAAAATTTTTCATTTTTCTTGTGTTGTAGAGTAAATATTAAATATTACGGTCTCTGCAAGACATTGGAATAGTTATAAAACAGTTCAGAGGTTATTTAGTGATTTTCACTATTTCGCTTGAGGTCGCATTTTTGTCAGCGCCAATTATAAGCACCCTGTAATAAACCTTACCGGGCTTCATTTTAGCAAGAGCTTGCTTAAAACTATATGTATTATCGGTTTGAGAAGGGTTAGCACCCATTACATAGCCAATTGTATAAAAAATCTTACCGTCCTCACTTCCTTGTACTTCGCAATAGTTAATTGTATTGGGGTTTTCAATAGCCCAGTTCATAACAAGGTTGTTATTTATTATCTCAGCTTTTAAATTTCCCGACTTAATATTAGGAGTAGTGTCGCAAGCAAAACTGTTAGCCGATGTAAGCATAGCAAATGCTAGCACAACAGTTTTAGTAAATAACGTAAAATTAGTTTTCATTTCTTGTATTTGAGGTTTCAGAATTAAAAACCAGAAAAGCTTGGTGTTATACCTTGCGAACCTGGGTGGTTCTTTATGAGGACAATTGGGCTTCGGATTTGAAAAAAACAATAACCGAGGTAATGGTCATTTTTAATTTCATCACAAACATAATATCAATTTCGGAAACCGCAAATTTTTTTGACAGTATTTTTACGGTTTTTTTAGTACTACTACCAAAATAACTCATTTGTTAAATTCTGTATTCCCTCTCAAACCATTAAGCTTAGATATTTTTCAACTCTACTGTAAAATATTCAAATACTCTTTAATTATGCATGCCCACAGCTAGAATTCCTTAATTATTACCCTAGATGACTTCAAACTTCGCTCATGCAACTACCATACTTCTTAAGGTTTCAAAAAAATGACAAAATAGCGTTTGGCTAAAGTCGTATCATTAATGATATTAGGTTGTAAGCATAAAGGTACCTCTGCATTATTTAATATTAAATTTTAAATAAAGTATCTGCACTATAAACAAATAGCAAAAATAAACTGAGTTGAAATTTATATAAAATTTTATATTCTATATATTTATTAAAATATTGATTATCTTATATATAGATACAAATAAAAACAGTTTTTAAAATATGGCAACATAAAAGACATGGCAGTAGTATTTACTACTTTAAATTATCCTTTAAATTTTAAGTAAAATAATATAAATTATTACTTATCAACTATAAAACATTATTATATTCATATACTTTTTTTTAGTTTTTAAAATAAGGGATTAAAATTTCTTATTTTATGCAGGTGCCAATTTAATTAGTATAAAAAAGGTGTGTGGAATTCAGAATTATGTATTTTGCGTATTGAATATTATAACCAGTAAATGATTAAGCTACTTACCTCTGCCCCACTACTATTAATATTGGTCTTTGTTTTTATTATGTCATCTTGTCGGGAGCCAAAAGAACTTGAGTACCGGGATTTTAAAAACCTTAGTACAGAGAAACTGGGGTTTTCTACTTCGACAATTAAGCTTGACTTGATTTATTACAATCCAAATAATTTTGGATTAGAGCTCAAACGAACAGATTTAGACATATTCGTTAATGGCAATTATCTTGGGCATACAGCCCAGGAATATCAAATACATATTCCAAAAAAAGCAGAATTTACATTACCCCTCTCGATTGATGTGGATATGAAAAATGCTTATAAAAACGCCTTCCCGGCCCTATTTGGCCAGGAGGTATTGGTGAAAGTTACAGGTAGTGTTAAATTGGGTAAAGCAAACGTGTACAAAAGTTTTCCTGTAAATTATGAAGGGAAGCAACAGTTTTCTTTATTGCATTAAAAAAGCCGCCTTATGAGCGGCATGAATTAAATATTTCTTAAATAAACCAATCGTGGCAAGCTATTGCTTAGGTTTAGGGTTCTCCGCTGGCTTTTTACAGCATGCTGGCAATCGCTTGTAAGCAGATTCATCGGCCTCAACATCATCAGCTGCAAAACCAAGTCCGGAAATAACTACTTTTATCGTCTCCTTATCAGTCCTTTCAGTAAGCCAAGTTACGGTAGTTGTCTGCTTTTTAAGATCCACTTTTACATTGGTTACCCCTTCTGTTTTACTCAGAAAAAATTCAATTATTTCCTTGCACTTTTCACAGTTTTGTATTGGGGTTTTAATAATAGCTTTATCTGATGTTTTTTGTGCATTTAACAGCAGGCTGCTGGTGCAAAACAATAAAGCTGTAATTATTCGTTTCATCTTTTTTAGCCATTTAACAGTGAAGTTATTATTTCCCATCCCAACCCGCCGGGTCGCTGCTCCAGTTTAACAATGTTTTTTGTTGGTTACTCGTTACAATATTTTTCTCAATAGCCTGTTCTATTAAAGCAGGGTAATTTGTAAGGGTTTTAAGAGGTATACCAGCCAGCTTAAAAGCCTGATCAGCAACAGGAAAACCGTAAGTAAAAATAGCAACCATACCTATAACCTCTGCTCCGGCTGCTTTTAGTACTTCTACCACCTGCAGGCTGCTTTTGCCTGTTGAAATTAAATCTTCCACCACTACCACTTTTTGGCCTTTTCCGAAAGTACCCTCAATTTGATTTCCAAGACCGTGTTCTTTTGGTTTCGGCCTTACATATACATACGGTAACTTAAGCTGATCAGCAGCCATAGCACCCCAGGCAATACCTGCAGTAGCTACGCCAGCCAAAACTTCTGCATCGGCAAACTCTTCAAAAATCACACTGCACATTTCGCTTTTAATAAAATCCCTGATAAATGGAAATGACAAGACTTTACGGTTATCACAGTAAATAGGGCTTTTCCATCCACTGGCCCAGGTAAATGGTTGTTGGGGGCTTAACTTTATTGCACTAATTTGTAAAAGCTTTTCTGCAACGGCCTTTTCATTTGTCATACTGCAAATTTGATGGCTGTAAATTAAACACTGAAATATTATTATGCACATAAAAATATATTTTGGCGATAAGCCAGTTTATCTCTGCGATAATATAGATAAGCAACTGAATGAAATACTGCATCACCCCGATGCTGTGTTTGTGGATGAAATATCCGGCCCTGCAATAAAGTCCTTGCTTCATGAGATAAAAAAAGAAGAGTTTCATGCAGGAGTTTTATGGCATACTGATCTTAGTAAACTTCAAAAACTTTTTTTTAAGCACTTTTCTGTTATTGAAGCTGCAGGAGGAATTGTGCAAAACACTAAAAAAGAGTTATTGTTTATTTTTCGCCTGGGAAAATGGGATTTACCCAAAGGAAAAATGGAAAAAGGAGAAAAGCCAGATGAGTGTGCCCTAAGAGAAGTAGAAGAAGAAACAGGAGTAACAAATTTGAAGCTAAAGAAAAAAATTGGTGAGACTTATCATACCTATGATGAGTATGGAAAGCATATACTAAAAATAACACACTGGTATTATTTTACCTGCAGTAACTCACAGCAATTAACTCCGCAAACAGAAGAGAATATTACGGCTGCAAAATGGATATCCACAAAGAATATTAAGGAACCTGTGGCCAACACCTACCCTTCTATAAAAGATATTTTAAGCACTTTTTTTGACGAACCATGATCTATGTTAACTACACATTATCTAAGTGTTTTATTAACCACTTCAGGTAAAAACTGGGATACATTTCCCCCATTCTTCAAAACGTCTCTTACCAGTGTGGATGCCACTGATGTAAACTGAGGTAAACAGGTAAGGAAAACGGTATCAATATGACCGTCCAAACTACGATTCATATCTGCGATTGCTTTTTCGTATTCAAAATCGTTTACATAACGAATGCCCCTTAAAATAAAATTTGCACCCGCCTGTTTACAACAATCTACGGTTAAACCATCATATACCACCGCATCGACTTTAGGATTGCCTTTATAGATTTCTTTAATCCAAAGCAGCCGCTGTTCTTCGCTAAACATAGGCACTTTATTTACATTTCGGCCAATTCCAATTACCAATTTATCAAACAATGGCAAAGCCCTGTCTATAATGTCTATGTGCCCCAGTGTTACGGGGTCAAACGTTCCGGGAAACAAGCAAATGCGTTCCATAAATTGTAAGTTGGTTAAATTTATTGAGGAAAGATAAGTTCCAAAAGGCTTAAATCCTTTTTCAGGTATAAAATTTTTTCCTCGTCGTAATTGGTTTTGTCCACTCTAGCCTTTAAATGAAACTGTACTTTATAAATTTCTGCTATTGCTGGTGAAGACTTTATTTTATCAGAAAGATAATTCAACGCCTTATTCGTCTTTTCTTTATTGGTGGAATATTTAACCTGGGCCTGTAATGAGGAAAGCTGTTCTGTATAATAATCTTTTTGAGAAATCAATGTATACCTGATATTGCTTATTGTGAGATCAAAAGGGGCATGGCCACCATAACCCAGTTCTTTGTTTTCTAAAGTGAATAATACAGGGCGTAATTTAGTAACAACTGAGTCTTCTTTTTCCTGGATGGGTGTTACAATACTGGCTTCAGCGGTTTCTGGCTGTTTGTTATCGTTGGTGCTGTTGCAACAAATAAAAAAACAGGATAAATAAACAAAAACAACTATTGGGATAAATTGTTTTTTCACTTATTATTTATTTAGTTCTGTGATGTTTTGCCAGAAAGCAGGTACAGGGCAGCCATCCGCACTGCCACACCGTTTTCAACCTGCTGCAAAATGATTGATTGCCTGCTGTCGGCCACATCGCTGTCTAATTCTACTCCACGATTAATGGGGCCGGGATGCATAATTACAATATCCTTTTTCAAACCGTCGAGTAATTTTTTGTTTACACCATACGCAAGGTTGTATTCCCTCAAAGAAGAAAATAATACCTGGTTTTGCCGCTCCAGCTGAATACGCAACACATTGGCCACATCACACCATTCAAGTGCTCTTTTTAAATTGTATTCCACTTTTACATGGAGCGCCTCGGCAATATATTTGGGTATGAGTGTTGGAGGCCCGGCTACCATTACTTCCGCACCCATTTTTTTCAGAAGATAAATGTTACTTAATGCCACCCGTGAGTGCATAATATCTCCCACCAGCACAATCTTTCTGCCTTCAAGCGAACCGAGTTTTTCTGTTATTGAAAATGCATCGAGTAAAGCCTGTGTGGGGTGTTCATTAATTCCATCGCCTGCATTTATTATTGCTGCAGGAATATGTTTTGCCAGGAAATGAGGAGCTCCACTGGCACTATGGCGCATCACCACCATATCCACCTTCATGCTCAAAATATTATTTACCGTGTCCAGTAATGTTTCCCCTTTTGCGGCAGATGAACCGGAGGCCGTAAAATTAATAGTATCGGCACTCAGCCTTTTTTCAGCCAGTTCAAAAGAAATTCTTGTTCGTGTGCTGTTTTCGTAAAACAGGTTTACAATTGTAACATCACGTAACGAAGGAACTTTTTTAACCGGACGCTGTAAAACTTCTTTAAAACGGCTGGCGGTGGAAAGAATAAGATGGATGTCTTCCGGCTGAAGGTCTTTAATGCCCAAAAGATGTTTGGTAGAGAGTTGCATTAAGCAGCGAAGTTAATTGAGAAAAACCAAAGTCAGAAATCAAAATTCAATACTGTGGAAATAGCTTGGATGACCTACAAAGTTTTGCCCGCTCATTAATACAGCACCACTTCTTCCCTTTCCCACTCTACTTTTACCTTTTGTGAAGTGATGGTGTCAATAGCTTTGCCACAATAGTCCGGATGAATAGGCAGCTCACGGTTAAACCTCCTGTCCACTAGTACACATAACTCCACTTTTTGCGGACGGCCAAAATCCTGCAGCGCATCTAATGCAGCACGGATGGTGCGGCCGGTGTAAAGCACATCATCTATTAAAATAACCTTTTTATCTTCTATGGAGAACAAAATATCTGTTTTGTTAGCCACATGCAGTTCATTACGGATATCATCCCGGTAAAACGTTATATCCAGCAAACCATAATCAATATGTTCACCCGGGCAAAGCTGCTTTACGTGCTCTACAATTTTTTCACTCACTTTTACACCCCGTGGTTGCAGGCCAATAAACACCACATCATTCAAACTCAGGTGATTTTCGAGCAACTGGTGACTGAGACGAAGAAGCGTTAAATGCAGTTGTTGTTTATCTAAAATGGTTTTCAAAATAACGTTTTACTATTTATTTACGGATGGATAATTTACAGTTTTTTCTCTGTCTCCCACTGCAAAGCCAGTTTAACAGCTTGGTATGCGTTAACAATTTTACCGGACACAGAAAGATCATTGAGCTTTGCTGTTTTTCCTTTATCATTTCCTGGAATTTTAACTTCCTCATCAATAGCAACTCCTGATGTCATTATTATTTCAATCATTTGCTGTGGCGTTACTTTTGGAAAGTAAGATTTCAACAATGCCGCAACACCAGTAACCACTGGGCCGGAAAAACTGGTGCCATTAACCGACTCATATGTATTGTTCATCGAGGTCGAATATATATCTACCCCCGGTGCAAAAATATCAACATATTCCTTGCTGTAATTAGTAAATTCCCCCAATAGCTCACCCTTAGTGTTGTTTTTATCACTTGCACCAACACTTATAAAATTACTGGCCTTTTTACCATCAATGAAAACAGAACTAGGATAAAAAACATCATCAGATATATTTTTAGCATCATTACCTGCAGAATGTACCAACAAAACTCCTTTACTTTCTGCATACTTAACTGCATCATCAACAAATTGCTTATAGGGAGATATTGGTTTACCAAAACTCATGTTGATGATTTGAGCCCCATTGTCTACTGCATAACGAATAGCAAGTGCAACGTCTTTATCATGTTCATCACCTCCGGCACCTGCACGTATAGCCATTATCTTAACATCGTTTGTTATTCCATTGCTGCCAATATTATTATTTCTCAAAGCAGCAATAGTACCGGCAACAAGAGTACCATGCTCACTACTTTCAGCTTTTAGGTTATTATTTCCATATATCCGGTCGCTAATATCTTTATAATTATCTTTTGTATAAGATATTCTTATATCTTCTGGCTTAGTATTATACCCATCAATATCTGTCTGTAATCTTTCAAGATAATCTCTTTGGTTAGCTATAAAAATACTATCGTTCATAGAAGGGTTTTTAGCCAATACTCTTTTCCAGTTGCTTATCCCCACCTGTATAGTCGAAGTTGCTGTTTCAGCATTTATCAAAGAAAGTTCATTAATTGTAAAAGAATGTAGTTTGTATGTAAACCTAATCCTTTTTGCTGCGTCGTCAAATTTATCTACCACATCTGTTATAGTCCCGATGTTTTTGCGTGCGTATTCATATTTTTCTATTACCAGCCCTTTTGCTTTTTTCCATTGCTGAAAGATAAATTGCCTATCATCACCGACATTTTTTTGTTTTTTGCCTTCAAATTCATCTTTCCATTCATGATATACCCTTGCAGCCTCTAATGACTTTTGTTTAAAGTTGAGCCCTTCTTTAGATCCGCAGAAATTCCATCCAAAATGATCATCTATATAACCATTCCCATCATCATCTATACCATTGCCGGGTTTTTCTTTAGGATTGACCCATAGAATATCCTTCAAATCTTCCTGAAGTGTATCAATCCCACTATCGATTACAGCTACAATAACAGCTTCAGCCTTTCTGCCTTTTAACAGATCATACGCCTTATCAATACTGATGCCGTAAAAACCACTTGTTTCTTTATCAGTTAAATGCCATCCTCTGATATCTTCTTTTTCTTTTACAAGTGTTTGTTGAGCAACTACATTAAATGAAATAACAACCAGTAGGATGCTAATAAAAAAAATTTTCATAGTACGGTTTATTTTTCCTGCATAAATGGATACTTGTAATCCATTGGCGGGTTAAATGTTTCTTTAATTGTTCTGGCACTTAGCCAGCGGTATAAATTCAGTATGCTGCCTGCCTTATCGTTGGTGCCACTTGCCCTTGCTCCACCAAAAGGTTGCTGGCCCACCACAGCGCCGGTTGGTTTATCGTTAATATAAAAATTACCGGCGGCATTACGTAGTTTGTTTGTTGCCAGTTCTACTGCAGACCTGTCAGTGGCGATGATGGCGCCAGTTAATGCATAAGGCGATGTAGTATCAACCAGTTCCAATGCTTTTTCAAAGTTGTTGGCAGGGTAAACATATACAGTAAGCACGGGGCCAAATATTTCTTCACACATCGTCACATAATCAGGTTTCTTAGCCTCAATGATGGTTGGCTGAATAAAGTAACCTTCTTTTTTATCACACTTACCTCCCACCCAAATTTCAGCTTTGGGGTCTTTTTTAGCATTGTCAATATAACGCTTGATATTATCAAAGCTCTTTTCGTCAATCACCGCATTCACAAAATTGGTAAAGTCTTCCACGCTGCCCATGGTGAAACTCTTTACGCCTGCAATCAATTTCTTTTTTACTTCTTCTGCAATATTTGATGGAATATATGCCCTTGATGCTGCAGAACATTTTTGTCCCTGGAATTCGAAAGCCCCACGCAGCAATGCCGTTACCACCACATCGGGATGAGCAGATTTATGCGCCAGCACAAAATCTTTACCGCCTGTTTCTCCTACAATGCGTGGGTAAGATTTATACATGCCCATGTTTTTACCAATAGTCTCCCACATGTTATTAAACACACCAGTGCTTCCTGTAAAATGCACGCCGGCAAAATCACGGTGATTAAAACATACCCTGCCAATAGTGGGGCCATCTACATAGATCAAATTAATAACACCATCCGGCAAGCCAGCTTCTTTCATAATACGCATAAACATTTGTGCGCTGTACACCTGTGTGTTGGCAGGTTTCCATACCACCACATTACCACACATGGCTGCGCTGGTGGGCAGGTTACCACCAATAGCCGTAAAGTTGAACGGTGTTACTGCCAGTACAAAACCTTCCAGCGGACGATACTCCATGCGGTTGTGCATACCTAGTCCGCTGATGGGTTGTTGTTTGTATATTTCGCCAAGAAAATGAACATTAAAACGTAAAAAGTCAATGATTTCGCAGCCACTGTCTATTTCTGCCTGGAAAGCATTTTTACTTTGCCCCAACATGGTGGTGCCATTCATGTAAGGCCGGTATTTTGTAGCAATAAGGTCGGCAGCTTTTAAAAATATATTAGCCCTGTTTTCCCAGCTCATTGCAGCCCAGCTCTCTTTTGCGGCTAAAGCAGCTTCTATGGCCTGGTGTACATGCTTTTCTTCCCCGGCATGAAAATAACCGAGTGTATGTTTTATTTCATGTGGGGGATGTATAGCCACCTTTTTATTGGTACGTACTTCCTTGCTGCCTATATACATGGGCACATCGGCTTCCACCCCCTTTAATTCTGCCAATACTTCTTTTAAACGTTTTTTTTCGGGGGAACCTGGTGCATAATTTAACACCGGCTCGTTAACCGGCATGGGATAAGTAAAGTCTCCAAATTTCATTGCTGACAAATTTTTACACGAAGTTAAACTAAGTGGTGTAAAATAGTTTGACAAAACAGTTTGTTATAGAAAAATAAATTATTATATTTATTACAGATGTACCAAAACAGAAATTACCTAACACTCCACTTGCTAAAAGTTTTGCTGGTAATTGTACCTGTAATGCTTGTCAGTACTGTTGCGAAACCGCAATCAAAGTGGGTTTACAATTCTCAATTTAATGCAGGCTGTCATTTTAATCTTACTTATGGAAAGGGGCAAAAGTTCCCGGGTTTAAAAGTTTATGCAGGCTTTAATATTATGGGTACTGGTCACAATCATATCCTGGTCAATTACGGTCCTTCACTTGCCATCTATACAAAAACTATTGGGGCAAATCTTAATCCGCTTGCAGGCGATATTCAAATTGATTTTGCCAATTCACTTTCGTTTGGCTATGGCTGGGGAAAAGATTATGCCTATAAAAAACTCTTCCGCACATTACACACGGCAGACTATTATAATGTATCTACCAATAAAAGAAACCTGGTGCTGCTTAGCAGTAATTTTATTTTGAATAATCATAAGCGCAACCAGGTGGTTGGGTCGGTTACTGGTTCATTTGGGCAATTTACTTTTAACTACTATAATGACGGGGCTACGCCATTTGATATAATTCCCCTTGCAGATAATTTTGACCGGTTCTGGACAGGTGGCGGCGGCATATTCATCCATACAAACAAAGGATATAACCGGGCGGAGTTAAGCTTTGACCAGTTTACCGGGTACAACCCATTGTTATACGAATTGTCGAACCTGATAGGCATCAACATCCCTTTGTATACAGATAGTGTTAAAGGGCATCTTTCTACATTTAACACATCCGCTTACCAATTAAAAATTTTTACTGATAACAATTTTGCGCTGGATGCCGGGGTACTTGGTTCGCTTCAAAAAAATGGGCGTTATTATGGAATACAGGATTTGATACATATGGGGCTGAAGATGTCGCTGCATCCCAATAATGATATAAACAGATTTTTTACCGGAACATCATACACCAATGTTAAAAATATTAAGTTGTAGCAGTATTGTAAGCCTTTGCCTGTTATTACTTGCTTCTGGCTGCAAACCTTCTGCTATTGCATTTAAACCATCCAGAAACCTGGATACCTCTTTCTTTACCAATATAACAGGCATAATAAGAGATAAAATAAATGATGATGGTTCTAAAGGAAAAATTAAGAAGATTCACGTGTATGAAGCTAAACTTGAAAATATAACTGTAGAACGTGATGCTGTTGCAGAAAACAAGTTGCTGAATACTGAAAGTAAAGAAGAAGTGCTGGACGATGTTACTGTATATGGTTATAATCAACTCTATCTTTTTCGTATTATAACCACATCCCCGCAGGATGAAGACCTGTTTGTTTTTATGGCCAGCACATTTAACAAAGGCGGGCAGTGCGTAAAACTGGGCCCTGCTTACATGGGCAAAATACGGATGGATGAAATGCAGGTAACAAAGGAGCTGTCATTTCAAAAAAGAAACGATTCAGCATTTTATCTTGCAAATAACAAGACAAGGAAAATAACTTTTTTTCTGGATGCAGAATTGAATAACAATCCCGATAAGAATTGTAAAGATGAAGAAGCTGACCCTGTAAAATGCCGCCTGCGCATAACTAAAATCATAAACAAAGATCTTAATAAAATAGGCGGTGAGAAATTCTTGATATACAATACCGCTAAAGTTTTTGGAGATGAAAATGCGCTTGTGTTTGTTTATACCCACACCATAAAAAAATAAAAATGGCGACAAGCAAAAAGAAAGCTGCAAAAAAAGCACGGCCAAAAAAGGCGGCAGCTAAAAAAACCGGAAAACCTGCCGGTGTAACAAATGCCAATAACGGCCTGCCATGTATTTGCATACAAAAAAGGGGCAGATGGTATTGTATGAAACAGGAAGCTGATGGCTCACTCGTGCGTTGTGATGGCCCCTTTGCAACAAAAAAAAGTTGTGAAGACCATGTTTGTTTAGAAGCATAACCGCTAAAATTACATACCATGAAAATAAAATTGTTTACAGTTGTAACTGTTTATCTAAGCAGCATTTTTATTGTTGCAGGTCAGCCGCCCGTAACTGAAAAAAAATGTTGCGATATACCGGAGTGTAAAGCGAAATCCGAATCATTTGCCATGAAGTTGATTGGCATGGCAGCTTTTCTTCCACTCTGCAGTGATGATAAAGACACAAACAAACGCACCCTTGATTCATTACAAAAGACGAATCAAAGACTCTATTCCAGTTTTATTGAAACAATGAATGAACTGGTTGATTTTAGAAACAGCATTGGCAATAAGGACCGTTGTTTTTCCAGCATATTACCAGAAGCTTACCGGGATAATATTCTATGCTGGATTACTTACTTCAATGATATTAAAAACCCGGTTAAGTTTCCTTCAACAGAATTTTGCCGGGGATGGAAAAAGAGGTTTGAAGTTAGCCAGGGTGCTGCCAATATTTTTACAAATGCCGCCACATATCTTGGAAGCCTGCATTGCTTTATTGCCTATACATTTAAACCTTCTAAACAAAATGAAAAGGAAAGTTGTGGAGGTAAATTCAGGTTAATGGCGGGGCCTTCTTTGTACATGCGGGGAAACACCAGTTACATTACTGCCAATGCCCGGACTGTTTTGTGGTTAACAGATATTGGTAAACAAACCTTTCATGTGGGAAATATAAATGCCTTTGGCGAATACTTTACCAACTTCAGCAAGTTTAATTATGCCGGTGCCGGAATAGAAATAGAACTGGGGCCTTTTGGATTAAATATTGAAGGCAATATAAATACACAGGATGGGAAGCTTGGGTTCCTTACAGGAATTGTTTTTTCAAATAAAAAATTATAGCAGTTATGAAAGTTTTAATTACCAGCGGTGGCGGCGCCAAAGGAGCTTTTAGTGTGGGAGCTGTTGAATACCTGATGCACAGTGCAAACATAGACAAGTTTGATTTGATAAGCGGAACAAGCACGGGTTCATTAATAGCAGGAATGGTAGGCGCCGGAAAAATTGGAGAGCTGATTGATGTTTATTTGAATACGGATAACGGCGATATCCTGAAACCGGTTAACCTGGTGGATGTGGTAACATCTAAAAACAAGCCTTACATTTTTGATACGGAGCCATTGATGACACAAATTGAAACATACATTGACACACAGGCCTACAATACTATTTCCAATTCATCATCCATTATTTGTTTTAATTCGGTGTGCCTGCAAACAGGCAAGCTGAGTGTGTTTTCCACCAAACCTGTTTTGCCAGACAGGCATTATGATATGCATCTTATAAACAACCGGCAAAGTATGATTGATGCCATGCTTGGCAGCAGTAACCAGGCCGTTTTTATGAACCCGGTAAATATTAACGGGCGGCAGTATGTAGACGGCGGCAATAAAGAAGTTATCCCGACAAGAGTAGTCGTTAATAATCTTACCAAAACAGAGGATCATGATATTTACATACTCAGTAACAATCCTGATGAACTGGTAACATTTACAGATACTTTTACGGATATACTTTCTGTTTTAATGCGTGCCATTGCTATTTTTATACAGGAAGTACGGGAAAACGATTTAGAAGTGATTGCCACTTTTAAAAAGATATCTCCTTCAAAAGTCAGGATATTTTACATCTGCCCCGAGCAGGAACTGGACAAGGATTTTCCAACCGGTTTACGCTTTGACAGCAACAGGATGGAAAGATGGATGTTCCAGGGAGGTGACAGGGCAAAGAAGATTCTTGAAACTTTCCCTAATGGCAATCTGTAAATGAAATATCTTAAGACTGGCTGTCTTTCTCACTCATTAAATATGCTTTAACAAAGCCATCCAGTTCACCATCCATTACCGGCTGCACATTGCCAGTTTCAAAATCAGTGCGGTGGTCTTTTATCATTTTATATGGATGAAAAACGTAGCTGCGTATCTGGCTGCCCCATTCTATTTTTTTCTTTTTGCTGTTGGCTTCGTCTTTTAATGCATTGCGTTTTTGCAGTTCCAGTTCATACAGCCGGCTTTTAAGCATCTGCATGGCAAGCTCACGGTTACCCAATTGGCTTCTGTCCTGCTGGCACACCACAACAATACCTGTGGGAATGTGTGTTAACTGCACTTTAGTTTCCACCTTATTTACGTTCTGTCCGCCGGCACCACCGCTTCGGCTGGTTTCCATTTTAACATCTGCAGGGTTTATTTCAATAGTTATAGTATCATCAACCAGCGGATATACATTTACGGAAACGAATGATGTATGTCTGCGTGCATTACTGTCAAAAGGAGAAATACGCACCAAGCGGTGCACACCACTTTCACTCTTTAAAAAGCCATAAGCAAACGGTCCTTCAAATTTATATGTGCAGGTTTTTATACCGGCGCCATCGCCCCATTGCCAGTCCATTTCTGTAACACTCCAGCCTTGTTTTTCACCATACATACGGTACATACGTGCCAGCATTTCTGCCCAGTCCTGGCTTTCAGTACCACCGGCACCACTGTTAATTTGTAACATGGCTGGCAGTTCATCCTCAGGTTCGTTAAGCGTACTTTTAAACTCGGCCTCTTCTATTTTATTAATGGCAGCATCGTATGCTTCCCTTACTTCTTCTTCAGAGGCTTCACCTGCTTTCCAAAACTCAAAGAGTACTACAAAATCCTCTACCGAAGTATCCACTTCAGTATAAAGGTTTACCCAATACTCGTTTACTTTAATTTCTTTTAAAATGGAAGTTGCACGGACGTTATCATCCCAAAAACCCGGAGAAAGTGACAGCTGCCTGTCATTTGCTATTTTGGCATCCCTGTTTTCTACGTCAAAGAAATCTCTTCAAAACCGTTTTGCGGTCTCTCAGAGCCTTAATCTGTTCAATTGTCATAGCGCAAATATACAAAGCATTTTATTACCGTGTTTAAGAAGCCTGTATTGATGGAAATGTATCCCTTTAAAAATTTTACAGGGTTTAAAAAACAAAAACCCACAATGCGTATCGTGGGTTTTCTAAATTGTATGAACTAAATAAATTAAAATGCTGCTGATACAGTTATTTTAGGATCGGTTGAAACTTTACCAGCTCCAATGGCAGCACCGTTTACGCCATAATCCGCTAACTTAATAGTAAAGTCGGAAGAAGCAGAAACTTTTTTACTGCTAACTGTGATTGTTGCAGGTGCAGTTATTTTTTGAGTAACTCCATGTAAGGTTAAATCTCCTTCAACAGTAGCACTATAAGTACCATCTGTTGTAAATTTCACGGCAGAAAGATTGGTTATTGTCCCTTTAAAAGTTGCTGTGGGGAATTTGTCAGAGTCCATCCATTGAGCCCCGTTAAAATGTTCCTGCATTTTTGGATTAGAAAATGAAAAACTTTTTACCACTGCCTCAAAAGCCACCTCACCTGTTTTAGTATTTAAAGCTGCCACAACAGTTTTATTATCGGCTTTTGGTAATGCATCCAGTTTAGTAGTAGCATCAAAGCTGATTGTACCGGAAGTGGTAGTTAATTTTTTTTGTGCAAAAGACACCGTAGCAACAGTTGCTAAAGCAAGTACAAGAATTGATTTTTTCATTTGTGTGATTTTTATTTTTAAGATTTTTATTTACTAAGTGTGCATCTGTCAATATTCACCCGCATCACTTCCAGTAAGTCACTGTAAACAGCGTCGCTAAATGCTCCTTTTATTGAAACACTGTCACCTGTCTTCAAACTTTTAGCCTCGCCTGAATGCTGCGCCTGAAAAGAGAAAATGATATAGTTACCGGAAAGAGTATCGGTCATTTTAATATTGATACTGGAGTCAGAAGCAGCTTCCGCATCACTTATACGCCCGCTTACTTCAACTATTTTGTCTTTGTATCTTTTTTTCGTTGTGCTGTCTGTTGGCTTAAATTCATTTAAAAAAGTCATTGCATTTACAATATAATCTGCTTTTACTGTTTTAGTATCTGCAAATTTCAGGTTAAACACATACCATACTGTTGCCGCACCACCAAGCAGTAACAGCAAACCTGCCAGCAATATTCGCTTCAACCAGGGGCCTTTCTTTTTATTATTTTCGGCAATGCCCATGTTAATTTATTTACTGGCAAATATACAATGTTTAAACATCATTTATTCACCTTCGTGATTTTTTTAAAAATTTTAACGGCGCACAAGGCATGCCAAAAATAGGTTTGTAGTTGCAACGTTAACAAGGCGTGTACAACTTAACCGGTAAAAATTTGGTTACAGCTCCTCCTCTTCGGTAATTTTAAATTGCTTTATACCTGTAATTGTCTAATTACGGGCAAAGTACAAAGCATTGGGTTAGTATGTTGCCGGGTGAGAAATCAGCTGTGCAGGATGCTGGCCAATGCTTTTTTATTTGACAGGAATGCGGAGGAAAGGGTTGTTAATTTTTTTTCACATTTCAAGTTGGCAGCGAAAATCCTTATGCAGTGGCATTGTAATTGCTGTTATTAATGTACCTATAACCTAAATCTCAGAAAATGAAACTCCAGTTTTTTAAAAACGTTCAATTTACCAAACTGATCAAAGCAGAGGGTCGTTTAAGAGAATTCAATTTCCGTAAGTATGGAAACGCTTTGCAGAAAACACTTTTTTCTATTGACACAACAGACGATCGTGGCAACCGCATTGTATTTGATATGTGCAAACAGGAAGATGCCTGGAAAATTGCACAAACGCAATTACCCATCTGGATTTTGGAGAATGAAAATAATTTAAGGCAGTTTATTGAAATGGAGGCTAATTAATCATTTTTCGCTTTCGCTCTGGCTCAAGTATTATGGTATGAACAAAAAGAATACGCTCGGCTTCCAGAGCTTCATCTGAATTAATGACTGATTTACGCAGAAAATTATTGTCGTTACAGTTCATACATCCCAGTATGATGTTTTCTTTTTTGAAGTTTAATTTACCCGTACTGTCGGTAAATATCATTCCCGTTTTTGCATTGTTACCTCCGTAAAAATTAAATGCGGCATCATTCAGCAACCGTAATGTGTACAAACTCATTCCGGGATGCACTCCGCTTTTAAGCTGCCACAGGTTTTCTGCAATATTTTGAGCATAATCCACTGCGCTGCCGGTATGCAACTGCCCCCCGATATATATTTTTGAGAGCCCGGTATTATTAATTTCATCTTCCCACAAAAAAACTGCCTGCCGGCTGCTGTTAGGAAAAAGCACGGTGCATTTACCAATCCGGTTATCTGAAAGATAATAGATATCACTCTTTACATTCTGCTCTCCGAAATAATAACGCAGGTATTCGTGTGAAGTAAATGCAGAAAGGTCTTCAGCGAATTTGATTTCTTTTGGCTTAGGCAGTTCCTGCTTGTGAACAAGAAATGAATATTCTGTAAGCGTATCAATTATTTTTTTTGAAACAGCAACAGTAAAATCATTATGCTGGTAAAGCAGGCTTGGCGCAGTCAAAGAATCCTTTTCATTATTGCAGTAGAAGTTCTGCTTTTTAAATTCGGCCAGTATACTTTTCCCTTCATCTGCAGATAAAGTGTAAAAAACATAACTAAATTCTTCTTTTGTACTGTAACAGGTCACTGAGCGGTCTATTGAATCTTTCTTACCACGTGGGCGGTATTTAAACTCCCGAATAATTGTATCTCCTTTATAATCGTTACCAATACTGATAAAACTTTGCTTTGTAATATAGCCTTCGGCCTTGGGCGCAGCAACAGATGCTATATCAATAAGGCGGGATGCAGTAAATTGTTGCGCTTTTGAATGAAGCATTAAGCAAGTAAGTAAAGAAGTAAGTAAAAATAATCTCAAAACAATGCAGTTTAAGCTGGTTTAAAACAATCAATCTTCTTGTACTTTGGGAAATTTGTTTTCGGAGGGGGGTACTAAATAAAGGCTTTACAAAATTAAGAAATTCCGGCAACCTGAAATCAATATTGAAAATAAATTTCCGTTGCCCCGTAACCAAACCGGTCGGTATATTGGTTTACAAAAGATTTTACTTCTTTCTTTAATCTTAATATGTCGTGAATTTCATCTTTCAGTTTTCCGGCACCTACTCCATGAATCACAGTAAAAACCGGTAAATGATGGGCTACTGCCAGTTCATAATATTTTTCAAATGTTTTTAGCTGGATAGTGAGTATTTCAAAATTTGACAAGTGCTTCCAGCTATCCGTAAGTTTTTCAATATGCAAATCAACTACAGAACGGGCTGGCTCCATATGCTCCCGTGCACGGGATGCATCATATATGCGAAAACCGGCATTGCCAAGGCTGCTCAAATCAACTTTTTCTTCTTCAATCTTATCAGGATAAACCTTAAAAAGTTCGTATGCAAACTGCGGTTCATTTTTCTGTTGCAGTTCTTCAATTTTCTTAAATAGTTGTTTGCCTTTAAGTTTCAAAGAAGTTTCAAAATAAGGAGCCTTATTCTTTTTAGGTTCCGCCAGTGAAAATTCAAAGTCAAAACGGGGATTATCACTTAACTCTTCAAAGGGCACATCATGAAGATAGAAATCTGATTGCGGATGAATACTGTTTTTCAATTCAAAATGACTGTCGCCGCCGATAACAAGATTATAAGTAAAACTATACCCTTCTGTATTTTTATTAACCAGGTAAATCTTGAACTTTTCCACCACATCATCATCAAAAACATCTTTCTCAAATACTGGAAAAAAACTTAATTGAACACCCTCTCCTTCTTTAGCTTTTACGGTTTTCTTTTCCGTTTTAATATTATCAACGTATACCTTTTTCTTTTCCTGTTGCCTTTTTTCGGTAAACATTTTAAAATAAGGGAAATCAATTTGGTCTGTATAGGCAGGGAATTTTACCCCCTTTACTTCAATTAATACCATTTTTTCATTGATGACTTCCACCACTTTGCCATCTTCATTTGTTAGTTTTACTACAATCTTATCTCCAACTTCGTATTTCATATTTCTGTCGTTAAAAAACTATGCAAAGTTACAATTGCACTGCTTCTTACAGCAGTGTGCCATAAAAAAAGTTGAAAGTTGGTATGCGGCACAAGTGTGCGACGCAACAATGTTTACAGGAATTACTGCAGCTGGTTACAAAAATTAATCTTCAAACTTTTTTAAATAATCGGGCCCGCCGGGCTGCTCCGTTACAGTAACTGTACTTTCCCCCAATGCCAGTTTGCTTTTTTTATACCCGTACAAAAAATAAATCACCAGGCCAATGGCCAGCCAGCCCAGGAACCAGGCCCAGTTACTTTTTGTCATGCCGGTAAGCAGGTATAAACAGGTGATTAAACCCATTAAGGGAATGAGTGAATATTTTTTTATAAATGCTGCAAATGCAAGTACTATTGCCACCAGCCAAAAAATGATAAGAGAAATATTAGGGGTGGCTGCATCCATAAAACTTATTTTCCCCTGCACGTAATCTGTATTGCTGCTAAAATCGAAATTAAACATGGCAGGGAAATATTGCTTGGCAAACACCAGTATTAGTGCTACAGCACCTAATACAAGTACAGGAAAAATAACCTGCCCGTTGATATAAGGCAAATGAAATTTCCCCGGTTGTTTTTCTTTTGGGGGTATGAGTAATACACCGCCACACACCAGCACGAAAGCGAATAATGTGGCAATGCTCGTGAAGTCGAGCACAAATGTTTTATCGGTAAATAATATTGGCAGCCCAACCACCAGGCCTGTAATAATAGTAGAAAAGGAAGGTGTTTTATATTTTGGATGAATTTTTTGAAACACAGGCGGCAACAAGCCGTCCCTGCTCATGCTCATCCAGATACGTGGTTGCCCCATTTGGAATACCAGCAGCACACTTGTCATGGCTATAACTGCCGCTATGGCGACAAAGAACTGCATCCATCCTACATTCAGGTTTTCTTTTTCAAAAATAAATGCCAGCGGGTCACCCACACCCGAGAATTTTGAATAATGAACAGCGCCACTTAACACCAGGGATAATAGAATATAAACCACTGTACAAATAACGAGTGAATAGATCATCCCCCTGGGCAAATCCCTTTGAGGGTTTTTGCTTTCTTCGGCAAGCACACTCACAGCATCAAAACCGATATAAGCAAAAAACACACCTGCCACAGCTGCCATTACTCCACTAAAGCCATTGGGCATAAATGAATGAACACCTTGCTCGTTAACCGGTGTCCAGTTGGCTGTTAAGCCATTGGAGAAAACAAAATATCCGCCTACCAGTATCACCAACGCCACCACGGCCATTTTCAGCATCACCATTACGTTACTGAAATTGCGGCTTTCCTTAATGCCCCGGTAAACGAGATAAGTAATCAGCATGTTTATTACCAATGCAGGCAAATCTAAAATGATGCGAAGGCTGCCGAGCAACGGCGCATTATTCCAGGCATCAATATCATCCGGGTTTCCACTATTGGCAACAGCAGCTTTTGCTTCGGCATAGCTGGTACTTAACCAATGCGGAACATGAAAACCCAGTTTATCCAAAAAAGAAGTAAAGTAATCGCTCCAGCTAAATGATACATAGATGTTGCCAATACTGTACTCCATTATCAACGCCCAGCCAATAATCCACGCAAACAATTCGCCAAAGCTGGCATACGCATACGTGTAAGCACTGCCTGCAACAGGAATACGGCTGGCAAATTCACTGTAACAAAATGCAGTAAAAGCGCAGGCAATTGCTGTAATTACAAAAAGAACAACCACACCCGGGCCGCCATTAAAAACGGCACCACCCAAACTGCTGAAGCTGCCGGCACCTAAAATTGCAGCAATGCCAAAAAATGTAAGATCCCTTACGGTTAGAACCCGTTTAAGACCACCACCGCCATGGCTGTCATCGCCACCCTCTGAAAGTATTGAAGATATTTTTTTAGTGCGGAAAAGGGAATTGCTCATTAGTTTTAGTTTGAGCATTCAAAATAGTAAAAAATCGTTTAAAACGTATAGCGATTGCTTTTATCTTTCCAGTTTTTATCCTTATAATTAATAAATCAACTTTCCCTCTCCATTAAATACGCCGCCAGTTCAGTCAATGGCTTCTTCCTTACATTTACCACTGCAGTTTCTTCCAAATGATGCATGGCAGTTTGATAAAATTTTTGTTTTAATTGCTTTGCCCATTCATCCACTTTACACTCTTTAAAAATCTGCAGCACTTTCTCCACTTTGTCAGCGCTGTTAACATTCATTAACTGCTCTAATTCTTTTTTTGCCGAACCGGGTGCTGATTCCAGCGCCTGTATCATTAAAAAAGTTTTTTTGTTGGCAATGATATCCCCTCCTACCTGCTTACCAAATTTTTCAGGGTCGCCAAATGCGTCTAAATAATCATCCTGCACCTGGAAAGCAATACCCAGGTTTTTTCCAAACTCATACAAATGAAGCTGGTTGTTTTCACTTGCTCCTCCAATAATAGCGCCCAGTTGTAAACTGGCAGCTACTAAAACAGAAGTCTTTAATGTTATCATGTTCAGGTATGCATCAAAACTTACTGATTTCTCTTTCTCAAAATCCATGTCCAGTTGCTGCCCCTCACAAACCTGGCTGGCAGTAACATTAAACAGGTGCAACACTTTTTGTAAAACAGCCGGCTGAATTTTATTGAGGTTTTCGTACGCTTTTACAAACATAACATCACCCGCCAGTAATGCGGTGGGCTCTCCATATTTCATGTGCACCGTCTGCATACCCCTGCGTACGGGTGCTTTGTCCATAATATCATCATGTATCAGGCTGAAATTATGAAACAGCTCAATAGCCGCTGCAGCATGAAAAGCATCATCATGCAAATCGTCAAACAATTCGTTGGCCAATAAAACACAAACGGGGCGTATCCGTTTGCCACCGATACCTAAAATATATTGTGCCGGGTCGTATAATGTGGGCGTATGATCCGGAAATTGCCGCTTACCAAATTTTTCTTCAAAAATTTTTGCCAGTTCTAAAAACGAATGCATTGGATTTTACTTTTTCTTTTTTTTCTTTTCTTCCTTTCGCACTTTATCAACTTTATTAACCTTTTCAACATGTTTCTTTTTGCTTTCCGCCGGCACCCAGTCATAATCCAGTTGCCGTTTGCCTAAGTTAGCAGCCACCACTTTAATACGCACTTTATCCCCCATGCGGAATTTCTTTTTGGTACGCAGCCCCACCAATGAATAATCTCCTTCATCCAAACGGAAATCGTCGTACACACTCAGGTCACGAACGGTTACCATTCCTTCACATTTATGCAATACAGTTTCCACAAAAAAACCAAAAGAAGCCACGCCGCTTATCACGCCGTCAAACTCTTCTCCCAAATATTCCTGCATAAATTCCACCTGTTTGTATTTGTTGCCGGCACGTTCGCATTCCATTGCCTTCCGCTCCCGTTCACTGCAATGCCTGCACTTCTCTTCCATCTTGCGGTCCATCTTCAAATTTTTATCCAGGCATTCCTGTAAAATACGGTGCACCATTACATCAGGGTAACGGCGGATAGGGGAAGTAAAATGACAGTAATGCTCAAATCCCAACCCGTAATGGCCTATGTTTTCGCTGGTGTAAATGGCTTTTGCCATGGTGCGTATTCCCAGTTGCTCCAGCACATGCTGTTCCGGTTTGCCCTGAACATCCTTCAGCATTTTATTAAAAGAAGCTGCCACTTCTGCTTCATCATTCAGGTTAAAGTGATAACCGAATTTTTTTGCAAAGGCAGCAAATGGTTTCAGTTTTTCTTCATCCGGTGTGTCATGTATGCGGTATGGGAAAGGAACCGGTTGTTTATTGATTTTTATTTTTGAAACATATTCTGCCACCGTGCGGTTGGCCAGCAGCATAAACTCTTCAATCAGCTGGTGTGCTTCTTTGCTTTCCTTAACAACAATACCAACAGGCTTTGCATTGGCATCTAACTGAAAGCGCACTTCCTGGGAGGAGAAATTGATAGCGCCGTTTTTAAACCGTTGTTTACGGAAACGCTGTGCCAGGTCGTTTAATAATAAAATAGCTTTAAAATGAAGGCCTTCTTTTTTCTCAATTATATCCTGCACTTCTTCGTAAGTAAAACGATGATTGCTGTGAATAATGGTGCGCCCAATCCATTTGTGTTTTACTTCTGCCTTGTTGTTGATTTGAAAAATGGCAGAGAAAGTATACTTGTCTTCATGAGGACGCAGCGAACACAATTCATTACTGATGCGTTCGGGCAGCATAGGATTAACCCTGTCGGGCAAATACACACTGGTTGCACGTTCATAAGCATTTTTATCCAGCACTGAACCGGGCGTAACAAAATGGCTGACATCGGCAATGTGCACACCAATTTCATAACAGCCGTTGTCCAGGTTGCGGATGGAAATGGCATCATCAAAATCTTTTGCGTCCACGGGGTCAATAGTAAATGTGAGAATGTCCCGGCAATCCTTGCGTTTCCGTTCTTCTTCTCTTGTAATGCGTTCGTCCAGCGCATGTGCAGCAGCCATCACTTCATCATCAAAGCCAATGGGAAAACCGGCATCTATTAAAAGCTCCTTCATCGCCAGGTCGTTTTCATCTTCTGCTTTGATAGTATTCACCACTTCGCCTTCTGGCTTGCGGTTATCGGCATCCCACTTTACCAGCTTTACCACCACACGATCTCCGTCTTTAGCATCTTTTATTTTATCCGGCGGAATAAAAAAATCCGGCAGTGGTTTATCTGTATCAGCGCTGAAAAATGCAAAGCTTTTACTCACCTGTATATTGCCAATAAACTCCGACTGTTTTCTTTCCACCACTTCAGTAATTTTTCCTTCCACCCGTTTACCGGGCATGGCATGTTTATCTACCTGCACTTTTACTGTATCTCCATGAAAAGCACGGTTAAAATCATTGGGACGCACCAGTATATCTTTATCTTCTCCTTCCACCATTACAAAACCCATTCCGCTGCGGCTGATGTCCAGTGTACCCGTCAGTTCTTTAGTATGTTTTGTATGGCCTCCTTTTTTTGAACTCTTTTGTTTTTTACTCATAATTTTTCTTTGAACATGAACGCTGATTTATATGATTTATCATGATTTTATCTGCGTAAATCAGCCCAATCTGTTCTATCAGTGTTCTATCTTCTCGCAATTTACCAACAAAATCCTACATTCATATAAAGCTAACGAAGTGACGCCACTCACAAATTCTCCACAACGCATTATTACAAGAACCATCTGGATGTTATCGCTGGTAAGCCTGTTTACTGATATGGCCAGTGAAATGCTGTACCCGGTTATGCCGGTGTTTTTAAAACACATTGGTTTTTCTGTTTTGTTTATTGGAATTTTAGAAGGCATTGCAGAAGCGGTTGCCGGTTTAAGCAAGCCTTATTTTGGTAAATGGAGCGATGCAACAGGAAAACGATTGCCGTTTGTACAGTTGGGTTATGGATTGAGCGCCATCAGCAAACCAATAATGGCTTTGTTCTTTTACCCGTTATGGATATTTTTTGCAAGAACAATTGACCGCCTCGGCAAAGGCATACGCACCGGTGCAAGAGATGCGATGCTGAGCGATGAATGCACTCCGGAAACAAAAGCAACCGTATTTGGGTTTCACCGCAGCATGGATACATTGGGGGCAGTATTCGGGCCTGCACTGGCATTATTGTTTTTATATTTTTATCCAGAACAATACCGGCCGCTTTTTTTAATTGCCTTTATTCCTGGTGCAGCAGCCATTTTGTTTACGTTGCTAGCTAAAGAGAAAAAGCAGCAAACACCCAACCACCAACCACTAACCACCAACTACAAACTGTTTTCTTTTCTTTCTTACTGGAAAAAAGCGCCAATACAATATAAAAAACTGGTAACAGGGCTGCTGGTGTTTGCTTTATTTAACAGCAGCGATATTTTTTTATTACTAAAGATGAAAGACAGTGGCCTGACAGATATACAGCTGATTGGTGTTTATATTTTTTACAACCTGGTGTATGCAATATTATCTTACCCCATTGGTATAATTGCTGATAAACTGGGCATGAAGAAAATATTTTTATCAGGGTTGTTTGTATTTGCACTGGTATATGCAGGATTTGCATTTGCAAACAATATAATCGTTTACCTGGTATTATTTCTGCTGTATGGTATTTATGCTGCCGCCACCGAAGGCATTTCAAAAGCATGGATAACCAATATGGTTGATAAAAAAGAAACCGCTACTGCCATTGGCACTTATACAGGCTTGCAAAGTATTGCAGCACTGATTGCCAGCAGTGGCTGTGGTTTTTTATGGCTGGCCTTTGGTGCAAAAGTTACATTTATTGTTACTGCAGCTGTAACCCTTTTAGTTATTTTTTATTTATCCTCATTAAAAATTTTTAAAAAAGATAGTTTGTAACTTTAATAATTCAAGCAAACTAATATGGAAACCTACGATACACTTACTGCTGCCTTAACCGGACTTAAAGCCAAAGGCTACACCCTGGATTTTAATATTGAATTTGATAAACTGGTTTGCCGTGAAGGCCTTAACCAGTTACACCCCGAAGATTTTGAAATAACAGAAGTATACCGCTTTGAAGGAGATACTAATCCTGATGATGAAGAAGTGGTGTATGCTGTTGCTTCGCTCGACAATAAAATAAAAGGCACCATTACCAGTGCCTTTGGCCCCTATGCGGACAGTATTTCTGCAGAAATGCTTAAAAAAATTTCAATACACCGGTAAACAATGTTCCTCACAGTAAAAATTTGTTACCGGAATACGCTTTTATAAAAGACCAATAAAGCACTGTTCGTACAAGTGAGTGACACAACAATGCATATTAAAGATGAAATGCCAATACTAAAAAACAGTACATGTTAAACAGAAGAAAATTCCTGCACCTTACAGCGCTTACCGCCCCGTTACTTGCTGCAAAAAGAACCCTTGCAAATAATTCAGACAGCGTTACCAAACCCATTGTTGTTTCCACCTGGGACAGTGGCATGCCTGTTAACGCAGCCGCATGGGAAGTATTAAGTAAAAATGGCCGGGCACTGGATGCTGTTGAAGCCGGTGCTGTGCACATGGAAAACACACTGGACTGCTGTGTTGGCCTGGGCGGGTATCCTGACCGGGATGGTATCGTTACTCTTGACAGTTGCATCATGGATGAGTACAGCAACTGCGGCGCTGTTGCAGGAATTGAACGCATTAAACACCCGGTTTCTGTTGCAAGAAAAGTTATGGAGACCACACCACATGTTTTATTAGTGGGCGCCGGTGCACAACAGTTTGCCGTGCAGAATGGATTCCCTCTGGAGAGTGGAGAGTTGAGTGAGAGTGCGAAAAAAGCTTACGCTGAATGGTTGAAGAAAAGCGAGTACAAACCGATTATCAATATTGAAAATTTACCTGCCGGTAAGGAAGGTAAAAAAGGCAACGGGCCATTTGCTCCGGCTTTTTTTGATGATGGATCGGTGAATCATGATACCATGGGTTTGGTGGCAATGGACAGCAGCAGCAATTTAAGCGGTGCTGTTACCACCAGCGGCATGGCCTATAAAATTCATGGCCGTGTGGGCGACAGTCCTCTTATTGGTGCCGGATTATTTGTAGACAATGAAGTGGGTGCAGCCACCAGCAGTGGCGTTGGCGAGGAAGTGATACGCATTTGCGGCACACACCTGGTGGTGGAATTTATGCGCCAGGGTTACAGCCCCGAAGCAGCTTGTAAAAAAGCAGTAGAACGTATTGTGAAACGGGACCCAAAAAAAGCAAAAGACCTGCAGGTAGGATTTTTAGCATTGAATAAAAAAGGGCAATATGGTGCTTATGCAATACAAAAAGGATTTGTGTTCAGCGTAAAAAGTGAAAAGGAAAATCAGATACACCCATCTAAATATCTGCTATAGCTAAAACAGTTATGAGTGATGAATTATAAGTAATTCCTAATTCTCAACTCCTAATTCCTAATTTATAATTCCTTTCACCATGGATTTTTCCCTTGAAATAATTGGCTTTAATTTAGAAAGCTGCCGCATTGCACAGGCCAGCGGTGCTCACCGGATTGAATTGTGTTCAAACCAGGGTGACGGCGGCACCACTCCCAACTATGGCTTTATAAAAGCAGCAAGAAAATTATTACAGGTTGAATTGTATTGTATGATTCGCCCCCGGGGCGGCGACTTTTTTTACAGTGAAGAAGAACTTGAAGTAATGCTGGACGATGTGAGAATGGCAAAACAACTGGGCTGTGATGGCGTGGTAATTGGCATGCTGAATAAAGACGGCTCCGTTGCAAAAGAACAATGCAAACAACTGGTGGAACAAGCTTACCCTTTAGGTGTAACATTTCAACGGGCATTTGACCGGGTGAAAGAACCCTTTGCTGCACTGGAAGACGTAATTGATGCCGGCTGTGAACGCATACTTACCAGCGGGCTGGTACCCAGTTGCCACCACGGCGCCCAACTGATTGGGGAGCTAAATAAAAAGGCCGATGGCAGAATTATCATTATGCCGGGAAGCGGCCTTCGTTCTTCAAATGTAATTGACGTGGCACGTATTACGGGAGCAACAGAATTTCATACATCGGCCCGCATTTTTACCAATACACAAATGGATTTTGTAAACCCTGCCATGGAAGAAGATTTAAAAGAAGTAATGGTAGATGGCGAAGAAGTGGCAAAAATTGTTCACCTTTTAAACGAATATGATAAAAAATAATTGGCATTAACTATTGTTATTGAAAGCTCCGGTTATAAATGCTGAGTTTACAGTAGTACAAAAGCTTAATCAGGGCTCCATCCGACAAAAGCGGTGTAATCTTTTGCCGGGGCCTTTTTTTGTTACTTTTTTGGGCAAGCAAAAAAGTAAAAGAAAAAGGGTAAAGCTTAATTGTAAAAAATTTCTTGGAATGATTTTTTATTCTTCCCTGCAACATTTTTCAAAAAAATAGTGCCTTTAACAAAACATAAAGGTTACAAAAAGCGTCTTGCATGTATCAATACGTACCCGTATGTTTTCTTTATCAATAACATGTTTGCCATAAAAAAAATAATCACTTTGCTGCTGCCGGCGTTGTTTACAGTTTTTACTGTAAAAGCACAACATGCCGTAAATGACACCCTGCTTACTGGTGCGGTGGTTTTTAATGGCGATACCATGGAAGCAAAAACACTGATGACCGTGGATGTGTACGGCCGTTTTAATGCAGCCGCTTATGAAAAATGGACAAGGCTGCGCAATGCCGTTTATGTAACCTACCCTTATGCCCGCCGTGCCGGTGCAGTATTAAACGATATTAATGCAAAACTGGAAGGCATTACCGATAACAGTCAGCGGAAAGAGATTATTAAATCCAGGGAAAAAGACCTGCGTAAAGAGTTTACCGAGCCATTGACCAATTTATCAGTTTACCAGGGCCGGGTGCTGATGAAACTGATTAACCGGGAAACCGGCAACAACTGTTATGAAATAATAAAAGAATATAAGGGTGGGCTGACTGCCCGTTTTTATCAAACCGTTGCATTCTTTTTTAACAGCAGCCTTAAGCAGCCATATGACCCCGCCGGTGAAGACGCCGAAATTGAACGTATTGTGCATGAAGTGCAGCGTATGTATGGCTACCCGGTCAATGGTGCATACAGCAAAACCTGATAATTTCTCCACATTGCTTCGCTCATGTTAATAACTGCACAATTTATTATGGGCGGTTACTTTTATTGCTTGATTAGTACCGCAAAAGGTGTAGCTTGCAGCCCAATTATTTCATAGAATGAAGCTGGATTTATTAGCCTTTGGTGTACACCCTGATGATGTGGAGCTTAGCTGTGCTGGTGTGCTGCTGGTTGAAAAATCAAAAGGCAAAAAAACCGGGATAATTGATTTAACGCAGGGCGAACTGGGCACCCGGGGCACTGCAGAAACAAGAAAGCAGGAAGCCGCTGCCGCAGCTAAAATTCTGGGTGTGGATGTAAGGGAAAACCTGGAAATGGCTGATGGCTTTTTTCAAAACGATGAAGCGCACCAGCGTAAAATAATTACTGCCATACGCAAGTACCAGCCGGAAATTATTTTATGTAACGCCCCCAGCGACCGCCATCCTGATCATGGACGCAGCGCCAAACTGGTGGCAGATGCCGCCTTTCTTTCCGGGCTGCAAAAAATTATAACAGAAGCAGATGGTGCACCACAACAACATTGGCGCCCCAAATACGTTTTCCATTATATACAGGATCGCCTGCTGCAGCCCAATTTTGTAATTGACATCACAGACGTGTTTGAGAAAAAAATAGAGTCAGTAAAAGCATACAGCACACAGTTTCATAACACTGCCAGCAACGAACCGCAAACCTATATTTCCACACCCGACTTTTTAGAAAGTGTGATATACCGCCACAAATGGTTTGGCAAACTGATTGGGGTAAAATATGCCGAAGGGTTTATTTCAGAAAAAATGATCGGCTTCAGCAACTTTGATAATTTTATTAAACAAAACACCTAACCAATATAACATGAACATACCTAAATTTTTAAACACCAGAAACACCGGCTTCCACATGGAGCTGAAGAAAAGAGTAAACGAATATTTTGAAAGTGCCCAAAAAGCAACTACCGGCAATTTCAGGTTATATTTTAAAGCCGGCTTATTCTGGTCGCTGTACATAGCCTTGTACATACACGTTTTGTTTTTTACCCCTTCTGCATGGTTTGCCATACCGGAATGTTTTATTATGGGTGGATTAACCGCAGCCATTGGCTTTAATGTAATGCACGATGGCGCACACGGAAGTTTCAGCAAAAGCAAATTCTGGAATTATATTGCCGCCTTTTCTGTAAATGGTTTAGGCGCCAGCGCATTGATGTGGGTTAACAAACACAATATTGTGCACCACACTTATACCAATGTAGATGGTGTGGATGATGATATTGAAATAAAACCCATGCTGCGGATGTGTGCTACGCAAAAGAAATATAAAATACACCGCTACCAGCATATTTATGTATGGGTATTGTACACCCTGCTTTTGTTATTCTGGGTATTTGCATCCGACTACAAAAAGTATTTTAAAAAGAAAGTAGGGATTGTGCCAATTAAAAAGCTGAGTGTTTGGCAGCATATTACTTTTTGGGCAGCCAAAGCCTTTTACTATTTCATAATGATTGCGCTGCCCATTATGGAAGTAGGTTTTGTAAACTGGCTGGTGGGCTTTTTGATCATCAGTTTATTTGCCGGTTTAATATTAAGCACCGTTTTCCAGCTGGCACATACCGTTGAAGAAACCGCCTTTCCTGCTCCCAGTGGCGATACCAATAAAATTGAAGAAGAATGGGCATTGCACCAGTTAAAAACAACCGCCAACTTTGCCACTAAAAATAAACTCATTTGCTGGCTGGTGGGTGGCTTAAATTTCCAGATTGAGCACCACCTGTTTCCTAAAATTTCGCATGTGCACTACCCTGCTATCAGTAAAATTATAAAGCAAACCTGCCAGGAGTACGGTGTTAAATATATTGAATACCGTAAAATGCGCCACGCTTTGGTATCGCATACCATGCATTTAAAACATATGGGCAGAGTATAAAATTTGGTGAGTTAAGGATTGATATCATCCATAGGTAAATAAAATTTCAGGCTGCATCGCAGCCTTTTTTTATACCCCTACCTTACATCCTCCTCCTTGCCTCTGTGCCTCTGTGCCTTTGTGCCTCTTTGCCTCTTTGCCTCTTTGCCTCCTTGCCTCTGCACCTTCTTCCCCCTTTCCCTTAACTTTATGCACAAACTTCTTTCTTTCAATTTTTAAAACCCAAACAATGGCAATAACTAACTGGCATAAAAAACACGAGGAAACATTATCCGTTGGCGACCGTATGGCCGATTCCATTGCAGAAGGAATGGGCTCCTGGAAATTCATCATCTGGCAAACGGTTATTGTAGTAGTGTGGATGGCCCTGAATGTAGTGGGTTTTATACGCCATTGGGATCCCTATCCTTTCATCCTCCTCAACCTCATCTTCTCTACACAGGCCGCTTATGCAGCCCCAATAATTATGATGAGCCAGAACCGTGCTGCCGACCGTGACCGCATACAGGCACAAAGCGATTACCAGACCAATATAGATGCTAAACTTGAAATTGAAGCGCTGCAGCTGCAACTGAATAAAATAGAAACAGAAAAGCTGGATAAAATTATTGTAATGCTGGAAGAGATGAAAGGCAGCAGGCAACAGGCAACAGGCAATCAGTAGTTCTCCTGACTCATTCCCTCTTTCCCTCTTTGCCTCTTTGCCTTTCTTTCATTAAATTTGTCCTCCAACTGCAATAAACAATGAGCGAAGAAAAGAGCCTGAATTTTTTAGAAGAGATCATAGAAGCGGATTTAGCCAGTGGTAAATACAAATCCATCCTTACCCGTTTTCCTCCCGAGCCCAACGGTTACCTCCATATCGGCCATGCCAAAAGCATTTGCCTCAACTTTGGCCTGGGTATTAAATACGGCGGCAAAACCAATTTGCGTTTTGATGATACCAACCCTGTTACAGAAGAAACCGAATATGTAGACAGCATTAAAGACGATATCCGCTGGCTGGGCTTTAACTGGGCCAATGAATTTTACGCCTCCGATTATTTTGATACGCTGTACGAATATGCTGTTGCTTTAATTAATAAAGGCCTTGCTTACGTAGATGATCTCACCGCTGAACAAATTGCCGAACTAAAAGGCACGCCCACCGAAGCCGGTAAGGACAGTCCCTTCCGCAACCGCAGCGTGGAAGAAAACCTTCAGTTGTTTGCCGATATGAAAGCCGGCAAATACAAAGACGGCGAAAAAGTACTGCGTGCCAAAATTGATATGGCGCATGTGAACATGCTGATGAGAGACCCCATCATTTACCGCATTAAACATGCACACCACCACCGCACCGGCGACAAGTGGTGCATTTACCCCATGTACGATTTTGCACACGGGCAAAGCGACAGCATCGAAAATATCACCCACAGTATTTGTACATTAGAATTTATACCGCATAGAGAGCTGTACGACTGGTGTATTGAAAAATTAGAAATATTTCCTTCGCACCAATACGAGTTTGCCCGCCTAAACATGACCTACACAGTAATGAGCAAGCGCAAGCTGCTGCAGTTAGTGAACGAAGGCCATGTAACGGGATGGGATGACCCACGCATGCCCACACTCAGCGGTTTCCGCCGCAAGGGCTACACACCCGAAAGCATCCGCACGTTTTGTGATAAGATCGGTGTGGCCAAAAGAGAAAACCTCATCGACATCAGCCTGCTGGAATTTTGCCTGCGGGAAGAACTGAATAAAACAGCCCACCGTGTAATGGCGGTGCTGGACCCTGTAAAACTCATCATTACCAATTACCCCGAAGGGCAAACCGAAGAGATGGTGAGTGAGAACGGCCCCGAAGAAAGTATGGGCCACCGCACAGTGCCCTTTAGCAAAGAGCTGTGGATAGAACGGGAAGATTTTATGGAAGTGCCGGCTAAAAAATGGTTCCGCCTGGCACCGGGCGCCATGGTGCGTTTAAAGAGCGCTTACATTGTAAAATGCGACAACTTTGTAAAAGACGCCAACGGCAACATTACCGAAATACATTGCACTTACTTACCCGAAACAAAAAGTGGTAACGATACCAGCGGCATCAGCGTAAAAGGCACCATACACTGGGTAAGCGCCCAACATGCCGCCGCTGCCGAAGTGCGCCTGTATGACCGATTGTTTAAAGCCGAAAACCCCGCCGCCGAAGAAGGCGATTTTAAAGATAATTTAAACCCTGCCTCTCTGGTAGTGGTACCCACTGCATATATTGAGCCCAGCTTATTGCAGGCCACACCCGATAAGCGTTACCAGTTTTTACGCAAAGGCTATTTCTGCCTCGATAAAGACAGTACCGCTGAAAAATTAGTGTTTAACCGTACGGTTACGCTGAAAGATGCATGGGGGAAGGAAGTGAAGAAGGGGTAGGAAAAACTTAGTTGAAACTATTGAAATGCTCGTTTTCATTTTTGAGGACGGGCATTTGTTTTTTATGACAGCATCGTTGCCACGCTCGTTTCAAAGGCATACCATTATTCTACATTTATTGAACCTAAGCAATTATTTTTTCAAAGCATATACATATTGTAATATTTGCTTAAATTTCAATAATTTATTTATTCAGACATGGAAAAAAATAAAATTTCCTTTGCAACAATCTTATCGATAACATTTGTATATGTAACTTTAAGTGGTTGCCTTTGGCATTTAGGATATTGGTCTACATTCAAATTTAATTATTTAGAATTCGCAAACATTTCAGATCTTTTCAAGTCAGCAATCTATCCTTTTTTCAAAAATATTTGGATATTAATTGGCTTATCTTTTTTTGGGATTGTGAATGGAGCATTAATCCATTATTCATTTCTACAAAAAGGATATAGTATTAATAGTAATCTCCAACAACCAACCTATAAAAAAATTACAGCTCTTCTAATTCTATTATCCTCAACAGTTGCTCTTTTCTTTTCAGGGATTTTTTTTAGCACCGCAAGTTATATACATGTTTTCCCTATTTCAGTGGCTATTTTATTAGGCTGTTTCCTTTATAATTTAGGTTTGATAAAAAACCTCATTAATGACGATGCCGTAAGGTTATTGTTCTTAATTTTAATAGTAGTATTTCCAGCAATAAATTTTAGCGTAGCAAAAAAACAAAGCTTCCTTATTAAATCTATGCTTAGGTATAATGAAGTATCAAATGTTATTACATCGGACAGTTTAGCATCAAAAAGCATTTCTCACACTGCGTTTCTTGGGTCAACATCTGGCTATCATTTCTTTTTTAATTCCACTGAAGTAATAATTGTAAAATCTGAGAATATTGTTTCTTTTAGTCTTCAAGAAGTAGAAGTAGACTCCAATTATAGTAAATTCCTAAAAATCTACAAGTGATCCCTCCACTAGCGCAGAAATGCAGCGCAATCATTACAGCCTATCGTTTCTGTACCAATAAAAGGACTTCCCTCCAACAAATATCTTCACAGTCAAGCCATTTCCGTGCTAACCGGGCTGAAACATAGCATCAATGTAATTTTTTATCTTTAGCCCATAAACCTTATTCTAAAAGTACATTACTGCTATGTCAAAGTTTTTAAACCGCTTTCAGGTAACAGATGAACTTCAGAAAATAATTGAGGAATCAAGTGATTACTTAATATTAATCTCTCCTTATTTCAAACTTAACAATTTCCTTCGGTCTGCTTTAAAGAAGCACTCTCTTGATAAAAACTTTGAGTTAATTGTAGTTTATGGAAAAAACGAAGATAATAAAGCAAGCAGCCTAAGTGATTCTGACCTTGATTTTTTCAAATCATTCCAGAATGTAGAAATAAGATATCATCGGAAATTGCATGCTAAGATTTATGCCAATGAAGAAAAATGCCTGCTTACATCAATGAATCTGCATGACTATTCAATGAATGAAAATATTGAGTTTGGAATCCTTACTAAGTCCAAACCATTAGATGCACTTGCTTCTATTGTTAATTTTGTGCCCGGCTCTTTAGATAAAGATGCTTTTGATTTCTGTGAGTACATAATTGAAAAAAGTGATTTAGAATTTAAAAAAGAAGTCAAAAAAGAAAAATCATTTTTTGGTTTGTTTACAAAAAAAGGAGAATCGAATATTGAAATAGAAATTCAGCGTTATGGATATTGCCTGAGGAATGGCAGAAAAATCCCATACAGTATTCAAAGACCATATTCCCCTGAAGCATTTCAATCCTGGAATCAATTTCAAAATCCAAATTATGTGGAAAGATATTGTCACCAATGTGGCAAGCCAGCAAAAACAACTATGAAGAATCCCCTGTGCAATGAATGCCTGCAACAATAAATTTAAATCCCTTCGCCGCCGTTGGTATGCTGCCATCTCAGCACCGCCGAGGCCTGGTCTGGGCTTTTGTTTTTTATCTTCATCTTTTGTAATTTTATTTGGCTGCGGTTATGGGCAGACATCTAAACATTCCCTGCCATCGCCAAGCCGTAGCCGTTAGGTACAATTATACAAGCACCTCATTTATTAAACGACTTCAATGTTTCTTAATTCAAAGAATTATAAATTAGAAAAAGCTATTTGGACAGACTCTGATTTTGAAAAAATGGGTTGGCATGATTCGAATGTATATGCAATTTCATTTTTAAATTCAACTGACCCTGACAAGAATGAGTTTTGTTTGGATTTAGATTACATTTTTGAATGGATTAATCCAGAACCTCCGGAAAAAACCTTTTCATTTTGGGTATCACCTTGCACTTTGATATTTCATAATGTATTTGATTTAAAGATTAATATTGAATCTGGGTTATTAGCAAACTTAGAATTAGAAATTGCCGATATTTTTTGTGAAGAGTCTGTACCTGAAGATAAGCCGCACATAAAAATTTGGAAGATCGAGTTACAAAGTGGCGATATTCAGTTTCAAGCTACCGGGTTTAAACAAATTGTTCGAAAAAAGCCAATTTATAAGTCAACCCAGAATTTAACTTTAAGTGAACGTGGGGGAATATCATTCGATCAAAAGCCTTATAAATAACTCCGCCGCCATTGGCATGCCGCCATCTCAGCACCGCCGAGGCTTGGTCTGCGACCAGCCGACCTATCAAAAGGCGACGTTCAAAATTATCAACTTCACTTTTATAAAAAATAATTAGTTAAGTTTATACCAGCTTATACAATGCTTGTTATTGCCTGTTAATTTTTAAAAATCAACTCATGTCGTCACGCAGAAAATTTTTACAGCAGTCTTCGGTATTAATTGGTGCAGGTGCTTTGGCTGCTGCATTACAAAATAAAACCTTCGCTATTTTACAAAACCGCATAGCCCCCAGCGACCAGTTGAATATTGGCGCCATTGGTATTAAAGGCATGGGCTGGGCCAATGTAAAAGCAGCGCTGAAAGTAGCCGGCGTAAACCTGGTAGCGGTTTGCGATGTGGATACCACTGTTATTGACAGCCGGCTGAAAGAACTGGCTGCATTAAATGTAGATGCGTCGAAAGTAAAAGTTTATAATGATTACCGTAAACTGCTGGAACAAAAAGATATTGATGCGGTAATTATCGGCACGCCCGATCACTGGCATGCATTAATAATGATACATGCCTGCGAAGCAGGTAAAGATGTGTATGTGGAAAAACCGGTGGGCAATTCTATTGTGGAATGCACCACCATGGTGGCAGCACAGCAACGGTACAATAAAATTGTGCAGGCCGGCCAGTGGCAACGCAGCCAGCAGCATTTTAAAGATGCGGTTGATTTTGTACACAGCGGGCAGTTAGGCAACATCCGCACTGCAAAAGTGTGGTGTTACCAGGGCTGGATGAAACCAGGGCCGGTAGTGCCGGATAGTGCACCACCTGCAGGTGTGGATTATCAGCAATGGCTTGGCCCTGCCATTACAAGGCCATTTAACAGCAGCCGGTTTCATTTTAATTTTCGCTGGTTTTGGGATTATGCAGGCGGCTTAATGACCGACTGGGGCGTACATTTATTAGACTATGCTTTAATTGGCATGAAAGCCGATTTACCCATCAGCATTGCAGCCCTTGGCGGAAAGTTTGCTTATCCGGATTTGTACGAAGAAACACCCGATACCTTAACCACTTTGTACGAGTTTGATAAATTTAATATGGTGTGGGATTCTGCAATGGGTATTGACAATGGATCTTACGGAAGAGATCATGGTATTGCGTTTATAGGCAATAACGGTACGCTTATTTTAAACCGTGGCGGCTGGGAAGTTATTGAAGAAAGACAAAGCAAAAATAAAGTGCTGCTGCCTTTTCAAAAATCAGCCGACAATGGGCTGGACAAACATTGGGTAAATTTTATTGGCGCCGTAAAATCACGCAATACAACTGATCTAAATTGTTCCATTCAGGCGGGTGCACATGTTGCCACTGTAGCGCAAATGGGCAATATTGCTTTTCGCAGTGGCAAAAAATTATTTTGGGATAAGGAGGGGGCAGCATTTACTGATAAATCTATCAATAAAAAATATTTATTGAAGGAATACCATAATGGTTATAAGTTGCCCAAACTGTAGCAGGCATTTTATCTATCCGCTTATGCAGGTGTTACCTTTTGAGCATGCCCATATGGCTTGCTGCCAGCGGGTATTGTAAAAAGACACCATACTCCGCTAAATGACATCCCAAACAAAACCCATCTTCATCTTCGGGCCTGTACGCTCAATAACAAATCTCAAATAACTAAGTACCTGTCTTAAATTTTTTAGGGCTCAAAAATATTTTTTGAATAAAGGAACATATTTATTGCTTATCAATAAATATTTATTACTTTTGTGGCATCACACTAAAACTTATCTATCATGTCAAAAACAAACAACTTCGTATTTTGGGGCTTATATATTGTGGCCTGGCTCATATTTGTGGGCTTGTGCATTGAAGCCGGCGGCTTGGTGGTAAATTTCTTTTTCAGCCTGTATAAACCAGAATTTTTGCAAAATCTTTATCAAAAGTTAGACCTGACTGAAATGTATAAGGAAAGTAAGATGGCATTTTTCGGCATCTATAGCTTTATTCTAACCATTTCAATTTTAAAAGCCTGCCTGTTTTACATTGTTATCAGGCTAATGCACAAAATGAATTTATCAAAACCGTTTAACAGTTTTGTTGCCAGGCAAATTTCACTTATGAGTTATTACACTCTTTCCATTGGGCTGTTAAGCTATATTGCCAGGCAGTTAACCAAAAGTTTAATGCATCACGGTTTTGTTACCGAAAGTATAAACCAATTTTGGGCAGACAGCCAGGCTTTTATTTTAATGGGAGCTATAATTTATATTATTGCTGTTATTTTTAAAAAGGGAGTAGACATTCAAAACGAAAATGATTTAACTGTATAAGGTATGGCAATCATTGTAAATTTAGACGTAATGATGGCAAAGCGAAAGATGTCACTGAATCAACTTTCTGAAAAAGTTGGGCTGACTTTATCTAACCTTTCTATTTTAAAAACAGGAAAGGCAAAAGCAATCAGATTTAGCACATTGGAAACAATTTGTAATGTACTGGAGTGCCAGCCGGGTGACATTTTAGAATATGTAAATGACGAACCAAAAACAACAAACCGTTAGCGCTGGCATTGCTGCCATTGGGCATTCGCATTTTTGTTCCTGTCAACCTTTACCCAAAGTAAGGTGCACAGCTGATGAACTTGTGCTGATTATTTCTACCGCTCATTCTATTCACTGCCTTCGCCTGTAGCACAATTATTTGTCTATAAAATTTATGTAACTTACTCTGCCGGCTTTACATTATTCATAAACGGCAAAATATTTACTTTGTAACATTGCTAAAACGCTATCATGACAAACCGTTTATTACGTAAATTATTTTTATCTGCCATGGCATTAACAGTATGCGTATCTGTAATTGCACAGCAACCAATGCAGGCACTTGTTTCGCCACAAATTAACGCAGACAACAGTGTTACTTTCCGTTTAAAATCCTTAACTGCATCATCTGTAAAAATTAAAGGCACGTGGATGAAAGATACTGAAGCTGCAATCGCCATGACTAAAACCGATTCTATCTGGTCGTTCACTACATCAGCGCTCCATCCTGATTTTTACCGTTATAATTTTTACCTGGAAGGCGTGGAAATAACAGACCCCGCCAATTCATACGTAGAACGTGCCGGTACCCGTTATGAAAGTATTTGTATTGTGGGCGGCGACAGCAGCTTGTATAAAATAAACAATGTGCCGCATGGCACTATTGCTGCTGTTTGGTACAACAGCCCCACGCTGGGCAGCAACCGCCGGATGATGGTTTATACGCCACCCGGTTATAATGAAAACACCAAAACAAAATACCCGGTATTGTATTTACTGCATGGCGCCGGCGGCGATGAATACTCATGGATTGCACGTGGCCCGGTGGGTGCAGTGATGGATAATTTAATTGCGGCAGGAAAAGCAAAAGAAATGATTGTGGTGGTAACAAATGGCTATCCATTACAATTTGCATCCCCCAATGCAGGGCCTGTAAATACAAATGCCCAGGCAACCGTTAATAATATGGGCAACGGAAAATTTGAAGAAAGCCTGGTAAAAGATGTAATTCCATTTATAGAAAAAAGATACCGCACTTACACAAATAAAAACAACCGTGCCATCGCAGGTTTCTCCATGGGCGGCTTGCAAACACAGCACATCACCAACAGTAACCCGGATATGTTTGCTTACATTGGCGTAATGAGCATGGGCCTGCAGGACAATAACCGGCTAAATACTTTTAACCCGGAAGAATATGACCGGCAAATTAAAGCAGTAGTAAAAGCAAATCCCAAACTATATTGGATTGGTATTGGTAAAGAAGATTTCCTGTACAACTCTGTAGTTAACCTTCGCAAAAGATATGATGAAGTGGGATTGAAATACGAATACCGGGAAACAGAAGGCGGGCATACATGGAGCAATTGGAGTTTATACCTTACTGAACTGGTGCCGCGGTTTTTTAAATAACGGGTTCTTTCTTCATCTATAAAAATAATTGCCCCATTATACCCGGTATTTTTTTTGTGTCAAACAGCCTCCTGCAATAACCTGCCCTTATATAATAAACAAAAGAAAAATAACAGTTACCCTTATTCGTTCTGCCTGCAGTTTTGCTACAACAGTGTAAGAATTTACTACAACCTGTTGTAGTAAGCCCGTAAAACGGTCAATATCATTTTACAAAGCACACTATTTCTATAACTTACCCGTTGAATTCGCAGCCCTGACCACATTTACTACCGCTTACCAGCGCAACTGGTATACCTTTTACAGAAACATTCACTCGTTGCTTTACATTGTTGCGTGTACAAATAATACATGCTGCAATCTGTGTATTTATTTCAAACCCTTAAAAAACATATACCCGTTATGAAACAACTTTTACATTTTTATTCAACGCTGTTTTTTGCAGCGGCGTTTTCACCACAGTTACTGCAGGCACAGTGCAACGTAAACGAGCGTTACGACAAAATCATCAGTGGTTATCACTCTTCCATTGCATTAAAAGATAACGGCACTTATTCCGTGTGGGGTTCTTACATGCAAAAGACGGGTGCTGCTGATCAATTATCCCCGCAGGATATTAATGCCACCAATTACACCGGGCTTACCGGTACTATTTACAAAGCAGCATTGGGTGGTAAAAACGCCGGCGCCCAGGTAGACCAGGCAATACTGCTTACCTCTGATGGTTTATGGGCTTGGGGCGTAGTAGGCAATGTGTTGAAAAGTACAGTGAAATCTACGGCAGCTTTTGCACGCATTACTTCACCTTCCGGCGGCTGGGGAAGCACTACATTAGGCTTACCCACCGGTGTTGCCCCCACTGATGTGCAAAGCATTTTTGCCACATATCAAACACTTGTATTGACCACTAAAATTGTAAACAATGTGGGTGGTGATGTATATGTGCTTACACAAACCACCCTTGCTGTTGAAGCGAATGGCGGCACTGCAACAACTGCCGGCTCATCAGCCTGGCAAAAAGTAAAAACCAATTCATCCACATACCTTACCAATATTACAGCCGTACGTGGACAGGTAAGCAATACCAGTTACAATGCTTTCATTGCCCTTTCTTCAACCGGCCAGGTGTATACCTGGGGCAACTCCACTTATTTGGGAGATGCATCTGCTGTAACCGCAAGAAATTATGCAACGCAAATGACGCTGCCTGCGGAGTTTTCTTCCTCCATTCCTAAAATGATTGGCGTTACCGGAGGTATTGGAACTACCAACACTACTAAAAACACTTATTACATCCTGAGCAATGCAGGCAATTTATATTCATTGGGAGATAACACTCAAAGACAGTGCGGTGATTTTACCACAACCGAACGTACTTCCTGGGTACAGGTAAAGAAAACTTCTGCAGCTAATGATTATCTCACCAATATTAATTTCTTCAGTTGCCAGGAGCATAATACTTCGTATCCAGCCATTGCAGCTATTACAGCTACCGGCAATCTTTACACATGGGGCAATAACAGCTCTGGTATGGTAGGCCGCACAGATAATGGAACTCCATCAGGCACTTTAACCACTGCCTCTTTTGATCCGGGTATCCCTGTTGGTTTTTCCGGCACTGCCATTTCTGTTGAAATGGGCGGGCATACTATGGTTTATATTAAAGAAGGCTCCACTCAATTTTGTTATGTGGGCCATTACACCAACGGAAGCATGGGAGATGGTACTTCCGGCAATAATGGTTCTTCATCTGCCACAGTATTAAAACATGATTGCAACAGCACACCCAACATAAGCATTTGCGGGTATGTACCTGTTGCTGCCAGTACTGCCACTTCTGTTATTAGCAGCACCTATATAGTTATTACTGCAGACGGAAGCAGTACAACCAATATTACCATTCAGCTGAAAGATGCACTTGGCAACAACCTGACTTCAAGCGGCGGCGTGGTGGTACTAAGTACTACAGCAGGTACTGTAAGTGCTGTAACGGATAACAATAACGGAACTTATTCAGCCTTGTTAACCAGCGCTAACACTCCGGGCACTGCCATACTCAGCTACACAATCAACGGTGTTATTGCATCGGCCACTGTAACAGTAACATTCCAGAATTTATTACCGCTTACCTGGGGAAGTGTGATTGCTTACAGGCAAAATAAAAGCGTTAAAGTAGAATGGACAACAATGCAGGAACTGGATGTGCACCATTTTGATGTGGAAAGAAGTTTTAACGGCAGCAACTGGACGGCAGCCTTACCAAATATTGCGGCAGCCAACCTTACTACAGCGCATAAATACACGCAAACAGATTACGACTACAATACACAGCGCCTGTATTACCGCATTAAAGAAACGGATATGAATGGCCGCTTTATTTATTCTGATATCGTTGTAGTTTCTCCTGATAATGGTGTAAGTAAAGCAGAAATTTACCCGGTGCCTGTTAAATCATCTTTTAATCTAAGCAATATCAATCCTGCTGATATAAAAGAGGTGATTGTATTGAACAGTAATGGCACAAAAGTAAAAAGCTGGCTGAAAGCACAGCCGGGCTATGATCTTTCGGGCCTGCCACATGGCATATACATTATCCGCATCATTACCAACGACGACAACGCACAGTATTTGAGAATAACCAAAGATTAATTGTTTACTGTTTACTGAGGAAAAACCGCCGGATGGCGGTTTTTCTTTTTTATGAACCTGGCTGGCCTGGTTTAAACCAAGAAGGCGCAGTAAATTTTTAATGGCTGCGAAATGACAAATGAAGATTGTAATTTTATACAGAACCATTTGAACACCTCCACGGACGCAGATATGCGGCGCAAGCATTGCAGCTTAGCGTATCTGTGCAGCTAAAAGAGCTGCAAATCTAAAGAGCCCATCGTTTGCAAATGCACTGATACGCCGGCACACAAAAACAGCGCTGTATATCTGCGCCACCTGCAGCCCTTTTTTACTTATGTTTTTCCCAACCTGCTGGCGGGGGCATCAGCAAATGGAATAAACTTTCGTTTTTTTGTATTGCCGCTGTATGGGCAATTGAGAAGGCGAAGATTTTGAAAACCTCCTATTAAATATTTTTTTGTGTATATCTTTAAAGAGCAACTTTATGTGGCGATTGGCTGAAAATTCAAAAAGCAGACTTTCGCATATTTACGAGTTGTGTGTCACCTTATATGAAACTCTCTACTCTTTTCATAACATTATTTCTGACAGCCCAAGTGGTCGGACAGCCTGTGCAGAAAATAAAGCAGTTAGTCAAAGACAAAAAATTCGTTGCTTTAAACAGTTACATTTACAAACCTCAAAAAAGCAATGTTGACTTTGGTTGGGAGACATTAAGAACTATTGTTGAGGATTACCAAGAAGGCATAATTAAGATAGAAGAAAACGTACCTGCAAATGACGGGACAGGCGGTAACCGTATTAATAATTACAGAGTTTATTTATTAGCCGACAAAGACAAGATTTTTTATTACAAATTCATTAAGACAGTATATAAAAAAACTGGCTCAGACCAATGGGAGAAGCATGAGGAAACTTTAGATAGTTTATTAGATAATGTAGAATATGCTTCTTTCAAAAATTCATTCAAACAGATTTATGGAGACACCTTAAATCATTTTGACCTCTTTCTAACATCCATAGTTTATGGAAGTCATTGTGGAATTGCAGGAGTAAATCCTGAGTACATGGAACAGCTTAATTTACTTCTTCAAGAGGAGAATATTGACGTTATAAGACAATGGCTAAAATCAGCAAACGCTGAAAAGCAACTTTATGCTATTAAAGGCTACAGAATATTAGTTCATCAAGGTTATAATCTGACTGATGAAGAAAAAAAGATAATATCTATTGTAGAGCGAAAGAAAGGAATGGTTTTTACTTGTAGCGGTTGTATGTACACGGACGAGACTTTTCAGAATGTAGTTTCAGAAATAAATGCAATACCAGCCAAATACTTAAAGCCGGAAAGACCCAGTTCTTCAAATGTTATTTTTAAAAAGAAGAAAAGCCAGGTAGCAAAAACATCATCATATTGGTGGGCTTCAATTTTTGGCATTGCAGCAGTTTTAGCTATTTTATATTTCATTCGGCGGACGAAGAAAGACGGCGTACAACAGTAGTATTTGCAAAAGCAGGGCTGGACATTGTAAAAGCAGCCATATGCAGGCATCAGCAGTGGTTCGGGCTCGACATTCAATTTTCAGCTTTAGTTCATAACTTCAACAACATATTTTCAATTGGGCATTTGTACCGGGCTGGACAATCAATGAATTCCCTGCCTTCGCAAATACTCGAACGTTAGCGGCAATAAAAAGACCCTCAAATGACAATAGGAGCAATTTTAGAATGTTCAACTTGTGGACATAAAATAAGACTAAGATATCAAGTCGGATACGTATATCCAGTTGTTGCAAAAATTGCTTGTAACCAATGCGGCAAACTTATAAAAGGACACATAAGAAAAGATGGCAAAACATTTGACTTCCCCAACGACAAAGTATCAGATAACTATGAAGAAACTACTCAAGTTGTAAGCTTTTCTTCGGAGTTGCCAATAGCTCTTAAGTTGTCAAATGTCACCACTTTAAAATCACCTACGC
>JBGAHV010000080.1:0-15723 GCA_044225995.1 Ferruginibacter sp. | reverse complement strand
CGCCCATGGGTTCTGTTGTAAGAATATTACTTACAGCAACAGTAAGGCTGTTGTCATTACCCCGTTTTGCAGTAAGGCCAATATTGCTGGCAAGAATATTTCTTGTGGCCCAGCGGTCTTTGTTGTAATAGGATTTACTGGTGGGGTCGTCTCTTCTTTCCCAATTATAACCATAGGGATAGTAATCATCATACCGGTCCCAAAATTCATCATCATCATCCACACCATTGCGGTTGTAACTTTCATATCCTTCATCATAACCTTCTTCCTCTTCGTCAGCCGCAGCAGTTACTGTTGCAGTGTCTGTTCCCTGTTTTTGATATAAAGAATATTGAGGGCGGAAACCAATGGTTACCCTGTAAATGGCACCCTGTTCTGTTTTTAAAAACTTATCAATATCTAAACTGAAGTGCTGTTTTTTATGAAGATCCAGTGTTTTATCATCATCCAGACGCAGTGTTTTTTGTACAATGGGTTTTGCCACACGGCGAAGCTCATCATTGCCTCCCAAATCGTTTTGCTGTAAAAACTGCGGTACGTTGCGTTCGTAAATTTTTATAATGCTGATATCAACAGCGTTCAGGTTTATTGCTTCAAATGGTAATACCAATCTTCCGCTGTTGGGTAAAATATTTCCTTTACCATGAATTTTTACAGATGGTAAACGGTTTTCGAAATTAATGTTGGAGGTAAAACCTTTATCGAGTACATCATTCCACGTATTTTTTACACCGGCGTTAATGTTAACGGTGTAATTGCCATCAAGTTTTCCGTTACCAAATACTTTTACTTCGCTGCCACTGATGGTGTAGGAAATATCAGATTGCCCGCTGATGTTTATGAGGCCGGTTAAATCCTGTCCAACTGCCACAGGGTCGCTGAACTGAACAGATGCATATTGCTGCACATCGTTTACAGCCACAACATCCAGCACTTTAAAATCTCCAACAGAAGGAACAGCCAGTTCTTTATTACCGCTTACCTCCATTCCCATTGGGGCGCCATTCCACAACAGCTCTATATTGCTAACTGCATTGCCTCTGGCAATATCGTTAATGGTAAAACCATGATTTTTGGAAGCATCATTGTGCTGCCATGTAATTTTTAAAGCAGCGCCATTTTGTTTTGCAGTAATCAGCTGTTCCACTTTTTTACTTTCTTCCACATCTGCAGTTTCCAGTTCGCCACTGAGGCTCATTTTATTTTTTATACCATTGCTGCGCAACCCCTCATCGCTTACTTTAAATGAGGGTTTTACAGTTTTAAGGCTGAATTTAAATTCATCATACTTCTCCGGCACTTTTGTTACTTTACCTAAACGAAAGCTTACTGTGTATTGCCTGTCGGGCTGCAGCCAGCTCTCCGGCTTAAACTCGATGGTACGGGCATCCAGCCAAAATGCTTTTCCTTTTACAGCAGGAGAAAGGCTGAATAATGCATCTTTTACTTCTTCACCAATTGCATGTGTGGTGCTGGCTTCTGTTGCCAGTTGAATACGGATGGTGGATGTTTTGGAAATGACACCTGTAGTATATGCATCAATATACTTACTGTATGCCGGATCCACATCAATCCATTTTTCTTTTTTGTTACAGGATGAAAGGGACGTGATGATAACGGCAAAAAATACAAGAGGGTGCAAAAAAGCTGCACTGAACTTTTCAGCAGAGAGCGTTCGGTCGGGGACCATATGAGTTTTGAATTTTTATTGTTCAGCAAAACCAGGACGATTTTACTGTTGTTTTGACAACGTAAATGTTGAAAGAAATTTTGAATTGTGCAATACCCTTTTTTAGGAATTTTAGTTAAAAGATTTATAAAAGGGGTTTTGTTTTATAATTGCACCCAATGGATATACAGGTGATAAACTGCATCAGATTGCAGCGAAAAACGGGGTTTAGCTGATAAATGAAAGCCAGCTTCTTTACAAAAATTACAGTACCTGGTTGCGCAGCAAATCTTCAAACATATCTCTCTTTCTTATCAGCTGCATTTGCCCGTTTGCTATCATTACTTCGGCAGGTTTGTAGCGGCTGTTAAAGTTGCTGCTCATTTCAAAGCCGTAAGCGCCGGCATTATAAAAAACGAGCAAGTCACCTTCACGAATTTCATTTAGTTTTCTATCCCAGGCAAAAGTGTCGGTTTCGCAAATGTTACCGGTAATGGCATAGTGTTTTTCTTCACCGGTTGGATTGCTGATGTTTTCTATACGGTGATATGCATCATAAAACATGGGGCGGATTAAATGGTTAAAACCACTGTTTACCCCGGCAAATGTAATATCGCCTGATTGCTTGAGCACATTTACTTCGGTAATTAAATAACCGCAGGCGCTTACCATAAACTTGCCGGGCTCAAACCAAACTTGCAATGGTTTGCCATTTGGGTTAGGGTGATTGGCAAATGCCTCGTGTACTTTTTGTGCCAGCAGCGGCATGTCGGTTTCTGCATCGCCTTTTTTGTAAGGCACTTTAAAACCGCCGCCTAAATCAACAGATTCCAGCTCGTTAAAATGCGGAATGAGGTCGAACAACACTTCAATGCCTTTTACAAATACATCCACATCTTTAATATCGCTGCCGGTATGTATGTGCAGATTTTTTATATGCAGGTTGTATTTTTTTACCAACTCTAAAATGGTGCCTAACTGCGTTACGGGAATACCAAATTTGCTTTTATCATGCCCGGTGGAAATTTTAATGTTGCCACCTGCCATAATATTTGGCCGCAGCCGGATGCCCACCGGGTAACTATGCCCATAAGCAGCACCAAACTTTTCTAAATTGCTCAGGCTGTCAATATTGATATGTACGCCCAACTCTTTTGCTTCAGCAATTTCACTAAAATGTATACCATTGGAAGTGTACAGCACACGGCCTGGTTCAAAACCGGCATGCAGTGCCAGCTTAACTTCATTAATGCTGCTGCAATCCACATTGCAGCCAATATTTTTTATGTGTTTTAAAATGTTGATGTTAGTAAGTGCTTTACAGGCGTAAAAGAATTTTGTATCTGTTTTTGCAAAGGCAGCAGTGAGTTTTTGGTATTGGGCAGTAATATTATCTGCATCATAAACATATAAGGGAGTACCAAATTGTGCTGCTGCGGCCGATAGTTGTTCTCTTGATAATGACATGTAGCGAATTTACGAATGATGAAGGTTTTAATTTCCTTCAAATGCTTTATAAAAAAAGGCATGAAGAATATTCATGCCTTACAATATTTTGTATTTATGGTTAGGCCTGTTGCTCTTCAGGTTTATCAGTGGTGGTGGCTTCCTCATTTTCTTCTGTTATTACTGCAACTACTTCAACGGTGGTGGCCTCGGCTTCCATCACTTCTTCTGCATCTTCCAGCTTACCGGAATGCTCAATCATGTCTTCCTGGGCCTGTTGTACATTTGTTGCCTGCACCAGTTCTTCCATCATCACTTCACTTATTTTTGGTAAATCAGCCGGGCTGTTAATACCAAAATAATCCATAAATGACTTAGAAGTGGAATAAAGTAAAGGTTGCCCAACCGCTTCTTCTTTTCTGCCGCTTATAACCACTAAATCTTTTTCTAATAATTTTTGTACTGCATAGTCACAGTTTACACCACGGATGGCTTCCATTTCGCTTTTGGTAATGGGCTGTTTGTAAGCAATAATGGCCAATGTTTCCAGTGCAGCAGTAGATAAACGCTTTAAAAATTTATCGCCGTTTAATAAAGCCACGGTTTTGTAGTAAGCAGGCTTGGTTAAAAACTGCAAACCACCGCCGCTTTGTTTTAATTCAAATGCATAAAACTCGGCGCTGTATTTTTCTTTAATGCCTTCAATAGCAGCTTCCACCTGCTCCAGTGTGGCACGGTCTTCAATAAATCCTAAAGCATTGTTCACCAGTTCAACCAGTTCTTCAGCAATCAGCGGTTTATCGCTGGCAAAAATCAAAGCTTCAATATGCGGAATAATTTGAGAGAGTTCCATTTTGTGTGTTTGTAGTTGGTGGTTTGATGTTTGTTGTTACGTAAACCATAAACTACAAACTGCAAACCATAAACCAATTATCCATTTAACGCAGCTGCACCACTTACAATTTCAGTTAACTCAGTTGTAATGGCTGCCTGCCTTGCACGGTTGTAACTTATCTTAAGTGTTTTCAATAATTCGTTGGCGTTATCACTTGCTTTATCCATGGCAGTCATACGGGCACCATGTTCGCTGGCATGCGCATCCAGTGTGGCTTTAAACAGTTGTGTGTTCAAAATTTTAGGCATCAGCTCAGCAATCAGCACATCTTTATTGGGTTCAAAAATAAAATCGGCATTTTTTTGCCCTGCAGTTTTTGCTACTTTTTGTACAGGTAAAAACTGTTCGGTAACAAAACGCTGTGTAGCGGCATTTTTAAATTCACTGTACACCAGCTCTACTGCATCCACTTCTTTATTGGCAAAAGCAGTCATCGCATATTGTGCAGCTTCCTGTACTTTTTCAAAGCTTAAATTGTGGAAGATTTCCCAGTACTTATCAATTACTTTAAAACCGTTTTTGGCGAAGTGTTCATATCCCTTTTTTCCAATTGGAAGTACTTGCACATTACCCTTTGCGTTTTGAGCGCTGTATTTTTCTTTGATAATATTTTTAGCCAGTTTTATCAGGTTGCTGTTGTAACCACCGCAAAGGCCACGGTCGCTGGTAACTACAATTACAAGCACTTTTTCAACCGGCCTTGTTTCTGCAAGGTCCATTTTTACATCACCATCACTGTTGCTAACAATATTGCTCAGCATTTCCTGCAGCTTTTTGGCGTAGGGGCGCATTTGGGTAATGGCATCCTGGGCACGGCGTAATTTGGCCGCACTTACCATTTTCATGGCCTTGGTAATTTGCTGTGTGCTTTGCACACTCTTAATCCTGTTACGAACCTCTTTTAATGCACCTGACATATTGAAAAATTAGAAAGAAATACAATTGGTTTTCGGCTGGCAAAGGTATGGCAAAACACCTAAAAAGCAACACTGGTTTAAAATGAAAAAAAGCCCGGATCTCGGGCTTTCCTTTGTGGTGTCACAGGAAGTACTTCAATATTTTGCTGTAATTGGGGGTTATAATAAGCTTTTTTGTGGTTTGGTTAGTTTTTAATGGATACCGGATAAAAACGGGCATTGTTTTTTAACACTACAAATGTAAGGATACGGATTGTTTTAAACGACTTATTAAAGTTCTCTATATGGCTGGAAAAGGTAATATTGCTATCCAATTTCATGTACCTGGCTGGGCAGCAAATCGAACTCTTTTTTAAATGCAGCCGAAAAATTACTCATATTCTGATAACCAAGCATAGAGCCTACTTGTGTAACGCTGTGTTTGCGGCTACGGAGCAGCTCTTTTGCCCGGTGCATGCGGTTTTTTTGGTAGTATTCATACGGAGCAAGCCCAAATGCTTTCTTAAAAAGTTTTTTAAGTTTGCTCTCACTCATCAGGGCAGTTTTTGCCAGTGTCTCAATAGAGGGAAACAGCCCGTTATAATTCTGTAAAAGCATGTTTTCCACCTTCAGCAATGCATGAAAATCTTTATGGTTTGTAAAATCCGGCACTTCTGAAAGTCCCCTTTTGCAAATTCCTGTTAAGTACTGTTCCGTTAAACGCAACACCCTGCTTTTTATAAAGAGTTCAGGAAAATAGGCCGATTCAGAACCTGCAAAAATATCATCCAGTATTTTTCGCTGTTTAGCTGTAATTACATCTATGATATAAGTTTTTTGCCTGGCTATTTCCAGCTTGTAGGTATCAAAATTCTTCATATTTTCCTGCAGCCAGACACCATCAATCTGTACAGACAATCCTTTTACACGGGTACCTTTTTTAAAAATAATATTGGCACTGGTAAAGCTGCTGGTCATTAAAGCAACACTGTAAAATTTTTCACTGCTTTCAATTATTGTATCATCTATTTTGCAGTAAACAGATTCATCAAAGCTTAGCTGGTAGAAATACAATATGACCTGGAAATTTTCTGATGGAGCCCGCTTGTATTCAAGATCTGTATGCAGTACATAATCTGCAATGCGGTAGGAAAGGCCAGGTTCAATGGTACGTGCCTTTGCATATCCTTTTCCTAATTCATCGGGGTATTGCAACCTGTCTTTTACTGCTGTGGAGTTTAGATGACTTGCAAACTTCTGCATCCATTTCTCAAAATCTTCCTGCTGGTAATTAAATACCATTGGTTTATTGCTTCCTGAAGGTGTAATCATGTGTAAGGTTTTTTGAAATACGCTTCTTAGATGCACTATTAGTTCTGCCGGTTGCAACACATGATAATGAATTTGGATTTCAAACTAACCGCAAAAGACAAAATCCGGGCTAAATTACCCGGATAAGTTATAGATATTATTGATTACCAGTATTAAAACATTCTTATCTGCCTTTCTGCAGCATCTTTCACATTTCTATACCCACCACCTTGTGCAGCCTGGCCAACAAATTTTTGTAACCTGTAAGTAAAGGTAAGCATGAAGTAACGGGTAAGGCGGTTAACCCTTGTATCGGTAATAATTGCACCACTTACTGAGCGGCTTATGTTGGTATTTTGTTTCAGCAAATCATACGCAGCCAGTTTTAGTATGCCGTTTTTCTTTTTAAACAGCTGTTGCTCCAATGATGCATTTATTAAAACCGGGTTCTGGCTTACGGCACTGGCCAAACCGTTATTGATAGTATAATCCACATCGTACTTTAATATAAGACGCTTGGTAACATCAATATTGCCATAGTGAGTAAAGGTCCATGCATTGCTGGATGCATTTTTTAAAGCACTAGTACTGGCACCATCTGGATTTTTATATTTCAGGTCGTTAATGCTATAGGTAACACCTGTTCCCAGTTCCAGCCATTCTTTATAATTAAATTCAAAAACACCACCCTGGCTCAATATCCAGTTCTGGCCAATGTTGCGGATGCTGTTTACCAGGTTTACATTATGGTTATAATTAGCCGAACCATTAAAAGTGATGACATACTTCCTGTTCTTATATGGTTTTGAAAAAGTATAAAAACCCATTACATTATAATAACCACCTACATTCTCCGGGCTGCTGAATTGCTTGCCGGAAGGGTCAAAAATGGTATTGTTTACAATTTGATTTTTAATGGTGGTGAATGCCAGGTTGGTAAACAGTGTTTTTCCACTAATGAAATTGAAATTGTTGTAAGAAAGGTTCACCGTATTATTAATGGAAGGTTTCAGGTTGGGGTTACCGGCCACTACGCTTTGTGGGTTAGAGGAATCAACTACTGGTTGCAGCTGGCTAAAGCTGGGTTGGTTGGCATTGCCATTGTAACTCATGTTAAGTGCTTTACTGCGGCTGAAATTGTAAGTAAAGCGGGCAATTGGAAAAATATTTACACGGGTAATGGGTTTGTAAGCACTGTCTTTAGTAAGTGATTTTCCTCTAAGGTCAACAGGTTGTGCGCTAATACCGATGGTGTAATTGTATTTTTTCATTGCAGTACGCATAGATACACCAACACGGTCATTGTAATAATTATTCTCGTAGTCGTTGCTGAGTATATTGTTCATGGTTCTCACTTTAGTGAGTGAATCAATATTGTACGTTTTTTTATCATTACGGGTATAGCTAAAGTTATGCGACGCAGAAAAATCAAGGCTTCTTGTTTTACTGATAGGCTCAGAATAAGTAAACCTTACTCCATAATTGCTGCTGGTATTCTCCTGGTCAGTGTACTGAAATGTATTTTTTGCACCCAAAAAGGGAATATACTGGTAACTGAGGTTGGTAACATCCTGTGTGGAGCCTGACTGCGAATTGCCCAAACTTGCACTGGCAGAAAAATTACGTCCTCTTTTACGGAATTTATGATTGTACAAAAGGCTTAAACCAAGATTGGGTGATTTAGAATCTGTCAGGCTGCTGTTAGTACCATTCAATGTTTGTTCACCTGTTTGCTTACGGTAATCCAGCAGTGTATTACTGTTACCGTTGCTGCCGCTGTAACTAACGTTTGGTGTAACCTTTAAATAATTAAATGAATCAATTTGGTATTCCAGGTTAAAAGTGGCCCGGTGCATATCGCTGATGTTAATGGAATTCAGCCCTTCGTTATTGAGGTTTTGTAAAAATGTTTTGGTGGTAAACTGCTCTTTGGCCGTATTACGATGTGTGTAAGAATAACTTCCGTACACACTTACTTTTTTACCCCATTGTGCCCGGTAATTGGTACCAATAGAATTGGTGGAACTGATACCTGAACTGTTATTGCCACCCATATCTGCTATTTGTGCCATGCTGCTCATTCCTCCAATGCCACCCATATCTCCAATAGCGCTGGTACCCATTTTTATCATGCTGCTCATACCCCTGTTGCCGCCGCCTCCAAAATTAAATAAAGAGGCATTGGTATTGTTGCTGTTGGCAACCATTGATATTTGTGTGTTATTATTAAAATAGTTGCCATTGAATGAACCCTGGTATCGGTCTTCCGTTCCGGCACCCACAGTAGCACGGCCAAAAAAACCTTTGTTTTTGTCTTTCTTCAATTCAATGTTTATGATTTTATCCGGGTCACCATCTTTAATACCGCTCACGGTGGCCTGGTCGCCATAATCATCTATTACCTGTATTTTATCAACAATATTGGCGGGTAATTCCTTGGTGGCGGTTTTTACATCACCACCAAAAAAGTCTTTACCATTTACTTTAACACGGGTTACATCTTTGCCCTGCGCTTTTACATTGCCGTCTTTATCCACTTGTAAGCCGGGCAATTTTTTCAACAGGTCTTCCACCACGGCGCCTTCCTTTGTTTTAAAGGCGTCGGCCCGGTACTCCACCGTATCTTCCTTAATGGTAATGGGGGCTGAAACCACCGTTACTTCATCCATCATCTTTGCTCTTTGCGCTAAAATAACTGTACCAATGCTGATGGTTTTTTCTGGCTGTTTTACCGGTACAAATTTGGCAACCGGTGCATAACCACTGTTGGTTATTACTACAGAGAAGTTGGATAAAGGGACTATATCAAAACCAAACTCACCCTTTTCGTTGGTAAATGTGTAGGAAGTATCGGCAGGTTTATCTTTCACCACCAGGCCAATTACAGCTTTGTCAATGGGTTTTTTGCTGGCGCTGTCCACCACGGTTCCTTTAACCTGTGCTTTTGTTACAAATGCCACTGCCAGTAAAAAAAGAATAAGGGTAAATTTTTTCATAAACAGTTTTTATTCTTCTACGAATATTTTCGTGTAAAAATAGGGTGCAGGTTTTAAATTGGTGTATATTTTTTACTGGTGGCAGCTGCTTTATAAAATGATTAACAGTTTATTTTCAGGCAGCTGTTTTTTATTTTGGACAATTAAAGAATTGAAGCGGACAATTTCTAAAATGAAGTTTTAAGTAAATACCATTGCAAGGGTATTGCTTCTTTAATATTTGCATCATACTTTCATTAAAATTTATACCATGCCTTTTTCTTTTTTAGATGTGGTGGAAGAAAGCTGGACACAGCGCCACAGCCGGGATATAATTATACTGGTTATTGTTGCATTGGCAGCACTGGCGGCCATTATTGGCTTTATAATCTGGAAGAAAAGAAAAAATAAAGACAAACAATTATGATGACAGTATTATTGGATGGTGTTTCAGTGGGCGCTTTACTGGCCATTGGTTTTTTGTACATAGTACTGCCGTTGCTGGCGTTAGGGCTGCTTATTTATTTTTTCATCCAGTGGCGAAAGAAAAATAAACAATGAGCAACTGGCTGTACTTTTTATTAACGGTGGCTATTGAATTGCCATTTGTTTTTTTCTTTTTTAAAAAGGAAGCAACGCAGGCGTTAACGGCAGGCTTTTTATTAAACCTGTTTACCTGGCCGCTGCTGCACGTGCTGTTGTTTTATACAAATGCCAATATAAACATGCTGGAACTGGGTGTTGCTTTCACGGAAAGCATCGGTTACAAATTAATGATGAACTGCCACTGGAAAAAAGCAATCTTACTGGGCTTTATTGCCAATGCAGCCAGTTATGGAATTGGCTTAGTGATTAACTATTTTATTTGATGCAATCAACCATAAGCTATAAACCACCAACCATTCAATCCATTTTATGGGGTTTGCTGCACGGGCTGAATGATTTTGCCGCCGGTTTTATGCTGGCCAATTATACATTTACACATAGCTATTCACAAAGCTTCGTATTAATAGTTGTGTACAGTATTATTGGTTTTGGCGGGCAACTGCCTGTTGGTTTTTTGGTTGATTATAAAAAGCGATTAAAGCCATTTGCTTTTATTTCCATTATAAGTTTACTGGCAGCCATCCTTGTTTATTTTATTGATGGATACACTGGTATTATTTTATCAGGGGTTGCTTCCGCTTTTGTACATGTAACAGGCGGTGCGGTTTGTTTGCAGGTAAATGATAATAAAACCGGCCCGCTGGCATTGTTTACAGCACCGGGAGTGTTGGGGCTAACATTGGGCGGCGTGTTGGGGAAATTTTCGGTTTATGGTTTATGGTTTGTGGTGATGCTGGTGCTGTTGATGGCTTTTTTTATTTTGAGAAAGCCTTTACCTTTTTATAAGCCAGCAGAAAAAAAGCAAAGCGAACTGGATACGCATGACTGGCTGATGCTGGGCATTTTGCTGTTTATGTGTTTCCGCTCTTTCATTTTTGATGTTATTAATCATGTGGCGCAGCAATACCCCAACGGCATTGTAATAATTGGCATCAGTGCATTTGCCGGTAAAATAATCGGCGGTTTTGTGGCGGATAAAATCGGCTGGAAAAAATTTGTGTACATCACGTTGCCGCTTGCTTTATTGCTGTTCCAGTTTGGCAAGGAAAATATTTATGCCCTTGCATTTGGTATTGCCTGCCTGCAAAGCAGTGTGCCCATTACATTACTATTAATGAGTAACAGTCTTGTGTTTTACCCGGCAACCGCCACTGCTTTAAGTGTGGGCACCTCCATTGCTTTTGCCGGGCTTCCGTTGTTTATTGCAGGGGATGTTAAAGATATTCTCAACAGTTTTAGCAATGGATGGCTTACTGCAGCAGTTTTTTTATTGCTGTTTGTTTGCTGGTGGTTGGCCGACAGGTTCCTGTTTAAAAAATTACTTACTCAGTAAGTGAAATTTTTACCGGCTTCAGGCGCTGCTCAATTTTTAATGATCCGCCTTCGGAAGTTACCTGCTGCAAAGATGGTTTCCTTACAATACTTGCTTCAAGCGTTAGTATTCCCCCTTTTTGCTTTTTCAAATACTCCGCCGGAATTTTAATAGCATTTCCATCGGCATAATTATGACTGATATTGAAAGTGCTGTCGGTATTTATTGCATCAACACTTATATAATCATCTCCCTTCAGCGCAGGTGCTTCAAAAGGCAGCAGCAGGTCTTTTGTTTTTGGCGCAGTGGCAGGCATGTTTACCAGCTTAAAGCCATCAAAAGAAAAACTGTTGGTATAAGTTTTATTATCGGTGGTGGTAAATGTAAAATTGTGTTTGCCGTTAAAACCTGCTGCAGGTTTTAAAGTTTTGTAATAGGCGCCGCTGTATTCCCCGCTGTCCACTTTTATTTTTTCGCCGTCAAACTGCAACTGGCTCGGCTGGCTTAAAATTAACGTGGTGCCATTAGCCCCTGCAAACCGGAACTGGCCGTATACTTCTGCGGTCTCATCTCCTTCAGTGTAACTGACAGAATAACTTTGATAAATTTTATCCTGCGCCACATCTTTGCTTTCGCCAATTTCATTACTGGTGCAGGCTGTAAAAAACAATACAGCTGCTAAAAATAATGGTGCTGATTTTAATAGTTTCATAATGCTGGTTTTTAAGTAATACGGCAAGAAATAAAAAAGTTGGTTAAAAAAAGCATAATAGCATTTTTATACTGATGAAACTCTGCCAGTCGGGGTATTACCGCCGGTCAACAAAAAATGTTCTTAAAGCCCTCAACCTCCAACTAATTCGTACCTTCGCCGTCCCCGCTAAAAGCCGGGTAATCGCTGTCAATTTGGCTCAAACTTGTTTTAAGCACCAAATTTGACAAACTAAAAGTCTTAATAATAAAGAATTTAACAAATACCCAATAACACTGAAGTTTTATGATTGGCATTATTTCAAAACTATTTGGCGGCAGCAAGAGTGAAAAAGATGTAAAGAAAATTTCGCCGCAGGTAGAAAAAATCAATCAGTATTTTAACCAATACCAATCGCTGAGCAACGATCAGCTGCGTAATAAAACGCAGGAATTCCGCCAGCGCATTGCCGCCCATTTGGCCGAAATTGATAAACAAATCAATGATAAAAAGCAACAGGCAGAAACATTGCCCGTAAGTGATATAAACGGCAGGGATGTTATTTATAAAGAAATTGATGAATTAAAAAAAGAGAGGGATAAAAAGATTGAAGAGGTTTTAGAAGAGCTGCAGCCCGAAGCCTTTGCCACAGTAAAAGAAACAGCCCGCCGCTTTAAGGAAAACACCACCATTGAAAGTACTGCAACAGAGCTGGATAAAACACTGTCTGTAAAAAAGGATTACATCACTATTGATGGCGATAAAGCTGTTTATAAAAATACCTGGACGGCCGCAGGAGGAACTGTAACCTGGAACATGGTGCATTACGATGTGCAGCTGATAGGTGGCGCCGTTTTGCACAGCGGTAAAATTGCCGAAATGGCAACAGGTGAAGGTAAAACACTGGTAAGTACCCTGCCCGCCTATTTAAATGCACTGGCTGGCGAAGGGGTGCACATTGTAACAGTAAACGATTACCTGGCAAAACGTGATAGTGAGTGGAATGGCCCCATCTTTGAATGGCTGGGCTTACGTGTTGATTGCATTGACAAGCATGAACCCAATGGGGATGCCCGCCGCAATGCATACAATGCCGATATTACTTATGGTACCAACAATGAATTTGGTTTTGACTACCTGCGGGATAATATGGTGCACAACCCTGATGAGATGGTGCAGCGCAAACACCATTTTGCTATGGTGGATGAGGTGGATAGCGTATTGATCGATGATGCCCGTACGCCGTTAATCATCAGCGGGCCGGTGGGGCACAGCGACAACACCCAGCAATTTTTTGAACTGAAACCACGTATAGAAAAAATTGTAGAAGCACAACGCAAAGCAGTAAATCAATATTTAATTGAAGCAAAAAAGAAAATTGCCGAAGGCAATGATGACCCGAAAGATGGCGGCCTTGCTTTAATGCGTGCACACCGTGGCTTGCCAAAAACAGGAGCGCTGATTAAATTCCTTAGCGAACCCGGCATTCGTGTAAAGCTGCAAAAGGCAGAAAATTATTACCTGGCCGATCAGCAAAAAGAAATGCCCAAGGTGGATGCAGAGCTGTTCTTCAGCATTGATGAAAAAAACAACCAGGTGGAATTAACCGATAAAGGTATCCAGTTAATTACCCGTGCCGGTGAAGATCCTGAATTTTTTATACTGCCTGATATTGCTACCAAGCTTGCCGAAATTGAAAAGGGAAGTTTGCCTGCAGAAGAAAAACTGCATGGCAAAGAGCAGTTGCTGAACGAATATTCTTTAAAAGCAGACCGTATACATACTGTACAGCAATTATTAAAAGCCTACACATTGTTTGATAAAGATGTGGAGTATGTGATTATTGATGGCGAAGTAAAAATTGTAGATGAGCAAACAGGCCGTATTATGGAAGGCCGCCGTTACAGCGATGGTTTGCACCAGGCACTGGAAGCAAAAGAAAATGTAAAGATTGAAGCCACCACGCAAACCTATGCTACTGTAACATTGCAAAACTATTTCCGTATGTACCACAAACTGGCTGGTATGACGGGTACTGCAGAAACAGAAGCTGCTGAATTCTGGAGCATTTACAAACTGGATGTGGTAAACATTCCTACCAATGTAAAAGCTGTACGTAAAGATGAACAGGATTTGGTGTATAAAACCAAACGTGAAAAATATAAAGCCGTAATTGAAGAAATTGAAAAGCTGCGTGCGGCAGGAAGGCCGAGCCTTGTAGGTACCACTTCAGTAGAGGTGAGTGAGTTATTGGCACGTATGCTGAAGCAAAAAAATATTCCGCACAATGTGTTGAATGCAAAACAACATGCTAAAGAAGCTCAGGTTGTTGCAGAAGCTGGTTTGGCGGGTGCTGTTACCATTGCCACCAACATGGCCGGTCGTGGTACAGATATTAAACTGGGCCCGGGGGTTAAAGAGGCGGGTGGTTTGGCAATTTTGGGTACAGAGCGGCATGAAAGCCGCCGTGTGGACAGGCAGTTGCGTGGCCGTGCCGGCCGCCAGGGCGATCCCGGAAGCAGCCAGTTTTATGTAAGCCTGGAAGATGACCTGATGCGCATGTTCGGCAGTGAACGTATTGCCAGCCTGATGGACCGTATGGGTTATAAGGAAGGTGAAGTGATACAGCACAGCATGATTTCAAAATCCATTGAACGGGCACAAAAGAAAGTGGAAGAAAACAACTTTGGCATTCGTAAGCGTTTGCTGGAGTATGATGATGTGATGAATAAACAGCGTAACGTGGTGTATGGCAAACGTAACCACGCCCTGTTTGGAGAAAGGTTGGCACTCGATCTGGATAATGCATTTTATTCTGTGGCCGATGGTTTAATAAACTCTTACAAAGAAGGTGGCGACCATGAAGGATTTAAGCTTGCCGCTATCGTAAACTTTGGTATCGATACTACAATTACCGCCGAAGAGCTGGGTAAAGACGAGGCTCATAAATTAGCGGAACGCCTGTACAACGAAGCCACAGAAAATTATCGCCGCAAAACCGATGCAATGGTTTCACAAACATTACCGGTTATTAAAAACATCCGTAAAGAACAAGGCGAGCACATCATAAATGTAGCGGTACCCTTTACCGATGGTAAAAAAGGCATTCAGGCATTGGCTAACCTGGACCGCTATTTGGCAACAGAAGGCCGTGAGCTGAACGATGCACTGGAACGCAGCATTACCCTTGCTTTAATTGATGATGCATGGAAAGAACATTTGCGTGCCATGGATGATTTGCGCCACAGTGTGCAAACAGCGGGCTATGAACAAAAAGATCCATTGGTGATTTATAAAATTGAAGCGTTTAATGCCTTCAAGCAAATGGATGATGAAGTAAATAAAAATATTGTAAGCTTCCTTTGCCATTGTGGTATACCGATGGAGCAAACCAATGCAGGCCGTATTCGTGAAGGGCGTGAGCAAAAGACCGACATGAGCAAAATGCGCCAGCGTAAAGAAGAGTTTGCCGGCTCTGGTGGAAATGGCCCTGAATACCTGAGCCAGGAAAATGAATACAACGATCCTTCGGCACCAATAAAACAGGAACCTATAAGGGTAGAACCTAAAATTGGCCGCAACGATCCTTGCCCCTGTGGCAGCGGCAAAAAATTTAAAAATTGCCACGGTAAAGACGCTTAGAAAATTTATTCTTTTAAAGCCGCTTCATTTGAAGCGGCTTTTTTTATTGTGAAAAGTAAAATGACAGTTAAACGACACATTGTTTATGATTCCTTCTGTTAATTTGCTAATTTTAAAATATTGCCAGCTGCTATTATTAACCAAAACACTTTATTATGAGAAAACTGTTTCTTTCCCTCACGCTTATTTTTACCAGCTACCTCGTCTTTGCACAACAAACATTTACCATTAAGGTAGTAGATTCAAAAACCGGCAATCCTGTTACCAGTGCTTCTGTAGT
>JBGAHV010000079.1:0-15838 GCA_044225995.1 Ferruginibacter sp. | reverse complement strand
GCGGTTGCTTACTGCATTCATTTCTTCTGCAGTAATTTTTTGTTTGTCAACCAGGCTTTGTAAATTTTTATTAATGGCTGCCTTTGCTTTATTTAATACTTCGGCATTAATATCAAACAGCAATGTATAAAAACCATTTTGTGCACAGGTTTGTGCAATGCCGCTGCCCATGGTGCCGGCTCCAATAACGCAAATGGTATCTATTGAAAATGGCATTTAAAATATTTGTTTGAGTTTAAATTCTGAACCCGAAAGAGAAACTATTTTTAATACAAGCGTATCCCCGCTTTTCAAAATCCGAATTGTGTCATTTGAGATGTGCCACTTATAAAAAACTCTTTTATATTTATCCTCACTCGTAATAGAGGTCATAAAACAAGAGTCCTGAGATATAAAACCCATGCACTTGTCATACGTACCTTTTCTTACAAATGTTGTTGTATAATCATCTTTATTTTCGTTAGCCCAATACCAATTACCTCTAATTAAGAGCCAATAGCTTTGCTGTGTGTTGCCTTCAATAATTTTAAAAGAAAAAAAAAGAACCGCTATTATTGACAGGGGAAAAATAAGAGCTTTTTTCATTAAATGAGATGAATAAAGATTAATCTGTACAAGAGTGCGACGCCAATGAAGCTGAACAAAATTACCGCTGCCGGTTACCCAAAAAATTTACACTGCGCTTGTAAACTGTTTCAAAAACCGTACATCGTTTTCACTAAACAAACGAAGGTCTTTAATCTGGTATTTCAGCATAGTAATCCGTTCTATACCCATACCAAATGCAAAGCCGGTGTATTTGTTGCTATCGATACCGCAATTTTCCAGCACATTTGGATGCACCATGCCACAACCCAGAATTTCAACCCAGCCGGTATGCTTGCAAACGTTACAGCCACTGCCGCCGCATATTAAACAGCTAATATCCATTTCGGCACTTGGTTCTGTAAAAGGAAAATAACTGGGGCGAAAGCGCACTTTAACATCTTTACCAAACATTTCCTGCACAAAAAAGTAAAGTGTTTGTTTCAGGTCGGCAAAACTTACGTTTTCGGCAATGTACAATCCTTCTACCTGGTGAAAAAAACAATGTGCCCTTGCACTGATGGTTTCATTGCGGTATACCCTGCCCGGGCAAATAATACGAATGGGCAGTTTGCCTTTTTCCATTTCACGTACCTGCACACTGGATGTGTGCGTACGCAATAACCAGTCGGGGTTTTGAGAAATGTAAAACGTATCCTGCATGTCACGTGCCGGATGATTTTCCGGGAGGTTTAATGCAGAGAAATTATGAAAGTCATCTTCAATTTCCGGGCCTTCTGCCACAGCAAAACCCAGCCGCTGAAATATGGAAACAATTTTATTGCGTACAATACTGATGGGGTGGCGGCTGCCCAGCGGCAGGTTATCTCCGGGTAAAGTAAAGTCGGTATCGTTTGTAATTTGTGGTTTATTGTCTGTGGTCTGTTGCTGTAATGCTTCATACTTTGCTTCGGCAAAAAGCTTGAAATCATTCAGTAACTGGCCTGCTGCTTTTTTGTTTTCCGGCGCCACATTTTTCATTTCGCCCATTACCGATTTTACCAGCCCTTTAGTGCCAAGATATTTTATTCGGAAAGCTTCTGCATCACCACCATTAAAACCTGTTATTTCCTGTTTGTAATTTTCTATTTGCTTTACCAGTTGTTCCATGCGGCAAAGATAATTAATTGAGCCCTTTAGTGGTTATTACAAAAGATAATTATGACAATTCTTTTAAATGTATTAAATTCACTACCGCTTTGAACGATGTTACCCATGGCCAAATTACCTGTTAAAATATTTATTTCGTATGCCCATAAGGATGCTCCTTTTTTTGAGGTGTTCAGGGATGGCGTAAAAAATCATCTTTCCACTTCAAGCGTATGTGATTTTTCTTCGTGGACGGATGATGAAATTCCATTAGGCTCAAATTGGGATGAACAAATTCAAAACAATTTAGGCAATGCAGATGTGGCTGTATTGTGTGTATCCGCCAATTTTTTAAACTCCCGGTATATTAAAGCAGATGAGTTTGGAGTGCTGCTTAAAAAATACCCTGCCACACTGATAATACCCATTTATTTTAATCATTGTAATATAAATGCCTGGGAAGAGCTTGCCATAAAACAATTTTTTAAACCGCCCGGTAACCGCTATGGCGAAGCCGCACAGGCAGATTTTGCTTTTTGCGATTTAGTTGAATTCCGCAAAAGTGATGGCTTGTTTTTACCCAACCCCAATATAGATTTATACCTGCAGGATTTTGCAGGAAAACTGGAAAAGGCTGTTACTGGCAACACAAGTATTACTGAAGAAGAACCTGAACAAAGGCAAAACTCCATTAAACCCGGGGGCAAAAACGATAAAGAAAAAACGCTGACCGATAAAATTGTTGAGTATGTAATACTGGCTGCGATAATATTGTCTCTTGCCTTTATTGTACAAACATTCGCCTTAAACAAAACACCGGATGCAGATGCGCAGAAATTCAAAGGAGCCGTTTGGGGTGCTATGTTTTTTGGCAGCAGTGGTTTGTTTATTGTAAACAGAAAATTTCAGCATAGTTAAACCATTGTAAATGGAAGCAGTTAATACATCAAAAGTAAAAACAGCCGGTTCGTTGCAAATGAAAAGAAACATTTTTATACTTTTTTGCTTGTCGCTAATGGCAGTTGCTGTGTTTTTTGCGTTGCAGTTATACCTTAAACTGGATGATTCAGAAAAGAGAAACGCTTCGCTGCTTGAGGAAAATAAAAGGTTGCTTGAAGAAAATAAGATAAGGGTAAAAGTGCTGGATAGTACAGCCATTGCCGAAAAAATAAAAAATATGCATGAGTCCTCCTCAAACCCTGAAGACTCTGTAAATAATATTAAAAAGATTGAACAATATAAAACGGACAACGAAAATTTTATTAAACAAACAGATTCGTCTGCTTATCAAAAAGCAGTACAACTTGAAAAAGACGGGTTTAATGCTATTATTGAAAATAAGTTTGATGTGGCGCTGCTGAAGTTTAATGAAATTGTTGCCATTTCACCATCCTTTCACTCCGCTTATGAAATATCCAGGATGCTTGCAAGTAATAAGGCTAAGTTTACTGATGCAGCCACGCAGAAATATTTAAAGGAACAGGTTGCTACAAAATACAAGTGGAAAGCCCCGGCGGAAAAAATTAACATTATTAAAGCACAGCTCAGCAATACACCAGCCGTTAGTACAGTTAAACCACAAGTAACTCCTGTCACTAACTTTACAAATATTAAAAAAGATACACCTCATAATACAATAAAACCTGTTTATGTTAAGCCTGTATTTGTTAAACCACAAAGCAGCACCAATAAACTTTACAACCATATTGGCGGCAAATAATATTGCTTAACTTTACTTTCTAAATTTTAAAACTATGTCTTTATTTAAATCTGGAAACCCCACATTATCTGAAAAAAGATTCAGGGATACTGTGCTGGACGATGTGGTAACTCATGAAAATGCGATGACTGTTAAAGGCACGCTGCAAAAATTTGGCTTTTTATTTTTAATGACAATGGGCACTGCTTTTTACAGCTGGAAAGAAGCAGCTGAAGGCGGAAATGTGGGCCCCTTAATTATAGGCGGAGCTATTGGCGGTTTAGTTATTGCCATTGTGCTGATGTTTAAAAAAGAGTGGAGCCCATACCTGGCACCTTTATACGCATTAGCTGAAGGTTTGTTTGTTGGTGCAATTTCTGCTCAATATAATTATGCACTGGCTGAAGTTGCCCCCAACATTATCATTAATGCCGTAGGGCTTACATTTGGTACTGCCATTGCCATGTACCTGCTGTACAGCTTCCGCATTATACAAGCCACTCAAAAATTTAAGGCAATTATATTTACAGCCACTGCGGGCATAGCAATATTTTACCTCATTGCCTTTGCATTAAGTTTCTTCGGAATTTCTATTCCTTTCCTTCATGAAGGAAGTGCAATAGGCATAGGTTTTTCCGTTTTTGTTGTTGCACTTGCTGCCCTTAATTTAATTCTCGATTTTGATATGATTGAACAAGGCGCTGCACTGGGTGCCCCCAAATACATGGAGTGGTACGGTGCTTTTGGATTATTGGTTACCATTGTTTGGTTATACCTTGAAATTCTGCGCCTGTTAAGCAAACTCAGCAGCAGAAACTAAGTAAACTATTATAAAAAAAGCGGCTCAAATTTTTTGAGCCGCTTTTTTATGTGAGCTGTTTTATCAGTTCACTAACCTTTCCTTTAATATAATCTCTTACTTCATTAAATGGCCCAGGTTCCATGTGTTTGGGGTCGGGTATTTGCCAGTCGATAAACTGTTTGGCAGGCATCCAGGGGCAGGCATCGCCGCAACCCATTGTTACCACTGCATCAAACGGCGCATATTGCTTTACCTCATCCAGCGATTTGGAATCATGAGTGCTTAAATCATAGCCCACTTCCTTCATTGCAGCAATTGCCTTTGGATTTACAATACCGCTGGGTTTACTGCCGGCACTGTAAGCTTCCACGCTATCCCCTCCAATAATTTTTGCAAACGCCTGGCTCATCTGGCTGCGGTTACTGTTTTCGATACAAACAAATAATATTTTCATTCTTTTGGTTTCTTAAATTAATTAAATCCTAGTAACAGCACTTCTTATTTTATCAGCAGCAACTGCTGCCGGGTTCACAACATTTTCTTTCATCCTTTGCCGGCTTTTCTGCAAACACAGTTATACTTGTAATGCGTGTGGTAAGTTTTTTGTATTCGGCAATTTCCGCTTCGGTTAAGTGCCCCGCCAGTACAGCATCAGGTATAACAATTGTTTTGTCCTTTTGAACGGTGATATTTTTAAAGCCGGCCTGTTCTATTATTTCAAGATAAACCTGTTTTTGAATGGCGCCACTTACGCAGCCTGCATAAAACTCAGCCATTTCTCTCCAGCGTTGTGGCAATTGTCCTTCCAGTACAATATCAGATATAGAGAAATGCCCGCCGGGTTTAAGCACCCTGAATATTTCACTAATCACTTTATGTTTATTGGGTACCAGGTTAAGCACACAGTTACTTACAACCACATCCGCATAATTGGAAGTAACGGGCATACTTTCAATATCTCCCTGGCGAAACTCCACATTATGGTAACCCATTTTTTCAGTATTGGCCCTTGCCTTTTCAATCATGGCAGGAGTAAAATCAATGCCCAGCACTTTGCCTTTATCACCCACAATCCTTCGGGCAATAAAAGCATCATTACCTGCACCGCTGCCAAGGTCTATCACCACATCGCCTTCTTTAATTTTCGCATATTCAGTAGGCAATCCACAACCAAGACCCAGATCAGCATCAGGATTATATCCTTCCAGGTTTTTATAATCATCAGCCATTATTGTATACACTTCATCACCGCCACAACAGGATGATGTTGCCCCGCAGCAGGAAGACAGGTTTTGCTCCTGGCTTTGATTTGCGATGGCTGCGTATTTTTCTTTTACGAGTTGTTTAATGGCTTCATCGCTGGCTCCTGCAGCAATGGAAGCAGTTAAGGATTGTTCAGTCATTTTTTTAAATTTTATTGATGATAAGTTTAGCAACAGGCTTTTTCATTCTGCACTTTAAGCTTATTAAACAGAAAACTGAATTCGCTCATGAATTTCTCAAATGCCTTCCAGTTAATACAGTAACAGCTACGTGGACCATCCACCGTACCACTTACCAGCCCGGCGTTCTTCAATTCCTTTAAATGCTGCGATACAGTTGACTGAGATAGTGGCAGCACCTCTACAATCTCGCCACATATACACTCATTGCGCTGCGCCAATATTTTTAATATAGCTATCCGGGCAGGATGGCTCATGGCTTTTGCAAAAGCTGCCAGTTCCTGTTCCTTCTGTGAAAACTCTTCTTTTTTATGAATGGCCATAGCTTATTTGTAGTTTTTTAAAACTGCAAAAAATAAAGTTTTGAATAGTGTTAAATGGGGTGATATGATCTGTTGTAATACAGCGGATTTTTTTAAACCAGCGTTGCAGGGTTTTACTCAGCAAGCTTTCGTTATACTGTTTTACTGGCAAGCCACTGCATTTAAGCGGGCCGGTAGAGCTAAAAGTAGCCACGACAATTCGGCCTTCCCCTTTTATAGCGGCATTAGCTATACTTACATATTTTTCAATATCATTTTCTTCAGTAAGAAAATGAAAAGTGGCCCGGTCGTGCCAGCAATCGTACTTACTAGATGGATTAAAATCGAGTATATCTGAAACAATCCATTTTACAAGTGAGGCTTTTTCTCCAAGGCGCTGTTTTGCCTTTTCAATGGCTGCAGCGGAGATATCCAGCACAGTTATATTGGTATAGCCCAGCTGCATCAGGTTATCAACCAGCAAGCTGTCGCCACCCCCTACATCAATGATAGCCGCACTTAAAGGCAGCCCAAACCCTAAAATAAAATCCAGCGACTGCTGAGGCTGAGGCTGGAACCAGCTCACATCTGTTGGTGACTTTTCCTCGTAAACTGTTTGCCAGTGTTGCTCTATATTCATTTTAAAATCTTATATCGCAAATATACGATTAATAGATTCGTATGACCAAATTTATTTCCTGGCTGGTATCTACGTGCTGCTGGGTATTGCTTTCCGTTGGTAAAGCCTTAATTTTAGAGCAGGTAACAGTATATAAACTCTATAACATTACATGCGGATATCCAAACCGGCAACCAATAACCAGGAATTACCAGCTGCCAGCTGGATTGAGAGCATTATTCTTCAGAACGAGGAAAGTGAAAAACTAACTGACTACTCCCTGAGGAAAGAAACCACCCATTTTTTACAGTTTACTAAAACAATGCTTTGGGCTTACCCACTGGCGCATATTATGCGCTGGCATATACGGCGCAATAAGCAGCTGAAACAGATTTTACAATTTCCCGAATTATTGCCGGTAAGAAATAACATTGAGAAGGGTTCTTTTGCTTACGATAGTCTTTTGTTTAAACAATCTTTTTTTCAACTGCTGCAAAACAAAAGCCACTTAGCCAACCTTGTTTGCCTGGCTATTTTATTTGGAGATGAATTTATTGATGGCATTGCGGATTGCTATGGCAAAGAAAAAACCGGCTACTTGCTAAAGAACACACAATACAATTTTGATCTTCAGTGCAGGGAAAAAGGAAATTCATATGAATTGTACTATGGGTTTGATATTTGCGAACTGCTGCCTGCTGATGTGCTGCAAACCATTAACCCAAAATATGAAATAAGTTATGCAAAGTTTTACCAGCATTTGTTGTTTTTGCTTTCTGAAATGAACCGCCACCTGGCAAAACTGCATAAAGAAACGGCTAATGAAGCCGCACAGCTTATTTGCAAAGTTTGCAATCTTTGTTTTGATACTTACAAAACTGATGTGGCCGGCTTTCATACCGGTTATACACTGGAAGAGTTACTGCAATATCAAAAAAGCAAGGATGATGACATTATAAATATCCTGCTTACCCTGCGTGCTGTATTGTTAAACAAACGTCAGCTGCAGTATCAAAAAGAATTTGGCAGCTGGAGCAGCATGGTACGCTGCATGCAGTTGTACGATGATATGGAGGATGCTGCTAAGGACTGTGATTTCCAGATGAACCTGTGTTGCTGGTTTGCCCGTAATTATTTTCCGGAAGAATGGGCTTTTCTGCAGGAAGAAAAGGAAAATTTAAAACAGTTAAAAGGGCTGGCATTAAACGCCACCATTGCGCTTAATATGCCCGGCAGCTGTATTTTAACCATGCAATATGCCCGGCACCTTACCTGTACTAAATTAAACTGGGTACAAAGAAAAATAACCAACTATCTCTGGAGAAAAAACTGGCTGGGGATGAACAATGATGTAACCAATAAGAGCAACCTGTTTTCCTTCAACAATATTATGCCCCGTAAAGATGCATCTGTACCCATGCGGCTGCATTTTATAAAACAACAGGTAAATAATGTGCAGCATGCATTAATAAACCAGGAAATGAAAGACGCCTGGATGATGGATGTGGCTTTAATGGATGCAGAAGTGCGGCAGTACATAATGAAACATGCCAGCAAAAGGGAAGCATACTATCTTAACAGTTATTTCCTGGAAAATGCATTAAAAAACAAAGCAGCTTTGTTTACTATTTTAACCAATGGCTGATGAAAGCTGTTTTATTTGCCGCCCTTTTATTTTCTATAACTTTTACAACTGCCCAGCCCGGTTCAATTTATAAAGACTCCCTGCTTACCGTAAGTAAACAACAGGATATATCCAGTTATTTTGGTGAGCTTTATTTTAAAACCACACTGGCAGCAGAGGAATACGAATATCATCAACTAAACCCTGCCGCATCTTTTTTAGGCTGTTTCAGAGACAGTTTTATGGTCTATTTTCTTTCTGCTGCTGCAAAGTTTAAACAATACCAACCAACAGGTTTTTCCTGGCAGCGGTATTATGAACATACAAACTGCAATAGCTTTCAATATTACTTTATGGGCATGAATGCACATATTAATGGAGATATGTGGAAGGCCCTGGTACAATCAAGCTCCTGCGACAGTATTCTTAAATACAGGAAGGCACTTATGCAATTTCAAAAGCCCCTGAACAGGGTATTTGATGTTTTTTACAACAACTGCCGTACGAATAAAAAGTTGCAACGTTTTCATTTATTAACCCTTGGGCTGGACCGCTGGCTGGGCAAGCAAATGATATTGAAATGGCGGAAAAAGCAAGTGCTGCTTGCATTGCTGTATTACCGCAAGCCCATAAAATTTGAGAAGCTGCTGCAAAAAAGAAAACGCAATATGCTGCGTACCGATGCTTATGTGATTAAATTTTTTGCATAAAAAAGCGGCTCCATTTATTGAAGCCGCTTTTAAAATATGGTTACATTTAATTATTAACCGAGAGCCACTCTTTTAAACTCGGTAACTTTTAAACCGGCATTTACGCTTTTTAAATAGTCAGCAACAGATTTGCTGTTATCTTTTACAAAAGCCTGGGCCATCAATGTATTTTCTTTTAAGAATTTATTGATTTTACCGGCTGCAATTTTCTCCGCCATTTCTGCAGGCTTGCCTTCTGCTTTAATCTGCTCAACTGCAATTTCCTTTTCACGGGCAATTGTTTCAGGAGCAACAGAAGTTTCATCTACAGCCAATGGGTTCATTGCAGCAATTTGCATGGCCACATCTTTACCTGCTTCTTCTGCTTCGGCTGTTAAACCAACCAGCACACCCATGCGGTTTGCACCATGAATGTAAGAAGCAACGAAAGGTGCATCCACACGTTCAAATTTAGTAAGAGCTATTTTTTCACCAATAGCAGCCAGCTTATCATTAATCAGGTCGCTTATTTTAGCGCCGTTTATTGTAGCGTTGGTCAATTCTTCGGCAGTTTTTACATCATTAGCAACGGCTGCATCAGCAATGCCCTGTACAAAAGCAACAAAGTCTGCATTCTTGCTCACAAAATCTGTTTCGCAGCTTACACATAAAACGATACCGGCTTTTTTACCAGGTAAAGTTTGTGCAATTACCACCCCTTCTTTTGCTTCACGGTCGCTGCGTTTTGCAGCTACCTTTTGTCCTTGTTTACGAAGCCAGTCGATAGCGGCTTCAAAATCTCCGTTGCTTTCAGTTAAAGCTTTACGGCAGTCTAACATACCGGCTCCGGTAGTTTGACGCAGCTTGTTAATGTCAGCTGCTGTTATAGTTACACTCATTTCAATTAAAAATTAATAATTAACAATTAATAATGCTCAGCAATTTTAACGTCGTCTCTTCACCTGCGTTGAACATTATTTTTAAATAATCAGGCAATTATCTTGCACCACCGCCTGCAGGCCTTCTGCCACCCTGGCCGGGGCCGGCAACACGGCGTTTAGGTGCGCCACCAGGACCACCGGGGCCACGTCCGCCTTGTCCACGCCTTCCACGGTCATCACCGCCATCTGCACGTTGTTCAAAACGGGCAGCTTTTGCTTCTGCAGATTCTTCTGCATCTCCATGTTCTTCTTCACTTTCTTTATCTGCCTGGCGCTCCTGTAAACCTTCTGCAATAGCAGCAGTTAAATAGTTTACTATAATAGCGATAGATTTTGTAGCATCATCATTTGCAGGTACTGAAAAATCCACTTTATTAGGATCGCAGTTGGTATCTACCATACCAAATGTGCTGATGCCTAATTTTTTTGCTTCTGCCAAAGCAATATGCTCATGGCCAATATCCACTAAGAATAAAGCAGCAGGTATACGGCTTATTTGCGCAATACCACCCAGTACCTTTTCCAGTTTTTCTTTATCACGGGACAAAGTCAAACGTTCTTTTTTAGTTAAGCTTTCAGCACTTCCGTCAGCCAGCATTTTATCAATGCTCTGCATTTTCTTTACGCTTTTACGTACGGTGTTGAAGTTGGTTAACATACCACCCAGCCAGCGCTCGGTAACATAAGGCATGTTTACTTTTTGTGCACACTCAGTAACAATTTCTTTTGCCTGTTTTTTAGTGGCAACAAACATTACTTTTTTACCACTGCGTGCAATGGCTTTTAAAGCCGCAGCAGCTTCCTGCAAACCTTCTACAGTTTTGTTAAGGTCGATGATGTGAATACCTTTTTTTTCTGCGAAGATGTAAGGCAGCATTTTGGGATTCCATTTCTTTTTTAAATGGCCAAAGTGTACGCCTGCTTCGAGGAGCTGTTGTTGTAAGGAAGTGTTATTTTCCATTGTATCTTTTTGAATGATGTTATTTAATTATTGTTCATAGTTCATGATTGATAGTTCATAATAATTCTGTAATGAACCTTGAGCCATGAACCAACAGCCAGTATTAACGTTTGCTGAACTGGTAGCTTCTTCTTGCTTTTTTACGGCCTGGTTTTTTACGCTCCACCGAACGGGGGTCACGCCTTAATAAACCGGCAGCTTTTAAAGCAGGGCGGTACTCCGCATTTACTTCCAGCAAGGCACGGCTAATGCCCAGTTTTGCAGCTTCTGCCTGGCCTTTAACGCCACCACCGGCAGCATTAATCACCACATCAAACTTACCTGCAGCTTCTACAGTTTTTAAAGGAGCTTCCACCTGGTTTTGTAAATACACCAGTGGAAAATAGGTTTTATAATCTTTGCCGTTAACTGTTATTTTACCCTCGCCCCTGCTAAGGAACACACGGGTTACAGCTTCTTTTCTACGGCCTAATGCATTTTTTTGCTTTTCCATTTATTTTTTTGATTTGGAATTTAGAATTTAGAATTTTAACTCTTTAGGTTGCTGTGCTCCGTGTGGATGAGTGGCACCTGCGTAAACAAACAATTTTTTAATCATTTTACGGCCCAGGCGGTTTTTAGGCAACATGCCTTTAACGGCACGCTCAATAACCACTTCCGGACGGCGCTTGATTAAATCTTTTGCCAGTTCTTCTTTACGGCCACCGGGGTAACCAGAGAAGTTGTCGTAAATTTTTTCTTCCATTTTGTTACCGGTGAATTTTATTTTTTCGCAGTTGGTAACAATGATAAAATCTCCACAGTCAACATGTGGTGTGTAGTAGGCTTTGTTTTTGCCGCGTAATACAGCAGCAATTTTAGAACACATGCGCCCTACGGTTTGATTAGTACCATCCACAACATACCAGTTGTGCGTAACGGTAGCCTCGTTAGCATGTTTAGTAGTGAAATGCAGTTTACTCATTTTAAAATTTTTATACCGCCATGCGGTAAGTGATTAATAAACCAAAAGCTATCCCTTTTGGCGCTCCCCTTTTTTGGGGTGGCAAAGGTAGGCGGTAACAGGGTTACATTCCAAAGAAATGGGGAAGTATTTTTATACGACCTTTTACAATTAATTGATTTACAGTAAAAATTTTGCCTAGTTTTTATAATACATAGAAAAACCCCGCCGAAAGCGGGGCTTAAATGTACAAGCATGAGAAAAAAAACGATTATTGTTTTACAAAGGAGAGTGTTTGTTTTTCTGTACCGGCTATAATGGTAATATAATAGGTGCCTGTGGCTAAACGGTCTGTTGGCAATGCAGTAAATGTTTGGCCTGCATTCATAGTAATTTGTTTTGCAGTGGCGGCACGGCCCTGGGCATCTGTAATAATAAACTGTATTTCCTGCCTTTGTTTTAATAATACTTCCAGGCGTATTTCATTTTGAACCGGGTTTTGCATAATTGCAAGAAGCTTATCTGCTGCAGCAGATTTTACAAAAACAATATTACTATACTGGCTGCGGTTGTCTTTGTCCACCTGCTGCAGGCGGTAATAAATAGTTTTGTTGGCGCTCATACTATTTGCAGCAGTAAAGTCTGTGTATTGATAATTTGACTTTACCACAGTATTTCCATTTGCCTGTACTGTGCCAATAGTGGTAAAGTTTGCACCATCTGTACTTCGCTGCACATTAAAGTAACTGCTGTTTTGTTCGTATTCCGTTTGCCAGTTCAGCTGAACGCCATTATCATTTTTAGAAGCAGTGAAACTGGTTAATTTAACTGGTAACGGGCCTGCCAGCCAGGCGTTGTAAGTTTGCGTTATTTCTGCTCCCGACAGTGCCCTGTTGTAAATACGCATTTCATCCAGTTTTCCGTGTAATGGGTTATATACTGGCGGGCTGTATGGGTTAAAATACATACCACCAAAGGCGGGTGTATATGGATAGTTTGGCGCCGTGGTTCCTTCTGCACCTGAACTGTTAAGCACCCCATTTACATAAATACTGATTGTGCCGCTATTTCGAACACAGGTGAGATGCGCCCAGGTACCTGCAGTTAATGCTCCATTGGTAGTTCCTACTGATCCGTTACGAAAGTTAAATTGTGCCTGCAGAAAGCCGTTGGTATTCCAGGCCCAAACGCCATACCCGCTATAGTTAATGTTATTGTCGTAAATACCTGTATAATGCGCATAGGGGCTGTTGAAAAAAACTGCACAGCAGATTGTAAAGTTTTGAGCTGTGCTGAAGTTGACGGCGCTGTTATTAGTTTGCAGCCCATACTGCGCCGGGGTGCTGGTTGGATTGTTGAATGCCATTGCCGTATTAACAGTGCCGAGATTGTTGGTGGTGGCAGTGGCCCCCGTATTAGTGGTGTTGATACCGGTACCGCTCTGGTCACTGAAATTTCCATTCAAAGGCCAGTAAGCCACCAGGCCGGCGGTAGGTGCCTGTGCGGCAGCAACGGCAAAGCAAAGCACTGCCATTGCAGTAAGTAGATGTTTCTGCATAAAATTATTTTTAGTCTGGTTAGGAAAACTGATGCATTATTGCATCAGGCGGCTTTGGCGGAATTGAACTTTACAGTTGCTTCGGTTCGGTTACGAACCTGCATTTTTTTGTAAATGTTTTTACAGTGTTTTTTAATGGTGTTGATGTTTACATTTAACTTATCCGCCATTTCTTTATACAGCAGCCCTTTGGCCAGCAACTGCAGCACTGCATATTCTTTGGGGGTTAGTAAATCAATCTCCTGCTTTAACATTTTTTACTGTTTAAAAGTAAACTGAACACTTGTGCCTGCAAATGGCTCTTTTGTGTACCATTGTTTGCTTTGTAAAATTCGGGTATGGTGCGGCGCTTTAAAAGGGCGGGATGACGGGATTTGGAAAAACTGCTATTACTTTTTATCTTTTTTATCACCTCCTATTAAACCCAGAATTGAATCAAGCCCAAGGTTTAGGCCAACAAAAGCTGCATATTGCGGATTATAAAGCGGAAGGAGACCCCTTATATCCATACCAATATTAACAGTTGCATCTTTTGAAAGCAAATGCCTGTAATTGGCTCTTACCAAGTAAAAACTTCGCCATGTTCTGGGATTCTCTTTATTGAAACTATTTGTACTAAGCCCAGTAGCAATATCTACAGATGATAAGGATGGTGCATTTGAAGTAAGCCCTATTGTGGGTTGAAAGAAAAATCCACCGTCTTTCCATGGTATTAAATCAAATGTAACCCCGGCTCCAAAATAGCCGGAAAGAGAATTGACGCTATACGTATTTGTACTGTTGAGGTTGTTGCGAAAAACTGCAGTTGAAAAATTTTGAGGCAAAATACTTGTATCTCTTTTCAGGTTTACAATGGTTGTTGTTGAGGTCCATTTGCTGGCAAGTAATTCCATGTGTAAATGAAAATAAATGCGCTGATTTTTAGTTTTGCTTTTTCTTATAATTTCAAAAGTTGGCTGAACATAAAAACTCCATACCACGTTTGATTTTTCTGTTTTGTAAGAATTAATCTCTCTCAGATATTTTAATCCGGCTTTAATGGTGTCAAAAGGGCTTAATAAAACATTTTCAGGTGCTGATGCAAACCCAGTGCCTGTTGAATCTTTCTGCCCGTAATTTATTTTCATTATGCCGCTGTTGAACCCCCACCGGCTGTTTTTACCAAGGTGCGGAGCAAAAAAATTGAGATGGCCAACATAATTTGATTTCAAGGAAGTGCTTCCAAAATCAAAATTGTAGGCGTTCAGTAACATTATGCGGTTCCTGTCAGATAAGTCGCCCGTTTTATCTTCTTCTGATTTCTCTTCCTTTTTTTTCTCTGCTACTTTTAAAACAACAATACTTGTTTGTGCTGCAGGGTTATTATAAGAAAGTTGTACAGATATATATAAAGCAGCTCCTCCTGCATTCGATCCATGGATAACCGTAATTGGACATTTTACCTGTAGTGTTCCGGCCACTATGGTAACAGATGAAACATTTAATGAAAAACTACCTGGCAACATAGTAGTAGCAGGCGCCGGATTAACAGCATAATTGATGCTATTTGCTGAACCTGCAGGCGGATTAAGACCATTTATGTTTACTGGAATATTTACAGTTAAATCATTAACCTTGTCTCTTTCGATTGTTACTGTATCGTTTTCAAAATTTGCGGTTAATGGCTGGCTAAAGGCAAATAATATACTAAATACCATTACAAGGCTCAAACTTATCCTTTTCATAACACTGGTTTTGGTTTTAAAATTTTCTCTCACAAATATTTAAAACCATTTGCCCCTGCACAACCGTACAATAACCTTAAAACTGCGGGTTAAAACACGGTATCTGTATTTCTGCTTGCCAAGTGCCGGCATTTAATTAATTTGTCATTTAATTACAACTATGCCCTTAAGCTGGAACGAAATAAAAGCCCGTGCCACCACCTTCAGCAAAGAGTGGGAAAACACCCAGCGGGAGGAAGCCGACGCCAAACCCTTCCTGGATGCATTCTTCAACGTGTTTGATGTTAGCCGGAAAAAGACAGGCACTTTTGAACACAAGGTTAAAAAACTCAATGATGCCGATGGCTATATTGACCTGCTGTGGAAAGGTGTGATACTGGTGGAAATGAAAAGCCGTGGCAAAGATTTAACCAAAGCCTTTGCACAGGCTAAAGAGTACGCACAAACACTACCCGAACACGAACTGCCCAAGTACATTTTGGTGTGCGACTTTAATACCTTTAAACTGTACGATACCGAAGAACAAACAACGCATGAATTTTTGCTGGCCGATTTTGTAAAGCATGTGGGCCTGTTTGGCTTCATTAGCGGTTACCAGAAAAAGATTTACAAAGAGCAGGACCAGGCAAATATTGATGCTGCCCTGCGCATGGGCAAACTGCACGACCGGCTGGAAGAAATTGGCTACACCGGCCATGCACTGGAAGTGTATTTGGTGCGTATTTTATTTTGCCTGTTTGCAGAAGATACCACCATTTTTAACAAACAACAGTTTCAGGATTATATTGAACAACGCACCGCAACCGACGGCAGCGACCTTGCTGCTAAACTGCAGGAACTCTTCCAGGTATTGAACACGC
>JBGAHV010000078.1:0-16002 GCA_044225995.1 Ferruginibacter sp. | reverse complement strand
TCTTAGGTAAAAATCAACAGATGCTTAAACTATCCATACCCAAGCCTTGCCACGAAGATTGGGCAGCCATGACACCTAATGAACAAGGCCGCCACTGCGCCGTTTGTGCTAAAACTGTTACCGACTTTACACAAATGAGTGATGAAGAAATAAAACAGTTTTTCCTAAACCGGAAAGAAGGCGAAAGCACCTGCGGACGGTTTACAAACAAACAACTAAATCAAATTACCATTGAGCTGCCTGCAAACATTTACTACATACCGATGCCTTTATGGAAAAAGTTTTTAGCAGCCAGCTTAATTATTTTTGGCACCACACTTTTTTCGTGCAATACAAATACACTGGGTGAACCACAAACAGAAAATAAATTAACTGGCGTAATTGCAATACCAGCTCAGCAACAAAACACTTTATTGGGAGATACTGTTTTACCGGCACCAACTGTGGGAGAACCAGCAATTGATACAACCGTTAAACCAAAATGCGCTAAAACAAAAACCGTTACTGTTGAAGGAATAACTGTAGGTAAAATAGCAGCACCGCCAGAAATATGGCAAGGTACTGTTGCAGTTGTGGAGCCGGATATTAAAGTTGAAGAACCGCCTAAAAAAGATACAGTGCAGAAAAAGGATACAGCCAACTGCAACACACAAAAGTATTTTTAGGTAAAATAGCAGCACCGCCAGAAATATGGCAAGGTACTGTTGCAGTTGTGGAGCCGGATATTAAAGTTGAAGAACCGCCTAAAAAAGATACAGTGCAGAAAAAGGATACAGCCAACTGCAACACACAAAAGTATTTTTAGCAAAATGAGGGAAGCTGAATAATAAACAAATGTACAAGAGTGCGACGCCACTGAAGCTGAAGAATGTTACTTATGTTGGTAACAAAAAGTTAATCATCCAGTTTCAACACCGCTAAAAACGCTTCCTGCGGTACTTCCACACTTCCTATCTGGCGCATGCGTTTTTTACCTTCTTTTTGTTTTTCTAAAAGTTTACGCTTACGGCTTATATCGCCACCATAACATTTTGCCGTAACATCCTTACGCATGGCGCTGATGTTTTCACGGGCAATAACTTTGGCGCCAATGGCAGCCTGTATAGCAATTTGAAATTGCTGGCGGGGTAATAACTCCTTTAATTTTTCACACAACTTGCGGCCAAAATCCTGGCTGCGGCCACGGTGTATTAAAGCGCTTAAAGCATCTACTTTTTCGTTGTTCAATAAAATATCCATCTTCACAATATCGCTTGGGCGCATATCCAGCGGATGATAATCGAACGACGCATAACCACGTGTTTGCGACTTTAATTTATCATAAAAATCAAACACAATCTCCGTCAGCGGCATTTCAAAAGTTAATTCAACTCTTGTGGTGGTTAAATAACCCTGGTGTGTAAGAATGCCACGCTTGCCAATACAAAGGTTCATAATATTGCCAATATATTCCGGCTTGGTGATGATTTGTGCTTTGATAAAAGGTTCTTCAATCACATCAATCCTGGTAGGATCGGGCATTTCCGTAGGATTGTTTACAATCACTTTTTCGCCTTTAACCGTAGTAGCTACAAAACTTACGTTGGGCACTGTGGTAATTACTGTTTGGTTAAACTCCCGCTCTAAACGCTCCTGTATAATTTCCATGTGCAGCAATCCTAAAAAGCCGCAACGGAAACCAAAGCCCAATGCCTGTGATGTTTCTAATTCAAAAGTTAATGATGCATCGTTTAACTGCAGTTTTTCCATGCAGTCACGCAGTTCTTCAAAATCATCTGTATTTACGGGGAAGATACCGGCGAACACCATTGGCTTCACTTCTTCAAAACCGTCAATACGGCTTTGTGTTGGGTTAGCCACAGTGGTAAGCGTATCACCTACTTTTACTTCTTTGGCATTTTTAATACCGGTAATGATATAACCCACATCGCCACACTGTACATCCTTCTTTTCTTCCATCCCCAGTTTTAAAATACCTACTTCATCCGCAAAATATTCCTGGTTGGTGCTGAAGAATTTTACCTTATCTCCTTTTTTAATGCTGCCGTTAAAAATGCGGTAGTAAACAATAATGCCCCTGAAGCTGTTGAACACACTGTCAAAAATCAATGCCTGCAGCGGCGCATTGGGATCGCCTTTTGGTGCAGGAATGCGGTTAACAATGGCTTCTAAAATTTCATCAATACCAATACCGCTTTTACCGCTGGCTAATAAAATCTCCTCCTCTTTACAGCCAATTAAATCTATGATCTGATCTTTCACTTCCGGTATCATGGCGCCATCCATGTCAATTTTATTAATTACCGGAATGATTTCTAAATCATTTTCAAGTGCCAAATAAAGATTGGAAATTGTTTGCGCCTGTATACCTTGTGTAGCATCCACCAGCAGCAAAGCACCTTCGCAGGCGGCTAATGCACGGCTCACTTCGTAACTAAAATCCACGTGGCCGGGAGTATCAATCAGGTTTAACGTGTATTCCTCGCCTTTAAACGGGTAGTTTATTTGTATGGCATGGCTTTTAATGGTAATGCCTTTTTCCCTTTCCAAATCCATATCATCCAGTACCTGTGCCTGCATGTCCCGTTCGCTGATGGTTTTGGTGTGCTCTAAAAGCCTGTCGGCCAGGGTACTTTTTCCGTGGTCAATATGGGCAATAATGCAAAAGTTTCTGATATTCTTCATGTACGTCGCTCCTCTTATTTTAGGGTGCAAATTTAGCTTAAAAAGGTGGATTTCGAGTCAGAAGATTAAAGCGTGGATAAACCTTTTACTGCCCTTAAGCTGTTACACTTTTTAAAACTCTACTCCCCTTTTGTTACATTTACATTTTAAATACTTACACATGCCCATTACCGGAAAAAATTTAATAGGAAACAATTTTTCAGCAAACAGTAACAGCACTTTTCAGGCTGTAAACCCAGCCACCAGCTCACCATTGCCGGAAGCTTTTTATAATGCAACAGAAGACGAAGTAAATACTGCGGCACAAAAAGCAATGACCGCTTTTGAAATATACAAGCAGATACCTGCAGCCGGCAAAGCGGCTTTTTTAGATGCGATTGCAGATGAAATTTTAGCCATGGGTGATGACTTGATAAACCGGGCTATGGCCGAGAGCGGCTTACCAGCAGCAAGACTAACAGGTGAACGGGGAAGAACAACAGGACAATTAAAAATGTTTGCACAGCTGTTACGGGAAGGCAGTTGGGTAAGCGCCTGTATTGATACTGCCCAGCCCGACAGGCAGCCTTTACCAAAACCTGATTTGCGCCGTATGATGGAACCCATTGGGCCCGTTGCCGTATTTGGCGCCAGCAATTTCCCTTTTGCTTATTCTGCTGCTGGTGGCGATACCGCTTCTGCATTGGCTGCTGGATGCCCTGTAATTGTAAAAGCTCATCCTTCTCACCCGGGAACAGATGAACTGGTTTCGCAGGCAATCATCAGCGCAGCAAAAAAAACAAATATGCCCGACGGTGTGTACAGCATGGTGCATTGCAGTAACGAAACAGCTATAAAGCTGGTTACAAATCCTGTAATAAGAGCAGTGGGTTTTACAGGCTCACGCAAAGGAGGCATGGCATTGTTTAACGCAGCAGTTAACAGGCCGGAACCCATTCCAGTTTATGCAGAAATGAGTGCTGTAAACCCGGTAATTATTTTACCAGGCGCTATGGCTGCTAATGGAGAAGCGATTGCAAACGGTTTAGCAGCATCCGTAACATTAGGCGTTGGCCAGTTTTGCACCAACCCCGGCCTGGTGTTTTTAATTGATGATGTGAATGCAAATACTTTTTTACAAACTCTTTCATCTGCCATTGAAAAAGTAATGCCGGCTACCATGCTAAGTACGGGCATTTGTAAAAATTATGAAGGCGGTATTGAAAGACTGAAGGCAACAACAGCAGTAAACGTATTATCAAAAGCTGCGGCAGTAGCCGATACGAATAAAACAGAAGCCATCCCTTACGTCTTCACTGTAAAACAAAAAGATTTTATTGCAGATGCTTCTTTATCGCAGGAAGTATTTGGCCCCGCAACAACTGTTGTGCTTTGTAATTCGGTTGATGAAATTAAAGAAGCTTTAAAAACAGCCGAAGGGCAACTGACCGCCACCATTCATGCAGCAGGTGCAGACGATCGCATTGCCGCTGAAATAATTAATTTAATGAAGGAAAAAGCCGGAAGGGTAATTTTTGGAGGATTCCCAACGGGTGTTGAAGTATGTGATGCTATGGTACATGGCGGGCCTTTTCCTGCAACAACAGATGGAAGAACAACATCGGTTGGCACTGCAGCCATACAGCGTTTTGTAAGGCCGGTGAGTTATCAAAACTTTCCACAGCATTTATTACCCGATGCATTAAAAGATACCAATCCTTTGCATATCTTACGGCAGGTAAACGGCACATTTACAAAAGACGCTGTTGCTAACGTAACCACTGCATGAGCGAATTAAAAAGAAACCTGGGCTTGAACACTACCATAGCCATTGTAATTGGCGGCGTTATTGGCTCAGGTATTTTTATGAAACCTTCTTTAATGGGGAGCCAGTTAGGTTCCCCATTGTTATTGTTATCTGTTTGGGTGGTGGCCGGCATCATCACATTGTTTGGGGCATTAAGCAATGCTGAAGTGGCTGCCATGTTTCCTGAAACAGGCGGCCAATATGTTTTCTTTAAAAAAATGTATGGTGATGCCTTTGCATTTTTATATGGCTGGGCGGCCTTTGCTGTTTTTAATACAGCTGGTAATGCTTCTATCGCTTATGTATTTTCAACATATGCTAATGTACTGATACCGCTGCCGCAGTTTAGCGCTGCCACAGCGCACAGTATTCATCTGCACATTCCTTTTGTGGGTGATTTTTATCCCCTGGAAAATTTTGGTGTAAAACTGCTTACCATTTTTTTAATATTGCTGCTTACAGCAGTAAACTATTTCAGCGTTAAACAAGGAGGTGCTTTACAACGGGTATTAACTTCTTTAAAAGCGGTTGCTATTCTTATTTTAATTGGAGGATTGTTGCTTTCAGGTAAAGGAAGTACTGCTAATATTTCCACCAGCATGTTAAGCATGCCCCAAGGAATGGCATTGGTGAGTGCCTATATGGCGGCCATTGCAGGTGCATTTTGGGCTTACGATGGCTGGAATAACATCACTTTTATTGCGGGTGAAATTAAAAACCCTCAAACAGTAATTCCTAAAAGTTTATTTACTGGCTTGTCGTTTTGTATAATTGTTTATGCATTGGTAAACCTGGCGTATGTGTATGTATTGCCGATAAATAAATTGGCAACCTCATCTTTTGTTGCCTCTGATGCAGCAGCGGCAGTATGGGGTGCTACGGGTGCTGTATTAATTGCATTGCTGGTAGTGCTTTCAACTTTTGGCACCACAAATGCCAATGTGCTGGCTACCGCAAGGGTAACGTTTGCCATGGGGCAGGAAAACCGGTGGTTTGCATGGGCCGGAAAAGTGCAACCCAAATACAATACTCCCGGCAATGCACTGCTGTTAAATGCGGTTTGGACCTGCATCCTGATTTTAAGCGGCAGCTTTGATATGCTTACCGACATGCTGATTTTTGTAAGCTGGTTTTTTTATGGCATGAGTGCGCTGGGTGTTTTCATTCTGCGAAAGCGCATGAAAACTTTTTTACGCAGTTACAAAGTGTGGGGCTATCCTGTAGTACCCATGTTGTTTGTGGCTTTTGTGGCGTTCTTTTTATGCAGCACTGTTTATACAGATGTGCTGAATTATAAAAATGGTACTGCGCCGGTTATTAATTCTGTTTTAGGTATTATTATCACCTGTTCCGGCATACCAGTTTATTTACTTTCCAACAGAAAAAATAAAATGAAAGAAAGGAAAATGCTGTAAATAAGTCAGTAAAATTTACTCTCCCAGTTCGTCTTTAACTTCATCAGGAATTTTTACCAGCAGCTTGTCTATACGCTGGCCGTCCATATCGATTATTTCAAAATGAAAACCCTGCCACCCGAAAGTTTCGCCGGTTACCGGTATGTGCTCCAGTTCGTGCAATACAAATCCTGCCATGGTATCAAAATCATATTCCTCCTCATTCATCCATTCAGTCTTTTCAAACCGGGATAAGAAATTGTAAAATGGAATTTGTGCATCCACCAGGAAAGTGCCGTCTTCCCTTTCAATAATCTCATACTCATCCTGCCCTGTTTGAGGTACATCTCCAACAATAGCTTCCAGAATGTCATTTAATGTTATCATTCCTTCCAGCGTGCCATATTCATTTACAATAAAGCAGCTATGAATTTCGGTTTCCTTAAACTTCTCCAGCAACTGGTAAGCTGAATTGTTTTCAGGTACAAACAAAGCGGGCCTGGCAATGTCCTTAAGCAGTTTATTATTATCAGCCTTTAATAAATCCTTTACGCTGATGGTGCCTTTTATATTGTCAACTGTTTCTTCACAAACGGGGTAACTGTTATAAATAACGGTATCCATTTTATCTTTTACCTGTTGCACAGTTTCGCTGGCATCAAACCATACAATATCGGTTCTGTGCGTCATTAAAGAAGTAATGTTACGGTCGCCCAAATGAAACACACGTTCAATAATCTCCTTTTCTTCTTCTTCAATAGTGCCATGTTCACTGCCCTCAGTTATCATTGCTTTAATTTCCTCTTCAGTTACTGCATTATCGCTGGATGTTTTTACATTAAACAGTTTAAAAAACAGTTGAGAAATTTTAGACAGTACCCATACAATTGGATAGGTAACTGTAGACAAAAAATTCATTGGCCCCGCCACCACCCTTGCTATTTTTTCTGCCTGCAGCATGCCCAGCCTTTTAGGTATCAGCTCCCCAAAAATGATGGAAAGGAAGGTTACAATAATTACGATAATTACCGTGGATACTGTGGCAGCATAAGGCTTCAGGAAAGCCAGTTTTTCCACGTAAGGCTCCAGGTAATGCCCAAATTTTTCGCCGGAGTACACACCCGTTAAAATGGCAATAAGGGTAATAAATATTTGTGCGGTAGATAAGAATTTTTCCGGGTTTTCAGCCAATGTCAGTGCTGCTTTTGCTTTAGCATCGCCTTTGTTGGCCATGGTTTCCAGCCTTGCACGGCGGGCACTTACCAGTGCAATTTCGCTCATTACAAAGAGGCCATTAAAAATTATGAGAAGCGCTAATATTATAATCTCCGCCATGTTGAATTACGTAAGTCCGTAGCTTCGGTTAAAGAATTTTCCCGGCAAATATCCGATAAGTATTCCAATTAATGCGCCTGAGGCCACATCCAGCGGATAATGCACCCCAACATACACCTGTGCATAGCAAATACTGAATGCCCACAAAAAAAACAGGTAAGGCCATTTTTTGAAGTGCATTTTAAAGGTGGTAAACACAAACATAGCCATAGCGAAATGGTTGGCGGCATGTGATGAGGTAAAACTGCTGCTTTGTGGCCGGTAGCCTACCAAAACCCTTAACCAGTCCGCCAGTGCCAGGTTATTACAAGGGCGTATGCGGATAATATTTTCTTTTATAAGCCGGCTGCTGACCAAATCGGAAATAGTTACCGTACAAATAGCAAACAACACCCACCACCAGCCTGTTTTCTTATAATTTACCACTGTAAACACAATCAAAAAAAGGTATAATGGTGCCCATAAAAGTGAATTGCGGAGCCATGGCATCAGCCAGTCAAAAAAATCATTGTGCCAGTCGTAATTGATCAGATGCAGCAAACGCCTGTCGAAATTGAAGAGTGGTTCCATTAAAAGTGTATGTGCTGTTAAATTAACGCCATCCAAAAATAATTAAACTAATTTAGCAGCCGGAAATAAATATTGAGATGCTTTTTTTACAACGTATTCCCAGATTATTGCGGTGGATATTTTCTGTGGTGCTGGTGTTGCTGCTGGCAATGAGTATTGGCCGTTTTATTTTTTATTTTAACTACAACCCGCCGGGCAAAGCTTTTTCAGGCTCGGCGTTTATTATGGGCCTGCGTTTTGATGCACGCATTGCCTGCATTACCGGGTTGGTAATACTGCTGCTTTGTGCATTCCCCTTCATCAATCCTTTTAATAATAATAAAGCCGCCGGCTTTTGGAAAACTTTTTTAACGGTGGTTTTTGTACTGTTAGTACTGCTTTATGCAATTGATTTTTATCATTATGATTATTTGCATCAGCGGCTGAATGCCTCTGTTCTTAATTATTTGCAGGATGCCGGCATTTCTTATAAAATGATGTGGCAAACATATCCATTGGTAAAAGTGACTATTGCCATTATCATTATTGCTGTTTTGGCAAGATTGTTTTTTAGCTGGCTGCTGAATAAATTTTTATTTGAAGAAAGTTTTTACAAAAGACACGGTATAATTTTTTACATTATTGGCTTTTTGATACTTGCACAAACTGTTGTTGGAAAAATCATTTTTAAACCCGGGCAGTTTCCGCTGCGCTGGAGCGATGCCTTTACATTAAGCGACGATTTTAAAGCACAACTGGCACTAAATCCTTTGCAGAGTTTTTTCAGTACACTTAGTTTCCGCAATTCAACGTATGACCTTGAAAAAGTAAAGGAATATTATCCTTTAATGGCACAGCAGCTCGGCATAAACAACCCCGATACTTCGGCACTGAGGTTTGAAAGAAGTTACACCAATCATGATCCTTTAAATACACACCCCAATATTGTACTGGTTATTTGCGAAAGCTTCAGTGCATACAAAAGCAGTATGTACAATAACCCGTTGAACACAACACCTTACTTTAATGAAATGTGTAACAACGGCATTTTCTTTAACCGCTGTTTTACGCCGGCATATGGCACGGCACGTGGTGTATGGGCCACCATTACCGGCATACCGGATGTAGAGAACCCACGCACTGCCAGCCGCAATCCCAATGCTGTGGACCAGTATACCATCATCAATGATTTTAGAGATTACAGCCATTTTTATTTTTTAGGCGGCAGCGCCAACTGGGCAAACATACGGGGGCTGCTCACTAACAATATCAGCAACCTGCAATTGTATGAAGAAGGAAGTTATAAAGCCGCCACAGTAGATGTATGGGGTATCAGCGATAAAAATTTATTTTTAGAGGCCAACAAAGTTTTAAAGGCACAATCCAAACCTTTCTTTGCTATTATTCAAACAGCCGATAATCACCGGCCCTACACCATTCCGCAGGAGGACAGGGCGAATTTTAAAATGCTTTCATTTCCTGTGGATACGTTGAAAAAATATGGTTTTGAAAGTAATGAAGAAATGAATGCCTTCCGTTTTACGGATTACTGCTATCAGCAGTTTATAGAAGCGGCTAAAAAAGAAAAGTATTTCGATAATACCATTTTTGTTTTTGTGGGCGACCATGGTATCCGTTACGGTGGCAATCTCCCTTATCTGCCTAAAGCATACTCTGCACAAGGTTTAACCTGTGAGCATGTGCCGCTTTTATTTTATGCGCCAAAATTATTGCAGCCGCAAAAAATAAATGATGTGTGCAGCCAGGTGGATATATTGCCAAGTATAGCAGGTTTAGCGAATATTCCGTACAACAACACAACATTTGGCAGAAACATGTTTGATACGTCCGGCAAATACAAGCCGGCTTTTACAGGGTCAGATAACCTGGCCTTTATTATTGACCATGATGTAAAAACAATCGGGTTGGTGAGTAATGACTATTACTTCCTGAAGAATTTTAAAACCGGTGGTGAAGAATTTGTATCGGTTACAGATGATAATGCTGTTATACAAAACAGCCATACCGACAGTGTAAAAAACAATTTACGCAATCTTACCAACGCCTACTACGAAACCGCCAAATACCTGCTGCTGAATAATAAGAAAAAACAATAGTCAGTAATGGTTATGATTGCTATATTGCAGCCGCTTTTCGCTTAAGAAACAAGGCAGCATGAAGAAACTGAAAATTTCCAAAACCATACAGTGGATGATAAAACTGTTTACCATCTACCTGCTGGTGTTTACTGCAATGCGTGTCATCACTGTTATTTGTTTTAAGCCGGCAACTATCAGTGTTTTTGAACTGGGGCCTTCTTTCTGGCTCGGGCTTAAATATGACTTACGCTGGATTGCTATTGCTCTTTCTCCCATAATTGTTCTTTCTATTTTTAAACGATTTTCGCCATTTCACTCTGCCACTACCAAAAAACTATGGACAGTTTATCTTGCCATCATCACCCTTGTAATAATGTTCTTTTTCGGGGCAGATATTGGTAATTTCAGTTATAACCATACCCGCATTGGCGCCAGCGCTTTAAATTTTAAAGATGACCCTTACGAAATGTTCCACATGGTTTGGGAAACTTATCCCATTGTATGGATACTGCTGGGGCTGGCCTTAGCAGTCCTTATTATTGCAAAGCTTTTCAGGCGTTCGCATGGTATGGTGGATGCAAACAATATGTGGCATAAATTTGAATACAAACGCCGCTGGTACCTGCTTGCCCTTTTGTTAATGTTTTGGTTTGTATTTGGTTTTTTACAGTTTAAACCACTAACCCGGCAGGATGCCTACCGGCTGAACGATAATTTTAAAAGCTATCTTGCCTTAAATCCATTTCAGAATTTTATAACATCACTTAAACAGCGTAAGCCGGATTTTAATACCAGTGGTGCTGCACAATACTATCCTGTAATAGCAGATTTTCTGCAACTGAACAATACGAATAACACCGTTAGCAATAATTACGACCGGATAGTATTACCAAACAACCGTGGGTTGGAGAGTAAACCAAACGTGGTGCTTGTGCTGTGCGAAAGTTTCAGCATGTATAAAAGCAGCATGAGCGGCAACAGACTGAACACTACTCCTTACTTTAACGAGTTATGTAAGAATGGCGTTTTTTTTGAACGCTGTTTTACACCCAGCTTTGGCACAGCCCGTGGTATTTTTGCCACCATTACGGGTATACCTGATGTACAGATGGCAAAATTCTCCACCCAAAATGATGAAGCCATCAGCCAGCAAACCATCATTAATGCATTTGAAGGTTACAGTAAATTTTATTTTATTGGCGGCCGCAGCCAGTTTAATAATTTTCGTGGGTTGATGAGTAATGTTAGCGGAATTGACATTCACGAAAAGGGTAGCTATAAATCACCCGAAGTAAATGTATGGGGCATCAGCGATAAAGATTTGTTTATGGAAGCGGAGCAGGTGTTACAGCAGCAAAGCAAACCTTTTTTTGCGGTAATACAAACTGCACATAACCACCGCCCCTTTATGCTGCCACCTGATGAAAAAGAATTTACCTGCGAAAAACTGGATAAGGAAACATTGGCAAAAAATGGTTTTGAATCGCAGGCAGAATATGAAGCTTTTTGCTATACTGATTTTTCTTTTAAAAAATTTATTGAAGCAGCTAAACAACAGCCTTATTTCAGCAATACCATTTTTGTTTTTGTTGGCGACCATGGTGTGGAAGGAGAAACCGATGGCATTTATCCTAAAGCATGGACCAGCCACCGCCTGAGTGACGAACATGTGCCATTACTTTATTATGCTCCTTCATTACTGCAACCGGCCAAATACAGCTACACTGTTTCGCAAATTGATGTGCTGCCTACATTAGCCGGTATGATTCACCAGCCTTATACAAACACTACACTGGGCAGGGATGTTATTAACCAGCAAAACCTGCAGCATGCGGCATTTATTATTCATCATGATGAAGGGAATATTGGCGTGGTTACGGATGATTATTATTACATCAAAAACGTAAACATCAGCCATGAAGAACTGGTACCCGTGAAAGATAACCTGCCGCCGTTAACATCAGAACAATCGGATTCAATCAAAAAGAAATTATCCAATCTTACTTCGGCCATTTTTGAAACCAGTAAATGGATGCTGCTGAATAATAAGAAGAAGTAAAACAGTACCGGAGTTATCTTTATTCGCTCTCTTTTCCCATAGCTGCCAGTTTCATCTTAACGGCAGTATCATGGCCTACATATTTTTCTATCCGGTTTTCAACAATATAAATTACCGGGGTGAGCAGGATAGCCATAATTGCTTTATAGATATAGTTTACGACTCCAATTGCCAGTATTTGCTGCCAGGAAAACACTCCTGCAAAAGCTATAAACAAAACAATATAGCTATCCACCAATTGAGATACCAGTGTAGAGCCTGTTGCCCTAAGCCATACCTTACCTTCGCCTGTTGCCTTTTTTATCCTGTGAAAAACGGTTACATCCACCAACTGGCTAACAAAAAAAGCTACCAGGCTGCCTATAATTATTCTTAAGCCCTGGCCAAAAATTCCATTAAAGGCATTTTGCATATCCGGCACACCGTCGTTGACGTGTGAGCCTATCCAAAAATCGGCAGCAGGCACATGTATGGCAGCATAGAACATTATAAAAGCGTAGGATATTAATGCAATGGCAGTAAAAGAAATTCTTCTTACTGCTTTTGGGCCATAATATTCATTCACTATATCCGTCATTACAAATTCAAGGGGCCATAACAGTACACCGCAGGTAAGGCTTACGGACAAGTTGCTGGCACCAAACAAACTAAAGTTTGATGGGTGCATCCCAAATAATTTTTCCAGCGAGAAGATTTTTGTACCAATGCATTCAGCTATTAATGCATTGGCAACAAAAAAAGCTGAAAATATAACAAATAGCTTTGTCGGTTTGTCTTTAAGTATGTTGTGTATCATTGGTGTCTGTCTATAATAAGCCAGTACAATTGTACTGCCAGTAATATAAAATTAAACCAAACAATCCAACGGGGGATTTGTTTATTTTTTTTTGCTGCTGCTAAAATTAAATAAATCAAAATAAACAGGGCATTGAACAAAAGAGACAGCAGGCCCAGTACCGCCATGGTTCCTTCAAGAAAGGGTAAAGGAATGGCCACTTCTGCCCTGCCGGCCTGTTTGTTGGAAAGATTAATAAACTGCATACCCATCATTATTAAAAAACAGGCGTTGCAGATTATAACGAACCTTGAAAAAAATTTCATCAACTGCATAATATAATCAATTAACCATTTTTACCGGTAAGCATGGGCACAAAAGAAAAGTTTTCAAAGGCTTCTTCGGTGTAAGTGCCGTCTGCATTCTTTGTAAGCCTAAGCATCCGCTGAAAATTGCCTGCTTCATCATCTACGGGTATCACCATTTTTCCACCGGGTTTCATTTGTTCTATTAATTTGGGTGGTATAAAAGGTGCGGCAGCAGTAATAATCACTTTATCAAAAGGCCCAAATGTGGGCAGCCCTTCAAAACCGTCGCCGTAAAAAAACTTAATATTGGGGTATTTAGATTTGAGTACAAACTGTTTTGTTTTTTCATACAGGTTTTTTTGACGCTCAATAGTAAATACCTGTGCGCCCATTTCGGCCAGCACCGTTGCCTGGTAAATACTGCCGGTGCCAATTTCTAAAATTTTATCAAATGGTTTTACCTGCAGCAACTGTGTTTGATAAGCCACTGTGTAAGGTTGCGAAATGGTTTGACCGTCGCTAATAGGAAAAGCCCTGTCTTCGTAGGCAATTTCGTCAAAGGCACTGTCTAAAAAATAATGGCGGGGAATATTGTTGATGGCATTTAAAACATTTTCATCTGTAACTCCTTTTGCACGGAGTGTATCCACCAGTTTTTTGCGTAAGCCCTTGTGCCGGTAAGTATCTTCGTATTTTCTCATAAACCGGGTGCAATATAAAAAACATTTGGGCTTATTGAGGAACTGCTTCTAAAGTGATGTTGTATTTTTTAAGAAGTTCCTGGAAACGGGATTGGTTAATGTATTTATTCATTATTTCGGGTTCTTCTTTAACTTCTTTTTTAAGATCAAGTCCTAACTCAACAGCTTTTTCTATACCGGCATAAAAACCTTCATCATTTCCCATTGCTCCGTCAATTTCAGCTTTGGTACCCCAAAACAACCAGCTGCCTTCATCTTGCAAAAAACATTTTTCATTGTACTCCTTAGCTTTATCAAATTGTTGCAAATTCTTGTAAACATTTGCCAGGCCGTTTAAAGCATCAGCATTATCAGGATCTTTTGCAATAATAACGTTGAAATTTTTTACTGCTTCATCGTACATTTTTAAACTCATGTGCAGGTATGCAAGGCCGCTGTATGCATTAATATAGTTGGGGTTGAGTTCTATTGCTTTACTGTAATCTTTTATGGCAGCATCATACATTTTCATGGCTTCTTCTGCTATACCCCTGTTGCTGTAAGCTTCGGCATAATCAGGCAAAAGCTCAATAGCTTTGTTGTAATCTTTTGTAGCCTCCTCGTATCTTTTCATATCCGTCTGAGATGCTCCCCTGTTATTGTACGCTTCGGCATAATCCGGTTTAAGCTCAATAGCTTTATTATAATCTTTTGTTTCGTTATCGTATTGTTTTAAATATCCAAAAGCAACACCTCTGCCATAATATGCCTCTGCATAATCCGGTTTTAATTCAATGGCTTTGTCATAGTCCTTTACCGCAGCGTCATACATTTTTATGGCTGATTTTGAAACGCCTTTGTTATAATAGGCATTTACATAATCAGGTTTTAATTCAATGGCTTTGTCATAATCTTTTATAGCCTCCTCATAGTTTCGTAAATCTTGTTTTGCCACGCCTCTGTTATAATATGCTTCCGCATAATCCGGTTTCATTTCAATAGCCCGGCTATAATCCTTCAGTGCATCATCATAACTGTTCATTTTGCTAAGCAGGTTTCCCCTGCTGTTGTAGGCATCCGCCGGGCTGGTCTCCAGGGCAATTACGGCATTCAAATCCAGCAGTGCCTCTTTATACATTTCTTCATCCTCATAACACAACGACCTGTTGAAAATGGCATCTGTAAAATCAGGCTTCAAGTTTATTGCGTTGCTATATTCTGCAATGGCCTGTTTATATTCTTTCTTATAAAACAAGTCCAGCCCTTTACGGAAATGTTCATGAGCTTTGCTTGCATTCTCCTGCTCTTCCTGTGTACTTATGATCTCCCATGCCGGCAAATTCTTTTTTAAAACCGTATAAAAACTGTTGTAGTTGTAGGTAATAAAATTAGGGCTGGTTACCGATTCGGTAAGCGAAGGAATATTTTCTCCGTAAGCATGTATTGGGTAGTATTGTATAAAACAACGGTCGAAGTAAGGAGATAAACGGCACTCGTTCAGTTTATATTTTTCGGTAAAGAGATTTACAAATTTTGTTTTGTAATTGTCAATCCATAATTGCAAATAAGGGTTAACGGAGTTTTCTATTCTTGATGGCAGGGGATAAATATCCAGCCTGCGGCAATCGTTGGAGTCATACCGGTATTCAATAGCCTGGCGGGCCACATCCACTACGCCGTTTATATTTTGCTTATTTAAAACAAAAACCATTACCAGTTTTTGAGGCATCAGCATGGTACAAATTCCACTGGTGTCTGCCAAACCAGTACGGGCATCTACAAATATGTAATCATATTTTGTTTCCAGCCAAATTGCAAAGGTTCTGAAAAAAGCAGGCGCCTTTTCATACAATCTAATCCAGTTAATACTTCCCAGTTTTTTTGAGTAACCATCATCAAATCTTCCGGCCTTTATAACATCAACTGAAATGTTATCATCAACATTGGTGAGTTCTGCCGGCGCTTCCATTGGAGCATTAGGAGCAATATTTGTATCCGATGTAAAGGGGCTTACATTTTTATCAACATAACTGGCAAACCGTTCTTCCATAAACCGGGCATATCCTTCCTCGTTATTATTGTTTTCAACATCAGTAAATGTGTTTATGTCAGTCACTAAATCTACAAAGCCATATGTTTCGTCAGCTGTTTTAAAAAACTGGTGCAAACCAGGTGCTTCCAAGTCACAGTCTATTAACAGTACTTTCTTTTTTTCTTTTGCGGCAAGGCAGGCTATATTTACAAGTGCCATACTGCGCCCAACACCGCCTTTGTAAGAATAAAAGGTAACTGTTTGCCCGTTTACCGGTATTGCTTCCATTATTAGTTGTCT
>JBGAHV010000077.1:0-16397 GCA_044225995.1 Ferruginibacter sp. | reverse complement strand
TCATTTTTATCTGTAACAAAAGGCCTCAGCTTATTGCATTCCTCCGGTGAGGTAAAAAGCATTTTGAAAACAACGGTTGTTTTATCTGCTGCCACTTCATGAAAAGTTGCCAAAATTTGAAACAATGGTTTTGAATGACGCTTCCATGCGATGAGTGATGGCGCTTCTATTTTTATAAATTCACATTCATTGGGATAGTTTCCCTTATCAGGCCCGTGCATTATAAAACTCCATTTGCCGCCAACCCTAAAATCAAATTCATTAAAAGTATTGCTGAATCCGGCTGGCCCCCACCAGTTTTTCAAATGATTGGGATCGGCCCATGCCTTGTACACTAAATTTATTGGCGCATTCACTGTTCTGGTGGTTACAATTTCAGTATCAGGAGTGGTGGTTATTATTTCCGTTGTCATTTTCCAAATTTAATGGAGTATCAATTGCGGCCAACTAAATTATTGAATTTGTATGAATGAATAATAACCACTCTTGTACAGCATTGCTTTATTGAACTTTTATTGCAGCGGAGATTGTTACGAATGGCTCGTGAGACACGAGCCAAGGCGAAGCGGCTGTTGTGTCTTACTAACCCATTTTTATATAACCAAATAACCAACTGAAACTTAGTCCAACAAAAAACAGTCCCGCCAGTATGAAAATTATGAAAACAACATAATTAAATCCCTTTTCATTTTTCAGAACAAATTTTTTGGGGTCGTCTGGGTCATATAAAATAGGAACAGGTTGGTTGATGAAATTATTATAGGACCTTATTTTACTTAGGTCTGTCGAAGCATAAACAATTGGTTTCTCTTTAATAATGTCTCCAGTCATAGTAGTAAACTCAATTAGTGGTGTTTTATGTCCGTCACTATCGGATTGATATTCTACTATGTTTCCTGTCCAGTCAATTCCTGTCTTAGAAATTTTCTTTAGAAATATTACTGCTGTAAAACCTATATAAGATATAAGTGTCCCGAGAATTAGAAAGCATAATGCAGGTTTGATAAACATACATAGCCCAAACGTTACAACAATAGCTATCCAATATTTTTTTATTAACTCCATCTTTTTAACTCTGAGTATATAAGTTAGCAGTGAGTGTCTGTTTACAATAGCGGCTAACGGCCAGGGTGTTTGCGAAGTGGCAGTTGAAAAAACCTGACAGTAGTGCTGTATCAAAAATATAAAAGAATTATGAAGTTGATAGATAGGTTTTTTCAACCTGACACGGCAGCAATCACACCTTCACTTGCCATTTTGCAAACACCATGTAAGGCAAATTTTGCCTTATGTTTGTATTTGCGCAACTCCTTGTTCCATTCTTTACTGAACTTCAATATTTAGTAGAACAAAAGTTAATGCAATAAAGTTAGCATAATATTTATTGCAAAACTGTATTTCCGCTTTAATAAAGCCCAACAACGGTATGCCGTTAAAGTGATTGCGACGCAACGATGTTTAATAGAATTATAACTGCTTGTAACAAAAAACCAAAAATCAAAATTCAAAAAAAGCTTTCCATTTTTACTTTTGAATTTTGACTTTACACTTGAAGTACTCCCGTTTTAAACTCCGGTATATCTGCATTATGATTAGCGGCGGCAATGCCTTCTGCAATTACACGGCGGGTGTAAGCAGGGTCAATAATAGCATCTACCCACAAACGGGCTGCGGCATATTGCGATTTGTTGTTCTTCTTCAGCAGTTATTTCCTTGCCTTTTGCTTTGGCAGAGGCTACCTCAATTTGCAATAATGTTTTGGCTGCCTGCTCGCCACCCATTACAGCAATTTTTGCTGTGGGCCATGCGTAAATAAAACGGGGGTCGTATGCTTTGCCGCACATGGCATAATTGCCGGCGCCATAACTGTTGCCGGTGATGATGGTAATTTTTGGCACCACAGAATTAGCAACAGCGTTTACTAATTTAGCACCGTCTTTAATAATGCCGCTGTGTTCGCTGCGGCTGCCCACCATAAAGCCGGTAACATCCTGTAAAAACACCAACGGTATTTTTTTCTGGTTGCAGTTCATAATAAAACGGGCCGCTTTATCGGCACTGTCGTTATAAATAACACCGCCTAACTGCATTTCGCCTTTTTTGCTTTTTACAATCAAACGCTGGTTGGCAACAATGCCCACGGCCCATCCTTCAATACGGGCATAACCGCATACAATGGTTTTGCCGTATTCTTTTTTAAATTCATCAAAGCTGTTGGCATCTGTAATGCAGCTGATGATGTCGTTTACATCATATGGTTTTGTGTTGCCCTCGCTCATAATACCAAACACATCACTCGCGGGCCTTGATGGTGCTGCTGCAGCAATTTTATCAAAGCCTGCTGTTACGGGCTGAGCCAGCTTGCTCATTATTTTTTTTACCTGGTCAAGGCATTCCTGTTCGGTTTTAAATTTATAATCGGCAATACCGCTGAGTGCGTTGTGTGTTTCTGCACCGCCTAAAGTTTCTGCATCAATATCTTCACCAATGGCAGCCTTTACTAAGTAAGGGCCTGCTAAAAAAATACTGCCGTTGCCTTCCACCATTAATGTTTCATCGCTCATAATGGGCAGGTAAGCGCCACCCGCCACACAGGCGCCCATTACGGCTGCAATTTGTGTAATGCCCATGGCGCTCATTTTTGCATTGTTGCGGAAGATGCGGCCAAAATGTTCTTTGTCGGGAAAAATTTCATCCTGCATGGGGAGAAAAACGCCGGCACTGTCCACCAGGTAAATAATTGGCAGTTTATTTTCCATAGCAATTTCCTGCATGCGCAAATTCTTTTTACCGGTGATGGGGAACCAGGCGCCTGCTTTTACCGTTTGATCATTGGCCACCACAATACATTGCCGGCCGCTTACATAACCAAGGCCGCTTACCGTGCCGCCTGCGGGGCAGCCGCCTTGTTCTGCATACATTTCAAAACCGGCAAAGGCGCCAATTTCTATAAAGGGTTTTCCTTCATCGCACAGGTAAGTAATGCGTTCCCTTGCGGTAAGCTTATTGCGTTCCCGTTGCTTTTCTATTGATTTCTTTCCACCGCCTTCATATATTTTTTCCAGCTGCTGTTTTACGGCACTCCAGGCCAGTTTGTTGGCGTCTTCATTTTTGTTGAATTCGATGTTCATTAGAATAATTGATAGTTTATGGTTCTTTGTTCATGGTTCATAAATAATTGTAAATTGCTTAACAATTAAACATGAACACTTAGCTTCAAACTCATAACAAAAATATGGCTATTGAAATTAACCGCATAGCAAAACAATTTGCCGCATTACAGCATGGCGACTGCTGGGTTGGTATTAATTTTAAAGAAGCTTTGCAAGGCATAGATGCCACCCATGCTGCAAAAAAAATAACCGGGAACAGTAACAGCATCTGGATGCTGGTATCGCACTTAGTTTATTGGCGAAGCCGCGTGGTAAACAGGCTGGGGGGCAGCGATAACCCGCCACCGTTTAAAGATTTTAAACTGCCTGATGAACTGAATGATGCCGGCTGGAAACAAACCCTGCTGGATTTTGAAGCAGCCTACCATTCCCTCCGCACTGCATTGCTGAATATGAGGGATGAACAACTGGATAAGCCATCTCCCCGTGAAGGGCAAACGTATTACCAACTGATTACCGGCTGCCTGCAGCATGATGCGTATCATTTGGGCCAGATTGTTTTTATTAAAAATAACCTGCAATAAAATCTGCAATTTATTTTTGTTGCATAGAACTGGAAAATAGTGCTATTTTCACAGCAACGATATGCAAGCTACAAGTACACTAAAACAATTGTCTGAAATCCTCAAACTCAGTGTGTCCACCGTTTCAAGGGCACTAAAAAATCATCCTGATATTTCTGAAGACACGAAGAAAAGGGTAAGGGAACTGGCGCTGGCTATGGAATACGAACCCAATAAACACGCTATATTCCTGCGCAATAAACGCAGCAATGTATTGGGGGTAATGGTGCCGTTGCTGGATAATTTTTTTTATGATTCATTTACCGCAGCAGTGGAAGATGAGGCACGTAAGAGCGGGTATTCTGTTTTAATAATACAAAGCAGCGAAAGCAAAGATGTGGAAGCGGCTAATTTAAAATTGCTGAAGAATAACCAGATTGCCGGTGTGTTTGTGGCAATAACAGGTGAGACAGATGATATAAGTTCTTTTTTAAAATTGCATGATCAAAAAGTGCCGGTAATATTTTTTGACCGTGTGCCCGACTATGAAGCATGCAATAAAATTTGCCTTGCAGATAAAAAGGCAGCGGCGATGGCAGCAGTAGCGTTGCTGGAAAAAAAGCGCAAACGCATACTGGCATTATTTGGGCATCCCAAACTTACTATTTCCAAGAAAAGATTTGAATCGTTTAATGAAGTGGTGAAAGATATTTCGCCCAATACTGCTGTGATAAACCGTTTTCCTCTTTCCATTGAAGAGGCAAGACAGGCCACCATGGATGCATTCAAAAACAAAACAAAACCAGATGCCATTTTTGCAATGGGAGATTTGATACTGATAGGCGCCATGCAGGCAGTGCATGAATTGAAATTGCGTGTGCCTGAAGATGTGGCAATAATTTCCATCAGCAACGGGTTGATACCAACAATGTACAATCCGAAAATTACTTTTGTGGAAACCAGCGGTTATAAACTGGGTAAACTGGCATATAAACGCATGACGGAATGTTTAAACGGCAGCACCTTTGTGCAGGAGTTAACGGTAGCGTCGGTGCTGGTAAAAGGAGGCTCTTTGTAATAAATACTATTGAACAATATTTAATGCTTGCTTATGTCTAACTGGAAAATTAAAGTTTCCCTCTTTTTAAATTATTTTGTTTTTGCCATACTGCTTAACAGTGTAGGCACTGTTATTTTGCTGGTGCAAAAAAGTTTTGCAGTTACAAAATCGCAGGTGGCGGTACTGGAACCTTTTAAGGATTTAAGTATTGCCGTTGTGTCTTTTTTGGTAACATCTTACATTACAAAAATCGGGTACCGGCGTGCCATGCTCATTGCACTTGGGTTTACTGCAGCTGTATGTTTTGTAATGCCCTTTACCCAAAGCCTGGTTGCTATTGAACTGTTGTTTGCCGCTATTGGAAGCAGTTTTGCATTAATTAAAATGAGTGCTTTTGGCTCTATCGGGCTTATAACAAAAGATGAAAAAAGCCATATCAGCTTTATGAACTTCCTGGAAGCATTTTTTGGAATGGGTGTGGTGGTGAGCTATTTTATTTTCCCTTTGTTTATTGATAAAAATAATCCCGGCTCTTCAAGCTGGTTAAATGTGTATTATTTGCTGGGTGGCATTTCTTTAGTGGCATTTTTGCTTCTGCTGGTTTCACCATTGGATGAAACCGAAGCCAAAGCAGGAAATGATGCCGCCAGCCTGGAAGATTTTGTAAAAATGTTCCGGTTGCTGGTTGTTCCGCTGGTACTGATCTTTATTGCCTGCGCATTTTTATATGTACTGCTTGAACAAAGCATCATGAGCTGGCTGCCTACATTTAACAACGATGTTTTAAAACTGAATGAAGTACTGAGTATACAAATGGCCAGCATACTGGCTGCGTCCATTGCAGCAGGCCGTTTTTTAGCAGGCTTTATAATGAAAAAAGTAAAATGGATTGTGGTACTGATAACCTGCCTGGTTCTGGCCGGAGGGTTAGTTTATTTTGCCATGCCGGTAATACAAAAAGTGGTTGCCTCCTATAAAGGCAGTGGTATAACATCCTTTAAAGATATTCCTGCGGTGGCGTTTGTTTTTCCATTAATCGGGCTGGTGCTGGCACCGGTTTACCCGGCTATTAATTCTGTAATATTAAGTTCTTTGCCCAAACCGCAGCATGGTTTAATGAGCGGGCTCATTATTTTATTTTCTGCACTGGGAGGCTCCACAGGTTCTGTAATTACTGGTAACATCTTTCAGCATTACGGCGGGCAAACTGCTTTTTATTTTTCTTTATTGCCCATTGCATTATTGATTATATGCCTGTTTATATTTAACAGGCTGCATAATAAAAAGGCAGCCGGGATATGAATAGGGAGTTGTTTTTTATAGAATCTCTTTCACCACTGTATGAAGCAGTGCAAAGCAGTGAACTGTTTGCGGACAGTAAATATTTTGTAGATGCAGTTCCAAAGCAAACTGAGGAGATAATACTTGCACAATACAATATTCAAAAATCATCATCTGCCTTTAATCTTAAAAAATTTGTTGAGGAATATTTTTTGCTGCCGCAAGAAAATAATTCTGTGTATTCATCCGCACAAAAAAATATCGGTACGCATTTGAATGATTTATGGAATGAACTGAAGCGGCAACCGGCTGCAGCAGGTGGTACGCTCATTCCATTGCCATATGAATACATTGTGCCGGGGGGCAGGTTCAGGGAAATTTATTACTGGGACAGTTATTTTACCATGCTGGGGCTGCAGGTGAGCGGACGGGCTGACATCATTGAAAGCATGATAGAAAATTTTGCGTGGCTGATTAATGAATTTAGTTTTATACCCAACGGCAACCGCACTTATTATCTCAGCCGTTCACAGCCGCCTTTTTTTGCATTAATGGTAAACCTGCTTGCAGAAGAAAAGGGGGAGAATGTTTTAGTGAAATATAAAACTGCGCTGGAAAAAGAATACAGTTTCTGGATGCAGGACGAGAATATGCTTGCCACGGAAAATACTGCATTAAAGCATGTAGTGCGATTGACTGATGGTATTGTTTTGAACCGTTACTGGGATGAAAAAACAACACCAAGGCCTGAAGCATACAGTGAAGATGTGCATTTAACCAAGGGTAAAATAGATGAGGGTGAAAAATGCAGAGATATACGTGCCGCCGCAGAGTCAGGCTGGGATTTCAGCAGCCGCTGGTTTGCAGATAAGCAAAACATGAATACCATTCAAACCACTTCCATCATACCGGTTGATTTAAACTGCCTGTTGCTCTTCATGGAAAAAATGCTGCAGAAAATATATGAACAGGAAAACAATACTGCCGGTGCAGAATTGTATGCAGCAAAGATCCGTCAGCGTTCATCAGCCATTCATCATTATTGCTGGAACGAAAAGGAAGGCTGTTTCTTTGATTATAATTTTGTTACAGGGAAACAGGAAATACATTTTAATCTCTCCACTGTTTTTCCTTTATTTTTTAATGTTGCCACCATTGAACAGGCCGCAGCAATTGCCGCCGTGGTGGAAAGTAAATTTTTACAGCCCGGTGGTTTAGTTACTACCATTTATAAAACCGGTCAGCAATGGGATGCTCCTAACGGCTGGGCGCCACTGCAGTGGATTGCTTATAAAGGGCTGAAAAATTATCGTTTTAATGAACTGGCCAGTACCGTTAAAAATAACTGGCTGCATAACTGCGAAAAAGTATATGCTGAAACAGGCAAGATGATGGAGAAGTACAATGTGATGGACATAAATGTTTCCGCAGGTGGCGGCGAATATCCCAACCAGGATGGTTTTGGCTGGACGAACGGGGTGTATTTGAAAATGAAAGCCGGAGAGTAACCTCCGGCTTTGTGCCCAGAACAGGAATCGAACCTGCACATCCTTGCGAACGGCAGATTTTGAGTCTGCTGCGTCTACCAATTCCGCCATCTGGGCATGCTCTTAAATTGGGCTGCAATATTACATTAATCAGCTAACCTGTCCAAAATACGCTGTAGGTATTTTTTCTTGAAGTAATATTCTTTTAGCAGGAGTAATTGTTCTTTTGTTACAGTGCTGTCGTTATAATTTTCTATAATGTCTTTTACATCGTTATGGAGGCTGTCGCCAAACTGTTTAATTTCTGCTGCTGAATTTTCTGATAGGTTCTCATTCAGTTCCATTACTTCCATTAAAAAATCAGGAGGCAACTGGTATTTTTCTTCATCTTCTAAAATGCCTTTTAACTGCAACAGGTATTTCAGTGTTTCATCTTCCGTTTTAAAAATTTTAAAAGCTTTGTTTACCTGCGATGAAAGCTCGAGTGCTTCTGCCTGTTCAAACTCGGTTTCCTGTGTAAAAAAATCAGGGTGAAATTTTTTCTGCAGGGCAAAATATTTTTCGCTCAGTAATGCCTTGTCTATTTTAATGGCTACCGGCAGTTCAAATAATTCAAAGTAGTTCATGGTGTAAAATTACAGAATCACAATTTACTTAAACGCTCTTTAGTATCTTGCATTAAAACAACGATTGATGCTTACGATTGGTTTAATACGGGAAGGTAAAATACCTGCCGATAACAGGGTGGCATTTACGCCTGCCCAGTGTAAATGGATACATAAAAATTCTGACACTGTAAAAATTGTGGTGCAACGAAGCGATAATCGCTGCTTTTCTGATAAAGAATATGAAGCAGCAGGAGTGGAGTTAAGGGATGATATGAGCGACTGCGATATTTTATTTGGTATTAAAGAGGTGCCCGTGGATGAACTGATTGCAGGTAAAACATACTTTATATTCTCCCATACAAAAAAAGCACAGCCGCATAATCAAAAATTATTCAGGGCTATTATAAATAAAAGGATCACCCTTGCAGATTATGAATGCCTGACACATGAAGATGGACAGCGTATTCTGGGCTTTGGTTTTTTTGCAGGTATTGTAGGTGCACATAATGGAATGATGGCTTACGGCAACCGGACTGGCTTGTTTAAACTGAACCGGGTATACCAGCAGAAAGATTACCGCAACCTTATTCATACTTATTTTGGATTAAAATTGCCAAAAGTAAAAATTGCCGTAACCGGCAGTGGGCGTGTGGCGCATGGTGTGCTTGAAATTATGAACCTGCTGGGTATACATGAAGTGGAGCCGTTTGATTACCTGCACAAGCAATTTGAATATCCTGTGTATGTGGATCTGAAAGGCCGTGATCTCTACCGCCGTAAAGACGATGGTACTTACAACCGTCAAAATTTTCATGAACATCCTGATGAATATGAATGCACTTTTAGCCCCTTTGCAAAGCAAACAGATATTTTAATGAATGGTATTTACTGGGATAAAAATGTGCCGTCACTTTTTAGCCTGGATGATTTTAAACGAAATGATTTTCGCATTAAAACCATTGCCGACATCACCAATGATGAATATGGCTCTGTGCCTGTAAACTGTGGCGATGCTACCATTGAAAGCCCTGTATATGGTGTTGACAGAAGAACCCTGCAAAAAACGCCGCCGTATGAAGAAAACAGCGTAGATGTGATGGCTGTAAGTAACCTGCCAAATGAATTACCCAGAGATGCTTCCCGTTATTTTGGCGAACAGCTTATTAAGTTTATACTCGAAGACTTAGTAAAAGGCGGCTCGGCAGTTATTGAAAGGGCAACTATTGTAAAGAATGGAAAAATAACCGGGCCTTATCTTTATTTGAACGAATACGGCGGAGTAAGTTAAGAGTACTGTTTACAAATAAAGATGGTAGTCTTTTAAAAGGCCTGAAAAAGCTTCCGTATAATTTCCCTCAGCGCCTTTAAATGAAATTTCCTTTTCAACAGTGATTATTTTATTTCCTGAAAATAAAAGCATGCTTCTGAAATAGGAGTGTCCGGCTGTTTGTTTTACCAAAACTGTTTCATTGCATATTTATCCTGTTGTATTTTAGATAGCTTGAATTGAAAATAATTGTTGGACATTTTTATTACATAAATTAAGTCGAATTACACGGTAAATTATTTTCCTAAATCTCTGTTGGCGTTAACGCATTTACCTTAAAGAGACCTCTTTTATCCGTTACTATCACAGCCTTCCTGCGATGGTACTGCTTATAAAAAACAACCCCCGAATTACCGGGGGCTGTTGTTGCTTCAATCTAAATATGAGAAAACTAAAACTAACTGCCAGTGATGCTTGGTCCGCAGGCGGGACTATTTTTATATCTATATAAACCTGTTTATTAAATTTTCCATGTACTCCTGTTTGCCGCTTTTTACAGCAGGCTCACCGTTCTCTATTGCGTAGGCCCGCAAATCTTCCAGTGATAGTTTTCCTTCTTCAAATTCTTTTCCTTTACCGCTGTCGAAAGAGGCGTACCTGTCTGCCCTTATTTTTTTGTAAGCTGATTTTTGCAGGATAGCATCTGCTGTAATTAAGGCACGGGCAAATGTATCCATACCGCCAATGTGTGCATAGAACAGATCTTCCACATCGGTGCTGTTTCTTCTTATTTTAGCATCAAAGTTGATACCGCCTCCTTTAAAGCCACCTGCTTCTAAAATGATGAGCATGGCTTCGGTAAGCTCGTTGATGTCGTTGGGAAATTGGTCGGTATCCCATCCATTTTGATAATCGCCGCGGTTGGCATCCATACTGCCTAACAATCCGGCATCTACTGCCACCTGCAGTTCGTGTGTAAAGGTATGGCCGGCCAGTGTGGCGTGGTTCACTTCAATATTCAGGCTAAAGTCATCCAGTAAACCGTACTGGCGCAAAAAGCCAATAACTGTTTCACAGTCGTAATCGTATTGATGCTTGCTGGGTTCACAAGGTTTTGGTTCAATGAAGAATTGACCGGTAAAGCCATTTTTGCGTGCATAATCTTTTGCGGTGTGCAGGAAGCGGGCCAGGTGTTCTTTTTCTCTTTTCATATTGGTGTTGAGCAGGCTCATGTAACCTTCCCGGCCGCCCCAGAATACATAGTTTTCCCCGCCGAGGGTAATGGTGGCATCCAAAGCCGCTTTTACCTGGGCTGCACCATGGGTCAGCACATGAAAATCGGGGTTGGTGCTGGCGCCGTTCATGTACCGCTTGTTAGAAAAGAGATTGGCCGTACCCCATAATAATTTTACGCCACTTGCTTTTTGTTTTTCGTTCAAATAGGCTGTTAATGCCTGTAAACGCCTGTCGTTCTCATTCACATCGTTGGTGTAATCCACTACATCCACATCATGAAAACAATAATAAGGCAGTCCTAATTTGGTTATGAATTCAAAAGCGGCATCTGCTTTGTCTTTTGCCCTTTCCATAGCATCTGCTTTGTTATTCCACGGAAAAATATGAGTAGGTTCGCCAAACGGATCGGCACCACTACCGCAGAAGCTGTGCCAGTAAGCACATGCAAAACGCAACCATTCTTTTAATGGCTTGCCTGCCACCACTCTATTTTCATCGTACCACCGAAAAGCTAAAGGATTATCGCTTTCTAATCCTTCAAATTTAATGGAAGGAATATTAATGAAATATTCTTTGTCCCCTGTTGTAATTGACATATCTGTTTACTTTTAAAACCCAGGTTTTAGGATGCTTCCCGGATGTTTTTAATTTAAATATGCAAAATACTTGTTTTCTTTTAAAGTGTAATCGATTGCAATAAAAAAATCCTATTCTTATATTTACCAATAATTCCTCCTTTGGGAGGAACAGGGCTATGCAAAAAGAAATTACGATTTATGATATTGCCAAAACATTAAAGCTTTCTCCCGCAACTGTAAGCAGGGCATTAAAAGGCGATAAAGTGGTTAGCTTTAACACCCGCAATATAATCGCAGCCAAGGCAACAGAAATGGGCTACCGGCATAACAAGTTTGCGAGCAGCCTCAGGCAGCGTAAAACACAAACCATTGGTGTTTTAGTGCACGCTTTAAAAAGCAATTTTATAACATCTGTGCTGGCAGGTATAGAGGAAGTAACCTCAGAGGCAGGATATGATATTATTATTGCCCATTCCTCAGAAAATTATGAAAGAGAGGTGGCAAATGCCCTCAATCTTTTTCATAAACGGGTAGATGGGGTGGTGGCCTCACTTTCTTTTACTACAAAAAACCTTGACCATTTCAAGTGTTTTTTTTGAAATGGGTATTCCTGTAATATTTTTTTGACCGTGCATAAGAAAACAGTGATCATACACATGTGATTATCGATAATTACAAATGCGGGTGCAGGGACACAAACCACCCGGCAGAACAAGGCTGTAAACGCATTGTGCTTTTTACAGCCGACTTAACCCGAAATGTTTATTCAGAACGTTTCAGTGTATATAAAGATGCATTGGCTGAGGCAGGTATTGCATATGATGAAAAGCTGGTGATCATTAAAGACCTTTCTGAGCAAAGCGCTATTGAAACAGCCCTGGAAATTTTAAAAATGAGACCTGTCCCCGACGCGGTTTTTTGCACCAATGATTTTATCGGAGCAATTTGCATGAATGAACTGATTAGCCAGGGAATAAAAGTGCCGGAAGATATCGCCATCGTTGGTTTTAATAATGATCCCATTGGTAAAATAGTGAAACCACAACTGACTATCCTGGAAATATTGTGGGGGAGGTTATTGCACGGAGCCTTATAAACCATCTTTTAGGTTTTGGTAAATTATCTGAGACCAACCGTATTATTATTAAATCAGAACTTATTGTTCGTGGCTCTTCCTTAAGAAAAAAATAAACAGTTATTTTCCAAATTATTGGGTTATTTGCTCTGAAGCTTTTGATACCATTTCTTCCGGGCGCTTGTATGAACTGCCGGTGCATAATATATCATGGTCTTGCCTTCAACCCACCTGTTTTTAAGCAAAGGATATATGGATGGGTTTGCACTGCCTGCAGTTATACAGGCAGGCAGGTACGAAAGCTGCAGTTCTTTGTTTTTTTGCAGTGCTTCTTTTCCCATTATCACCACTTCGTAAGTTTTTGCCTTCAGTAAACCCGCCAGGCGGCACCATTCCAGATGGTATACCGGTTGCAGCCTTACATTGCCGGCAACCGTACTCAGCATTCTATTGTTCATTGTTGTGTATGCAGTGTCACCGAAAACAATACCGGTATAGCGCAGCATTTTTGCCACCATTCATTCGCTGTTGTAATTTTTTTCCGTTCTTCAATACTAATGGATCGGGTAATTTATACTGATTCACTTTTTCTTCAAACTGGTTGGCCGCATTTGAATTTTTGGGATTACCTGATACTCCCGGTCTTTTTTCACCTGGATTAATGGCGAGCCGATCGAGCATTTGCAGATAGTCAGTTTGTGTTACTTTATTCAAACTGTCCATTGCCGCTTTTGAAAAATGAGCAGTAACCTGAAGGCTACATAATACTGTGTATATTACCAGCAGGTATTTCATTTTAAGTTTTATTTAGCTTATTTACTCTCAAATGTTCATTATTAAAAAAACATTTTCCCCGCTTTGATTAGTCTTTAAAAATGCGGGCATACTTAAAAGTATGCCCGCATTATATTGTCTCTATTTTACTATTCTTAATACCCCGGGTTTTGTGGGAATGCCGGACCCTCAACAACCCTGTCGATTTGTGACTGAGGTATAGGTCTGAGCATATGGAAGTTTTGAATATTTACACCTGCTTCCGGGTTCCATGCTTTTACCCTGGTTATTAAAGAACGGGTACGCACCAGGTCATTCCACCTTTGCCATTCACCATAAAATTCACGGCTGCGTTCGTCCAGGATAAAATCCAGTGTCACATCTGCAGATGTAATTGTAAGTGCTGCTGCAGCAGCTGCATTTTGTGCTGCGTTATTGGTTTTCCTGTAAGCTGCCCTTTGGCGTATTATGTTCAGCATATTAGCTGCTTCGGTTAGTTTATTGTCTTTAAAATAGGCTTCAGCGGCAATAAGATAAACATCAGAAAAACGATACAGTACAACAGGTCTTGTTGACGGATCATTGAAATTAGAGCCCCTGCTTGGATCCATGAATTTCTTAACGGATGGGAAATAGGAGTTCGTCCATAAACTTGGTGGTATGATTATACCCTTAAAAGGTCTTGTTCCATCAAATTGAGGAGCGCCTGCAATTTCAGTATCGGGTACCCACACAGCTGTATCCACTCCGGATGTTAAGGTGTAACTGATACCACGTGCATTATTGGCTGCGGTTGAGCTGTTAGTAACATTTGTATTGGCAATCCATACTTTTTGAAACGTATTATCCCATCTTGAATCGTTGGTGCGGTTTACAAAAGCTTCGTCAAGAATATAACGCTTGCCTGCATTTACACCTGTTGTCCATAAATAACTGTTTGGTCTAATACGGATGTAAGGACGTCCGTTTGCGGCATCTCTTACCATGCCTGATGTACCGTTATTTACCAATGCTCCTGATCCATTTTTATATGAATTAATACCACTGTTTGACGGGTAATTCCATATATAAAACCAGGGTGTAAGATTTTGTGCAGCACCGCCGGAAGCACCGCCGCCAACTGTATATTGCCCGTATTTTGGATCGTTACTGTGGTCGCTAACAAACAAGGTTTCTTTTCCGTAATCATTTGCAGGGTTGAACGCATCTCCGTAGTCCTGCCATAAATCCAGTCCGTATAACGACTTATTTGCGATGATATCATTACAAATAGTATATGCCTGGACAAAATCGGCCTGAGTGTTATTTAACCAACCTCTTGTTAGATATACTTTCGCTAATAGGTATTGTGCGGTTGGCCTGGTTGCAGATTTTGCTAAAAAAGGAGCTGTGGGTGTATTGGGTAAATCCGCAACAGCATCAGTTAGATCTTTAATAATCTGCACATATACATCTGCGACAGGCTGACGGGAATCTGCCTGTGATGGCACAGTAATAAAAGTTGTATGCAAGGGTACATCACCCCATGTTTGCACCAGATAAAAATACCAGAAGGCCCTGAGAAATTTTGCCTGTGCCAGGTATTGTTTACGTGTTGCATCAGGAAGATCAATACTTTGTCCGTACTGAAGCACCCCATTCAGGGTATTAATATCAGTATAAGCTGTACCCCAGGCTGCACCAAAATTACTTCCGTTTAGCCCGTTGTAATTATGCAACTGAATACCGCTGGCACTGGCACCTGCTAAATGTTCATCTGTACCTGCTACCATTTCAGTAGTAAAACCTTCGGTGCCCCATGCACTTCTGATATCATTATAAACTCCGGAAATACCACCTAGTACTCCTGAAGGAGAGTTAAAAAAGGAAGGAACAATTCCTGACTCAGGATGCTCTTCCAGTATTTTTTTGCAACCTGTATTAAACAGTGCAATTGCAAAAAGAACAATACTGCCTTTTATGATTTTAAATTTCATATTAGTAAGTTTAATTTATTAGAGTTTAAGATTTAATCCGAAAATAAATTGACGGGTCGAAGGGTTATTCAGGTTCACACTAATCTGGCGGGATGGCGCACCTGCATCACTTGCACCAGTTGGATTTACAGATCCGCCATAACCATTTCCTTCCGGATCGGGCCCATAACCATCTTTTACAAAAGGAGAGTAAATGATGAACGGATTGGTAACATTGAAATATACCCGCAATGAGGTTGCGTGTAACCTTCTAACCAAATTTGAATTAAACTCATAACCGAGATTAATGCTCCGGCACTTTATAAATGATCCATCCAGGTATCCCAGAGTGGAACCAAAAGGTAACCGGTCTGTTCCGGCATCGGGAGCAGGGAAATCATTAGTTGGATTCGTTCTTGTCCAGTAATTAACCTTTACCTGGTTTACCCTTCCCTGGTTAAAGAAAGGAAAGCCGTTAGCGCCACCATCTGCAGTAAAATATGGAGCAAGCACTTTCATACCCATCCTGGCATACACAACAACAGAAAGATCAAACCCTTTATAGCTAAAACGATTTGTCAAGCCACCTTCCCATTTAGGCTGGAAATTTCCCAGCACCTGTCTGTCATTTGCATCAATTTTTCCATCACCATTAACATCTTCTACACGTATTTGCCCGGGGTATTGTTTGGGAGAAGTTTGCGACAATAATCCTTTTGTGGAATCCTCTACTTGCCAAATACCAACTTTTTTATAGTCATAAATTACAGTAAGTGGCTGCCCAACAAACCAGCCATTACCTGTATTAGATAATTCGCCTGGTTTGGTTAATTCAGTAATTTTTTCTCTGTTTATAGAGAACGCAAGATCTGTTGTCCATGTAAACCCGGCTTTGTTCCTGATGTTTACACTGCTCAGGCTTATTTCAACACCTTTACCTTCTGTTTTTCCAAGGTTTTTTAAAGTGGAATTGGCTCCATTACTTATTGGCAGATTTACAGATAATAAAATATCTTTTGTCTGTTGTTTGTAAACATCAATTGTACCTGTCAGGCGGTTTTTGAATAAACCAAAGTCAATACCCGCATCATATTGCGATGTTGATTGCCATCCCAGGGAATAATTCGGCAAAGAAGTAACTGTGTATGCTAACTGCTGCCCTGAAGTGCTTGTACCGAAATTATAAGTTGAAGCACTTAGCAACCCCAATGTTGCATATGGAGAAACATTTCTGTTACCTGAAATTCCCCACCCCCCTCTCACTTTAAGATTGGAAAGGAAGGACAGATCATGGGCAAATTTTTCTTCCATAACATTCCAGCCCAGGCCAAAAGCCGGGTAAGTAAAATATTGGTTCCCCGGAGACAATGTAGATGAGCCGTCCACCCTTACTGTTGCAG
>JBGAHV010000076.1:0-18256 GCA_044225995.1 Ferruginibacter sp. | reverse complement strand
TGTACTATACGGAATATTACGAGTTGCTGCTCCTGCGAAAGACAGGCAACAGCTTCGGATTGAATATCGGTAATTACCTCTATGGCGCCAAATTGCTGCATATTTCTGCAAATGTCTTCAATACAAGCTTCCAGCCCCACTGTTTTTACAATAGATGAATTTAACCGGTGAGATAAGCCTCTTATTTCTTCTACTGCCATCAGTAAATAATCAGATGCTTTGGCCATTAGTTCGTTGGCGTTTTCATTATTTTTCGCAGCATTAATATGCAACCGGGAACTCATCAGCAACTGGTTTACGTTATCATGCAGTTCGGCACTTATCATGCCACGTTCTTTTTCCTGTGCATCAATGGTGGCCTGGTTAATCAATTTTTGTTTTTGTACCTGTTCGTCCAGTAATTGTTTTTCCAGCATCTTCCTGTCTGTAATATCCTGTATGGAGCCAATAAGCCGAATGGGTTTGCCATTATCGTAAAGTGCAAAGCCTTTATCCAGGATATAACGGTATGTTCCATCTGCATACATAAAACGGTATTCATCCTGCCAGTTTGTTTTTCCCTGGCTTAAAGCGGTAGCAACATTTCTGTTTACCCGGTCTTTATCTTCAGGGTGAATTTTTGTGATCCACCAATCAAGGCTGTTAATGACTTCTTCTTTTGGATACCCTGAAATTTTATAAAAGGCGTCACTGCGGTAAATCTCATTATTGTTTACATCAAAGTCCCATATCGCTTCAGATGTTGCATTGATAACATATTTATACCGCTCATGGGTTTTTTCCATAATCTTACGGTCAGTAATATCAATTGCCTGCCCGCCAATATATCTTTTACCCCCTGCTCCTTCAAACACAAAAGTGGTGGAAATAAAATACCCCCTGCTGCCGTCAGCCTTTATATACGAATGTTCAGAAGTGCCGGGTTGCCCTGATTGAAAAATTTCTTTATTGCGTAATATTAATTTCTCCGCAATGGCACCAGGAAAAACTTCAGAGATATGTTTGCCTTCGGGGTTACCGGTAAAACTAGTGCCTTCGGTGTATGCTGCATTGGCAAAAACAATCATGTCGTTTTCATCATAAATATAACAACCGGCCTGGCTGTTATCCATAAACATTTTTAGAAGTTGCGGTGCAGATAAATATAATGGCACTGGTATTACGGCCTCCTTAGCAGGCTTTGCAGATGTGGCAATACTAGCACCGTTTGCAGATGTAAAGGCTTTTCTGCTGAATAAAATAGCGTAAAGCTGCTTCAGGTTTTTAAGCAGTTGTTGAGCAATGGTTTCCTTGCCTGTAAGTGTAAACATAAGTAGTGTTTAATGCCTGCGGGCATGGGGTTTTGAGGTAATAAAGAACAGTTAACAAAACGTAGTTTCACAGCATTTAGTATGTTAATTATACGGTGTTGTGCGTTTTTTCACGCAATCCTCCTAACTTCGATTTTAAATTAGTTAGCTAAACAACTAATTTTTGAGTTGCTTAGTTTTTTTACTAATACAATAATTCCTGATGCTAATATGAAATACATCATACAGTACTGTTCATTTTCATATCAACCATAATGAATATTATTTATGATGAATAATATCTGGCGGATAAAAAAATAAAAATTTTCTGATGAAAAGGGTCATTAAAAAAGTTGCCGTATTGGGTAGCGGTGTAATGGGCAGCCGCATTGCCTGCCATTTTGCTGGAGTGGGTGTAAAAGTTTTACTGCTGGATATTCAGCCGAAAGACTTACCGGTTGATGCAAAGCCGGCGGAAAAAAATAAAATCGTTAATGATGCATTAACTGCAGCTATAAAATCAAATCCTTCCCCGGTGTATCATAAAGATGTGGTGAAGAAAATTACCACCGGCAACTTTACTGATAACATGAAAGATATTGCAGACTGCGACTGGGTGATAGAAGTGGTGGTGGAGCGTTTAGACATTAAGCAATCTGTTTTTACAGAAGTGGAAAAATACCGCAAGCCCGGCACATTAATTACCTCCAATACTTCGGGCATTCCTATCCATTTAATGACCGAAGGAAGAAGCGATGATTTTAAAAAACATTTTTGCGGCACCCACTTTTTTAATCCGCCAAGGTATTTGCGTTTGTTAGAAATTATTCCAACGCCATATACAGACCAAAGTATTGTTGACTTTTTAATGCATTATGGCGATTTGTATTTAGGCAAAGCAACTGTGTTGTGTAAAGACACACCTGCATTTATTGCTAACCGCATTGGTGTATTTAGCATGATGGCCATTATGGGCATCATGGAAAAATTAAAAATGAATGTAGATGAGATTGATGCCTTAACAGGCCCGGTATTTGGCCGCCCCAAGTCTGCAACTTTTAGAACAGCAGATGTGGTGGGTATTGATACATTAGTAAAAGTGGCAAAAGGCGTGGCAGATAATTGCCCAAATGATGAAGCAAAAGAAATTTTTACTATTCCATCATGGTTAAATAAAATGGTGGAGAATAACTGGCTGGGTGATAAAACGGGCCAGGGCTTTTTCAAAAAAACAAAAGGTACTGGTGGCGAAAAAGAAATTTTAACGCTTAACCTTCAAACATTGGAATATGGTGCAAGACAAAAGCCAAAATTTGCCACATTAGAAACTGCAAAGCCCATTGATGATTTAAAAACACGTTTAAAAGCATTATATGGCGGTACTGATAAAGCCGGAGATTTTTACAAACAGTTTCACTACAGTTTGTTTTCTTACATCAGCCACCGCATACCAGAAATTAGCGATGAGCTGTACCGTGTGGATGATGCCATGATGGGAGGTTTTGGCTGGGAAATTGGCGCTTTTGAAAGCTGGGATGCATTAGGCCTTGTAAAAACAACAGAAGCCATGAAAGCAGCAGGATGTAAAGTGGCTGCATGGGTGGATGAAATGATTGCCGCAGGCAACACATCATTTTATAAAATTGAAAATGGTAAGAAGCTTTGTTATGATGTTGCTTCAAAAACATACAAACCAATTCCGGGTGGCGAGGCATTTATTGTAATGCGGAATTTCGATAATCAAACTGTTTGGAAAAACAGCGCCTGCCGTACCTATCATTTAGGTGATGACGTGCTGGGCTTAGAATGGTACACCAAAATGGGCAGTATTGGCGGCGAAGTATTAGAAGGTGTACAAAAATCAATTGCACTGGCCGAAGAAAAATACAAGGGGCTTGTAATTGCAAATGAAGGCGCCAACTTTTCTGCAGGTGCAAATGTGGCTATGATATTTATGCTGGCTATTGAGCAGGATTATGATGAAATTGATATGGCCATACGCCAGTTTCAAAACACCATTATGCGCATGCGGTATTCATCAATACCGGTTGTATTAGCGCCGCATGGTTTAGCATTGGGTGGTGGTTGCGAAATGAGTTTGCATGCCGATAAAGTTATTGCAGCTGCAGAAACTTACACCGGTTTGGTGGAAGTGGGCATTGGCGTAATACCCGGTGGCGGCGGCACCAAAGAATTTATAATGAGGGCAGCAGATGAAATGCATGATGGAGAAGTGGATACACTGACTCTGCAGAACCGTTTTCTTACAATAGCCACTGCAAAAGTTGCCACCTCTGCACATGAAGCCTATGATTTAGGCATTTACCGCAAAGGCCGGGATATGGTAAGTGTGAACATTGGAAGAAGAATTGCAGAAGCAAAACAGGCGGTGCTGGATATGTTTGATGATGGATATGTAATGCCGGTGCAGCGTACCGATGTAAAAGTATTAGGAAGAAGCGCCCTGGGAACTTTGCATGCAGGTATTAATGGTATGTGGCGGGCTAATTATGCCACCGACCATGATGTAACTGTTGCGAAGAAACTGGCTTACGTTATGTGCGGCGGAGATTTAAGCGAACCACAATTAGTGAGCGAACAATATTTACTGGATTTAGAAAGAGAAGCATTTCTTTCTTTATGTGCCGAGAAGAAAACACTGGAGCGGATACAGAGTGTATTGAAAACAGGAAAGCCCCTGCGTAACTAATAAACCTTTGATTGATTGGTAAAAAAATTGCCGCCTCATTGAAGGCGGCAATTTTTTATTAATCTTTCTTTTCTTCTGCAACTACAGGTTCATCCATCACTTCTTTTTTAACTAATTTAGGTGGTATACGTCCACGTGAAAATTCAGAAAACTTTATTTCCCTTATTTCTTCCAATTTAAACTTCCGGGCTTTTTTCTTAACTGATGTATTTTTTACTTCAGCAGCTGTTTTGTTTGTTGCAGTATTTTCTTCAGGTGCTGCCACAGGAGTTGCGGCAGTTTCGGTTTCCTGATTAACAGCAGGTGCCGGTTCTTCTTTATACAGTTTGTCAATAGTGCCTTTCTTTTTGTCAGCAGTAAAATCGGCTATACCATAAATGGTGGCGGCGGCAAACAGGCCAATACCTGCAAAAATAATTGCTTTCATGTTTTAAGTTTTTAATGATGAGTTATTTGATAATTAGTGACGAAAGTTTTGAGATATGATTTGCTTTTTCTGAAAATGAAATACTCCGCAACAAGCATATTACCCAGCACACTTATCCAGAGTGATATTTCGTAATTATGCAGGTGGTCCATTCCGAAATAATAAAAAAAGATATGGTATACCCGGAAGCTTACGGCGGTTAACGCCATACTGTAGCTGCGTATCATCCAGTTTTTATGTGCCACCACATTTTTTTGTTTAATAGTTTGCAAACCTTTCATAGTACTGTAAAACCAGTAAACAGCCATAAACATAAACAGCACCCTTTCCCAGTAACTGCCTTTTGCAAAAAAGCTCATGTACAAGCCGGTTGGTGCACCCAATACCAGCACAACAACTACATAAATTTTTCCCATCCATATATGAATGGCTTTTCTTTTTTTAAGTATGTAGGTGGAGAATTGTGTGAGTGCCGCCAGCACACAAAACATGCCTGCAAGAATATGAGTATAGAAACTTATTTTATAAACCGGCTTTAAAAAAAGAATGGCTCTTTCTTCAATAAAACTAAAATCCTGGCTAAAACTAAAATAAGGAATGGTGTTTTTTACAAGCAGCAGGCTGAAGAACACAATCGGAATCCAGAACAATGCAGCAAAAAAATACCGTACGCTGCTTTGCAGGGTTAACTGGCGGCTGTTGGGCATAAAGGTTGGTTTTGAAATGGTGGGATGAGCCAATAAATATTTATCCATATAAAAACCTGTTACAATTTTGTTAAGGGAAAATTGCTACATTTACTTTCTCCTAATTCAATAATCTTTTTATCGCTATATGATTTCAATTAAAAAAATCTCCGGCTTTATTGCTTTATTTATTGCATTCTTTTTTTCAGCCACCGCACAAAATGGATGGGTTAATTTATTTAATGGTAAAGATTTAAGTGGTTGGAAGGTGCAGGGCGGCAAGGCAACTTTTACTGTTGAAGATGGTACTATTGTTGGCCATACTGTAGCCAAAACAAGAAATACTTTTTTGTGTACAGAAAAAGAGTACGGGGATTTTATTCTCGAACTTGATTTGTATGTGGAAGATGAGGAGGGTAACTCCGGCATACAAACACGAAGCCATTTTGACGCAGCCGGTAATGGAGGTGAAGGAAAAGTATTTGGCAGGCAATGTGAAGCCGACCCTTCATGGCGCAGGTGGACAGGCGGCGTGTATGATGAAGGCCGCCGGGAGTGGTTATATCCAATGCAGCTGAACGCTGCTGCACAGTTTGCCTATAAACCAAAAACGTTTAATCACTTTAAAGTGGAGTGTATTGGTAACGAAATGAAAACATGGGTAAACGGCATCGCATGTGCTTATGTGGTGGATACACTGGATGCGAAAGGCTTTATCGGGTTACAGGTGCATGCCATTAGTGATGATAGCCATGCAGGCAAAAAAGTAATCTTTAAAAACATCCGTATAAAAACAACCGGTCTGCAACCCACTCCATTCCCTTCAGATGTATATGTTGCCAACTTTGTGCCTAATACTTTAACGGCATACGAAAAGAAAGATGGATGGAAATTATTGTTTGATGGAAAAACAAATGCAGGATGGCACAGTACAAAATCTGCAGTATTTCCGGAAAAAGGGTGGCAGATAAAAGACGGCGCTATTACTGTATTATCATCCGAAGGCAAAGAGTCAACAAACGGGGGAGATATTGTTACCAATGATCTGTATAAAGCTTTTGATCTTTCGTTTGAATTTAAATTGACACCTGGTGCTAACAGTGGCGTAAAATATTTTGTAACACTGGAAGAAAAAGCATTTGGTTCTGCAATTGGATTAGAATACCAGGTGCTGGATGATACTTTGCATCCTGATGCAAAACTGGGCAGAGGCGGAGACCGGACGCTGGCATCTTTATACGATTTAATTAAGGCAGATAAACAAAAAAGATTTTTACGCCCCATTGGTGCATGGAACTGCGGGCGTGTGGTGGTATACCCTAATAATAAGGTAGAACATTATCTCAACGGGGTAAAAGTGCTGGAATACATCCGTGGTTCAAAAGAATTCAGGGACCTTGTTGCTATAAGCAAATACACTGTATGGAAAAATTTTGGAGAAGCTGAAAAGGGGCATATTCTCTTACAAGATCATGGTAATGAAGTTTCTTTCAGAAGTATAAAACTAAAAATGCTTAAATAATTTTCAATTTTTAACTTTCAACTTTCAATTTATTATGTCATCACGCCGCAAATTTATTAAGCAAACTGCCATGGCTGCTGCCGGAACTTATTTAGGTACTGCAGCTTTTAGCGCAAAAAGTTACGGAAATATTTTAGGAGCTAACGACAGGGTTAGAGTTGGTGCTGTCGGTTTCTCTGACAGGTTCAGGCAAACATTGTTTCCCTGCTTTTTAAATCATTACAAAGAACTGAATTTTGATTTTGTTGCCGTAAGTGATATATGGAAAGTGCGTAGAGAAGAAGGGGAAGCATTTATAAAAAACGCCATGGGGCATGATATAACTGCCTGCAAGAATAATGATGAGCTGTACAATTTAAAAGATTTAGATGCTGTAATAATTGCCACGGCAGATTTTCAGCATGCATTGCATTGTATTGAAGCTGTAAAAGCAAAGAAAGATGCTTATGTAGAAAAACCCTTTGCCGAAACAATGGATGATGCGATTGCTGCGCTGAAAGCTGTAAAAGAATCAAAGCAAATTGTGCAAATAGGTTCTCAGCGCAGGAGCGGCGGTAATTATATTGCTGCAGCAGATTTTATACAATCAGGACAGTTTGGCCCAATCACCATGGTAGAACTTACCTGGAATGTAAACCAGCCCGGTCGTTGGCGCAGGCCTTCGTTGGTTGCAAAATGTAAAGAAGAAGATACTGACTGGAAACGCTTTTTATTAAATCGTCCGTATGAGCAATGGGATCCGAGAAAGTATTTGGAGTATCGTTTGTTCTGGCCTTACTCATCCGGCATGCCTGGGCAGTGGATGAGCCACCAGATAGATACGGTACATTGGTTCAGCAAACTGCCACATCCACGCAGTGTTGTTGCCAATGGTGGTATTTATGTATGGAAAGATGGCCGTAAAAACTGGGATACCACAATGGCAGTATTTGATTACGGTCCGCTGGACGATATGACTTCCGGTTTCCAGGTTTCATTTGCATCACGTATGCACAATGGCGATGAAAACCCTTCTGAAATTTATTACTCTAACGGTGGGGAATTAAATTTAATCACCAACAAAGTTTCTCCTAAAGGCGGGTTAAGCGAAAGAATGGCTGCACAAATGGGCATGAAAGCGAATTTATTGCCGGAGTTATCCCTTACTGATAAAGTGGAAAAAGTAGTTGCCTCAGCAAATACTGGTGCTGATAACTTAACCAGCGGCCACATGCGGAACTATATGGAATGTATCCGCAGCCGCCAGCAAACGCATGCACCGGTGGAAGCAGGCTATAATCATTCCATTGCAACCATTATGACGAATGCTGCTGTACGCACTGGTGGAAAAGCCACGTTTAATGAAAAAACACAGCAGGTAATGGTGAATGGAAAAGTATTTAAGTACTAACCGTAACAACATACACAAATAAAGAAGCCTGTAGCTAACTGCAGGCTTTTTTATTAAAATACATTACAAAATAAATTTAAAGCCCGCTGCCAAACCATTAAACAGCCCACTGTTTAAACTGGTATTAAAGCTAAAGCTGTTTCCTTTTATTGTGTTTTGCTGGGTGGTATTTTTAGTTGTTGCATATTGTAACCCTACAAAAGATGGCATTAATATCTCCAGTTGCATTTTTTTGCAAACCTGGTAACTAAAGCCGGGTGTTAAACCAAGTTCTGCTCCTGAATAAGTTTGAGTGGTATTATTAACAGCTACAGGATATGTTGCTGTTTGTTTACCGCCTGTATAACCGGCATTAGCTTCTCCAAAAAAGTAAAAATTCTTTAAAAGCGATTTATATTTTCTATAAAAAATACCAGCACGGTAATTTGATTGCTTTAAAGCATAAGTACTGGTGCTGCTGTATTGATTTACAGATTTACCCTGTCCGTATGCTCCGTAAATGCCAATAATATTATTTTGTTTAAATGCTGTACCAATATTGAGGCTGAGCAATGAATTGTTGTATTTTGTATCTGGCGGGTTTGTGTTATTTGCATTTTTAGCACTATAAACAGATACCTGTCCACCTAATAGCATCGCATCTTTTTTAATTTGTGCGGTTGTAAATAAATAACAGCATGTAAATACAGTTGTAAAAGTTACAATTTTCTTCATAAAGTTAATTTTAGATAAAAAGACAAACTTTAAAATGAATATGATGTTAAGAGTATCTTAATACAAATTACAAGCACTGCACAAAAAGTTTGGTAAAGAAATAATGCCGAAGGGTTGCCAGATTGCGGCAGAAAGCGAAATGCCTGAACAGCTGTTGATTTTAGATGAAATGCTGACGGCCCAAAAACAAAAAAACCTTTCAAAATTTTGAAAGGTTTTTTTAGTACCACGTACGGGATTCGAACCCGTGATTCCTCCGTGAAAGGGAGGCGTCTTAACCCCTTGACCAACGCGGCGTTCCGTTTAAAGGACGGCAAAGATAATGCGTGGGAGTTTTTCAGCCAAAATATTTTCGTGTTATTGTTCTGAAACCGTTTGCAGTTGATAAATATCAATTTAACGGTGTATAAAGATGAAAATTATCAGCATTTTTATAATCAACTTAGCTGTAACTTCGCATCTCAAAATTTTTAAACCTGATAAATTACAGTTATGAGCACAGTTAAAGTAGCTATTAACGGCTTTGGAAGAATTGGCCGTTTGGTTTTTCGCCAGATTTATAACATGCAGGGTATTGATGTGGTTGCCATTAACGACCTTACCAGCCCCAAGGTATTGGCACACCTGTTAAAGTACGACAGCGCACAGGGCCGCTTTAATGCAGACGTAAAGGCTACTGACAATTCAATATTAGTAAACGGAGAAGAAGTAAAAATATATGCACAAAAGGACCCATCACAAATTCCATGGAAAGATCATGGTGTTGATGTGGTATTGGAATGCACTGGCTTTTTTACAGACAAAACAAAAGCAGAAGCTCATCTTGCTGCTGGTGCTAAAAGAGTGGTTATTTCCGCTCCGGCAACCGGCGATTTGAAAACGATTGTTTTTAATGTTAACCACAAGGCACTGGATGGCAGTGAAACAATCATCAGCTGTGCCAGTTGTACCACCAACTGTCTTGCCCCAATGGCGCAGGTGCTGGAAGAAAAATTTGGCATTGTTAATGGGTTAATGACAACCGTGCATGCTTATACCAACGACCAGAATACGCAGGATGCTCCCCATGCAAAAGGCGATCTTCGCCGTGCAAGGGCAGCCGCACAAAATATTGTACCAAACAGCACAGGTGCTGCAAAGGCTATAGGCCTGGTATTACCAAGCCTTAAAGGTAAACTGGACGGTAGCGCACAGCGGGTACCAACCTTAACAGGCTCTCTTACAGAACTGACTGTTGTACTTGGTAAAAAAACTACCGTGGAAGAAATCAATGCTTCTATGAAAGCAGCATCTAATGAAAGCTACGGTTATACCGAAGATGAAATTGTAAGCAGCGATATTATCGGCATTTCTTATGGTTCACTGTTCGATGCTACCCAAACACGTGTACAAACAGTTGGAGATACACAACTTGTACGGACTGTAAGCTGGTACGATAACGAAATGAGCTACGTAAGCCAGCTGGTTCGTACTGTACATTACTTTGCAGGATTAATCAGTAAATAAAATTTAAATAATGAGCAATTAAGCCAAAAGTAAAAAGCAACTTCTTTTCACTTTTGGCTTTTTTATTTTTCACCTTTATATTTCAGCAATGAGCCAATTCAGCGATTACAATTTTAACGGCCAAAAAGCACTGGTACGTGTTGACTTTAATGTGCCCTTAGATGATAAATTTAATATTACAGATGATACAAGGATGAAAGCCACCATACCCACTATAAAAAAAATACTGGGTGATGGCGGTAAAGTAATTTTAATGAGTCATTTTGGACGTCCCAAAGACGGCCCGACCGAAAAATATTCCTTAAAACACCTGGTAAAACATTTATACGACTTATTAAATCCTGCAGGATCGGCAACAGAAACAAAAGTTTTTTTTGTTGATGACTGCATAGGCACACAGGCTGGTATGACTGCTGAAATGTTGCGCAATGGCGAAGTGTTACTTTTGGAAAATCTGCGTTTTTATAAAGAAGAAGAAAAAGGAGATGATGCATTTGCAGAAAAACTGAGTAAACTGGGCGATGTATATGTGAATGATGCTTTTGGTACGGCTCACAGGGCACATGCTTCCACTGCAGTTATAGCAAAATTTTTCCCGGCCGGTAAAAAAATGTTTGGTTTGTTAATGGAAGGCGAAGTTAGCAGTGCGGAAAAAGTGCTGCATAATTCAGAAAAACCATTTACTGCCATTATTGGTGGTGCTAAGGTTTCTGATAAAATTTTAATTATAGAAAATTTGCTGGAAAAAGCCACCGACATCATCATTGGAGGTGGTATGGCTTACACTTTTATGAAAGCACGTGGAGGTAAAATTGGTAATTCACTTTGTGAAGATGACAGGCTTGATACAGCGAAAGAAATTTTAGCAAAAGCAACGGCTAAAGGTGTAAGCATTCACTTACCGGAAGATTCTGTAATTGCAGATAAGTTTGATGCAAATGCAAATACGGATGTGCGTCCAAGCGATGCTATACCCGATGGCTGGATGGGCTTGGACATTGGACCCAAAGCCGTTGGAATTTTTAGTGAAGTCATTAATAAATCAAAAACGATTTTGTGGAATGGCCCAATGGGTGTTTTTGAAATGGAGAAATTTCAAAACGGAACAAAATCCGTGGCTTTGGCTGTTGCGGATGCAACTGCTAAAGGCGCATTTAGTTTAATTGGCGGCGGCGACAGTGTGGCCGCGGTAAACCAATTTAATTTGGCAGATAAAGTTAGTTATGTAAGTACTGGAGGTGGCGCCATGCTGGAATACTTTGAAGGAAAAGTATTGCCGGGCATTGCCGCTGTTAAATCATAACAAAATCATAAACCCAACTGTAAAAGGTAGCCGTATCGGTTACCTTTTTTTCATACTAAGAATTAATAGACGTTGATTAAAATAATTATTACTTTTATATTCAATTAACTAAAACAAAACAACATGAAACGTTCAGGTGTAATCATCATTGTAATTATTGCGGCGTTGGTTTTGTGGGGAATATCAGTACGCAACGGTTTGGCTACTGCTAAAACAGATATTAATGGCAAGTGGGGCCAGGTGGAAAACCAGTTTCAGCGCAAAATGAAATTGTATGAAAATGTAATTGCCACTATTAAAGGCTCTGCAAAAAATGAAGACACGACATTAATTAAAATAACTCAAATGAGGGCTAAGATTCCTGCCATCGATGCCAATAACCCTCAAAGTGTTGCTGATGCTAACAGAATGCTTGACCAAATGAAGTCATCTATCAACATAAGCGTAGAAGCTTATCCAACAATTCAAACTACACAGGCCTTTCGTGATTTTCAAACAGAAATTGCCGGAACTGAAAACAGGGTTACCACAGCTATAATGGACTGGAATAATGCCATTACTGCGTACAACACTAAATTGGTTAAGTTTCCGTCAAACCTTATTGCTGGTATGTTTGGATATAAAGAAATGGCCAACTATAAGGCGGATGAAGGCGCCAAAGATACAAAAGTGGATTTCTCTAAATAACAACTTTTACTGTGGCCATATTTCCTTTGTTTAAGCCAAAGCCTTTTTTTTCTGCAGAAGAACAAAAGCAAATAGTGGATGCTATACGCAATGCGGAACAGCAAACCAGCGGGGAAATACGTGTATATATTGAAAGCAAAAACCCCATGGTGAACGTTGTTGATCGGGCGGAAGAAGTTTTCTATAAACTGAAAATGGATCATACTGAACACAGAAATGGAGTATTAATTTATGTGGCGGTTAAACACAAAGAATTTGCACTGTTTGGTGATGAAGGCATATATAAAGCAACAGGACAGGAGTATTGGTCGCACACTGCCGCTTCAGTAATTGCAGCTATCGATGGTAAAAATTTAGTTAACGGCATTGAAAAAGCCATTGGTATGATAGGTGCTGCTTTAAGAGAAAAATTTCCTTACGAACGAACAACAGATAAGAATGAACTGCCCGATGAAATTGTGTTTGGCAGGTAGAAAGCATTACAGGTGAAAAGAATATTCATAATATTAGTTTCCTTTTTTTATTTGGGTTATGTAATGGCGCAATCTGTAAATGATGCTGTGCCGCAACGCCCAAGCCCTCCTGTATTGGTAAATGATCTTGCCAATATCTTAACTCAGGACCAGCAGAGCACCCTTGAACAAAAACTGGTGGCATTTGATAAAGAAAGCTCCACCCAAATTGCAGTAGTGCTGGTAAAAAATTTGCAGGGGTACGAAATATCAGAATATGCACTGGCCATTTTAAGAAAATGGGGAGTAGGGCAAAAGGATAAAAATAATGGAGTGGTGCTGCTGGTTTCCCTCGAGGACCGAAAGTTGAGAATTGAAACAGGTTATGGATCTGAAGGGCCTTTGCCAGATGCTACCTGTAAGCATATTATTGATGAACAAATTGTTCCTCATCTTAAGGAGAAGGATTATTACGGCGGCCTAGATTTAGGTACAGACGCTATAATAAAAGCATTAAAGGGAGAATACACAGCACCGAAAGGATATGGTCAAAAGCATTTAACAACAGGGCAAATACTGCTCATTATTTTTCTCATAATCTTGTTTCTTTCATTAATATCCCGTGGAGGTGGTGGCGGTTCGTATATGAGCCGCAGGGGTTACCGTGGCTTTACCGGGCCAACAATTTGGTGGACGGGTGGCGGCGGTGGTGGTAGTGATTGGGGCGGCGGAGGCGGAGGTTTCGGTGGTTTTGGCGGCGGCAGTGGTGGCGGTGGTGGTGCCAGTGGAAGTTGGTAAAATAAAAAAGCCTGCAATCAACATTGCAGGCTTTTTATTTTTTAGTGTTACTTATTTCAATTTTTCATTGATGTAGTCTTCAATTTCTTTTCCTTTAGCGGCAGAAACTTTTTTCAGAGAAGCTTTAATGGCCGGGTCGGTAAAACCACGGAAACTTTCCGGAATGGCATTCCTGAATTTTACCACCATATCAATTCCTTTTTTCACATTATCCAGGTTTTTGACCTTGCCCAAAAAATTGCAAAAACCTTCCAGCGATTCAAATTTTGACTGGCTTAATGGTGCTTTATCAAAACGGTTTGCAATGAAATCGAAATCTGCTTCAGTGCCATTTTCAATAATAATACCATCAACGGCAGTGCCTAAATCTCCTTTAGCATCGTTGCTGTATTTTTTTGCAAGGGTATAAGCATTTTCTGGCTCAAGTGATGCAAGCCCGTTTAATGCAGCACCTGCAACGCTGTAAGAAGAATCGTTGATGTTTGCTTTATAAAGCGGCAGATATTTTGCATCGCCGGTTTTTACCAGCAGGTTGATGGCTGCCGCTTTTGCTTTTTTATTTTTTTCTTTAGCTATTAGTTGTTCTGTTGCCTGCAAAACTGATGCATCGGGAGCTGCTGTTGATTCTGCAAGTTTGTTTAAGGTAAATTCTCTTAGCGGACCATACTTGTCTTTTAAGCCTTCAGCCAGCTCTTTCATTTTCTTTTTTGCAAAATAATCCAGTGCTTCCCTTCTGTCTAAAAACAGCGGGGCATATTTATACTGCGCAATAAAGTTCTCAGCTGTTTTATTATCTGTTTTCTGCCATAATATTACTTTATCGGCGTCCACATTTATTAAATCGGGATGAGCTGCGTAATTAAATGTAAAGGTGTCAATCTTATTTTCCACCCAAACATTGTATCTTTTTTTAGCAGCACCGTTATAGATGTCTATGGCAATTGGCAGTTTAAATACTTTGTCTGTTTTCTGTGTCTGTTCAATGATCACCATTGCTTTTCCTGCTGCATCATCATAATTATAATCGATTTTTACAATGGGGTGGCCGCTGCCAAAATACCATTGGTTCCAGAACCAGTTCAGATCTTTTCCGGTTACTTCTTCAAATGCAAGGCGCATCTGGTGTGCCTCGCCATTTTTAAATTTATTGGTGGTTAAATAATTATTGAGTGATTTAAAGTAAGCATCATCACCCACAAAATTGCGCAGCATATGCTGTACACGGCCACCTTTTTGGTAGCTTACCAAATCAAATACATCTTCTTTATCACTGTACCTGAAACGTACCAAGTCTTTCTTAGCATCATTGGGGCTTGACAAGTATTGGGCCATTCCCTGGTAATTTTCTTCATCACCGGCATCTTTACCATATTTATATTCCATCCATAATGTTTGACTGTAATCAGCCATGGTTTCATTTACGGTAATATTGCTCCAGCTTTCTGTGGTTACCAGGTCGCCAAACCATTGGTGAAACAGTTCATGCGCTATTACGGTTTCCCAGCTGTTGCCGTCGGTAAGCTGCCTAAAGTTTTGATAAGCGCTTTCCTGGTGCAGTGTGCTGGTAGTATTTTCCATGGCACCACTTACATAATCACGCCCAACAATTTGGTTATATTTCTGCCAGGGATAATCAACCCCCAGTTTTTCAGAATAAAATTTTATCATTTCAGGGGTTAAACCAAATACGCCTCTTGCATAAGCAGCCTGGTCGGGCTCTACATAATAGCTTACTTCTTTACCCTTGTAACTGTCTTTAATTATTTTGTAGTCACCCACACCCATAAAAAATAAATAGGGGGAGTGGGGCATATCCATTTTCCAATAATCAGTTCGGGTGCCATCTGCATTCTTCTTCTGGCTTTTCAGTAAACCGTTGCTTAGTGTAACATACTTTGCAGGAACGGTCATGTAAATTTCGTCTGTCGTTTTTTGGTTGGGCTTGTCAATGGTTGGCATCCATACGCTGTTAGCCTCAGTTTCCCCCTGCGTCCATATTTGTGTGGGTTTGTCTTTTTCCTCTCCTTTGGGGTTAATAAAGTATAAGCCTTTTGCATCGTTGATGGCAGCGCTGCCTTTTACTTTTACTTCGTTAGGCTTGCTTATATAATCAATGTACACAGTATAGTTTTCCCCGCCCTTATAACTCTTGTCGAGAGATATACGCAGCATCATGCCATCGTAATTGTACTTTAAAGGACTTTTAGACGTGCCTTTCATCATAGCCACTTCTTTTATGTCCATACCCTTTGCATCAAGGGTAAGGGAGTCGGTTGCATAGAAGTGGGGCTTTACGGTCAGCCATTCTTTACCATACATCCATGCTTTATCATAGTCAAAGCGAACATCTAATTTGGTATGTACAAGATCATTGATCTTAGGGGCGGTGGCCCTGTAGATTTTTTTCCAGCTGGTGTCTTTCGGTTCTTGTCCTAATTGGGCAAACAACAAAGCTGGTCCCAGTAAAGCAGTTACAAATACGAATAGTCTTTTCATGATTATATATTTATTTAAGAAAATCAAAAGTAAAGGTACTTGGCCTATTATAAAATCAATTTTTATATAAATGGCAAAAGCATTGTTTTAATAGCTATTTTTGAAAAAACATGTTTGCGCATTTTATGTTAATTAAATTAAATGAACCGGTATTTTAAACATATTTTAAGTGTATGGTTTATTTGTTTTGGGTTTATAATAGCCCGGGCACAACAAAATCATTTTATTTATCTTCAAACTGAAAATAAGCAATCCTTTTATATTAAGCTTGACAAAAAGATTTTAAGTTCGTCTGCGTCAGGCTATCTTATAATACCAAAGCTAACTGATGGAAGCTATACACTCACACTTGGCTTTCCCAAAAACGAATGGCCGGAGCAAAAAGTTACATGTTTTGTTGATAAAAAAGACGCAGGATATATCTTAAAGAATTTTGGAGAAAAGGGGTGGGGGCTATTTAACTGGCAAACAATGAATGTGGTTATGGCTGATAAGAAAAGCGAGGAATCCATTATTGCAGAAGTGAAAAAGGAAACACAACAAACTCCTCAAAAGCCCGAGGTAACTATTGATGCTAATGCTATAATGCCTGCCGGAATAAAAGCGCAGGAACCTGTAAAACCGGTATCAATTGTTTCCCGCCTGTTAACCAATAAAACCGCAGATGGAATAGAAATGGTTTTTATAGACGCTGGTAATGGTGTACAAGACACAATACGTATTATTATTCCTGTTGAAAAGAAACAGGAATTAACTACTGCCCCTTTAAAACAAGAAGAAGCAAAAAAAGCAGAGAAAGAAATTGAACCGACTACTAAAAAGGAAATTGTTGCGCCTGTTGATAACAGTCCTAAAGTGGAAGAGAAGAAAGAAGAAACTAAAGAAATCACAAACACCACCACAACCAGGAATAAAAACCCCTGAGCAAACCGTTAAGGAGGAAAAAGAGGCAACCCCAGTTATTAATAAGCCTGTAATTCAAAACTCAGACTGCAAAGCCTTTGCTACTGATGACGATTTTATGAAGTTGCGTAAAAAAATGGTGGCAGAAAGTGTGGATGACGATATGATATCTGTTGCAAAAAAAGCATTCAAGTCAAAATGCTTTACAGTTGAGCAAATTAAGAACCTGAGTGTTTTATTTTTGAACGACTCAGGTAAATACAAATTTTTTGATGCTTCATACCCTTTTGTTTCCGACTCGTATAACTTCAGTAGCCTGGAAAAGCTTTTAACAGATGAATATTATATTAACCGGTTTAAAGCAATGATTCGCCATTAAACAATAGCCGTTATGCCAAGGTATTTTATAGAAGTAGCTTATCATGGCGCTCACTATTCAGGTTTTCAAATACAACAAAATGCAAATTCTGTACAAGCCGAAGTAGAAAAGGCCCTTAAGATTTATTACCGGCATGAGTTTTTACTTACGGGTTCATCAAGGACCGATGCAGGAGTTCATGCAAAACAAAATTTTTTTCACTTCGATTCTGAATTACCTCTTTCTGACGCTTCCTATCACTTAAATGCGATCCTCCCACCTGACATAGTAATTAAAAAGCTTTATGTCGTTGCCGATGATATTCATTGCCGCTTTTCGGCTTTATCACGTCAGTATTGCTACTATGTCTATCAAAAAAAAAACCCTTTCATAAGTGACCGGGCTTATTATTATCCCTTTCCATTGAATATTCAGTTATTACAAGAGGCTGCTTCAGTACTTTATAATTATACTGACTTTACATCATTTTCAAAGCGAAATACACAAACCAAAACAAAACTCTGTACAATAATCAAAAGCGAATGGATGCTTGAAAACGATGTGTTGATTTATACTGTTGAAGCAAACCGTTTTTTACGTGGTATGGTACGCGGATTGGTTGGCACAATGCTTTTAGTCGGTAGGGGAAAAATATCTGTTGATGATTTTAACCAGGTAATTAAAGCAAAGAATTGTGTAAAATCAGATTTCTCAGCTCCGGCACATGGGCTTTTTTTAGAAAAAGTGAGCTTTAAATAAGTCAAACCACTAATAACCAACCGGTAACAACTTTTCAGAAAACATCTGAATTTGCCTGTTTTTCCATCTTGACCAGGGTGCTCGGAATTTATTTTATTTTTTTTCAAAAAAAAATGAACAGGCTGTAACGTAGAAGGGTATTGACTTATGAGAAAAAAAGACTCCATTACCGCATGCAATTTTTAGAATATTTTCAAAAATAATTTTGCTATCAGTTTCACTGCTATTATCTTTGCCGTCCGCTTTTGAAAAAAAG
>JBGAHV010000075.1:0-18525 GCA_044225995.1 Ferruginibacter sp. | reverse complement strand
ATAAAAACAATTTTTAATCTTTGACTTCGTTTCATATATGCACAAAGATACTGTTATGAAAATTGTACTGATTGGCTCTGGAAACGTAGCCACTGTTTTGGGCAGGTTATGTAAACATGCCGGGCACCAAATAATCCAGGTAATGAGCCGCCATACAGAAAACGCCCAAAAGCTTGCTGAAGAATTAGGTGCGGCATACGATAACTACGAAGGCAAAACCGACTTATCTGCTGATATATATATTGTAGCCATTACCGATGGCATTTTGTTCGACCTCAACAAATCTTTCAGCCTGGGAGATAAACTGATTGTGCATACAGCAGGTTCTGTTACTAAAAATGTGCTGGAAAATATTTCTTCTCAATATGGGGTATTGTACCCTTTCCAGAGCCTGCGCAAAGAAATGGAGCATTTTCCTGAAATACCTTTACTGGTAGATGGCAATAACGAAGTAAGCACTGCTGCCATTGAAAGTTTTGCCAAAACACTTTCACCAGATGTAAGGCGTACCACCGATGATGAACGAATAAGGCTGCATGTGGCAGGCGTGGTGGTAAACAATTTTACCAATCACCTGTATGCACTGGCAGAAGATTATTGCAAAAAGGAAAATCTTGATTTTAATCTCTTGTTTCCTTTAATAAAAGAAACCACCAACCGCATAATACAATATTCACCCAAAACAATGCAAACGGGCCCTGCATTGCGTAATGATGTGTTTACACTGGATAAACATTTGAAAATACTGGCAGCACATCCCAAACTAAAATATATTTACCTGAAGATTACCGACAGTATTATGAATCCTTAGTGATGGGGGAAAACAATATCTGTCCGTACTTTGTAAGGGTCAATTGTTTTTCCATCTTTATCCATTGCGTCGCCCACGTAAATTTCAAAAGGAGGGGCGCTTGATTTCTTTTTAGCATCTTTCAGCCATTCTTTCACTGCATCATAACCCTGGCTTAATAAACTATAAGGGCCATAAAAATGTGCTATCACGGCACTGTCTGCCACCGTTTCTTTTACATAAGCACCATTAATCAACTTGGCCGGTTTTTTTGCAACAGGCACACCTGCTTCAAAAAAGAAAGGCGCTTTGTCAGATTTATACCATGCCATTGGCGGGCCATCCATTTTTAAATTGTTTTTCCTAAGCACTTCTCCCAGTTTTACTCCGTAAATCATGCCCAGTTTTTGGCCAATGCGTTCAAAGGTGGCGGCACTGTCTTTAATACATACTACAATACGTTTAGGATAAACCGTATCAATAATATTAATGATGGCAGGCTTTGCCGTGGTTTCTGCTGTAACCGGGGCAGCTTTGGTTGCTGTTTTTTTAGCCGTATCGCTTTCTTTTTTTTCAGTAGCAGGTTTGCTGTCGTTGCCACTGCAGGCATTTAATAAATTAATTACTGCCAGCAGGCAAATGGTGTATGTAAACCCTTTCATGGTGAATAGTTTTTGGGGTGCTGTAAACATAGTAAAACCTTTTATTGTATGCAAATATTATGATGCAGGTAACAGTAACTTTATAAAGTAATTTTCCTTTATTAGTAATTTAAAGTAGGTTTGCAACCCGAAATTTGCAGCATGTACACTATAACATTTAAATTTGAACAAAAAGGGTTAGAGCCGGTTACTTTGCACAACGTGGAAGACGACCAGAGTTTACTGGAGGTTGCACTGAAAAATGACATTGAACTGCACCATAACTGCGGCGGTGTTTGTGCCTGCAGTACCTGCCATTTATATGTTGAAAAAGGAGAGGAGAGCCTGGAAGAACTTAGCGATAAAGAAGAAGATTTTATTGACCGGGCCATCAACCCACGCCTTAACTCAAGGTTAGGCTGCCAATGTGTGTTGCAGGAGGGAGCGGGTGAGATTGTGGTTACATTGCCTGATCAAACACAGTTTTTAGGGGAATAAATGACGGGGTGAAGCAGTTGTTGATAAAGTTGATAATATTAATGAAGTAAATTCACCTGAATCAACCATATCAACCCTATTAACCTTATCAACTAATAACCAATAAATCAATTAACCAATACAACATGAGTTTTGAACTGCCCATTCACTGGAACGATTATGAAGATATTGCCATGAAACTGTATGAACGTTTTGGTGATGATTTTAATGAAGGAAAGATATACCGCATCCGTTGTGATGATTTTAATGAAGGAAAGATATACCGCATCCGTTTTACTGACCTGCATAAATGGGTGCTTGAAATTCCTCACTTTGCCGGCAAGCCGGAAGAAAGCAACGAAGGGCACCTTGAAATGATACAGAGCAGCTGGGTATATGAATGGAGGGATAACCAGAAGTAAGTACCCCAAACCCCTAAAGGGGCTTACAAATATGCTTTTGATTTTAGAGAACTTCTTAACTTAGGGTATTTCTAATAAATTATTCATTTTAAATCTTAGTTCCCCTTTAGGGGACAGGGGCTAATGCTTCATCTTTTTAAACCCATAAAAACATTCGTATTTGATGTGGATGGTGTGCTCGCCACCGATGGCATGATAGTGATGCCGGATGGTGAACTGATACGCACTATGAACAGCAAGGATGGGTATGCGTTGCAGCTCGCTGTAAAAAAAGGATACCATGTAGTGATTATTTCCGGCGGAAATTCCGAAGCGGTGAAAATGCGCTTGCTTAAACTGGGAGTAAAAGAAGTATTTCTTGGCATTCACAATAAAAAAGAAGTACTGCAGCAATACGCTGCTGATAATAACCTGAAGCTGGAGGAAATGCTTTATATGGGTGATGATATTCCGGATTATGATGCCATGAAAATTACCGGCCTGCCTGTTTGCCCTGATGATGCAGTGCCTGAGATAAAAAGCATTTGCAAATACATTTCTCCTTACAAAGGGGGAGGTGGTTGTGGCAGGGATGTAATAGAGAAGGTTCTGAAACTTAACGGCGACTGGAGTATTGATGTTTCCGTTACCTCCACGTAAATACTGCTTTTTAATTATTTCGTTACTATTACTAACTTCGGCACTCAAATTATTGAATGAAATTAGTAACTGCATTTATGCGGCTCATCCGCTGGCCAAACCTGGTGTTTATTGTAGTTACGCAGTTGTTGTTTTACTATTGTATTGTAATTCCGGTTTATAAGCAATACAGCTCTGCCCCTTTTTTAAATACATTTTATTTGGGTTTACTCATCTCGGCATCTGTTTTAATTGCCGCCGCCGGTTATGTAATTAATGATTATTTCGACCTGTATATTGACAGGATCAATAAACCAGATAAACTGGTGGTGGAGAAGATAATTAAGAGACGGTGGACAATTGTTTGGCACCTTGTGTTATCAGCAGCTGGTATTTTTATCACAGCGTGGGCTTGTATTAAAAACCCCGACTGGCATATTGGCCTGGCTGGTTTTATAAACCTGCTGTGCGTTTTTTTGCTTTGGTTTTACTCCACCACTTATAAAAAAAAGCTGCTCACAGGCAATATCATTATATCATTGCTTACGGCGTGGGTAATATTGATTCTTTATCTTGTAAATATGCGCAGCTGGTTTATGGTAAAGATCATGTACGAGTTTAAGCATAACTACAGCCTTGCCACAGCCAAACTTTTTAAATATGCAATTGTTTATGCCGGCTTTGCCTTTATTATTTCTTTAATAAGGGAAGTGATAAAGGATATGGAGGATATGGAAGGTGATATGAAATATAACAGCAAAACTATGCCCATTGTTTGGGGTGTACCTGCCAGTAAGGTTTTTGTTGCAGTGTGGATCGTTGTATTGGTGGGGGCTTTACTTGTACTCCAGTTTTACGCATTGCATTTGGGCTGGTGGTGGAGTGTGGCCTATTGCCTTGTGGCAATTATTGCACCGCTTTTGTGGATATTGCGGCGGTTATACAAAGCACAGGTTCCAAAAGATTATCATCGCCTCAGTTCGGCTGTAAAGCTGGTAATGCTTGCCGGTATTTTATCAATGCTGTTTTTTAAAATTTATTCCTGATTTCCTTTCATGCAGAAAATAATTTTAGCATCACAATCTCCACGCAGAAAACAATTGCTTGAATGGGCAGAAGTACCGTTTGTGGTAATTGTGAAAGAAACAGACGAATCTTACCCTGAACATTTACCTGTGACTGACATTGCAGTGCACATTGCCAGAAACAAAGCACTGGCAGTGCAGTACGAAACAGGCAAAGCCATTCCTGTTCTTGCCGCAGATACTATTGTAGTGCTTGGCAACGAAATAATCGGTAAGCCAAAAGACCGGAACGACGCAATAAACATACTCTCAAAACTTTCCGGCAACCACCATAAAGTAATTACTGGTGTGGTAATTTTTAATGGCGAAAATGAAACCAGTTTTGCTGATGTAACGGATGTGGAATTTCACCCGTTAACAAAAGAGCAAATTGAATTTTACGTTGACAAATACAAGCCTTATGATAAAGCCGGCGCTTATGCCATACAGGAATGGATTGGAGTGGTGGGGATAAAATCCATCACAGGCGATTTTTACAACGTAATGGGTTTACCGGTAAGCAGGGTAGTGCAGGCTCTTAACCGCTAGAAATATAATATGTTATTGGTATATTTGAAAAGGGTATTAAAGATTATCCGTTAATCAAAACCAAATAACAGTAATGACGGAACGGCTGCTGCAATTCATCTGGCAATTTCAATATTTTAATACAAGCGCTTTAACTACAGTTGAAGGTGCTGCAGTGCAGGTGATACATCCCGGTAATTTTAATACTAACCAGGGGCCGGATTTTACGGATGCTAAAATAAAGATTGGTAAAACCGTTTGGGCAGGCAGCGTGGAGCTCCACATTTTTTCATCGCACTGGAATAATCATAAACACAGCATAGATAAAAACTACAACAATGTAATACTGCACGTGGTGTGGCAGGAAGATACTGTACTTAAAACCTCTTTCCCCACGCTTATATTGCAGGACAGGGTTTCTAATTTACTGTTGAATAAATACAGTGCTATGATGAAAAATGCAAGCTTTATACCCTGTGAAAAAAGTATCGCATCAGTACGCCCATTAACCCTAACCGCATGGAAACAACGGCTGCTGGTGGAACGGTTACATCAAAAAGCACAGACCGTATTAAGCTACCTGGAAAAAAATAACAATCATTGGGAAGAAAGTTTTTGGTGGTTACTGGCAAAAAACTTTGGCGCAAAGGTTAACGGTGCTGCTTTTGAAGCCATCGCACAATCCATTCCGGTAAATATCCTTGCAAAACATAAAAACCAAATTCACCAGCTGGAAGCATTGTTGCTGGGGCAGGCGGGATTATTGGATAAAAATTTTAAAGAAGATTACCCTCAGCTATTAAAAAAAGAATACCAGTTATACAAAGCCAAATACAAACTGGAGCCGGTACAGGTTCCAGTTCATTTTTTGCGAATCAGGCCGGCTAATTTTCCTGCTGTAAGGCTGGCACAACTGGCAATGCTGATACATACAAGCCTTCACTTGTTTTCAAAAATTAAAGAGAGCAGCAGTGTTAAAGAAATAAAACAGCTGTTAAATGTTACCGCCAACGATTACTGGCATTACCATTATGTGTTTGATGAACAGTCTGCATTTAAAAAGAAAGAACTTGGTGTGCAAATGACAGATAACATTATAATTAATACTGTTGCAGTAATGCTTTTTGCCTATGGGCTGTATCATAATGAAGACAGCTATAAAGATAAGGCCCTGCAATGGCTCGAAGCTGTTGCAGCTGAAAAAAATGCCGTCATCATCAGCTTTAAGCAACTGGGTATTACATCTAAAAATGCTTTTGACACACAGGCACTGCTGCAGTTAAAAAATAATTATTGCAGTAAAAAACTTTGCCTGGAGTGTGCCGTAGGCAATGCACTTTTAAAACAAAACAGCAGCTTTATTTAGGCAAAAAATTATTATTAAGCCCAGTTATAAGAAACATTCATTTTTAAATCCGGGTGAAGGCTTTTTGCAACCGGGCAGTTATCGCCGGTTCGCTGCAAAATAGTTTTATCTTTTTCATCCAATTGTAATGTGGCCGGAAAATGAAGGGTTACATCAATTTGACCAATGCGCCTCGGATCGGTGAGCATGTGTTTTTTTACATCAATACGGGTGCCGGTCAAATCAATCTGCAAATCGGCAGCTTTAATACCCATGGTGGTTATGATGCAGGTGGCAAGAGCCACACAAACTGTATCGGTTGGTGAAAAACGTTCTCCCTTACCCCGGTTATCGGTGGGAGCATCGGTTTCAATAATAGTACCGCTTTGCAGGTGAGTGCATTCGCAACGCAAATCTCCTTTATAAATAACACTGGCCGTCATAAGTTTGTTTTTTGTTAAATGCAGCAGATATTAATGTAAAAGCCTCCTGTTTAATAACTGCAAAATATTTTTTGCATAAATTTACGTAAGTATTGTTGTTTGACGATGTATTTGCTTAACATTGATATTATCAAACAAATAATAAAGTTTAAGTTTACGGTTGTTAAATCAGCCACTCTAAAAAGTACGTATGAAGAAAGTAATATTGATGCTTGCTGCAATTTCGTTTGTTACAGGTGTTACAGCACAGTATAAAAAAAATAAACCCAATACTAAAAAAGAAGAGAAACGCCGCAGAATAGATGCTCTTATTAAACAGGAAGAAGAAGGAGTGATTGCATACCACAAACATTCTGTATTTGGTTTAAAATTAAACAGCGACGGGTATGGTGCTTTTTTTGAAATGGGAAGGGCCAAATCAGTAAAAAAAGCCACACTATTCCAATTTGAAATTGCAGAGAAAAAGCACGTAAAAGAAGAGAAACGTAACAATGTGAGTGCATTTTCCATTCCATTTATTTACGGCAAGCTAAATTATTTTTACCCGGTAAAGCTGGGTGTGCAGCAGCAGATTTTGCTTGGCAACAAAAGCAATAAAAACGGGGTAAGTATTACTGGTAATTTAGGAGGAGGGTTAAGTATTGGGCTGCTGCGCCCGTACGAAATTGAAGTTGATAAAAATGGTGAGCGCACTTATATAAAGTATGATTCGCCGGATAGTGTTCTTTTCATAAATTCCTACGGAGATCCAAGTGCGGCCGGCCCCAGTATTGGTACAGGCTGGAACCAGATGAAAATTACACCCGGCATTTACCTAAAACCTGCTGTGAGGTTTGATTATGGAAGGATGAATGAACTGGTAAGTGCCATTGAAGTAGGTGTTACCGGAGAATTTTACAGTAAAAAAATACCTCAAATGCTTTATCAAAAGGAAAAGCAGTTTTTCTTTTCGGCATACTTTGCCCTGGTATTTGGCAGAAGAAAATAACGGAATTAATTCTTGAATATAACCAGCAGGTCGGTAAGTTTTTGCTTCAGTTCCTTACGGTGTATGATAAAATCAAGAAAGCCGTGCTCCAATAAAAACTCACTGCGCTGAAAACCTTCAGGTAAATCTTTTTTAATCGTTTCCTTAATTACCCTTGGGCCTGCAAAACCAATTAAGGCCCCGGGTTCTCCACATATTACATCTCCCAGCATGGCAAATGATGCAGTAGTGCCTCCAAAAGTGGGATCAGTGCATAAAGAGATGTAAGGTATTTTAGCATCGCTCAGTTGCGAAAGTTTCCCCGATGTTTTTGCAAGCTGCATTAATGAAAAAGCACTTTCCATCATACGGGCACCACCGCTTTTATTTATTATCATAAAAGGAATGCGGTGCTGTATGCAATAGTCACAACCACGGCTTATCTTTTCGCCCATTACACTGCCTAGGCTGCCGCCAATAAATTCAAAATCCATACATGCCACTACCAGGTCATGGTCGTTTACTTTGCCATGCGCCACTGTAATCGAGTCGTGGATATCTGTTTTTGCATAAGTCTCTTCCAGTCGCTTGCCATAGGGCTTCAAATCAACAAAGTGCAGGAAGTCTTTAGATTTAATTTCAGCAAAGAGTTCTGTGTATTTATTATTGTCAAAAATAATATCAAAGTACTCATCACTGCCAATACGATGATGATGATCGCATTTGGGACAAACAAACTTGTTTTCTCCAAGCTCTTCAACAGGACAAGTATATTTACAGTTGGGGCATTTGCTCCATAACCCTTCTGGTGCATCCTTCTTATCTTTTGTGGAAGTAAGGATACCCTTTTTCATCCGCTTAAACCAACTGGGCTTGCTGTTACTGTTGTCGGTGCTTTCTTCGCCGGAAAGGCTGGCATCAAAATCTTCTTCTTTAAGCATATCGGTAATTACATTCTTATTAAAAAAAGAATGAAGATTAACTTCTTAATTTTTGTGCAAAATACTATTCTAAACCAATAAAACAAACCTGCCTTTGCGAGGCAGGTTTGTTTTATATTCAGTTATGCATTTCTGTTTATGCAGTTCAGGTCTTCAAAAGCAACTTCAAGGCGCTTGATAAAAGCCTCTTCACCTTTACGCAGCCACACCCGTGGATCGTAATATTTTTTGTTTGGTGCATCAGGACCTTCAGGATTGCCTAACTGGCCTTGCAGGAAAGCTTCATTCTTTTTATAATTATTGAGAACGCCCTCCCAAAAGGCCCACTGCAAATCAGTATCAATATTCATTTTTATAGCTCCATAGCTGATGGCTTCCCTTATTTGATGCTGCGGTGAGCCGCTGCCACCATGGAATACGAAGTAAACGGGTTTAGGGCCTGTTTTTAATTCTTTTTCAATATAATCCTGGCTGTTTTTAAGTATTACTGGTGTAAGCTGGACATTACCTGATTTGTATACACCATGTACATTACCAAAAGCTGCTGCAACAGTAAACATACTGCCAACTTTACTTAATTCTTTATAGGAGTATGCTACATGCTCAGGCTGGGTATATAATCTTGCATTGTCAATATCACTGTTATCCACGCCGTCTTCTTCGCCGCCTGTTACGCCCAATTCAATTTCAATACTCATTCCTAATGGTGCCATGCGTTTGTAAAACTCAACCGAAGTGGCAATGTTTTCTTCAATAGGCTCTTCTGATAAGTCAAGCATGTGAGAGCTGAATAATGGCTGGCCCTTTTCTTTATAAAATTGTTCGCCTGCATCTATTAAGCCACTTACCCATGGCAGCCATTTTTTTGCTGCATGGTCGGTATGAAGCACCACCGGTACACCATAATACTTGGCAACATTGTGTATGTGTAAAGCGCCTGAGATACCACCAGAGATGTTACCCTGTAACTTATCATTAGGCATTCCCTTACCGGCAATAAACTGAGCACCACCATTACTAAATTGTATAATTACAGGGGAGTTAACTTTTGCAGCCGTTTCTAAAACTGCATTAATGGTGTTAGTACCAATGGTGTTAACCGCAGGAAGTGCAAACTGGTTGTCTTTTGCATCATTGTACAAAGCTTGTAAGGCATCTCCAAATAAAACGCCTGAACCGTATTTACTCATAACTAAAAAATTTTTGGCAAATGTACGGTAAGTAAGCTGATTAAGTCTTGCAGATAAAATTAAGGTTACTCACTTTTGATGTTTTTCAATAAACCATGTAAATATTGTGGCATTTGCAGCATCCGGCTGCCATACCAGCTAAACATTTCGCCATCTGCTAAAATAATGGCAACATGCGGCATTAGTGGCTGCAGTTCTGCAATGTGTTTTTCTTTAAAAGGGTAGGGCTCAGATGGTAGAATAATAAGTTGGCAACCAGTATTCATAATATCTTCCACTGTAAGTTTTGGATACCTGTCCCTGTCTGCAAAAACGTTCTTTAAACCGGCTTGCAGCAAAATATCACTTATAAAAGTGTCGCCGCCTGCAGCCATATATGGATGGCGCCAAACGAGGTAGGCAGTTTTAATCGCTGGGTCTTTAATGTCTATCTTTCCAAATTCTTTCTGTATATCCGAAACCAATTTTTTAGCTGCATTAATAGTTCCGGTTAAGTTACCAATATCCTTAATCATTAATAAGGCACTGTTATAATCATGTACATTTGTTACCCAAACATTAAAATCACGGGCCAGCTCTTCTACTTGTTCTTTTTCATTTTCTTCTTTATTGGCAATAATCAGGTCAGGCTCTAATTCTTTAATGCGTTTAATGTTTAAGTTTTTAGTGCCGCCAATTTTTGTTTTGCTGCGAAACCAGCCGGCCGGATGTATGCAAAAACGGGTGATGGCTGTTACTTCGTTATCGAGGCCAAGATGGTATAATAGTTCAGTTACTGATGGTACAAGTGAAATAATTCGGACAGGTTTGGAGGGCATCGATGCAGCATCATGTAATAGCATTGCTGAGTAAACAGGTTAAAGTGTTCAATAAGAGGCATAAAAAAACTTCCACCAGATTTGAAATTTCAAACGCCAGTGGAAGTCAATTTTTTGAGAACCAACCAAGCATTAGTTGGTTTTAAACAGGATTTTTTTGGATCAGCATAAGTTTTTTTCCTCTTGCTTTGATCACACGGAAAATAATTTAATCCGGTTTCAGTGGTCTTTTTCGTGAGCTGACAGTTTTCAGGCTGGGCCCAGGATTCGGTTTCGGTTTTTCGCCATTGCCTTGTGGTGCAGTGGCAGGATGTTGGTTCTTTCTTTGGTCTTTCGCCTTTACTTTTCAGTTAAGGACTTTTTGGATATTGGATGCGTTTCTTTGGTTGTTTTCTTCAGGACGTTGGATCGTGTTTTCTATTGGTTTTTCTTCAGGATTTTGGTTGTTTTCTTTGTTTGGTTTTACAGGATTCGGATTTAATATTTTTAGTCACTTACTTTTAAAAAAAATAGAAGTTGACTGATACTGGATTGTTTATGATTTTTCACAAACATTGGATTTGGATTTCTTCTTGGCTTCGTCAGGATTTTTGGATATGATTGATATTTAATTCCTATCAATCAACTTCTGACACAAAGATGCAACAGAATAAAAGCCTGGACAAGAGCGGTATTGCTCTTTTTTAGTGGTATTGTAATTACTGCTGCAATCGTAAATGTCCATTTAATATGTTTGGGATAGATACGAATAAAATTATAGTAAAACTACGATTAATGGTTGAAAATTAACTATATATAAAAAATGCTGCATTGTTCAAATGCAGCACCAGCAATGGTTTTAGCTAATCGTAAAAAAACGTGGCGGGTTATTTTGTTAAACTCTGTATAATGTCATATTTGGTGACAATATGATATGAGCCGCTTTCATCTTTGCTTAAAACCGCACCATTTTCCTTGGTTATTAAGCTGCTCAGGCGCTCTACAGGGGTATCAAAAGCCACTTCGGGGTATGCTTTTTCTAAAACTGCACCTACCGGCTGACTTTTTATTTCTGCATTGCTGAGAATTTTATTGAACAAACCGCTTTCTGATATTGCTCCTGAATTAATTCCGTTGTCCATTACAGGTATATTCTCAATATCATATTTCTTCATCAGTTCAATGGCGCTCTGCACCGTTTCATTACTGGTGATGGTAATTAATTTTTTGGCCCCTCTGCCACTTACCAAATCTTTAAATGTTTTTACATCCAGGAAACCACGTTCCATCATCCACTGATCATTATATATTTTAGCTACATAACGGCTTCCATGGTCATGAAAAATACAAACCACCACATCCTCTTTTTTAAGCTGGCTTTGCAGTTGTAATAAACCCTGTAAGCAGCTTCCGGCACTATATCCACAAAACATACCTTCTTCTTTTGCAAGTCTTCTTGCCATTATAGCCCCCTCTTTATCGGTAACCTGCTCAAAGTGGTCAATAACACTCATGTCGTAATTCTGTGGCACAAAATCTTCCCCAAAGCCTTCGCTTATATATGGATGAACAAAACTCATATCCACTTTACCTGTTCTAAAATAATTGGTAAGCAGGCTTCCATAAACATCAATTGCCCAAACTTTTATACCTGGATTTTTTTCTTTTAAAAACTGAGCTGTTCCCGTAATAGTGCCTCCAGTTCCAGCTGTACAAACCAGGTGGGTTATTTTACCTTCTGTTTGCTCCCATATTTCTGGGCCGGTGCTTTCATAATGGGCTAACCGGTTAGCAAGATTATCGTATTGATTAAAATGATAAGAGTTGGGAACTTCTTTTGCAAGCCGTTTTGCCACACTATAATAACTCTGCGGGTCTTCTGGTAAAACATTAGTAGGACAAACAATTACTTCTGCACCGACAGCTTTAAGTACATCAGCCTTTTCTTTAGACTGCTTGTCTGTAGTAACAAAAATACATTTATAGCCTTTAACACAAGCTGCAAGAGCAAGGCCCATTCCGGTATTACCACTGGTGCATTCAATAATAGTACCGCCGGGTTTTAATTTTCCTTCCCGTTCTGCCACTTCAACCATTTTAAGAGCCATCCGGTCTTTTATGCTGTTGCCGGGGTTAAAATAATCAACCTTTGCCAGTACGGTGCAAGGGAGATGTTTGGTGATTTTGTTCAGTCTGATGAGAGGAGTGTTGCCAATAGTTTCCAGAATATTATTCAGCCACATGTGTAGTTTAGTTTGTGGCAAAGGTACAATTTTGAGTAAAGAAGATTATGTACCATTAAATCGAAGGTATGCTAAACACTTATTTTTTACAATCAATGTAACAAAATGAAATAAAACTAAACTTAAGTTCCTGTTCTTCCGTCTCGTAATTTTTTACCCTTATTCTTCTTTTCCCATTCCAGCATTTCAGGAGTTTTATCTGGTTTTTTATATGGAGAAGCTTCCTTGGTAGCAATTACAGGTACCGCATTGGGTTTTTCTAAATGACCACGGTCGTACTTTTCACTCTTGGTCAGTCGCCCTGTTTCGGGGTCAAAATACTTCCATTCTCCATGTTTCACACTATATTGTTCTGCTTTTACAATCTTAAATTCTTTTATCTCTCCGTTTCCGTCGCCGTAAACGGGAATAGTGTCGTAAGGTGCATCCGGGTTGTAAGCACGCCAGCTTTCTTCCCTGTACAAATTCCCTAAGTAGGTATAGTATTGCTGAATACCGTCTTTACCACCTTTAAAATAATTCTCCACTCCAATCAGGTCACCTACTAAATTATACTGGCGCCATACGCCCTCTCTTTTATCATCTTTAAAAATCCCTTCCTCTTCATAACCTGGTTCGCCACGTATTTCATCCACATGCAAAACCCATTTACCTTGCTTTAAACCTGCGTTGTCAACAATGTTGATGGTATCACCGTTATCAGTAAGTTTAAACGATTTGCGTTGTGCCATACCGTTTGTAAAAAACAAAAAAAGGGCCGTAGCAAGTACAAACAATTGGCGTACTTTTAAAGTCCTCATCATTTTAATTAATTTTTTATTTATGTTACCAGCTGCTGCAATCCTTATTAGCTTCTCAGGCGTCGCACTCATCAGCATTTTTATCTTTTATCAACGTAAAAAAAGAATGCAATATGCTTTTCTCAAAGTTACAGTATTGCTTTTATTGGCAACTGTTAATATTGTTTCAGCACAAATCAAGCCAACACCTGCGTCTGAAAGATTAAACGGGCTGGAAAAAAGAAAATTGCTGCAGGAGAAGTCATTGTTAAAAGATATCGCCTTCCGCAACATCGGCCCTACACAAATGAATGGCAGGGTAGTGGATGTTGAAGCAAACCCCGCTGACCCTACCGAATTTTATGTAGCCTATGCCAGCGGCGGTTTATGGTACACCACAAATAATGGCCAAAGCTTTATCCCTGTTTTTGATAAGGAAGATGCTATTACGATTGGTGATATTGCGGTTAACTGGAAAACAAAAACCATCTGGTTGGGTACTGGCGAAGTAAACAGCAGCCGTTCTTCCTACAGTGGCGTGGGTATGTATAAAAGCAGCGATAATGGCAAAACATGGCAATATCTTGGTCTTCCTGAAAGCCATCATATCGGTAAAATTGTATTGCATCCCACTAACGATAATGTTGCGTGGGTGGCAGTTTTGGGTCATTTATATTCAGCTAATAAAGAAAGAGGCGTTTATAAAACTACCGACGGGGGCAAAACATGGAAACAAACATTGTTTGTTGATGAAAATACCGGTGCTGTCGAAATGGATATCAACAACCAGAATCCAAATGAACTTTATGCCACAACATGGTACAGGGAAAGAAGGGCATGGGATTGGAAAGAAAGTGGTAAAACATCTGCCATTTATAAAAGTACCGATGGTGGCGATACCTGGAAACCTGTTACATTACCCGGAAGCGGTTTTGCCACCGGGGATAAACTGGGAAGAATTGGTGTGGCAGTGTTTCAGAAAAATCCAAATATTGTGTATGCGGTAATTGACAATAATAATTTAAAACCCGATACAGCAAAAAAGAAAACTGACAGCACCAAATTTAATCTCGAAGATTTTAAAAATATCACCAAAGAAGCTTTTGAAAAACTTAACGATAAAAAGCTGGATACTTTTTTAATGCGCAACGGCTTTGATGAAAAGTACCGTGCTGCATCTGTTAAACAATTAGTGCGTACCGAAAAAGTAAAGCCCACTGCAGTGTACGACTGGCTGGTTGCTGACGATGGTTTTCAAAATGCCGGTATTATTGGCTGCGAAGTGTACCGCAGCGATGATGCTGGCGGAACATGGAAAAAAACGAATACGAAAGAGCTCACCACTTTCAGTACCTATGGCTATTATTTTGCCAAATTGAGTTTATCGGCCACTGATGAAAATAAAGTGGTGGTGCTGGGCTTTAACTGCATTTACAGCAGCGATGGTGGCAAAACATTTAAATCAACAGATAAAAATGCTACCCATGCCGACTGGCACGCCTGCTGGATAAACCCTGCACGGGATGGGCACTGGATCACTGGTAATGATGGTGGTTGCAACATTACGTATGACTATGGTAAACACTGGTACAAGGTTACCAGTATTCCTGTTGGCCAGTTTTATGGCATAGCTACCGATGATGCAAAACCTTACAATGTGTATGGTGGTTTGCAGGATAATGGTACCTGGTTTGGCCCAAGCAAACTCGGGAATAATTTTTCTGACGATGATGATGAAACAGAAAAAGAAGACGGACCTGATGCCTATAATTGGAAAGCGATTGGTGGTGGTGATGGTATGCAGGTGCAGGTGGATACCAGGGATAATAAAACAGTTTATGCAGGCTCGCAATTTGGCTTTTATGGAAGAAGAAATACCGACGGTGGGAGAGGAATGAGTATTCACCCTATGCACGAGCTTGGTGAAGCAAAGCTTCGTTACAACTGGCAAACACCCATCTGGCTTAGTAAACACGGGCAGGATGTTTTTTATTATGGCAGTAATAAATTTCACCGTAGTTTAAATAAGGGCGAGAAAATGGAAGCGCTGAGCGGGGATTTGACTAATGGGAAAAAAGAAGGCAAAGTGCCTTTTGGCACACTCACCACTATTGTTGAATCACCTTTAAAATTCGGACTCATTTACGTTGGAACAGACGATGGTAACATACAGGTTACAAAAGACGGTGGTTATAACTGGACCAAAATAAATGTGAGCCTCAAATCAGTGCCGCCTGGTTTATATGTGAGCCGTGTAATGCCATCCATGTATAAAGAATCGAGGGTGTATGCAACACTCAATGGTTACCGCAACGATCATTTCACGCCTTATTTATTTGTAAGTGAAGATTACGGAACTACATGGATTCAATTGGGCACCGATTTACCTGCCGAGCCACTTAATGTGGTAAAGGAAGATGCTAAAAAAGAAAACATTCTGTATGTTGGCAGCGATAATGGGTTATATGCATCCTTCGACCGTGGCCAGTCATTTATGACCATGGGTAAAGATCTTCCCCGTGTGCCTGTGCATGATATTGCCATACAGCAAAGGGACAATGAAATTATTTTAGGCACACATGGCCGCAGTATCTTCATTGCAAAACTGGATGCTGTGCAAAAAGCCTATGACAAGTGGATGAGCGAAAGAAAGTGACAGCACTATTTTCCCTTACAGTTATACTATCAGCAAAGCATTTAAAAATAAATTTTGAAAAACTAAATTAGTTAGTATATTTGTACTAATCAAATTAGTTGCACTATGTCAGTAGCCGGATTAAACCTCAAATACCTGCGCAAACTGCGTGGATGGACACAGGAAGAGTTCGCCAATAAAGTAGGCATTAAACGTTCTTTGGTGGGGGCCTATGAAGAAGAGCGTGCCGACCCAAGAATTGATGTGCTTGAAATTGTTGGCGATATTTTTAAACTGAGTTTAGATGATTTGTTGCTGAAAGATTTATCTAATACCGGAGGTAGTTACTTAAGTAAAAGGCGTCAGCAAAAAATGATGAGTGCCGACAGAAATCTAATACATTTTGTTCCTGTAAAAGCAGCGGCAGGTTACCTGGCTGGCTATGCTGATACAGAATTTATTGATGAGCTGAATACTTTTACACTGCCCATGCTTAGCGGTGGTAATTACCGGGCTTTTGAAATTATTGGCGACAGTATGTTGCCCACTCCCAGCGGCAGCATTATTGTAGGAGAAAAAGTAGAGTCCATGGATGATGTGAAAAATAATATGGCCTACATCGTGGTAAGCCGTAATGAAGGGATTGTTTATAAAAGGATAGTCCGCAATAATAAAGTAAAAAATAAGATCACATTAGTAAGTGATAACCCCCAGTTTCAACCCTACCAGGTAAATACTGATGATGTAGTGGAATTATGGCAGGCACAAACAGTTATTAGTAAAGTAACCACACAGCAACGCTGGGATGTGAACACACTTGCGAACCTTGTAAATAACTTGCAGGACCAGGTTAGCACACTCAAAAAGAAAATGAATTAACAACTGATTCACTAGCTTCAGAAGCAGGATTGAAACTGGCTTAACAGGCTGGAACAGGATTGTTTTGTTTTGCCTTAATTGACCTTGATACCATTTGTAAAAACACAACGCTGAATTTTATGCTCGCAAAAGAACTCCTTATTTTGAATTTTGAAGAAGTGCGCCGGCGCAGCATAAAGGTGTGGAAAGGTATTAGTGATGACTTGTTATTCTGGCGGCCCGATGCAGATGCCATGAGCTGCATTGAAATGGTGCGTCATGTACTGGAAGGAGAAAATATCTATCATCATATTGTATTGCACAGGGGAGACCTTGGCAATTTTGAAAGCCCTTTAAAAAGTAACCCGTTTTTATCCGTAGAAGACGAACTGAAACAGGCCCAGCCCTACAGGGAAAGATTTTTGCAAATGATAAACACTTTTACCGCCAAAGAACTGGATGAAGTGTACATCACCCGTAAAGAACTGGGCCAGCGCCGTAAACTGGGCGATTATTTATTGCGTATTGCTTATCATGAGTCGGTGCATGCAGGGCAATTATTAAACTATTTACGCACAGCAAAAGCTGGCCGACCCAAAATATGGGATTGATTTTAACTTAAATACCTACTTTTATCATAACACTTAGATACATCGATAACATAAAACACAACAACTATGATCAAATTACAGGTAATTGGCAATCTTGGTAAAGATTGCATTGTAAAAGAAGTAAACGGTAAAAACGTAATCAACTTCAGCGTGGCCCACACAGAACGTTTTAAAGACAGCCAGGGCAACCAAAAAGAGCGTACCACCTGGGTGGAATGCGCTTATTGGACAGACAGAACTGCCGTGGCGCAATACTTAACCAAGGGCAGAACTGTTTATGCAGAAGGTGCTCCCGAAGCAGATGCGTACACCAATAAAGAAGGACAAGCGGCAGCAACATTACGTATGCGTGTGCAAACAGTGCAGCTGCTTGGCGGTGGTAATGCCGCAGAAGGGCAGGGCTCTAATTCTGGCAATGTAAGTTATAATACAAATACTGCAAGGCCAGTTGCAAGTTCACCTGCGCCGGTTGCAGACAGTGGTGACGATCTTCCATTTTAGTTTCACTGAACAGATATAAATCTGAAGAACGGCGCAAATTATTTGCGCCGTTCTTCTTTTTAAAAATTGCAACTTTGTTTTATCAATTCGTATTTCGAAGAATAATACAAAGAAGGAAATACAAATCTATTAATAGTACAGTATGCTTTTTTTTGATTTTTTTTATTTAAAAGTGTTCCAATTTTATAAAGCAGCTTCTGATGACAGTTCTGAGTTTGCTGGTGTTTGCGCTGTTGCAGGTTTTCAGATTTTCAATTTGTTTACTATTAGAACTATTTATGCAATATTTAGCCATGAGAAAAATTTCGAAATAAGTAAGATGACTGCTGTTGTTATGTTATTTGTTCTTATCGCTATTTATTATATACGTTACATCCGGCTTGAAAAAAACAGTCATTTATATTTAGCAAAAAAGTGGGACGACTTAACTTTTGAAAGGAAGAAACTATATCGTTACCTGCTGTTTTTTTACGGCTTAATAAGTTTGATTTTATTCTTTGGTACAGTGCTCTACTATTACTACTTTATTAAAAATTAGAGAGTGTAAAAATTAGTAAATTCTGACTTCGATTTTGTAATTATAGTCAAAGCGTAAATAATATCGTTATTACTTGTAGTTGCTGCTTTATATCAAAACTATTTACCTTGCAATAAATTAAAATAGTGATGAAAAAA
>JBGAHV010000074.1:0-18891 GCA_044225995.1 Ferruginibacter sp. | reverse complement strand
TTATTGCAGAAGAAGTAAAAGTAGAACGCCTGTTAAGCCAGTATGGTGCAAAAGCAGTAGTGATCCGTAAAGATTATACCGTGTTTGAAGTGGCTGGCCACAGGGAAGAAACAGATAAACTGATTGAGGTGCTGGAACCATACGGGTTGATTGAATTTGTACGTAGTGCAAGAGTGGCAATCATAAAAGCAAGCGACGGGTTCCATAAAAAACTCAAAGAGTTTGAATACAAAGAACCGGGTGAAAACGTATTGGAAAATGAATACCTGGATAAGAACGAGGAAGTATTCAGCATGTAAAGAAAATTAAAAAGTCAAAATTCAAAAGTAAAAATGAATGATGACTGTTAAAGTGTAAAAAATAAAAAAATAAAATCTGTCAAACGCTAAGGTTATTTTGACTTTTGCTTTTTGACTTTAAACTTGTAACAATGGCAAACTATTTCAATTCATTACCGCTCAGGGAGCAGTTGAATCAATTAGGTGTATGTGAATTTATGAACCGCAGCGAATTTGCGGATGGTGTAAATGTTTTAAAAGGTAAAAAAATAGTGATTGTGGGTTGTGGCGCACAAGGCCTTAACCAGGGCTTGAACATGCGTGACTCCGGCCTGGATATTTCTTATGCTTTGCGTGCCGAAGCCATTGCAGAAAAAAGAGCCTCATGGAAAAACGCCACTGAAAACGGTTTTACTGTTGGTACATACGAAGAGTTAATTCCAACAGCAGATTTGGTATTGAATCTTACGCCGGATAAACAACATACTTCGGTTATTAAAGCCATTATGCCGTTGATGAAAAAATATTCAACGCTTTCCTATTCTCATGGTTTTAATATTGTGGAAGAAGGTACGCAAATACGTAAAGACATTACGGTAATTATGGTGGCACCAAAATGCCCGGGTACAGAAGTACGTGAAGAATACAAAAGGGGTTTTGGGGTACCTACATTAATTGCAGTACATCCGGAAAATGATCCTGAAGGAAAAGGGCTGGCACAGGCAAAAGCTTATGCAGCTGCTACCGGCGGCCACCGTGCCGGTGTATTGCGCTCATCATTTGTGGCAGAAGTAAAAAGTGATTTAATGGGTGAGCAAACCATTTTATGCGGCGTGCTGCAAACAGGTTCTATTCTATGTTTTGATAAAATGGTGGAGAAAGGTGTGGATGCAGGATATGCTGCTAAATTTATCCAGTATGGATGGGAAGTAATTACCGAAGCGCTGAAGCATGGTGGTGTTACTGCAATGATGGACCGTTTAAGCAATCCTGCAAAACTAAAAGCATTCGAACTGTCAACCGAACTGAAGAACATCATGCGCCCGCTGTTTCAAAAACACCAGGATGATATCATGAGCGGCCACTTTAGCAAAACCATGATGGAAGACTGGGCTAATGATGACAAAAATTTATTGACATGGCGTAAAGCAACAGGTGAAACTGCATTTGAAAAAACGGCAGCTGCTGACGTTGCTATTAGTGAACAGGAATATTTTGATAATGGGTTACTGATGGTGGCCTTTGTACGTGCTGGTGTGGAACTGGCTTTTGAAACGATGGTGGAAGCAGGAATTAAAGCAGAAAGTGCTTATTACGAATCACTGCATGAAACGCCGTTGATTGCAAATACCATTGCCCGTAAAAAATTATACGAAATGAACCGTGTAATTTCTGATACGGCAGAGTATGGATGTTATTTATTTGACCATGCCGCTAAACCATTGCTGAAAGAATTTATGAGTACTGTTGATAAAGATGTAATTGGCACCAACTTTAATGCCGGCAAAGATGCAGGTGTAGACAACCGCTCACTGATTGAAGTAAATAAGATTTTGCGCAATCACCCGGTAGAAAAAGTGGGTACTGTTTTACGTGAAGCAATGACGGAAATGAAAGCTATTACATCCGCAACTATTGAAACAAGGAAAAAAGTGAAACAACTGGAACCAGCTTAAATAAAACAGGTATTCGTTCTTTTTGAAAACACCAACGATTTTAATATAACAGGCCGGGCAGTTTATCCTGCAAACTGCCGGTCAATAAATAACGCAGGAACAACGAAGGAGCATTGCTGCTGAATATGAAAAACAGGGTTGGGCTTCTGCCAGCAGCAGAACCCCGGCTCTGAGAAAAGCAATTAACCAAACTAAAAAAAGCAGAGATGAACACACTTGTCAACAAAAGTGGTATTCAGCAACAAGAAGAAAAGTATGAAGGGCTTTATCACCCTTCGTATGAACACGATGCCTGCGGTATTGGTTTTGTAGCCAATATTAAAGGCAATAAAAGCCACCAGAATATTTCTGATGCGCTTACTGTGCTGGAGAACATGGAGCACCGGGGTGCCTGCGGTTGTGAAAACAATTCAGGCGATGGTGCCGGCATTATGATACAAATGCCGCACGAATTTTTCTTTGATGAATGTATTAAGCTGGGTGTGCACCTGCCGCCGTTTGGTAAATATGGGGTGGGGGTAGTTTTCTTTCCAAGAGAAATACGTTTGCGTGAAGAATGCCGTGCTGTATTTAACAGGGCCGCAGAAAAAATGGGAATGGAGATACTGGCTTACAGAAAGGTGCCGGTTAATCCTGAAAATATTGGTGCAACGGCATTGAGTGTGGAGCCTGAAATGGAACATGTATTTATTGCCTGTCCCGATTATGTAAAAACACCAGACGAGTTTGAACGTAAATTGTATGTGCTCCGCAATTATGCTACGCACACAATTCACAGCACCGTTAAACAAGATGCAATTGGTTTTTACATGGCATCGCTGTCATACAAAACAATTGTTTACAAGGGCCAGTTAACCAGCAACCAGGTACGCAATTATTTCACCGATCTTAACAACAAGCGTGTGGTTAGCGCCTTTGGTTTGGTGCACAGCCGTTTTGCTACAAATACATTTCCTTCCTGGAAGCTGGCACAGCCTTTCCGCTTTATTGCACACAATGGAGAGATTAATACACTGCAGGGAAATTTAAACTGGTTAAAAGCAGGCGAACATGGATTTGAATCAACTTTTTTTACAAAAGAAGAAATGGAGATGTTATTGCCTGTAGTTTCTGATGGTCAGTCAGACTCTGCCTGTTTGGATAATATGATTGAACTGCTGACCATGACCGGTCGCAGTTTACCGCATGTAATGATGATGCTGATTCCGGAAGCATGGGACGGTAATGAGGCAATGGACCCGGTTAAAAAAGCATTTTATGAATACCATGCATCCATTATGGAACCATGGGATGGTCCCGCTTCCATTTCATTTACTGATGGTAAAATAATTGGTGCAACGCTCGACCGTAATGGCCTTCGTCCATCCAGGTATACGGTAACAACAGATGACCGGGTTATCATGGCCAGCGAAACAGGAGCCTTACCAATCGATCAAAAATTAGTAAAAGAAAAAGGCCGCCTGCAGCCAGGTAAAATGTTTGTGGTGGATATGGAGCAGGGCAGAATCATCAGCGATGATGAACTGAAGCAAACTATATGCGGCCAAAAGCCATATGGTGAATGGTTGAATAAATATAAAATACGGCTGGAAGAAATTGATGAGCCCCGTGTGGCATTTACGCATCTTTCAGAAACATCTGTATTAAAATATCAAAAGGCATTTGGTTATTCAACAGAAGATATTGAAACCATATTGAAGCCGATGGCGCTGGATGGTAAAGAGCCAATTGGTTCCATGGGTACAGATGCACCATTGGCAGTGCTGAGTGATCAGCCGCAGCATTTATCATCTTACTTCAAACAATTATTTGCACAGGTAACTAACCCGCCAATTGATCCAATCAGGGAAAGAATGGTGATGAGCCTTGCCAACTTTGTTGGTAACAATGGTAACCTGCTGGATGAAGCCCCTGAACATTGTCATACAGTGGCATTGAAACATCCTGTGTTAACCAGTACCGAACTGGAAAAATTAAGAAGTATTGATACAGGAATATTCCAGGCAAAAACTTTGCAAACATATTTTCGTGCAGATGGTAAGCCAGGCTCTTTGCAAAGAGGGCTGGATCGTTTATGCCGTTACGCAGAAGATGCAGTGCATGATGGTTTTGAAGTATTGATATTGTGCGACCGTGCAGTTGACTCAGATCATGCGCCAATTCCATCTTTGTTGGCAACAGCTGCTGTACACCATCATCTTATACGTAAAGGATTACGTGGGCAGGTGGGTATTGTGGTAGAAGCCGGTGATGTTTGGGAAGTGCATCACTTTGCATGCTTATTGGGTTTTGGCGCAACCGCCATCAACCCATACCTGGCCTTAGCCTCCATCCGCAACATGAAAGTAAATGGATCGCTGCAAACGGATCTTGAGTGGGATAAACTGCGTTACAATTACATCAAAGCTGTAAATGACGGCCTGTTGAAAGTGTTTTCAAAAATGGGTATTTCCACATTACAGAGTTACCAGGGTGCACAAATTTTTGAAATACTCGGTATTAATAAATCTGTAGTTGATAAATACTTTACCGGGGCGGTTAGCCGTATTGAAGGAATGAGCCTGGATAATATCGCTACAGAAGCACTCACTAAACATTACATGGGTTTCAGCCGTAAAAATATTCCGGTGGACCGTTTGCCAGTGGGTGGCATTTATCAATGGAAACGCAAAGGCGAACATCACTTGTTCAACCCTACAACTATCCACTTGTTGCAGTATTCAACCCGGATGAATGATTACAATACTTTTAAGAAGTATTCAAAAGCGGTAAATGACCAGGGTGAAAAAGCAGTAACGCTCCGTAGTCTTTTTAATTTTAAAAAGAACCGGCCTTCCATTTCTATTGATGATGTGGAATCCGCAGAGAATATTTATAAACGTTTTGCTACAGGTGCTATGAGCTTTGGCTCTATAAGCTGGGAGGCACATACAACGTTGGCAGTTGCAATGAACCGCCTTGGCGGAAAAAGCAATACCGGGGAAGGTGGTGAAGACGAAAGACGTTACACTCCATTAGAAAATGGTGACAGCATGCGCAGTGCCATTAAGCAAGTTGCAAGTGCACGCTTTGGTGTTACAAGTTTATATTTAACCGAAGCGGATGAGCTGCAGATAAAAATGGCACAAGGTGCAAAGCCAGGTGAAGGCGGTCAACTGCCCGGCCATAAAGTGGATGACTGGATTGGTAAAACAAGGCACAGTACACCGGGCGTGGGTTTAATTTCCCCGCCACCGCACCACGATATTTATTCTATTGAAGATTTAGCACAACTGATTTTCGATTTAAAAAATTCTAACCGTGCAGCAAGGATAAATGTAAAACTGGTGAGCAAGGCAGGCGTGGGTACCATTGCTGCAGGTGTGGCAAAAGCAAAAGCAGATGTTATTTTAATTTCTGGTTTTGATGGAGGAACCGGTGCATCGCCAATAAGTTCAATCAAACATGCCGGCTTGCCATGGGAGTTAGGTTTGGCAGAAGCACATCAAACATTGGTGCGTAACAAACTCCGCAGCCGTATTGTTTTGCAGGCGGATGGGCAAATGAAAACGGGCCGTGATATTGCCATCGCTGCATTATTAGGTGCGGAAGAATGGGGCGTTGCAACTGCAGCATTGGTAGTGGAAGGTTGTATCATGATGCGTAAATGCCACCTGAATACATGCCCGGTTGGGGTAGCTACACAGGATCCTGAATTAAGAAAAAGATTTAACGGCAATGCAGATCACGTGGTGAACTTCTTCAGGTTTATCACCCAGGAATTGCGTGAAATAATGGCTGAACTTGGCTTCCGTACTGTTCAGGAAATGGTGGGCCAGGCAGAGTGCTTAGAGCAAAAGCCGGATATCAAACATTGGAAATACAGCAATCTTGATTTATCGCAAGTGTTGTATAAAGAACCATTATCGGCTTATACTGGCTTGTTTAATTCAGAAGAACAAGATCATGGTTTAGCCGAAGCACTTGACTGGAGATTTTTAGCAGCAGCAAAACCAGCACTGGAAAGTAAACAAAAAGTAACCGCATCATTCGACATAAAAAATACCGACCGTACTGCCGGTACCATTCTCTCAAACGAGATTACAAAAATTTACCGTGCCGATGGGTTACCAGAGGATACTATTCATTTTAAACTGAAAGGTACAGCAGGGCAAAGTTTTGGAGCCTTCAATACAAAAGGTATTACCCTGGAACTGGAAGGAGATGCCAACGATTATTTTGGTAAAGGGCTAAGCGGTGCAAGACTGATTGTTTATCCGGATAGTGCTGCAGCATTTGTACCGGAAGAAAACAGCATTATTGGTAATGTGGCATTTTATGGTGCAACAGATGGTGAGGCCTTCATTCGTGGTAAAGCAGGTGAGCGTTTTGGTGTGCGTAACAGTGGTGCAAGGGTTGTGGTGGAAGGTGTTGGCGACCATGGATGTGAATACATGACCGGGGGCACAGTTGTGATACTGGGTGATACAGGAAGAAACTTTGCTGCTGGTATGAGCGGAGGTATTGCATATGTGTATGATGTAAAAGGCAGGTTCGCTGATAACTGTAATATGGAAATGGTTGAACTTGATCCTGTAGATAGTGAAGATGCTTTGGTATTAAAACAAATGATACAAAAGCAATTTGACAATACCGGCAGTACGGTTGCAAAGTTTGTACTGGAAGACTTCGAAAATCAGCTGAAAAATTTTGTGAAGGTGTTTCCTGCAGATTACAAAAAAGTATTGCTGCAAAAAACCGGCGGAGCCAGGCAAACTGTTTAAGTTAACTGCTGCCAAAAATTAAATTGTTGACCTACTAAAAGAATTATAAAATGGGGAAACCAACAGGTTTTTTAGAACATACTAGGGAGCTTCCGTCAAAAAGAAAAGTGGAAGAGCGTTTAAAGGATTACAATGAATTTATAAACCGTTTCAGCGATGAACAACTGAACAGGCAAAGCAGCCGCTGTATGAATTGTGGCGTACCATTTTGCCACAGTGGCTGCCCGCTGGGTAATGTAATACCTGAATTTAATGATGCCGTTTATCGTAAGGAATGGAAAGAAGCCTACGACATTCTTACATCTACAAATAACTTTCCCGAATTTACCGGGCGTATTTGCCCTGCTCCTTGCGAAAGTGCCTGCGTTTTAGGTATTAATCAGCCAGCCATTACTATAGAAGAAATCGAAAAGCATATTATCGAAATTGCTTTTGATAAAGGGTTTGTACAGCCAAAAAAACCAATCATTCGCACTGGTAAAAAAGTTGCCGTTGTAGGCAGCGGGCCTGCGGGGTTGGCTGCAGCCGCTCAACTAAATTACGCCGGTCATTATGTAATGGTTTTTGAAAGAGATGACGCTCCTGGAGGGTTGTTACGTTATGGTATTCCCGATTTTAAACTGGAGAAATGGGTGATTGACCGCCGTATTAAAGTAATGGAAGAAGAGGGAGTGGTATTTCGTTGTAATGCGAACGTAGGGGTTGATGTAAGTGTAAATGAATTATTGCGTGAATTCAACGTAATTGTTCTTGCTGGAGGATCCACCATTCCACGTGATTTAAATATACCCGGCCGTGAATTAAAGGGGGTTCACTTTGCAATGGAATTTTTGAAGCAACAGAATAAAAGAGTAGCAGGTAAAGAAGTCGGTTCAGAAGATATTTTTGCTACGGGTAAAAACATAGTGGTAATTGGCGGGGGAGATACAGGAAGCGATTGTGTGGGAACGAGCAACCGTCATAAGGCTTCATCGGTTACACAGTTTGAGCTATTGCCCAAGCCCCCCGATGCAAGGACCTCTTATATGCCATGGCCGACCTATCCAATGACGCTGAAAACATCATCTTCACATGAAGAAGGAGCCAGCAGGCATTGGGCTGTAGCTACAAAAGAATTTATTGGCGATGGCAACGGTAATTTAAAAGCTTTAAAAATAGTTGAACTTGAATGGAAGACAACTGAAGATGGACGGTCCGCCAGTTTTGTTGAAAAGGAAGGGACCGAAAAAGAAATTCCTTGTGAACTGGCTTTACTGGCAATGGGTTTTGTTCACCCTCAACATGCAGGAATGATCAATCAACTGGAGATTGAATTAGATGAAAGAGGTAATATAAAGGCATCTGAAAAAGAATACCAGACTAGTATTCCTAAAATATTTGCCGCCGGTGACATGCGCCGGGGTCAGAGTTTGGTAGTGTGGGCTATTAGTGAGGGCCGTGAGTGTGCACGCAAGGTAGATGAGTTCCTAATGGGGGCGTCAGTATTAGAGCAAAAAGACAGCTCTTTACAATATGCAGTAATTTAATTAATTATACTCAAAAATAGCCTCCTGTTACAATGAGGTTATTTTTTTGCCCCAAAATAAAAATTATAAAAATAACTATATGTATATTTTTTTAAAAAATTCAATAAAATACACTTACTGACAACGTTTGCGTTCGATTTCTTCTATTTTTGAAAACTATTTTATTAAACTTTAGGTTTCCTTTTGCATTTTTTTTAAGTTTGTGTCGGACAAAGTTCAAATGTAATATTTTATAATTTGAAAATTTTAAAGCACAAATGAAGAAAGCACTAAGTGTAAGAAACCTGGCTCCCTTTTTAATTTTAACAATTATTGCCATTGCGGCAATTTTCATTCCCTCACTTCCAAATTTTGATGACGGAAAATTTAATGCTGCAGATGTTGCCTGGATATTGGTGGCTACAGCCCTGGTATTTTTGATGACACCCGGCCTGGCGTTTTTTTATGGTGGCATGGTTCACCGTAAAAACGTTATTAGTACAATGATTAAAAGTGTGGTTGCCGCTGGTGTGGTAAGCGTGCTTTGGATAGCAGTTGGTTACAGCCTTTGTTTTGGCGAAGATATCGGTGGTTTTATTGGTAACCCAATGACCCATCTCTTTTTTAAAGGTGTTGCATCTGGTCAGCCCTGGAGCCTGGCCCCTACAATTCCTTTAATGTTATTCGCACTTTTCCAGTTAATGTTTGCTATCATCACTCCCGGCCTGGTTGTAGGTGCAGTGGCAGAACGTATTAAATTTACAGCATACATTCTTTTTATAGTTTTATTCAGCCTGTTGGTTTATGCGCCACTTGCCCACTGGACATGGCACCCCGAAGGATTCCTTTTTAAATGGGGTGTGTTAGACTTTGCAGGCGGCACAGTAGTACATATTTCTGCAGGATGTGCTGCTCTGGCCGGAGCACTGGTTTTAAAAAGAAGGCAGGTACATATTGAACAAAGGGAAATTCCACCAGCTAATATTCCTTATGTACTTATTGGTACAGGGTTACTATGGTTTGGCTGGTTTGGCTTTAATGCCGGTTCAGCTTTAGGCGCAAATATGTTATCGGTATCAGCTTTTGCAACAACCAATACTGCTGCTGCTGCTGCCGGGTTAAGCTGGATGTTCTTTGATGTATTAAAAGGAAAAAAACCTTCAGTACTTGGCTTTTGTATTGGAGCAGTAGTTGGCCTGGTGGCAATAACTCCTGCTGCAGGTTTTGTTGCTATACCACAAAGTATTTTTATTGGTTTTGTCGCTGCAATTATTTCAAATGTGGCGGTATATTATAAATCAAAATCAAAATTGGATGATACACTGGATGTATTCCCCTGTCACGGATTAGGTGGTATGGTGGGGATGCTCTTAACTGGTGTTTTTGCTACTAAAGCAGTAAATAGTGCCGGTAATGATGGTTTATTATATCATAACCCCGGTTTCTTTTTTACCCAGTTAAAAGCATTGGTTATTGTAGTGGCTTATAGCTTTACTGTATCATTCCTTATTTTCAAGTTTATCAATTTCCTTTTACCCATTCGTGTTAGCCAGGAAGAAGAACTGCTTGGTTTGGATGAGACACAGCATGATGAAAAGTACTCTCAGGGTACGTTGCTGGTTCATACGGATGGTGAGATCAAGGAACACACAGTTGGTCATTAGTCTCTCTTAAGAAATAAAAAAAGGTACAACCTCTGTAATGAGCTTCTGGACAAAGTTCATGGGTTGTACCTCTTATTTAATAATTAAAATCTATCACAATGTTAAGAAAATTCTTTTTAGCAGCCGCTGCCTCGTTTTCTTTTTTTATCAGCTCAGCACAGGATTCTACAAAAAGTGTGAGCATTTCTGGTTCAGTAGATGGTTACTACAGGTATAATTTTGCCGGTGTAGCCAATAATTACACCAGCTTTACCAATTCTCAAAGCTCTTTTGAGCTGGGTATGGCCTCTTTAAGAGCAGATGCAACCGCAATGAGCGGTAAAGTAGGTGCAACAGTTGATTTGGGTTTTGGCCGCAGGGCAGAAGAATTTTCATATAATGACGGAAATGATAATCCTTCCTCCGGTTCATCTAAAAACGGCTTCTTGTCTCTGGCAGCTGTAAAACAGGCATTTGTTACTTATGCCGCATCTTCAAATGTAAAATTCACCGCAGGTAAGTTTGCCACTCATGTGGGTTATGAATTGCTGGATGCGCCCTTGAACAGGAACTATAGCATGAGTTATATGTTTACTAATGGCCCATTCTTTCATACTGGGTTAAAAGCAGATATCACGGCTGGACCTGTTGCTTTCATGGTGGGCTTGACAAACTATACCGATCAAACCACCTCTACAACTGGTGTTAAAAATTTCATTGCACAATTCAGTGGTGGTACAAAAAACGGTAAACTGAAATTTTATATAAACTATTCAGGTTTTGGTGGCTCAAAAACAGGAAGCAACCCAAGTGGCCTTAAGTCACTTAATCAATTCGACGCTGTTGTTCTGGGTACCATCAGCAGTAAATTTAATATTGGTTATAATGGTACTGTTCAGTCTCGTAAACCTGTTACCGGCACCAGCGGAAGCTGGATAGGCAATGCGTTATACTTCAATTTCGATCCTTCAGAAAAAGTAGGACTTACCTTAAGAAGTGAAGTAATCAGCGACAGTAAAACTATCTATTACGGCACAAAAAGCATTTTTGCAAATACCCTTTCTGTTGATTGCAAAGTAGGCCCTCTTACCATTATCCCTGAATTGCGTTTTGAATCTGCTCAAAGCAACTACTATTTAAAGAGCAATGGTTCAGGAACAAAATCCACTGCAGCAGCACTTGTAGCAGCAGTGTATAAGTTTTAACACTGTACATGGAAACCCTGTAACTATTATTTTTTATTAAAACACCAACATCATGCTTTTAACACATCTATCAACAATCAAAAAAAATAAGTTCTTTATTTATGTTGCTGTAAGCATAGCTGTTATTATGCTTCTGCTGCCCTTTTTCTCAATGGGGCAGGACCCCACAGGTGCTGCAACCGGTACAATTAAAGATTTGGGAGTTGATACTCTTGCAGCTACGCAGGACACTGCTCTTAATAAAATTGTAAGCACCGTTAATACAATTGGTAATGCAGATGGCCATAATAAAATTGCCATTAACATTATGTGGACGCTTATTGCAGGCTTTCTTGTAATGTTTATGCAGGCTGGTTTTGCCATGGTTGAAACCGGCTTTACCCAGAAAAAAAATGTGGCGCATACCATGCTTATGAACTTCCTTATTTATGGTATTGGTATGCTGGGTTTCTGGATTATAGGTTTTGCAATTATGTTTGGCGGGGCTATTAACCCGGTAACATTGGGCGGCGCACCAGGTGTGGTTGGACATGAAATTACAGTGCATTTATTTGGTCATGACTTTGGCATCTCAGGTGCTGCAGGCGCTTTTTTAAGCAGCAAATATTATGATGTAGGTGTGTACACTCTCTTCTTGTTCCAAATGGTGTTTATGGATACAACCGCTACAATTCCTACTGGTTCTATGGCAGAAAGATGGACGCTGAAATCGTTTGTTATATATGGATTCTTCATTTCAATGTTTGTTTATCCTTTGTTTGGTAACTGGGTATGGGGTGGCGGATGGCTCTCTACACTTGGTGCTAATTTTGGATTAGGCCATGGGCATGTTGACTTTGCCGGCTCTTCCGTGGTACATATGGTGGGTGGTGTTGCTGCTTTGGCAGGTGCTAAAGTAATTGGACCACGTATTGGAAAATATGGGCCAAACGGAGAAGTTAATACAATACCGGGCCATAATATTCCAATGGCTATCATCGGTACATTTATTCTTGCATTCGGCTGGTTTGGTTTCAACCCCGGTTCTACATTGGCAGGCGGCGATTTAAGGATAAGTGTTGTAGCAGTAAACACAATGCTTGCGAGTGCTGCAGGTGCTTTTGCTGCGCTATTGTATATGTATGCAAGAGGACAAAAAGCTGACCCCGGAATGGTGGTGAATGGTATGCTGGCTGGCCTGGTGGCAATTACTGCACCTTGCGCATTTGTAACAGCAACCTCTTCAGTTATTATTGGTGCTATTGCAGGCTTACTGGTAATTTTTGTTTACAATTTTGTTGACCGCAAATTGAAAATTGATGACCCGGTGGGAGCATTTGCAGTACATGGTGCTAATGGTGCATGGGGTGTTCTTTCTCTTGGTTTATTTGCCGATGGATCTTATGGTGATGGATGGAATGGTGTTGCAGGTCCGGTAAAAGGTCTTTTTTATGGTGATGGCAAGCAGTTTGTTGCCCAGTTGATTGGAACTATTACCTGCTTTGTGTTTGTATATTTTGTTATGTACTTCTTCTTTAAAATACTTAACAAGATTGTGCCATTGCGCAGCAAACCAGAAGATGAAGTGAATGGCCTTGACATTCCTGAAACCGGAGTGCATGGTTATGTTGATTAAAAGTTTCTGATTTTTTATAACTGAATTATTTCCGGGAGGGTTAAAGCTTCCCGGAAATATCTTTTTAATAAACAGCATGCGCAAAACGATTGTATACAGGTTAATGACGCCGGTTCGTTATTTTATTAACGACAGCCGCTCTACAGGCGTTATGTTAATTGTATGCACTATTGTATCCCTGCTGGTTTCAAATGCATTCAGTTCAGGTGGTAACTACCGTTTTTTCTGGCAAAAAGAAATTCATTACCCGTTTACATCTGTTCACCTGCCGCACTCTGTTGTGGATTGGGTTAATAATTTTTTAATGGGTATTTTCTTTGTACTTGCCGGTACTGAAATTAAAAGAGAACTAACAGCTGGTGAACTATCTTCCTTTAAAAAAGCAGTTCTGCCTTTTGGTGCAGCCTTGGGTGGAATGCTGGTGCCTGCTTTACTTTTTGTTTCCTTCAATGCAGAACATACGCAGTTTATACGTGGATGGGGAATTCCCACGGCAACTGATATTGCTTTTTCTTTGGGCATAGCTTCTTTGCTTGGTAAAAAAGTGCCGCTGAATATAAAAATGCTTTTAATGGCATTGGCCATTATTGATGATTTGGGTGCTATTGTTGTAATTGCACTTTTCTATGGAAGTAAAATAAGCTGGCTGTTTCTTGCGGCAGCGGCTGTAGTTTATGCTGCCCTGCTGGCATGCAACTATTTTAAATTAAAATTTGGCGTGGTGCAGGTGGTGCTTGGGCTTCTGCTTTGGTACTTTGTATTGCAGTCTGGTATCGAAGCAAGTATTTCAGGTGTACTCTTTGCATTTGCAGTACCGGTAAAGCAACTGGCAATTGTAGAAAAGTATATTCATTATCCTGTTAACTTTTTTATACTGCCATTGTTTGCGCTTGCCAATACAGCTGTACTAATTCCGCCAGATATAGGTGGGGCGCTTCAATCGCCTGTTGGCTTAGGTGTTACAATCGGGCTTGTGGCAGGTAAACCACTGGGAATATTTTTTGTGTGCAGTATTCTGGTGTCGCTGGGTATTGCACGTTTGCCAACAAATGTTAACTGGCGGCAAATACTTGGAATGGGCATGTTGGCAGGCATAGGTTTTACAATGTCCATATTCACTACCACACTTGCATTTAATGATGCGTTGGCAAGAGATACTGCCCTTGTTGCCATTATAATAAGTGTATGCCTTTCTTCTATTTTAAGCATGGCCTATTTTTCTGGTATGCACAGGGAATCAGTAATGCATAAGAACCGAAAATTACCAACAATAAAAATGCAGCCGGAGCTGGCTGCATCAGATTAAGATATGAGCTAAGCAATCGTTAAAAACAACCAGGCCTTCTATTTCTATAGAAGGCATTTTTTATTTTACCTTATTTACAATTTCCAAATCGTCTTTTGAAAGGGATTCCCACCAGTCATCATTAACATCAGACAGGCGATACTCGGTATCTAAGTCATAATCTCCGTTTTCATCAATCAGGTAAAAACAGTTATTCAGCGTGTCCAATACACTTTTTACAGACTTAAGCTCTACAAATAATAAACGGCTCACCACTTTTTTCGAGGTCTTATGCTCCAGCGCTTCTATGCGGTGCTGCAAATCCATTATTTTGTCATTCCGCTTTGCCAAAAAATAGGTGGCTGCAAAAATTCCAAGTATTGCCAGTATAATCAGTGCCTGAATCATAATTTTTCTTTTGTCTAAATTGTTATTAAGCAGAATTTCTTCCTGCATTGATGATGCCAAATGATGAGCGGATAATCAGCTTCTCGTAAGTTTCCCTTACTGGAGAATTTATAAGGCGCTCATCCATTTCCCTTATTTTATTAATGGCATATTGCTGAATGGTGAGAAGGGGTAATACAATTTTTTCTCTCATTGCTATGGATATGCTGTCAACCGGGTGGTCTCCCATCAGTTCGTTACGGCCGCTTAACTGCAGTACGTATTTTTTAGTGAGTTCATATTCCTGGTAAATAGTATTCCATAACTCACCAAACTTAGGGTCGTTACTTAAATAAGAGGTGAGGGGGAAATAACATTTTTTCATAGCCATTTCACAGTTATCCATCAATGTTTTAAAATAAAGGGAATTGTTGTACAGATCTTTCGCCTGGCCAAATTTTCCTTCTTTATCCAGTTTCTCTAAGGCGGTGCCTACTCCATAATAACCCGTAACGTTTTGTTTTATTTGCGACCAAGCGCCAACAAAAGGTATAGCCCTCAGGTCCTTCAAAGTAAGCGTTCCCCCACTGTTACGTTTACTTGGCCGGCTGGCAATATTGGTTTGGCTGTAAAACTTAACTGGGCTAACATGAGACAGGTAAACTAAAAAATCGGGATGGTTTTTTAATGCAGCGTAATATTCATAGCTGTCATTTGCCAATTTTATCAGCAGCTCTTCTTCTGCCTGCTGCAGCGTAATATTCTTGCTGCTGAAAAGGTCATTGCTGATGCCTGCATGTATTAACTGCTCCATATTATACTGTGCAGAATCAACCGTGCCAAAATTGGAGCTCACCGTTTGTCCTTGTATGGTAAGCTGAATTTCTTTATTGCTGATATTTTTGCCCATGCTTGCATAAAACTGGTGTGTTTTGCCGCCACCTCTTGCAGGTGGGCCGCCACGGCCATCAAAAAACACTACATCAATATCATATTGCTTTGAAATTTTTGTAAGCTCTTCTTTGGCTTTATAAATACTGAAGTTGGCCATTAAATAACCTCCATCTTTTGTACCATCGCTAAAACCAAGCATTATGGTTTGTTTATTATGGCGCTGTTTTAAATGGTTTCGGTAAGCTTCATTTGTATAAAGTGTTTCCATTATGCCAGAGGCATGCTGCAAGTCATCGATAGTTTCAAAAAGAGGAACAATATCAATGGTAAGGTTTTTCTTTTGCCATCCGCTGGCTAAAAACAATCCATATACTTCCAGTACATTCAACGCTGTGTTGCACTGGCTGATGATATACCGGTTGCAACCGGACTCGCCATTTAATTCCTGTATTTGCTGCACCCCGTTTATATTAACAATGGTGTCGTTAACAAGGCTGTCGCCATAATCTTTTAAAATATCAATGGCCGGAGCGCTTGTAAGAAAGTTGATTTTTTCTTCAGCAGAAAGTGTGCTGTATGCATCGCCATAAACGGACTCAAGCACTTTATTATGTACGCTGCTTTCCTGCCGAACATCCAGTGAGGCAAAATGCAAACCAAACAGGTTAACTTTATTAATAAGGTTGGTTACAAGATGAAGAAAAAGACCGTTATGCTGGTAAACGATAATGGCTTTTATTTTTTCCAGTTCATCTAATATATACTGTTTGGTTAAAGCTGTTTGTTTGCCGGGAATAAAAATGTTGTCATACAGCTCCTTTTCCAGTCCATTTAAAAGAACATCAATGCCTTTAAAAGTAAGGCGGCGTTTAATTCTTCTTATCTCCAGGTAATAACATTTAATAATGCTGCCCCGTAATGCATTGGCAACTTTCAGGGTAATGTCGGCTGTTACAAAAGGATTGCCGTCCCTGTCGCCACCGGGCCAAAAACCCATATTAATAATAGGTTTATTCGTTTCATGGTTATCGGCAAACTGATTTTTAATGAAACTGGCAATACGGCCTGCGGCCGTATAAAAAACATTCTCCAGATACCAGATTAAACTAATGGCCTCATCATAAGGCGTGGGGCGTTGCTTTTGTAAAAAAGGGGTTTTCCCCAGCTGCATCAGGTACATGTTAATTTTTGATGCATCATTATCTGCAAGCGCTTTTGCAAGATCGTTAATAATACCGAGTACTGTACCCGGGTAAAACTGTGTAGGGTGTGCAGTAAGCACCAGCTGCACCGAAAAATCCTGCAACTTTTTTGAAAGCTGTTTTTCTTTTTTGTTTTGCTGTACTTCCAGTTCCAGCTGTTTTAAAGTGCCGGCACCGTTTACGTCCCGTACATCTGTAAAAGCAGCATCTTCCAGTGCATCAAACAATACCACCTGCCTTTCTACATATTGAATTATGCGAAATAGTTTATCCAGTTGTTCCTGTTCCTGTTTAAACGAAGTATGATTACTGAAAAAGTTTTCAATAATCTCAAGGGGGCTTTTTTTACGTTTAAAACCCTCTTCACATTCACTTAATAAAACAGAAAGTAATAACCCGGTTTTTTCGATCCGGTGAAAGGGAAGCGAAGAAAAAAGGCTGTTATACAACTGGAATTTAATGCCCACATTGGTATTAAACTGCTGCAAACCCCGGGAACCATAATGACTCATGTATAATTGTTGTAATTTTCAAGAAATTAATAAAAAGTGCAGCAACCGGTTAACAAAGATGAATTTTTTTTTGATACTTTCCAACCATTTTTTGTATCTTTGAAACCTATAAAGATGTTAAGTCGTAATTTAAATATCATCTCCTCTTTAATGGCAACTGGTTTTGGTACAACCACAACTACTACCACTACAACCCGTTAGGGTTGTACATTTCCATATTACCATTTGGGCTTTTGGCTTAGCAATTTCAGAAAATTATTTCATCTATTTTTTTAAAAATATTACATGCAGATTTTAAAATTTGGCGGCACTTCGGTAGGCTCCGCAGAAAATATAAATAAGGTTGTAAACATCGTTAAACAAAAACAGGCAGCAGCAAAAACAGCCGTGGTGGTTTCTGCTTTGGGAGGTATAACAGATTTACTCTTGAAAACTGCACAGCAGGCAGCTGATAGTTCAGAAACATACAAAACAAGTTTGCAGGAAGTGGAGCAACGCCATTTGCAAACGGTTAAAGAATTGATACCCGTAACACAACAAAGCAGTGTACTGAGTTTGGTAAAAAAAATATGCAATGAAATTGAAGATATTTGTAACGGTGTTTTTTTGCTGGGCGAATTATCATCCCGTACAAAAGATAAAATGGTGAGTTACGGCGAACTATTATCTTCTCAAATTATTGCAGCTAAATTTAAAAGTGAAAGCATTGAAGCGGAATGGAAAGACAGCCGTGAACTGATTGTTACCGACAGCAACTTCACAGCCGCTGCTGTAGATTTTGCAGCCACTAACAGCCACATAAAAAAATATTTTGAAACCAGTAATGCAAACCTGTTTTTGCTGCCGGGCTTTATTGCTGCTGATGCAAACGGCACCACCACCACATTAGGTCGTGGCGGCAGCGATTATACTGCAGCCATTATTGCAGGTGCTGTTAATGCTGATACATTGGAAATATGGACAGACGTAAGTGGGATGATGACAGCAGACCCACGCATTGTTCAAAATTTTAAACATATTCCTTCCATCAGTTACCAGGAGGCGATGGAATTAAGCCATTTTGGAGCCAAAGTAATTTACCCGCCAACCATACAACCGGTAATGAATAAAAATATTCCGGTGTGGGTGAAGAATACTTTTGCACCCAATGATGAAGGAACCGTAATACAGAATGAAGCTGCTAAAAACGGAAGCCCTGTACGTGGCATCAGCAGTATTAATAAAATTAGTTTGCTGAGTTTAGAAGGCAGCGGCATGGTGGGCATACCGGGTTTTAGCAAGCGTTTGTTTGAAGCGCTGGCTAATTATAAAATCAATGTTATTCTTATTACGCAAAGCAGCAGCGAACATTCTATTTGTGTGGCGGTGGATGCTGCTAATGCAGCTGTTGCAAAACATGCTGTGGACAATGCCTTTAGTTATGAAATAGAAACTAAAAAAGTAGAACCGCTGATTGTGGAAAATGATTTAGCTGTAATTGCAGTGGTGGGAGACAGCATGAAAAGCCATACAGGTATTGCCGGTAAAATGTTTGCAGCGCTGGGAAGAAATGGTGTAAACATCCGTGCCATTGCACAGGGCAGCAGCGAAAGGAATATTTCTGCGGTAATTGCAGTTGGCGATGTAAACAAAGCAGTAAACGTTTTGCATGAAGCGTTTTTTGAAACTACTTACAAGCAGGTGCATTTGTTTATTGCAGGAGCAGGTAATGTGGGCGGCAAGTTATTAGCACAATTACAGCAACAGGCAGGCTTTTTAAAACAGCAGTTGCGGCTGAATGTAAAAGTGGTTGGTTTAGCCAACAGTAAAAAAGCTTTGCTGAATGATGAAGGCATAGATTTAGCCCACTGGAAAAATTTATTAGACGCAGCCCCTGCCAATAATTTGGATGCATACATTAACACCATTATAGAAAAAAACCTGCGT
>JBGAHV010000073.1:0-19247 GCA_044225995.1 Ferruginibacter sp. | reverse complement strand
TGGCCGGAATATTTTCTTTTCAGACATACAGTGCGTTTTAGTTTACATGGTAAGATAAATAAAAAGGCGATACGGGAATGTATCGCCTTTAAAAACTGAAGTATGTTTTATACAGAACCTGTTTTGTCTTTAACAATCTGGTCCAGTGATTTTACTTTTAAAAAGATAAGAATACCACCTAATATTGCTGCAACAGCAATAATGCCAAAGAAAATTCTTTTATCCGGCATTTTATCCCAGAAGGTGGCCATTACGCCGGCCACTTTACCTCCTAATGAAGTTGATAAAAACCAGCCACCCATCATTAATGCAGTTAACCGTGGCGGCGCCAGTTTAGATACAAATGATAATCCTATCGGGCTTAAACAAATTTCACTAACAGTGAATACGCCGTAGGTTAAGAAAAGCCACATAGGGCTGGCTTTATGAGTATAAATACTGGGCACAGACATAACTGCAAATACCATTACTAATGCACTTAAACCGGAAATGATTAATGCCCAGGCAAATTTGCTGGCAGTACTTACAGGTTTTCGTCGTCGTGCCCTCCACGCAAAAAACGCTATGAGTATAGGTGTAAACGCCACAATAAAAAATGGATTTATGGATTGGAAGAGTTCTGTATTACCAACTTTAGCAACACCGCCGGCGGGCCATTTGTCTTTTGGTATGTTTACAAAATATGGGTCGGGTCCCATGGTTTTTATAGCGTGACCACTATCGTCAGTAACCACTCTCATATAACTATCCACGCTGTCAGTAAGCTGTGGTTTTGTTTCAAGATTTTGTAATGCATTTACGGCACTGGCAGGAGTTTCCATAAACTGAGGTATCGACCTTTCCGTATGCGACTCTGCCCAGATGGTTAAACCGGTTGAGTTTTGATTATAGATCGTCCAGAAGATTACGGATACAGCAAATACAAATAATAATGCGCCAATACCTTTTCGGTCATCTCCTTTTTCTTTCCTCCATAAGCTTACATAAAAGGCAATTACTGGCACGCAGGCAAACATAAAAGCATCAGCTGAGTCGCTGCCGAAAATGTTCTTAGGTATCATCCAACCAATTATTGCAAAAATGATCATTGGAACGAAAACTGTTCCTAAAATCTTAGATGTAGGCATATCTCCTGGTTGCATGGGTTTTTTTACATCATACTGCTTTATATGCTTCAGGTTAATTGCTAAAGTGATTAAGCCGATTATTAAACCAATACCAGCAGCAGAAAATGCCGCCTGCCAACCGGCAATGCCTTCAAACTTATTACGAAGTATAGCTGCCACAAAATTGCAGAAGAAGGCGCCGATATTAATGCCCATGTAAAAGATATTGTAAGCATTATCTTTTAAAGGCTTTAAATCATCCCTGTTATACATAATTCCCAGCAGGGTGGAAATATTGGGTTTAAAAAAACCATTACCAATAATAATTAGCCCCATGGCTATATAGGCAGTGTATTGACCAGGCAAGGCAATAGTAAGATAGCCTGCTGCCATCATGGAACCACCAATAAAGATCGATTTGATATAACCCAGGTACCGGTCAGCAATAAGCCCGCCAATAAAAGGTGTTAAGTAAACTAACGCAATGAATGTTCCAACTACATCGGCACCAAAAGCACGGGGCAGTCCCTTACCTGTACCATTGGTAAGAAAGAGTAATAAAATACCCACCATTAAATAATACCCAAACCGCTCCCACATCTCTGTAAAAAACAGCACATAAAGGCCTTTGGGGTGCTTACCGGTTTTAACCTGTTCATTCATAATTGTAGTTTTTTAAATGCTTGTTTAGTTAGTTTAATAACCCAAAATACATAAATTATAATTAGATAAGCCATTTTACCATATTCATTTTAATGTATGGTTTATATGGCACAGGCTTTGCTTAATTGTAAACTCATTTTTCAAACACCATTTATAAAAATATTATGGTAATAACACAGTATAATTTTAAATTCGCTGCACCAAAGTGTTCAGCATTTACAAAAACCTTCTTTAATCCATGAATATTCTGTTGATTGGCTCCGGCGGCAGAGAGCATGCTTTTGCCTGGAAGCTCAGGCAAAGTTCCTTATGCAATAATCTATTTATCGCCCCCGGTAATGCCGGTACATCATCATGCGGCACCAACTTGCCAATAGCTGTTACAGATTTTGATGCAATGGCAGCTGCATGTACAGCACATAGTATAGACATGGTGCTGGTTGGCCCGGAAGAACCGCTTGTAAAAGGTGTGTATGATTATTTTAAAAACAATCCTGCTACTAAACATATCGCCGTAATTGGCCCTTCAAAAGAAGCATCACAACTGGAAGGCAGCAAAGCCTTTGCAAAAGAATTTATGCAGCGCAACAAGGTTCCAACAGCTGCATACAAGGAATTTACTTCGGACAATTATGAAGAAGGAGTGCAATATTTAAAACAGCACCCGTTGCCTGTAGTACTAAAAGCAGATGGATTGGCAGCTGGTAAAGGAGTGCTCATTTGTCAAAATATACTGGAAGCCTTATCAGAATTTGAATTGATGATACACCGTTCCAAGTTTGGCGAAGCAGGTAAAAAAGTGGTAATTGAAGAATTTTTAACAGGCATTGAATTAAGTGTATTTGTTTTAACAGATGGAGAGAGCTATGTACTATTGCCCGAAGCAAAAGATTATAAACGCATTGGTGTTGGTGATACAGGGTTAAACACTGGTGGTATGGGCGCAGTAAGCCCACTGCCGTTTGCTGATGAAGCTTTTTTGCAAAAAGTAAAACAACAGATTATAGAACCAACAGTAGCAGGGCTTAAAAATGAAAAATTGGATTACAAAGGGTTTATCTTTTTTGGATTAATGAATGATAATGGTATACCAAAAGTAATTGAATACAACTGCCGGATGGGTGACCCTGAAACTGAAGTGGTAATACCAAGAATTAAAAATGATTTGGTGGAATTGCTTGCCGCAACTTCACAACAACGATTAAGCGAAATAAAGATTGATATTAATCCGCAAAGTGCTGCTGCCGTAGTGGCTGTTAGTGGTGGCTACCCCGGAGATTATCAAACGGGGAAACCCATAGACGGGCTGAATGAAGAAGCCCTGGCAGACAGTATTGTTTTTCATGCCGGCACAAAAGAAGAGAATGGAAGTGTGGTTACAAATGGTGGCAGGGTGCTGGTGGTAACTTCCTTTGGCGAAACCATTACAGAGGCCGCCGAACAAAGCAGTTATATGCTGGAGCAACTGTATTTTGAAGACATGTATTTCCGCAATGATATTGGCTACGAATTTAAGCAGGGCTGAAACCACGGCTGGAAGGATTGTTGAGCTAAAGCCTCTTTTAACTAAATGTTTTAAAAATACAATGTTTGGCATTGTTAATTCAAATATTTTCCTTCAACTTTGCCTGCATTAATTACTTCCCCTTTTACATAATAAAATATGGCTCTTTTTAATTTTTTTACACAGGAAATTGCAATAGACCTGGGTACTGCTAATACCCTCATTATACATAATGACGAAGTGGTGGTGAATGAACCTTCCATTGTGGCACTGGATCGTAATAATCCCAAGAACATTTTAGCTGTGGGTAAAAAAGCATTGATGATGCATGAAAAGACCCATGAGAGCATCCGCACGGTTCGTCCATTGAAAGATGGGGTAATTGCGGATTTTAACGCAGCTGAATTAATGATACGGGAGATGATCAAAATGATCTATCCCAAAAAACCCTTGTTTGCGCCCAGCTGGCGTATGATGATTTGCATACCAAGCAGTATCACAGAGGTTGAAAAACGTGCTGTTAGAGATAGTGCTGAACAGGCAGGTGCCAAAGAGGTTTACCTCATTCATGAGCCTATGGCTGCAGCCCTGGGTATTGGTATAGATGTGGAAGAGCCGGTGGGTAACATGATTATTGATATTGGTGGTGGCACAACAGGTATTACCGTTATTGCGCTGGCAGGTATTGTGTGCGACCAGAGTATCCGTATTGCAGGTGATGAGTTTACAGCTGATATTATGGAAGCCCTGCGCCGTTACCATAGCTTGTTAATTGGTGAACGCACTGCCGAACAAATTAAAATTCAGGTAGGTGCTGCTATGAAGGACCTTGATAACCCGCCGGATGATATTCCCGTTAACGGCCGTGACCTTGTTACCGGTATTCCAAAACAAGTAATGGTAAGTTTCCAGGAAGTGGCGGAAGCGCTGGATAAAAGCATCTTCAAGATTGAAGAAGCCATTTTGAAAGCTTTGGAAACTACTCCGCCGGAACTGGCCAGTGATATTTACCGCCGCGGTTTATACATTACAGGTGGTGGCGCATTACTAAGAGGTTTGGATAAAAGGCTTCAGGCTAAAATCAAACTCCCGGTACATGTGGCTGATGATCCGCTTAAGAGTGTGGTACGTGGTACTGGTATTGCTTTAAAGCACTACGACAGGTATCCTTTTGTGATGCGATAGTTTGAGATTCTAATACTAAAATTCAAAATTCTAAAGCACCTTTTAGAGTTTTGAATTTTCAATTTAAATATTTCTCCCTCCGTGCGTAATATTTTTCTTTTTATACGCCGATACTCCACTTTGCTTTTATTCCTGCTTTTACAGGGATTCAGTATATATTTAATTGTACACTATAACACCTATCATAACGCCATATTCTCCAATACTGCCAACCAGTTTACGGGCAAAATATCGGAGCAATACAATAAAGTAGAAGATTATTTCCATCTTAAAAAAACAAATGACTCCCTTTGGCAGGCCAATGAGCGGTTGTATAACAAATTAAAAGAAAACTTCCAGGTGCCGGATACCATCAGCAAGTTTATAATTGATACTTTAAAAATTGACTCACTGGAAGAACACCGCAAGTACCGCTACCTGCGGGCAACCGTATTAGAAAACTCTGTAAACACACAAAGCAACTACATCGTTTTAGGCCGTGGAAAAAACCAGGAGTTAAAAGAGGGAATGGGATTAATTGATATTAATAACGGAGTGGTAGGCATAATAACTACGGTAAGCAACGATTATGCTGTTGTTATGAGTTTACTGCATAAAGACAGCCACTTAAGTGGTAAACTGCTTAAAGGTGGCGAAACGGGTACATTAAGCTGGGATGGAAAGGAACCCAATATCATTTCTATAACGGGCATACCCAAAAGTGCCAAAGTAAATAAGGGGGATACTATTATTACCAGCGGCTTTAGTACAACTTTCCCCAAAGGGTTATTAATAGGATTTGTTACTGAAGTGGTACCTGAAAAAAGCACTAACAACTATGCTATAAAAATTAAAACAGCTGCGGACTTTTATAACCTGCAGTATGTTTATGCCATTGATAATAAACAACAGGAAGCAGTAAAAGAATTGCTGGAAAAAGCAACCCAGCAAAACAAGTAAGCAATGTCATCGTTTATAAAAAATATAATAAGGTTTGCGCTGTTTATACTGGTGCAGGTTTTTGTGCTGGATAAGATACACCTGCATCAAATGGTTACGCCCTACCTGTATTTTTTATTTGTGTTGTGGCTGCCTTTTAATATGAGCAGGAGCTGGCTGATGTTAACTGCTTTTGCATTGGGTTTAGCATTAGACAGTTTCCGTCATAATCCAGGGTTTCATGCCGCTGCCTGTGTGCTGATTGCTTATATCCGGCCTTTCCTTATCGGCATCTTAATTCCGCAGGAAGGTGCAGATGGCAACTATGAAGAGCCTTCAGCCAAAGGGTTGGGGGGCAACCTTCAGTATTTTATTTATGTGGCCGTGCTTACATTGGTTCATCATGCCTGGCTTTTTTTGCTGGAAGCCTGGCAGTTTGGCAACATTTGGTATTTTTTAATGAAGACATTATTGTCTGCAGCCATCAGCCTGCTGCTGATAATAGTTACTGAGCTGCTGATTGTGCGCAAGCAGAAATTTAAAACAAACACTGTATAATCACCTCAAACAAGAAACCAACAGTGCCCGTATTTAATCAGTCTAGAAAGAATGTAATCATCCTGGTGTTTTGCGCCATGTTCGCTGTTATTATTATGCAGCTGATGAATCTGCAGCTGTTTTCTTCTAAGTACAAAGCAATGGCTGAAGATCAAAGCACTTTCCGCAAGGTGATTTATCCTGACCGTGGCATAGTTTACGACCGTAAAGGGCACTCTATTTTACAGAATACTTCTATTTACGACCTGATGGTGGTGCCCGGAAAAATAAAAGGCACAGACACCGCCCTGCTCTGTAATATTCTTAACATAGATACATCTGAGTTTCATAAACGGATTATAAACGCTATTATAAAAAATAAAAGTTACCGTCCTTCTGTTTTTGAAGCGTTGCTGAGCAACGAAAAAATGGCCAAGCTCAATGAAAGCATGTATCGTTTTGCACCCGGCTATTATTTACAGGAACGTTCCGTAAGAGATTATCCTTATGATGCCGCCGGAAACATACTGGGTTATTTGGGTGAGGTGGACTCAAACATTCTTAAAAACCCAAAATACGAAGGCTATGTAATGGGGGATTATATTGGTAAAGCCGGCCTGGAACGAACCTACGAAAAAGTGCTGATGGGGCAACGTGGCATTGAGCTATGGAAACGTGATAATAAAAACCGTCTTACAGAAAGGATTGAAAATGGCCGTTATGATACTGCAGCTATTGCGGGGCAAAATATGCATACGTCACTCGATATTGAACTGCAGATGCTCGGGGAAAAACTAATGCAGAACAAGCTGGGTTCCATTGTGGCAGTTGACCCAAGAACCGGTGGTATTTTGTGCATGGTAAGCAGCCCCAACTTTAAACCAAAACTTCTTACGGGTGCCGAAAGAAAAAAGCATATTGCAGAACTGCTGTTGAACCCGGCATCACCGCTGCTGAATCGTTCGGTAAGTGCCACCTATTCTCCCGGTTCAACCTTTAAAACATTGCAGGCGTTAATTGGTTTGCATGAAGGAGTAATTACAACGAATACTCAATTTTCCTGCGGAGGTGCTTTTTATGGTTGTGGCAGTGGTAATCCAATGGGTTGCCTGGACAGGGGCACATTTGTTTTGAGAAGTGCCATTACCATTTCAGACAATACCTATTTTGCCAACGTAATGCAGCGGGTAATTAATAATCCTGTATATCCCAGTGTGGACAGCAGCTGGAATGTATGGGCTAATTATATGCATGCATTTGGACTTGGGCACAGGCTGGGGGTGGATGTTCCGTCAGAATACAAAGGGCTGATTCCAGATGCAGCATTTTATGATAAGCGTTATGGAAAAGGTAAATGGGGTTTTTGTACTTCCCGTTCGGTTAGCATTGGTCAAGGAGAAGTAAACGTAACACCTGTGCAGGTTGCTAATGAAATGGCTTATATCGCCAACAAAGGCTGGTATATAACACCGCATTTGGTGGATTCAATTGAAGGCGGCGATAAGTTTGACATGCTGAAGAATTTTAAAGACAGGCATAAAGCCATTGATATACCCGACAGTATTTTTGAAGCTGTGCATGATGGTATGGAAGGTGTGGTAGATCATGGTACAGGCCTGGCAGCAAAAGTGGCAGGCATAACAATTTGTGGTAAAACAGGTACTGTAGAAAACTATTATCGTGGCGTAAAGCAGCCGAACCATGCGTTCTTTGCCGGTTTTGCCCCAAGAGAAAATCCTAAAATTGCCATTATGTGTGTGGTGGAAAACAGTGGCCGCTTTGGAGGTACATATGCTGCACCTATTGTGGGCCTGATGATAGAAAAATACCTGAAAGACTCCATCACTGATAAAGCAAGGCTGGCAAGAATGGAACAGCTTTCTAACCTGAACCTGATACCGCCAAGAATTTATGCAGAAATGCGCAGGCAGGATTCACTGATGCATGCAAAAGACTCCGCTTATCTTCTTTTAAAAGGATATATACGTATTGCCAAAGATTCACTTGGCATAGATGAAGGCGATGAAGAAGAAGGAGTGGACGGAATGAAGACGGACGATAAAAAAAGTGAAAAGCCGGTTAAGGACAGTGGTGATAAAAAAACAATTATAAAAACAGAAGCTATACTTCCGGATGAAAAAAGGAAACCGGAGATTAAAGACAGTTTAAACAAGCCATAATTTTTTGTGAAGGAATTTTACCAGCACATTCAGTAAAGGCAGTACTTTCATACGACAGAACTTATAGTTCATAAATAATAGCATGCAACAAAAAAATCTATCCATTGTAAAAGGCGCAGACTGGATAATGATATGGCTGTATGTTATGCTAGTATCTGCAGGTATACTTTGTATTTTTTCTGTGGAGTATAAAAGTGGTGACAGTGTTATACAAACTTTTATAGGCTTTAAAAAAAATTATAGTAAGCAGTTTTTCTTTTTTGGGGGCAGTATTGTTTTGGCTACTATTATTTTACTTATTGATACTAAATTTTTTACTGCTACTGCCAACCTGTCTTACCTGGTTGGCATTGTTTTAATACTGGCAACATTTATTCCGGGTATAGGAAAAGAAATAAAAGGTTCCAGAAGCTGGATACCAATGGGCTTTATGAATTTACAGCCGGTAGAGGTTTGCAAAATATTTACGGCACTGGCGTTATCAAAATACATGTCCCTTCAGGAACTCGATTTCCGAAAGCCAAAATCACAACTTATAGCAGCAATAATATGTTTTACACCTGCTGTGTTTTCTATTTTGCAGGGAGAAACTGGTTTGGCATTGGTGTATTTTGCATTTTTAATTCCCATGTACCGGGAAGGTTTGCCCCCCGGCTATTTAATTGCAGGCGCTTTAATGGCAGTACTGCTGGTAGTGTCATTGTTGTTTCGCACAAAAACTTTATTAATTGCTTTTGCAGTGGCTGCCGTATTGTTTATTTATTTTAACCGAAGGCAAATAAAAAGAAACAGCCGCCTGCTCTGGATTGTGGTATCTGCATGGCTCTTCTGCTCGCTTTTTGTTGGTGTTGGAATCCCCTTTGTATTTAAACATGTTTTTAAAAAATACCAGGCCGACAGGATATTCAGCATGGTGGGAGTTGATAACCCTTTCACCGATAATACATCTTTACTAAGTGCAGAAGAGGAAAAAGAAAAGAAAGATAAATCAGACAAGCAAAACTATAACGTTAAGCAATCTAAAATTGCAATCGGTTCGGGTGGCTTTGCAGGAAAAGGCTTTTTAAAAGGCACTCAAACACAAGGCGACTTTGTACCGGAGCAGCATACCGATTTTATTTTTACATCTGTTGGAGAAAACTTTGGTTTTTGGGGCAGTGCTTTGCTGATGCTGCTGTATTTGGGTTTGCTGTTGCGCATTGTTGCCATAGCAGAGCGGCAAAGAAGTACCTTCAGCCGTGTATATGCTTACAGCCTGGCAGGCATTATCTTTTTTCATGTGGCTGTAAATATTTGTGTAACTATTGGCCTTGCACCGGTTATTGGCATTACACTTCCGTTAATGAGTTACGGCGGCTCCTCACTGCTTACGTTTACCATTCTTATTTTTATTTTAATTAAACTGGATAAAGACCGGCAAATGGTTTTAAGATAATACGAATGAAAATAATTCCACTTAGCGAAGGATCCTTTACCATTGACGGTACAAAAAAATTCATCCCGTTTAATACAGCTACAGACGACCTGCAGCAAAGGCCCGTTGGCAGTTTGCTGGTGGAGATACAGCCTTTTTGCATTGTTACTTCAAAAGATATTTTGGTAATTGATGCAGGCCTTGGCTTTACTCTTGCAGACGGAAGCCTGCAAATTCATCAAAACCTTATGGACAATGGTATTAATCCAATGGAAGTTACCAAAGTGCTGATGAGCCATTTGCATAAAGACCACAGTGGCGGTGTTTGTAACACTGATAAATTACTTAATCAGCAGTTCCTGAGTTTTCCTAATGCCGAATATTATGTGAACAAGGATGAGTATGATTTTGCCATGGCCAAAGGGAAGCCATCTTACATGCCCGATGATTTTGCCATGCTGGGAAATACCGACAAAGTGATTTTTACAAAAGGGGATGGTATAATTGATGATTACATACGTTACCAGGTTACCGGTGCACATTGCCCGTATCACCAGGTATTTTGGATTGAGGAAGATGGAGAAACAATTTTCTTTGGCGGAGATGTGGCACCGCAACTGCAGCAAATGAAAAGCCGTTTTATTGCGAAGTATGATTTTGACGGAAAGAAATGTATGGAGCTGCGGCAGCAATGGTGGCAACACGGCCAGCAGGAAAAATGGACTTTTTTATTTTATCATGATATTAAAACGCCTGTGTGGCGCTTGCATAAATAAAAAAAGCTGGTGAAATTTCACCAGCTTTTTAGTATCTCTTAATATCCGTTTACCGGATTTTATGTATAAAATGATTATCGTTAAACTGGCGCTGAATATCTTTTAAATCTCTTAAAATACTTGCATCTACCAGCTGCCCTGCAGTTTCCAGTGTAAAACCGCCGATCAGCTCGTCTTTAATGGCCGTTTCAATTTCAAAAGTTTTACCTGGCACCGAAGCTTTCACATTACTCATAATGGCATTTTTCAGCTCATCAGTAATAGGGCTTGCAGTAGTGATCTTTACCTTTTGAATATTGTTGATCTCGTTAAACTGGTCAATATAAGCACTAACTATTTCGGATAAATTACTTTCTCTTGTTTTACGCACCAGCAGTTGAATAAAAGCTGCGGTAAGGCTGTTTATTTTTCCAGTGGTAACAGCATCAATAATAGCTTGCTTTTTGTCAGACTTAATGATGGGGCTGCGTAAAACAGCTGTAAAATCAGGATTGCTTTTGCATACATTTTGCAGCCACCTCATATCATTGCAAACCTCGTTTACCTGGTTTTGCTCTTTGGCAAGGTCCAGTAAACTTTTTGCATATCTGCCCGCTAAACGTGGATTGTTCATACAATTAGGAGTTATGAATTAGAAATTACGAATGAAATTATTCTTCATCCCTAATCCGTAATTTTTTAATTCAGCTTTACTTCGCCAGCCAGTGTTTTAATATAATTTTCCTGTTCAGCTTTGTTGCTTAATTCTTTGCGCAACACTTTTTCACTGGTTTCAATTACCAGGTTGCCAATTTGATTTTTTAGATCGGTAAGCGCCGCCATTTTTTGCTGGTGAATAGATGCATTAGCATCTGACAATATTTTAGCAGCCTGTGCTTTTGCTTCTTCTTTTGCTTCGCTGATGATTTTATCTTTGGTTTCCTTTGCTTCTTTCAACAGCAAGGCCCTCTCTTCACGTGCTTTGGCTAAAAGCGCTTCATTATCGCTTTTCATTTGCGCCATTTCCACTTTCAGTTTTTCTGCTGATTCGAGTGATTCGGCAATAGAGTTTTCCCTGTCTCTTAAACCTTTAATGATGGCAGGCCATGCAAATTTTGCAAGAATGAAAAATACTACTCCAAAAGCAACAAAGGTCCAGAAAAGTAAACCTGATGCAGGATTTAATAACATACTATAGTTTTTAAGTCTTTGTTTAATCTTTGATGACTCGTGCGGTAAAGGCACAAGCGAGTGACACAACAATGCTGAAACAACTACCACTGCCGGCCACAAAATTTAAAATACTGCATCCTCCGCCCTGTGCTTTGGATGCAGTACCTGGCTGCAATGATTATTTCATAATCATTGCCAATAAGCCGATAATGATGGCGAATAGCGCAGCACCTTCTACAAGGGCAGCAGCAAGGATCATGTTGCCACGGATATCGTTAGAGGCTTCTGGCTGGCGTGCAATACCTTCTACTGCACCTTTACCAATCTGGCCAATTCCAATACCGGCACCCATTGCTGCAAGGCCGGCACCAATGGCACCACCTGCGTTAGCAACGCCTTCTAATAAAACTGTTAATAAACTCATTTTGTTTCGGTTTATGTTTATAAATAAATCACGTATTAATGATGAGCTGCATGAGCTTCATCGTGGCTGTGATCTCCTTCAATTGCCTGGCCAATAAATACCGCCGTAAGCATGGAGAAGATGAAAGCCTGTAAAAACGCCACCAGTATTTCAATAAAATAAATGAAAATGGTGAATGGTATAGAAACAACTGTGGCACCGTAACCAATAGCCGGTTTAATTTCCCCGAAAATGAAGATGAGGGAGATTAAACAGATAATAATGATGTGGCCCGCTATCATGTTTGCAAACAAACGAATGATTAATGCAAACGGCTTAATAAACACACTCAATACTTCAACCGGTATTAAAATGAACTTAACGCCCAAAGGAACCCCGGGAGGATTAAAGATGTGTGCCCAGTAATGTTTGTTGGAGCTGAACAATATTACCCCAAAAGCAATAACACCTAAAACGGCTGTAAAGGCAATATTACCTGTTACGTTTGCCGTGCCCGGTATTAAACCAAAAATGTTATTGATAAGAATAAAAAAGAAAATAGTAAGCAGGTAAGGAAGGTATTTATCGGCTTTGTAGCCCAAGTTTGGCTTGGCCACTTCGTCTCTTACAAAAGTAATTACAGGTTCAATAAAGCTTTGTAAACCTTTAGGGGCAGAAGTAACACCTTTACCGGCTTTGTATTTTTTAGCAATGGAAAGCATAATTACCAGCAACAGTGTTAAGGCTACCAGCATTTGCACCACGTTACGTGTGAGTGAAAAATCATACACCTGTACCCCTTCTTCTACGGGTTCGATTGTTTTGCCGTCTTCCACCAGTTTGTAGCCGTTGTATTCTTCATGCCCGTGTTCAAATTTAGAAGACATGAACATGGAGAAACCTTTCTGGGGAGAGTATAAGATTACGGGCAGGGGAATGGATACCGGGTGTTTTACCCCGTTTTCATCTATTTTATCAAGAATGTGGAAGTCGTGGGAGTCGTTGATGTGACCAAAAATCACCTCTTTCATATCCAGTTTACCTTCCTGTTTTGGCTCAGCGCCTTCCTGCCCGGGTTCACCGGCAAAAACGGGTTTGCACAAAACAGTTAAAAAAAGGCTGAAAGCCAGTGCCAGTAACGATTTTAGACCCTTTTGCAGCATACTATTCCCAAATTTTGGCGCAAAGATAAGGTTGCAGGGGGGAAATAGAAAATCTGCGGAAAGAAAAACTGGTATCAGGCAATTTTTGCTTCATTTTCAAACTGCATTTTATGCAGCTGGTAATAGAAACCGCCTTTTGCCAGCAATTCCTCGTGGGTACCCATTTCTTTAATTTCTCCTTTATCCAAAACCATTATTTTACTGGCTTTGCGGATGGTGCTGAGGCGGTGGGCAATGACGATGGAAGTGCGCCCCGCAATTAAGGTGTCAATGGCATGCTGAATGAGGTTCTCACTTTCTGTATCCACCGAAGACGTGGCTTCGTCCAGTATTAATATAGAAGGATTGTATAATAAAGCCCTTACAAAACTCAGTAACTGGCGCTGACCGAGAGAAAGTGTGGCACCCCGTTCCATTACATTATAGTTATAGTCTCCTGGCAACTGCATAATAAAATCGTGAATGCCGATGAGTTTAGCGGCATTGATCACATCTTCTTTTTTAATATCGGGGTTGCGGAGGGTAACATTATCCATAACCGAACCGCTGAAAAGGAACACATCCTGCAGCACCACGCCAATATGTGTGCGGAGTTCATCGAGTTTATACTCTTCAATATTGATACCATCAATACTGATAGTGCCTTTTTGAATATGGTAGAGGCGGTTTAATAAACTAATAATAGAGGTTTTGCCGCTTCCTGTATGGCCAACAATGGCCAGCGTTTCTCCTGCTTTTATATTGAATGAAATATTCTTCAGCACATATTGTTCATCGATATAAGCAAACGATACATCTTTAAAAGCCACATCGCCCCTTACATTTTTAGAAGCCAGCGTGCCTTTATCTTCGGCACTGTCATCATTGTCAAGCACCTTAAATACCCTTTCACTGGCAATCATGCCCATTTGCAGCACGTTGAACTTATCAGCAATAACACGTAAGGGGCGGAACAGCAGGTTAAGGCAGATAATAAAAGATGTAATGATGCCTGCTATTTCATTCCTTAGTACTTCATCTGTAATGCCCGCGGCATCTTTTGCCGCCCACCAAACCAGCAGGCCGGTGGATAAGGCCATTACCAGCTCCACCACCGGGAAGAAAACCGAATAGGCAAAAATGGCTTTTATGTTGGCATTGCGGTGCTCTTTGTTAATGGCATTGAATTTTTCAAACTCACGTTTTTCAGATGCAAATGCCTGAACCACGCTCATGCCTGTAATGTGTTCCTGTACAAAGGCATTGAGGTTGGCCACAGCGTTACGTACCCGGATGAAAGATTTATTTACACTTTCTTTAAAAAAATAAGTGGCAATGATCAATATCGGGAAAGGCGCCAGGCATATCAATGTTATTTTCCAGCTGGTAGCAAACATGTATACCAATATGGAAATAATGGAGAGCAAATCTGCAATAATAGGTATCAGTCCATCACTGAAAATATCGTTGATGGATTCAATATCATTAATGGTTCTTGTGGTTAACGTGCCGATGGGGGTTTTATCAAACTGGCGCAGGTTCAGGTGCAGTATTTTGTTGTAAGTGGTAATGCGTAAATCTTTTACCACGCTTTGCCCCAGTGATGCGGTAAGAAATGTGAAGTAAAAACGGCACAGGCTTTCCAGCAACAAAAGCGCAATTTGAATAATAGTGATTTCTATAATGAAGCCCCCCGGCCCGTTTATAAAATGTGCCGCTTCGTTTTTAATACCATTATTAATGGTAAGCTGTATCAGCATCGGGCGCAGCGGAGCCATGATGGCAAGCAGCACTGACAATACCAGCGAACCATAAAAACGGTTTTGGTAAGGTTTTGCAAATTGAAAAATGCGGCGGAGTAAAGAGAAGTCGAATACTTTTTTCTTAGTTCCTGTTTCACTCATTATTCAAAGATAAGATGGTTTGTGGTTTGTAGTTTGCTGTTTGTGGTTAACGGCATCTATAAGATGCTGTGATTTCTTTTTAAAGGTCGCTCAACAACAAACATTAAATCGCAAACTTCAAACTTATTCTGCCTCCGCCTTTTTATTATAAGCTTTTAAGAAAATTGCGCCCAGGTTTTTATATGGGGGCACATAATCATCCCATGCTTCTTTAATATCCTTTGGCTGTTTGGCGAATGATGTGGTTATAGAGTTCCACATTGTTTTCCAAACAATGGGCTTTCCGTCCAGCAACGTTTGGTTAAGTGTATTGGTAACAAACTGGTTAATATTACCTGTGCCAATTTGTTTGGTGGAAATAATATGCGCATCAGGATTTTGCTCAATTAACCGGCTTAAATTTTTATATCCCCCGCAACTTCCCAATAAAATAATTTTTGCATCACCGGGCATACGGTCCATTGTACGGGTAAGCCAGTAGCTGTGGCCCCGGTGTGTTATAATACTTGGGGTAATATTAATTTTCCGCAGGTAATTGTTTAAATGAATTTGTGCGGTATCGTCTAAATTTTTATCGTTATTAAGCGGCCGGTTAACGTAAATAATATTTTTGCCGTTTACCGATTTTATAGTTACCCATTCTTTATTGCTGTTATCAATCTTCCATTCTTTACTGTTAAATGCCGAAATGTACTGAGGGAAAAACTGCCTTCCATCTTCATCGCCATAAAAAAATACCTGCTGAACAATACGGCCGCTATCGTCAGCAAGCGATTTGTTATCCAGTGTATAAATTGGCGGAATGCCCAGTTCAGCGCTCAGGTCAATATTTTTTGTTGTATCTGCAGAAAGAAAAATAGTGTTCAGCAAATTGTAAATTATTTTGCCCCTGCGGTTATTTTCCCCATCGCATCGTTTTTCATTTTCTGCCACGTAACTTAAAATATTTGCCTGCAGGTTTTTGTTATTAATACTGCTGTAGCTGTCGGCTACATCAACGGCATCTTCCAGTGTATTTGTTTTTTCCAAATTAGCAACAAAAGATTTCATCAGGGTTTCTGCATTTGCTGCAGGCATCAGGTTTAAAAAAGTATCCAGCTGGTTAAAGTTGGCGGCCATTTTAATAAACTTCTTAAAGTAGTCGTAGTTAACACTCATCAACAGTGAATCTGTCGCAGGCTTTTTACCCATGCGTTGCAGCATTCGGGTAAAACTGTGTTTGTAGCTGCTGGTATAAATTTCACTTTCACTGGTAACCATCATGTAATACAGTTCCTGCGGCGTTAATGGCTCCACCGCTTTCATGCGGATGTTCTCGGGTTTTTCATGCAGGTCGTTAATAGGTGTAACAAAATGCTGCAGTGCTTTTCGTTTTAGCATATCTCTTAAACCATTAGCCCCTAACATAGCTACCGCTGTATCGCCATTGCTCATGCGTTTACTATAATCAATTTCCGTTTGCACCAGTGCTTTATAATACTGCACGCTGTCGTAACCTTTCTCACCATCACCAATTATTTTTTTTAGTGAGTCAACTTGTTTTTTACCGCTTACAATATCATCTAAAAAAGGAAAATAAAGCAAAGCCCCGGGGGTGGCGCTTAATTGTGCAATGGTTTTTACATACCCGTTATTGCAGTTGTGTATTAATTTACCTACCGGCGAATATATATCCTGCGAGTATTTATATAGTTGCCCGGGATCGTTTTTTGCCACGGCAATCAGCAGGCTGTCGGCAAAGGGTTCCTTTACATAAGGGTCCATGCTTGCCAATATCTTATCAGGATTAAGGGTACAATATTTAAGAAACACAATGTTTTTACTTTCGGCAAAGCCTTTGTTGTTAACAAAAATGGCAGCGATTATTTTGGCAATTTCATAAGGCTGAGAAGTTATCGCAGGAGCCATGTTGCCACTGTCAATGGTGGTACTCATTACCTGCTCAAAACTGTTTACCAATTGCGGTGCCAGTAATGCGCTCATTTTATGGCTGCGCCAGTCGGTACGGAAATACCTTAATAAACTTTCCAGGTACGTGAGGTAGCGAACCTTTTCATTATTTGACGGTATTTTAGTATTCCGCTCTATGCCGCTTTGCAATACATCTACTTTTCTTAAAAGCACGTCGGTTATTGCAAGTGCTATTTCTTCGTTACCCGATGCTTTTACAATGCCATCTGCTTTGCCATCTGCTTTGTCCAGCAGTTTTTGTTCTTCATTTATTTTATCATGAAACCGCTGCCGCTGAATGGGCACTTTAACTGTGTCAAACTGTGCATCAGCAGCACTTGCAAAGAAGGTAAAAAGCAAAAAAATAATTACAGTTTTCATCATACTAGTTGCAAAGATGCTGAAATTTTGGTTAGAGTTGCCTCATTGCCAGCTCATAACCTTTTAAAAACAAGCCCTGCTTAACAATTTGATAATACATCTAATACGGTATTAATTTAGCGTTAAAGACTACTTTTGCGCAACGTTAAACGTATGAGCACTGTTAAAAAAATTTTAATTGCCGACGACGAGCCCGATATCCTGGAAATACTGCAATATAACCTGCAGGCCGAAGGCTTTGAAGTAAGCACTGCAAAGAACGGAAATGAAGCCATAGAAAAGGCCAAACGGATCCTTCCCGATTTAATTATATTAGATATTATGATGCCGGGCAAAACCGGTATGGAAGTTTGCAATACGTTACGTACCCAGCCCGTTTTTAAAGATACCCTGATTATTTTTTTAACTGCATTGAGTGATGAAGGCACGGAAATAAAAGGCCTTGAAACAGGTGCCGATGACTATCTTACCAAACCAGTAAGCCCTAAAGTTTTAGTGAGTAAAGTAAATGCACTGTTCAGGCGGTTTAGTAAGGATGAACCCAAAGTGCTTAAAGTAGGAGACCTGGAAATAGACAGGGAACAATATATTGTTCGGTATAATGGAGAGGATATAACACTGGCCAGAAAAGAGTTTGAACTGCTTTCGCTTCTGGCAGGTAAACCAGGTAAGGTTTTTCTCCGCAACGAAATTCTAAATACCATTTGGGGCACTGAAGTAATTGTAGGTGACCGCACCATTGATGTACATATCCGCAAGATTCGTCAGAAACTCAACTTAGACTGCATCAGCACCGTAAAAGGAGTGGGCTATAAATTTGAGTTGTAAGACGGATCATAGTTCATGGTTCATAGCCGGGTGCTTACTTATCGATGATTGTTGGTAATTTCGTTATGGTTTGTTGTACACTGGTAACTATGAACAAACCGCAATGAACCATTAGCCAATGCTCTCACAAAAAAATCTTTCACCACAACAGCTTTCGGCACTTACGGCTGCCACGCTTTCGGTTCCTATTACCGTTGGTATATTTATTTTTAAACCCGACTGGCTGGTGGCGCTGGTATCATTCGTTGTTATTTTTACCGGCGGTTATGCGCTTATACTCTATACACTGCAAAAATTTATTTACCGGAAAATAAAACTCATTTATAAATTCATTTATCAAACCAAGGCCAGCAAAAGAGAGGAGTTTTATTACAAAAATATTTTACCACAAAAAGGGATTGATGAAGTAAGGAAAGATGTGGAAGAATGGGCCGAACAACGAAAAGCAGAAATTGAAGTACTGCAGCAAAATGAAAATTACCGGAAAGAATTTTTACAGAACCTCAGCCATGAATTAAAGACTCCTATTTTTGCCATACAGGGTTATGTTGATACATTACTTAACGGCGCATTGGAAAACCCTGATGTAAACAAAAAATTTTTAGCCAGCACCAGCCGCAACATTGACCGACTGGTAAATCTTGTAAGCGACCTGGATGAAATATCTAAACTGGAAAGCGGTGAACAATTACTGATACAGGAAAATTTTGTGATACAGGATTTATTAAAAGAAGTATACGATTCACTGGAGATCACTGCCAAAGAAAAAAATATTCAGCTGGTTATTAAGAAAGGGTGCGAAGTGCCGCTGACGGTGTATGCCGATAAAGAAAAAATACGGCAGGTGTTTATTAACCTGGTGGAAAATGCCATTAAATACGGTAAACAAAACGGCATAATAGAAAGCAGCTTTTATAAAGTGGATGGCCGCAGGATACTGATTGAAATAAGTGATGATGGCTCTGGTATTGCTGAAGAACATCTGAACCGGATATTTGAACGCTTCTACCGCACCGACCTTGCCCGCAGCCGCAAAGTGGGAGGCAGCGGCCTCGGGCTATCTATTTGCAAACATATTATTGAAGCCCATGGGCAAAATATTCATGTACGCAGCAAGATAGATGTAGGCAGTACATTTGGATTTACGTTACAAAGTAAAAAGGAACAATAATTTTTCGGGGCAGGCATAACTAACCTGTTTTAT
>JBGAHV010000002.1:0-167814 GCA_044225995.1 Ferruginibacter sp. | reverse complement strand
GCAGTTTAAATGGAAGCGGGCAATCATTACCTGATGATTTACGTAATTTTTATGAACCAAAGTTTGGATATGATTTTAGTAATGTAAGATTGCACACGGATAGCAGTGCTGTTAAATCCGCACAAAGTATAAATGCACTGGCTTATACTTCTGGAAATAATATTGTTTTTAATAATGCACAATATGCACCGGGTACTGATAGCGGTAAAAAATTAATAGCACATGAATTAACGCATGTAGTACAGCAAAGCACAAATATTCTAACAAAAAGAATTCAAAGATTGCCAGGTTCTCCGGCTGGCGGTTGTGGCGTTTGTTATGGCAGCCCTATGCTTGCCGGCAGGGTTGCGCATGCATTTATACAAGAGGAGTTTCAAATGATATATCCGCAAATGCTTACAGAACACTACATTTTAAGCATCCTGCCTGAGGCATCAAATTTTAGTGGTGGTTTTTTAGACCTTGCTGTTTTAGAAAGTGATGAACAAATTGCCATTGGGGAAATTAAACCTGCCAATGCTGAAGGTATGGCTGCAGGGGCAGCTAAATTGGAGTTGTATGAAACTGCTTTAGAAGCATTGGGGATGACTGTTAGGCGGATGGATTATCCTGTTCCGCCTGTTAGCATCCCATTCCCAACCCTTGGCAGAGGGCCTGCATGTACACCACTACAGGCGTTAATGGTGGATGAACCAATAAATGGGCTTTATACTTATTGGTGCACACCTGATTTTGCACAACTACGGCCTGAATGTACTTGTCTGCCTCTTGAAGAACTGGAAGAAGAAGTGGCTGCAGAGGAAACAGCTGCAGAAGAAGCAACCGCAACTGAGACTGCTGAGGTAGCAGAAACTGCAGAAACTGTTGAAGCCGCCGAAGCTGCAGAGGTTGTAGAACTTGTTGAGGGGGCAGAAGTAATTGAAGGTGCGGTAGCGGTAGAAGAAGGGCTTACAATATGGGAGGTTCTTGAAGGTGCTGCATTATTACTGGCTTTATAAAAATTAAAAACATCCACCATGCAAAAAATGCACTACCAAAAAGAACTCACTGTTACGGCCACACAAAAAAAGAATAGTGCCAATAATAACAAAAAAGATGTAATGAAAATACAATCGTGGCTAACGTTATTTTCAATGGCTAACCCTACGGCAGGTACAGCCACAGGTGTGGATGGTGATTTTGGTTCGGGTACCGAACAGGCAGTCATCAATTTTCAAAAAATAAAAGGTCTGCCACAATCGGGCATAGTAAACCAGGATGTTTTTTCTGTGTTGTGCGAACCTATGCAGAAGGCATTTGAAGCAACCATTGCTGGCAGTAATCTGCGCCAGCTTATACTCAATGTTGCACAAAATCATATAAAAAACAAACCGTTTGAACTGGTTGTAAAAGAACAAAGCAACAGCGGGCCATGGGTAAGAGCATATATGGGTGGAAATGAAGGCACGCCCTGGTTTTGGTGCATGGGCTTTGTGCAAACAATAATAGACCAGGCTGCTTCAATACAAAATAAAAATTTTAAAACACTTATGCCACTTACTTTCAGTTGTGATACGGTAGGCACAACAGGGTTGCAAAAAGGTTTGCTAAGCCGTTATACTGCCGTACGTAATAATCCTTCCATTGTAAAACCCGGCGATATTTTTTTATTGCAAAAGACACCCAACGACTGGATACACACCGGCATTATTACCGCAATTGGCACAGATACATTTGAAACGATAGAAGGGAATACCAATGGTGGCGGCTCCAGCAATGGTAATGCAGCATTAAAGCGAATAAGAAATTTCAGACTGTCTAAATTAGATGTTTTTTCTATTGAACCATTAGTTTAAATAATGCCTTTCCAGGAAAAAATAAATAAAATAACTGCCGGTACATCATCACCTGCAAATACTTTTTTTAGTGCTGCTGCAAACACAGTACAGCGGCAGCAGGATTTACCGGGGCAGGACCCTGAGCCGCCACGTAATTTTTTTACCACACCAGACTCAATAGGTATTACCAATAATAAAGACAATTCAGTAACGCTTGATATACATATTGACTACCTGCCATCACACACAAGGCTGCATGTTTTTATTGCAAATACACCAGGTGGCAGCTACCAACAAGGTGCACCTTTGCAAATAATTGGTACTCCCGGTAAAGGCGGGGACTTTACTGTTACTTTGTCTCCGGTACCATCTCATTTTTACATACGGCTGGAAGCAAGGTCAGAAAAAACAAATATTAATGTGCCTAACATAACTGGTACTTGTGTTCAGGGTTTTGATTAGAGATGTATTGATGTAAGCAATAGGAAAATAACATGCACCAATCAGAGAAAATAACAACGGACGAAAAATATTGCACTGCAGCAGTGAATATGCAAAACAGGCAAGCACCTTTTTTTCAATCCCCCAAAATTATATCGTCATTTGTTGAAAATGGAGATAGTGAAGCATCACAACAAGTGCCAACAACAACTGTTACAGCTGCTCCAGCTGCAACCTCTCCATGCAGTCCTGTTGGTGTTACTTACGATGAGTTTTTAAAACAAACAGGTAATATTGATGATTCTTTTGGCATAACAACTTTAAGCTCTGCCGATGTTGTTATGCCGGAAGTAGTTTTAAATAAAGGGGTACTGCAAAAAACCAGTGCTTCTTTTCAGGCAAATTCTTTTTTCTTAAAGGCACAAACTTTTAAAGATAAAGGCATTGTCATTTTGCAAGATGATGGCGATGCTGCTAATAACTATTGCCCAAAAGGAAGATACGAGCGGCATTGGCTTGTTACAGCTTCCGGTGCCGATAAAATTAAAGAAGGAGAGCAGGAACATTGTGATGATTTCACGCTGGCCTTTAACTTAACTCTTGCAAAATACAGGGATGCGGTTAACAGTGCAGCTGGAAAATCATTTGCATCAGAAAAAAAAGCAAAAACATTTTTGGAAAAGAAAACAGGCGTGCATCCTGATAAATGGGCTGGTGTTTTTTGGTGCCTTGCATCTAAAACAAAAGACAGGGATAAGATGAACTGGCATTTGCCTAAATATATAAACCCACGGATTAACAAAGCATGTGACAAAGCAGTAGTGACTTTAAGTACAGCTAATTTACCTGAGATAGGAAAGCATAAACCAGATGAAATAATAAAAGACTGCGGAGAAGCAGGGAAACAATAAAACTATGGTAGTAAATATTCTTCAGACGTTTGAAAATTTTGGGCAATCAGTCCGCACCCGCCTTCAGTCTCATTTTTCCAGACAGCCCAAAACAGCCGATGAAATTTTTCCATCAATAAAAATTGAAGACGATGGCACAGCATTAAACCAGTTTGTAATACAGCACCAGTTAACAATTGAAGAGTATATTATTTTACTAACAGCTTTGGTTCCACATGTGCAACCCGCTTTTTTCGAAAATTGCATCCAGGAGTTTTTGCCCAATGGTGGAGATTTTGCAGAGTTTGGCGCCGTAAAAGGAACCAACCAGCGCAGCATTTTACCAACGGGAGAAACAGCATTGTTTATTTTAGCCGGTAACGATTTGCAACGCCGCCTGCAGGTGCAGCAAATTTTTAGTGCAGATCATTTTTTTAACCAGCAGCAAATTGTTTGGGTGGAGCATGTTAAAGACGGCGAACCGGCAATGAGCGGCAGGTTAATATTAGGTGCTGACTGGATAGATAAATTTTTATTCAACAAAGAAACCACTCCAAAGTTCAGCCCCGATTTTCCTGCAAAAAAAATAGTATCGCAAATGAACTGGGACGATGTGATACTGCCCCAGCAAACAAAAGATGAGATTGACCACATAAGAACATGGTTGATACATAACAACACTCTAATGGAAGACAATAACCTGCGGCGCAAATTAAAACCCGGTTACAGGGCATTGTTTTACGGTCCGCCCGGCACAGGTAAAACCTTAACTGTTTCATTGCTTGGTAAAGAATTTGGGAAGGACGTTTACCGGATCGACCTATCGCAGGTGGTGAGTAAGTATATTGGCGAAACAGAAAAAAATTTAGAAAAAGTTTTTAGCAAAGCGCAACATAAAGACTGGATTTTGTTTTTTGATGAAGCAGATGCATTGTTTGGAAAACGCACCAATGTAAGTAACTCTCACGATCGTTTTGCCAACCAGGAAGTATCTTATTTACTGCAGCGTGTGGAAGACTTTCCCGGGCTGCTGATACTGGCATCTAACTTTAAAAGTAATTTAGACAAAGCCTTTACCCGCCGTTTTCATGCAATGGTGCACTTTCCCATGCCAGCAGTTGCAGAGCGGTTGCTCATCTGGCAAAAATCGCTGCCACAAAACATACCATTGGCAAATGATGTAAACCTTGCGGCATTAGCACAGCAATATGAATTAAGTGGTGCTGCCATTTTAAATATCGTACACTATGCAGCACTAAAAGCTATGCAGCTAAACACCGGCTGTATAAACAACAATGATTTGTTAGCCGGCATCCGCCGTGAATACTGGAAAGACGAAAAAACAATTTAGAAGACCTTCTGATGAAACTGTACCCGGTAAAGGGTATTGCAACAGTAAAAGTTTACGGGTAAATTTATTATTCACCTAAAATTTTGTTTTATGTTAACACAACACATTGCATTGGTAAGTAAGACAAGCAAAATTAAAATCGGGGAGTTGCAGCAGGTTGCAGCAGCTTTACAAAAACAAGCAATACGTGACCTTGGCCCTGTTTGGGGTATAGAGGCTACTGTAGATGCTTTTACCCGTTTAAAAGATGTACCCACTGGCTACTGGCCAATTATTATAAGAGAAAAAATTGACGACCCTTCTGCCGCAGGCTATCACAGTGATCGTTACCGGCAGCCTTTTGCATTGGTGAAACATGATGAAGGCTGGCCTTTAACCTGCAGCCACGAAATGTGCGAAATGCTTGTTGACCCCTTTGGAAACCGGATGGTGGCTTCCGGATCTGTAAAACCAGGCCAGGGCAGGGTAAGTTATTTGGTTGAAGTGTGCGACCCATCAGAAGACGACAGTTTTTCGTACTCTGTTAACGGAATTTTGCTGAGCGATTTTTATACGCCTCATTATTTCGATCCTGTAACATCACCATCCATACGTTACAGTTTTACCGGTGCCATAACAAAACCCAAACAGGTTTTAAAAGGAGGATATTTAAGCTGGCTCGATCCTGCTACGGGCAAATGGTGGCAGGCAACTTATTTTGGAACACAATTGCGTATAGATGATATCTCAGCTAAAATGGATATGCTGGAAGGAAGCATGCGTTCCCGGATTGACAGGATAACTGCTACACCCCGAATGACAAAAGGAGTAAGCAAAGCACACGTTAAAGAAAACAAACAACATGCCCTCAGTCAGCAGAAATATGGCGAAAAAATAGAGAGCCATTGGGAACAGGAAATGAACAGGATACTTAAACCAAGAAAAGTGATGATGGCAAAATAGCATAAAGTAAAATCCGGGCTTGCCCGGATTTTTTATTAAAACAGTTTTTACTTACCTGTATTTTACGACATTTACTTTTTAAAAAACCGTATATGAGACTTTTCATTTTTATTGCCCTGTTTTTTTGGGGCTTTAATGTGCAGGCGCAGCAGGCTTCCTTTGGTAAAAGCATGGTAGACACATTAACATCTCCCTACTTTTGGGGCAGGGGCTATACCAATGATGGGATGAAGAAAGCTGCAGATTTTTTAGCTGCTGAGTTTAAAAATTACGGATTGCAGCCTCTAGACAGTAAAACTTATTTTCAAAATTTCAGTTATCCTGTAAATACATTTCCAAATAAAATGGAAGTAAGTATTAACGGCAACGAATTACAACCCGGCAAAGATTTTATTGTAAGTGCAGAATCAAAAGGTAATAAAGCTGCAGGTAAACTGGATGTGCTGGACAGTATCCAGTTTATCAACCGCAAAGAAATGGTGGTAATAAAGCTGCAGGACAAACTCACCATGGAAGTATCTCCCGAAGCTGCGCCTTATACATTGATACTGGTTGATAAAAAAGCTGTTAACGGCATTCCGGAAAATTTTAAAATAAATATCGATAATAAAGTAATCAGCAATTTTAAAGCTGCCAATGTATGCGGTTTTGTAAAAGGTACGGCACAACCTGATTCCTTTATTTTTATTACGGCACATTACGACCACCTTGGCGGACTGGGAAAAGATACTTACTTCCCCGGTGCAAACGATAATGCCAGCGGCGTTTCCTTATTGCTCAACCTGGCACATTATTACACCCTGCATCCGCAGCGTTACTCAATAGGTTTTATTTGCTTTGCCGGGGAAGAAGCTGGTTTAATTGGTTCAAAATATTTTACTGAAAATCCATTGGTACCACTTAAAAAAATCCGTTTTTTAATTAATACAGATTTGGCAGGCACAGGCGAAGAAGGTATTACGGTTGTAAATGCCACAGAGTTTCCCAAAGAGTTTGCATGGATGCAAGAGATAAATAAAGAGTACAATTTACTGGCAGCAGTAAATGCCCGTGGTAAAGCCGCCAACAGCGATCATTATTTTTTTACAGAGAAAGGAGTGCCCGCCTTTTTCTTTTATACACTGGGTGGTATAAAAGCCTACCACGATGTGTTTGACAAAGCGGCCACATTACCCCTAAATGAACATGAAAATTTATTTAAACTGGTGGTAAAGTTTAATGAACGGCTGATGGGTAACTGATTTAAAGCATATTTTAGCAAAATAATTTTTTAAGCATGAAGAAACTGTTTTTCACATTGTTCATTGTTCACTATTCATTATTTATTGTATATGCCCAGCCAGACCGGTGGCAGCAACGGGTTAAGTATACCATGAATATTAACATGGATGTAAATACCAACCGTTTTACAGGAAAACAAAAGCTGGAGTACACCAACAATTCACCCGATGTGCTGAATAAATTGTTTTATCATTTATACTTTAATGCCTTTCAACCCGGAAGCAGTATGGATGTACGCAGCCAGGAGCTGGGTAAAACAGTTATTAATGGCCGTTCCGACTGGGATGCCAGGGTTCGTGACCGTATTTCAAAGTTGAAGGAAGATGAAATTGGCTATCAAAAAATAAAGTCAATAAAAATTAACGGAGTTGAACAGCCATTTAAATACCACGAAACAATTTTAGAGGTAAATGTTACCAAGCCTGTTTTGCCTAAAAGTAAAACTGTAATTGACATGGAATTTGAGGCGCAGGTACCCTTGCAAATACGCAGAAGCGGAAGAGATAATCCAACTACAGGAGTAAGATACAGTATGAGTCAGTGGTACCCTAAATTATGTGAATATGATTATGAAGGCTGGCACCCTACTCCTTACATTGCACGTGAGTTTTACGGTGTTTGGGGAGATTATGATGTCACCATTAATATTGATAAAACATACAAATTGGGCGGCACCGGCATGCTGTTAAATGCCAATGAAATTGGCTGGGGGTATGATGCACAAAACTCCCCGGAGTTAAAACCTATCAGTACCGAAAAACGCATTTGGCATTTTACTGCAAACAATGTTCATGATTTTATGTGGGCTGCCGATCCGGAGTATAAACATATTGTTCGCCGAATGCCCAACAATGGTACAATATTAAATGTGCTGTACAAATTCAAAGCAAATAATGAAAAAAATGATTCGGCATGGACGCTGGTTGCAGATGCTGCAGTAAAAGTGCTTCCCTTTATGGAGAGTAAGTTTGGTAAATATCCTTACCCGCAATATTCATTTATACAGGGTGGTGATGGTGGAATGGAATACCCCATGGCAACATTATTGGTGGGTCCTGGCCTGGGAACTGTATTTCACGAATGGATGCACAGCTGGTACCAGATGATGATGGGCACCAACGAAAGCTTATATGCATGGATGGATGAGGGATTTACAAGTTATGCGGAAGATGTAATTACTTCTTATTACAACAAAACAGCTTCAATAGAAGAAATTAAAGATGCGCTAAAACGTAACCCCAACAACCGCACCTTGCAGGAACTGCTGCCTGCACTGCCCGATAATCACAGCAATGCATATGCAGGTTATTTTGGCCTGGTAAAAAGTGGTTACGAAGAGCCGCTTACCACACACGCTGATCATTTCAATACAAACTATGCATACAGTGTGGCATCATATTCAAAGGGAGAAGTTTTTATGGAACAGTTAGGCTACATTGTTGGCGCTGCGGTAAGAGATAAAATCTTGCTTGAGTATTACAACCAATGGCACTTTAAACACCCTAACAGCAATGACTTTATTGTAGTGGCCGAAAAAGTAAGTGGCCTTAAGTTAGACTGGTATAAAGAATACTGGTGTAATACCACCAAAACTATCAATTATGCTATTGACAGTTTATGGGAGGATGCCGGTGTAACAAAAGTGCGCATTAAACGCATAGGACAAATGCCTATGCCTGTGGATTTACAGGTTACATTCAAAGACGGCACTACAGAAATGCACTATGTTCCGCTTAATCTGATGTTTGGTGAAAAGCCTGCTGAAAACTCCGGCCAAAAAAGGGTAGTGCATGATGAGTGGCGCTGGACACATCCGGCTTATATTGTAGAAATTAAACACCGGCTTACCGATTTTACAGCAGTGGAAATTGACCCGAGCAAACGCATGGCAGATACAGAACGGAAAAATAATTTATTAGAACTGAAATGGTAATTACATAAATGGCTGATATTTCAATAAGAAGAATTACAAAAGATGATGTGCCTGTGCTGGCTGCTATGGGACGCAAAACTTTTTACGATACATTTACCGGCACCTGCACCGAAGAAGATATGCAACAGTTTTTAGAAGCATATTTTAACGAGGCACAGGTTACAAAAGAATTGACTGACCCGGACGATTTTTTCTTTTTTGCAGAAGCGGATGGTGTACCGGCGGGGTACCTGCGTTTTAAAGAAGATTACAGCGCATTTCCATTAATGAAAAAATGGAAAACAATGGAGCTGAAACGGATTTATATACTGGAGCAATACCATGGACAGGGGATAGCCCAAAAGCTAATGGATTTTTTGCTGGACTGGTGTAAAAAAGAAAACTACCAGGCGATATACCTGGGAGTATGGGAGCATAATATCCGGGCGCAAAAATTTTATGCAAAATATGGTTTTGAAAATTCAGGCCACACACACGATTTTCCAATTGGCAGTACACCGCAAACAGATTTTTGGTTGTGGAAATTTTTATAAAACCGGGTAATGAGTTAACCTGCCATTACTTCAATAGTGGCGCCAATACCACGGTCAGTTATAGCGTCGCATTGTGGCTTTAACGTTTCGTAGCTTCCATGCAGCACAGCATATTTTCCCCTGGTATGAATAATCATGGAGCATTGTTCTGCCTGCTCTTCAGTATGGCCGCACACTTCAATAAGGGTTTCAATCACCCATTCAAAAGTATTTACTTCGTCATTCCATACAATCAGCGAGTAAAAGCCGGCAACAGCGGTAAGCTCATCTGTTTCCTGCCACTCCTGTGTGTTGGGATTGTTCATTACCATAACAGCACAAAAATAGCATGTTTTTTTATCAAAGTATTTTGTTGAGGGCTGAGATATAGATGGTACGAAAAAAGCCTCACACAGTGAGGCTTTTAGTGGGAGTTGACGGGGTCGAACCGCCGACCCTCTGCTTGTAAGGCAGATGCTCTAAACCAACTGAGCTAAACTCCCTTATTTTTCGGACGGCAAAGATAGGGGATAATATCTTTCTGCAAAATTTTTTAAGAATAAAAATTACAGCCTGTAGTATCTAAGTAACTAATTCAACTGCAATGCGGGCAGCCGGTAGGTTTGTCCATCGTAAACAAACAGCTCATCAATTTCAACAGTCCAGTATTTATATAAAGGAGATTTGGAGAGTATCTTTTCTACTTCTTTTTTTGAAGCTGCATTAATGATCATCCAGCTGCGCTGTGTTTCCATACTTACGGAATAGTAATCAATCACGTTTTTTTCTATAAGTGAATTAATATACACACGGTGCGGCGGCACAAAACTCATGAACTCATCGTCCATTTCAAAATGAACCGTAACCTGGTACTTGTTCAGCTCTTTTTCGTTTAAATAGTCCATGGTACAATATTGTTCACCCATTCCTGTCTAAAAGGGGCGGTTATTTTAATATAGTTATCTGTATAGCCTTCCATCACACCATTTTTTACGTTGCCTTCAAACAACACTTTTCTTGATTCGCCCATATGCTGCTGCGTAAAATACTGCATCTTTTGATAACTCAAATTACGCAATTGTTTGTTTCTTTCGTTGCGCATGTTTACCGGAATTACTGGCTCAATTGTTAATGCATGCGTATTGTCCCTTTCAGAATAAGTAAAAACATGCAGGTAGCTTACATCAAGATTGTGTAAGAAATCGAACGTTTCTTTAAAATCCTCATTCGTTTCACCAGGAAAACCCACAATCACATCTGCACCAATACAGCAATGTGGCATCAGCATTTTAATTACTCCCACACGCTCAGCATACAACTCCCTTTTATAACGCCGCCGCATCATACCCAGTATTTTATTACTGCCACTTTGCAACGGAATGTGGAAGTGCGGCATAAAGCGTTTGCTGTTGCTTACAAATTCAATTATTTCATTGGTAAGCAGGTTAGGCTCAATGGAAGAAATGCGGTAACGCTCTATACCATTAATTTCATCCAGCTCTTTTACAAGACTGAAAAAATCCTCTTTATTTTTTTTGCCACCGCTGTTACCTTTTCCAAAATCGCCCAGGTTTACACCTGTAAGCACAACTTCTTTAACACCTGTTGCAGCAAGTTCTGTAACATTGGCAATAACATTATTAATACTGTCGCTGCGGCTTTTACCTCTTGCCATAGGAATGGTGCAGAAAGAACAGGTATAATCACAGCCATCCTGCACTTTTAAAAAAGTGCGGGTGCGGTCGTTTTTGGAGTAAGAAGCGGTGAAAGTATTTACGTCTTCAATATCACAGCTGCATATTTTGGCAGCATCGCCCTTGCTTATTTCTTTTAGATGTTGTGTAATATTGAATTTTTCTGCGGCGCCGAGCACAAGGTCAACACCCGGAATTGATGCAATTTCTTTGGGTTTCAATTGTGCATAGCAACCTGTTATCACTACCATAGCATCCGGCGCTTTACGCTGTATGCGCCGTACCAATTGGCGGCATTCTTTATCGGCATTATCTGTAACACTGCAGGTATTTATCACATACACATCTGCCACATCATCAAAATCTTTTTTGATAAAGCCATCATTTTCCAATAACCGCCCTAAGGAAGAGGTTTCAGAAAAATTCAGCTTGCAGCCCAAAGTATGCAGTGCAACAGTTTTGTTCATGGCTGCAAAGATACAAAGGCAGGGCTAATTGAACGGGATAAGGACCGGATGGATTTAGAATGCAAATAACATTTTGCAGCCGCCCGATGCAAAACTTTTCATTTACTTTCGCAGTAATAATTTATGCTTAAAAGATATTTACCTTATATACTTTTATTTGCTGCCGCTTTGCTGTTATGGTATATTAAATCGCATCAGCGTGGAAATAACACCAATAAACCAGAAAAGCAACAAACAGAAACGGTTAAAATAAACCCTTCCACTGAACCGGTTGCTGCAAATGATCCTATTGACCGGACCCCGGAACATCTTATTTATACAAAACATGCCCGCTGCAGAATGGAATGCCGGCATATTGACGAAAGCGAAGTTCAGGAAGTTTTAAAAGACGGTATTATCAACTATAAAAAAGTAGAAGAAGATGACCGTGGTAAAAGCTACCCGCTGGAAGGATTTACTCACGACAAGCAGCATGTTCGCATTGTGTTTGCGCCAAAAAGAAATGACCTGGTGGTGGTAACCGTAATTGACCTTGAACGGGACTGGCCATGCGATTGTAAATAACTTATGATAAACGGCACTTTTTCTTCTTTGTAATTACTTTAATTTTGAATAGTGATTTACGGTTGTGTGCAAATTGAATCTGTTATCTTTTAAATCCCAAACAGGGAAATGGCAATAAAATCTTTTTTGGCAAAACCTTTTGCCGGATATATATATAAACAGATAAAGAAAGGAATGGATCATGCTGTGGAAGACCAGCAGTCCATCTTTAACCAGCTTTTAAAAACAGCAGCTAATACTGAATTTGGTAAGGACCATGGTTTTGCTGATATCAAAACCTATGAAGATTTTACAAGACAGGTTCCCATCAGGGATTATGAAGCTCTAAAAGTTTACATCGAAAAAATAAAACAGGGCAAGCACAATGTATTGTGGAAAGGGCAGCCTATTTATTTTGCAAAAACCAGCGGCACCACCAGCGGAGTAAAATATATTCCCATCACAAAAGATTCAATACCCAATCATATTAACACAGCAAGAAACGCACTGCTTTGTTATATGGCAGAAACCGGCAACACAAGGTTTGCAGATGGTAAACTGATTTTTTTAAGCGGCTCTCCGGAGCTGGAAAGAGTGGGAGGAGTGCCCACGGGGAGGTTAAGTGGTATTGTAAATCATCATGTGCCCAAATACCTGCGTAGTAACCAACTGCCCAGTTATGAAACCAATTGTATTGAGGAATGGGAAGAGAAACTGGATAAGATTGTGGAAGAAACCATTCATCAAAACATGACGCTGATAAGCGGCATACCACCGTGGATGCAGATGTATTTTGACAGGCTTACAGAAAAAAGCGGTAAAAAAATAGCTGACCTTTTTCCCGAGTTCAGCGTAATGGTTCAGGGCGGTGTAAACTTTGAGCCGTACAAGGCAAAGCTGTATGAAAGTATTGGAAAAAAAATTGACACTATTGAGCTTTTTCCTGCAAGCGAAGGGTTCTTTGCATTCCAGGACAGCCAGCATGCAGAAGGGCTTTTGCTCAACACCAACAGCGGAATCTTTTTTGAATTTGTTCCGGCTGCTGAAATTTTTAGTGAAAACCCAACCCGGCTGAGTTTAAAAGATGTGAATGTGGGAGAGAACTATGCGCTTATCATCAATAACAATGCAGGCTTATGGGGTTATAATATTGGAGATACAGTAAAATTTGTTTCTACCAATCCCTACCGCTTAATAGTAAGCGGCCGTACCAAGCATTATATTTCCGCCTTTGGCGAACACGTGATTGGTGAAGAGGTGGAAGCAGCTATTTTAAAAGCAGCGGAAGAAGACCATGTACATATAACCGAGTTTACCGTGGCACCCATGATTGCACAACACGAAGGAAAAAGTTATCATGAATGGTTTATAGAATTTGAGAACATGCCAGCCGATATGACTTCATTTGCTCATAAAGTAGATAATAACCTGCGTCGCAAAAATGTGTATTACGATGACCTGATAACGGGAAATATTTTGCAGGAGCTGAGAATTTCACCAGTAAAGAAAAACGGCTTTATTGATTATATGAAAAGCATTGGCAAACTGGGTGGGCAAAACAAATTGCCCCGGCTGAGCAACGACCGAAAAATTGCTGAAGCATTGCAGCCGTTTATTGAAAATTAACTTCCCACAATAAAGTCAAAAAATAAGAAGCCAAAATTCAAAGCAATACTGTTTTTTGAATTTTGACTTTTGGGTTATTACTTAAAATTCCTTTATCCCGTCCTTCAATAATTTATCACCACCGTGACCACTGGCTGTAATTAGATTTATGTAACGACAACCTATTTTTTTAAAAGAAATGCTGAAATAATAACTGGGCTCACGAAAGATACGATTGTAATCGCCCCCCAAAGTTTTTTAAAATTATCACTCTTTGATTCGAATGTTTTTATAACCGCTGCAATTCGCTCCTTATTTTTATAATACCTGTTTAAAAGATAAAACCAAATAAAAAGAAAGGGTAAAAAATAAAGCTTACTTGATAAAAAGGCAAACACATTAATAACGGTAAACTTTCGTAATAATATTAAAATAAAAATGAGCAATGTTGTTTGACAAACAAAAACGATACAAATTCCATTAAAAACAGGGCTTTCATACTTAAAACCTGAGTAATACTTATAGCTGGAAGCAAAAATATTGTTATAGTATTTCATTAAGAATATTTACCAAAATACGTTTAACGCTAAAGTTATTTTAAAACTGCCGGAAGTTTAATAAAAAATTAAACTATTTGTATTGAAAATGATATACATTTGCGTTCTCTAATTCATAGTTAAGTTGAACAGCAAACACAATTATATCATTTCTGTAAATAACAGCCCCGCCAGGGTCATGTTTTCTATTGAAAATGTGTTTGAATCGTTGCCACGACCGCGACGTGGATGCTGATAGGCCGAGTAGTTAAAAGCTACCCCTGTCAGTGAAAAAATCTCCGAAACGTTTTCTTCTATTTTTTAACCTTCTTTCAATTTTTAAAAATTGGAAAATAATAACATTATTATCAGGGTGGCTTCAGCAGCAGATGTACATTTTGCTGAAACCATTACCGCCGAAATGGAATCCTCCGCCAAAGCAAGAGGTACGGGCATTGCCAAACGTTCTCCCGAGTATGTAAAAAAGAAGATGGAAGAAGGCAAGGCAGTAATTGCACATACTCCGGCAGGTGAATGGGTGGGCTTTTGCTATATAGAAGTTTGGAAAGGCGAATATGTAGCCAATAGCGGGCTTATTGTAGCTCCTGCATTCCGTAAAAGCGGTGTTGCCAAGCAAATTAAGAAGCGCATATTTGACCTGAGCCGGGAAAAATATCCTGAAGCAAAAATATTTGGCCTTACTACCGGCCTGGCAGTAATGAAAATAAATTCAGAACTGGGTTATGAACCTGTTACCTACAGTGAACTTACGGACGATGAAGAATTTTGGGCAGGCTGCAAAAGCTGTGTGAATTATGATATACTGATGAGCAAGGAACGTAAAAATTGTATGTGTACTGCCATGCTGTACGATCCTAAAGATCATTACGAACCTGCGGAGACAAGGCAGTTCTTTGAAGAAAACAAAAATATTTTTGAAAGATTACTGCGTTACAAACAATGGAAATTCTTAAAACCTTTTTTTGAAAAACACGATCATACAAAGGGAGGCGGCTCCACGTCAACAAAATCTATCTTCAGGAGTCTTTTTCATCTTTAATTTTTAATACCAACTTATAATGAGCAAACAGGATTTATCAAAAGGGGCAAAAGTAGTTTTAGGTTTCAGTGGCGGGCTGGATACCACTTACTGTGTAAAATATTTTACAGAAGAAAAAGGGTACGAAGTGCACTCTGTAATTGTAAACACAGGCGGCTTTAGCGAAGAGGAATTGAAAAAGATAGAAGCACACGCTTACAAACTGGGTGTAAAAACACATACTACTATTGATGCGGTTAAAAATTATTATGACACCATCATTAAATATTTAATTTTTGGCAATTGCTTAAAAAATAATACTTACCCGCTAAGTGTAAGTGCCGAACGTTTGAGCCAGGCATTAAGCATTGCAGCGCATGCAAAAAAATTAAATGCTGACGCAGTTGCTCATGGCAGCACTGGCGCCGGTAACGACCAGGTGCGTTTTGATATGATATTTAACATCATGATTCCTGGTATGGAAATCATTACTCCTATACGTGATTTAAAATTGAGTCGTGAAGAAGAAATAACTTACCTGAAAAGCAAAGGAGTTGAAATGAACTTTGAAAAAAGTGTGTACTCCATTAACAAAGGTTTGTGGGGTACCAGCGTGGGTGGTAAGGAAACACTTAACAGCAAAGGTTTATTGCCCGAGGAAGCATGGCCAACGCAGGTAACTAAAAAAGGAACGGAAGAAGTAAAACTGCATTTTGAAAATGGCGAGCTGAAAGCAGTGAACGATAAAACATTTACACACCCAAGTGAAGCCATACAGCATTTACAAACTATTGCCGGTGCTTACGGCCTGGGCCGGGATATACATGTGGGTGATACTATCATTGGCATTAAAGGCCGTGTAGGCTTTGAAGCAGCAGCCCCAATGATTATTTTAAAAGCACACCATGCGCTGGAGAAACATACATTAACCAAATGGCAGCTTAACTGGAAAGATCAGCTGGCATTGTTTTATGGCAACTGGCTGCATGAAGGACAAATTATGGACCCGGTGATGAGAGACATTGAAGCATTTTTTACCAGCAGTCAGCAAACAGTAACGGGTGACGTATTTGTGCAACTGCAGCCATATCATTTTCAAATTATCGGTATAGAAAGTGAGTTTGATTTAATGAGTGCCAAGTTTGGCAAATATGGCGAAATGAATACCGGTTACACAGGTGATGATGTGCGTGGCTTTAGCAAAATTTTCGGAAACCAGGTTTCGATCTATCACAAAGTAAATGCTGCAGACAATGGCAAATAAAATTAAGGCAGGTATTATAGGAGCAGCAGGTTACACCGGTGGCGAATTAATGCGTTTGTTATTAAATCATCCTAATGCAGAAATTGATTTTGCACAAAGTGGCAGCAATGCAGATAACTATGTACATAAAGTGCATGCAGATTTAGTGGGAGAAACCGATTTGAAATTTTCTGCCACACATAATTTTGATGTGGATGTTATTTTCTTTTGTGCCGGCCATGGCGAAGCAAAAAAGTTTGTGGCAGCAAATGATATTCCCGCCACTGTAAAATTAATCGACATTGGAAATGATTTCCGTTTACAGGCAGATGCAGTAATTAACGGAAGGGAATTTGTTTATGGTTTACCCGAATTACAAAGAGAAAAAATAAAAAAAGCAAACAATATTGCTAATCCCGGTTGTTTTGCCACTGCCATACAATTAGGGTTATTGCCATTGGCAAAAGCAGGCTTATTAAACGATGTTTATACAACTGGCATTACCGGCAGCACTGGTGCCGGGCAGAGTTTAGCAGCTACTTCTCATTTTAGCTGGCGTGCTAATAATATACAGGCTTATAAAACTTTAACGCACCAGCATAATGCAGAAATATTGCAGTCACTTCATTCGCTTCAATCAAACACTTCATTCCCTGACGGCAATTTTTCTTTCGTTCCGTGGCGGGGAGATTTTACAAGAGGTATTTTCATCAGCTCTCAACTAAACTGCGATTTAAGTTTAGCGGAACTGAATACTTTATACAACGATTATTACGCCGGACATCCTTTTACATCAGTTACTACAGAGCCAGTGTTTTTAAAGCAGGTGGTAAATACCAATAAGTGTATTATTCAATTAGAAAAAGTGGGCAGCAAATTAGTGGTGCATTCTGTAATTGATAATTTAACCAAAGGCGCCAGCGGCCAGGCAGTACAAAATATGAATTTGATTTTTGGCTTAGAAGAAACGACTGGATTGAAACTAAAAGCATCTTTCTTTTAAGCCCCTAAATCCCCTAAAGGGGACTTTGAATCTCAATATTCGGAATTTAATTATTGAGTTAGAAGCAAACGAATGAAAATGTTTATAAAAAATAATTATTCACTTTAAATCTAAGTTCCCCTTTAGGGGACAGGGGCAAATGAAACTATTCGACGTATATCCACTCAATGACATTGTAATTGACAAAGCACAGGGCAGTTATGTGTGGGATGATAAAGGACAAAAATATTTAGACCTGTATGGTGGCCATGCCGTAATTTCTATTGGGCATACGCATCCGTATTATGTAGAAAGTATAGAAGCACAGTTGCGTAAAGTGGGTTTTTATTCTAACTCTATAAAAATTCCTCTGCAGGTGCAGCTGGCAGAAATGCTGGGCAAAGTTTCAGGCAGGGAAGACTATAATTTGTTTTTGTGCAACAGCGGTGCCGAAGCAAATGAAAATGCATTGAAACTGGCTTCGTTTTATAACAACCGCAAAAAAATCATTGCTTTTAAAAAAGCATTTCACGGCCGTACTTCATTAGCAGTTGCGGTTACAGATAATCCCAATATTGTGGCGCCGGTTAACCAAACCGACAATGTAGTGTTTTTGCCTTTTAATGATGAAGCTGCATTACAGGAATATTTTGATGCACATGGCAATGAAGTATCATCAGTAATTATTGAAGGCATACAAGGCGTTGGCGGTATTAATGTGGCAAGCGAATCATTTTTAAAACTGATTAGAAACTTGTGCGATAAACATGATGCTGTATTTATTGCAGACAGTGTACAGTGTGGTTACGGACGCACAGGTAAATTTTACAGTCATGATTTTGCAGGTGTGGATGCTGACATTTACACGATGGCAAAAGGTATGGGCAATGGTTTTCCTGTGGCGGGTATTTCCATTGCGCCAAAACTAAAGGCAAAACATTTTATGCTGGGCACCACGTTTGGTGGCAATCATTTGGCATGCGCTGCTGCTCTGGCTGTATTAGAAATTATTGAACAGGACAAACTGATGGAAAATGCCGCAGCAGTTGGCGACTATTTAATTACAGAATTAAAGAAGCTGCCAAAAATTGTTGAAGTAAGGGGCCGTGGTTTAATGATTGGTATTGCATTGCCCGAAGAACTTAAAGAGGTAAAAAAGAACCTTCTGTTTAAACATAAAATTTTTACTGGAGAAGCAAAACCAAACGTAATTCGTTTGCTGCCTGCATTAAATATTACGAAGGCGGAAGCGGATATGGTGCTGGAAGCACTTAGCGAAGAGCTGAAAGCTTAAAGCCGAAAGCTGGAGTAAGCTTTTTAAGTATTAGGTAGTTTTGGGACAAAATGAGAGATTATAAAAAATATGAGGTCTGGGGTAAAGCACATAAGCTTACTTTACAAGTATATAAGGAAGTGTTGCCTTGCTTTCCAAAGAATGAGCAATTTGAGTTAGTGTCGCAATTTAAAAGAGCTACATATTCAATTCCATTAAACATTGTGGAAGGGTGTGGTAGAAATACAGATAAGGATTTTGCGCATTTCCTCGATACTGCACTGGCTTCAGCTCAGGAAGCAGAATATTGTTTGTTGTTGGCTTTAGATTTAAATTATGTTACTGAAGAACTTTATAAAAATATAGATCAGAAGTTTGGCGAAATAAAGGCAATGTTAATTGGATTAATAAAATCAATAAGAAAATAAATTGTAAAAGGCTTTAATTAAACCAGAGGTTAAAGGCTTTAGGCTTTTAGCTTTCAACTTTTAGCTAAAATGAAAAATTTTATTTCTGTAAAAGATGCGGCAGACATTAATGCATTAGTAAAAAAAGCATTGGCGTATAAAGCAAATCCCTATGCAGACAGGGCCCTGGGTGCTGATAAAAAAATCGGCATGTTGTTTTTAAACCCAAGCCTGCGCACCCGTTTAAGCACACAGGTGGCTGCAAAAAATTTAGGTTTAGAAAGTATTGTGTTTAATGTAGATAAAGAAGGATGGGCACTGGAGTTTGAAGAAGGCGCTATTATGAGCGGCACCACGGTGGAGCATGTAAAAGATGCTGCCCCAATCCTGGGCCAGTACTTTGATATTTTATGCATCCGTGCATTTCCGGCCTTAAAAAATAAAGAAGAAGATTACAGCGAACAAGTGATGAATGCGTTTATAAAATTTTCGGGCATTCCCATTGTAAGTTTAGAAAGCGCCACGCTGCATCCGCTGCAATCACTAACAGATATTATTACTATTAAAGAAAGTTTTACGTTAGATAAAAAACCAAAAATTGTTTTAACATGGGCTCCTCACATTAAACCGTTGCCGCAATGTGTGGCTAACTCTTTTGCACAATGGGTAAATGCCTGGGGCGAAGCAGATTTTATAATTACACACCCGGAAGATTATGAACTGGACGAACAGTTTACAAAAGGCGCCACCATTACGCATGACCAGGATGCAGCCTTAAAAGATGCAGACTTTGTGTACGTAAAAAACTGGAGCACTTATACCGACTACGGAAAAATTTACAGCAACGATCCTGCATGGATGCTGACAGAAGATAAACTGAAGCTTACAAACAATGCTAAAGTAATGCACTGCCTTCCTGTAAGAAGAAACGTAGAACTGAGTGATGAGATTCTGGATGGCACAAACAGTTTGGTTTCTACACAGGCGGGCAACAGGGTTTGGGCAGCGCAGGCAGTACTGGCTGAAATTTTAAAAGCAAAATAATGGAGCAGCTGTTTGTAATAAAAATTGGTGGCAACGTAATTGACAACGAAGAAAACTTAGCTGCTTTCCTTAAAAATTTTGCTGCAATAAGGGGCAAGAAGATTTTGATACACGGCGGCGGAAAGATCGCAACAAAAATTGGCGATAAGTTAGGCATAGAATCAAAATATATTAACGGCAGAAGGATTACTGATGCTGAAACAATCGATGTGGTGACGATGGTGTATGGCGGATTGGTAAATAAAAAAATTGTTGCCAAACTGCAATCACTGCAAACAAATGCTATTGGGTTAACCGGAGCTGATGCCAATTTAGTTCCTGCGGTAAAGCGCCCTGTTACAAAAGAAGGAATTGATTTTGGTTTTGTGGGAGATGTTAAGAGCGATGAGTTAGGAGTGATGGGTTATGAGTTATTTTTAGAGCATGGGTTAACTCCTGTTATTGCGCCGCTAACACATGATGGCAATGGGCAAATGCTGAATACAAATGCAGATACCATGGCCTCATCTATTGCGGTGGCTTTATCAAAAAAATATGCCGTAAGGTTGATTTATTGCTTTGAAAAGAAAGGCGTGCTGCAGGATGTGAATGATGATAACTCTGCCATTTCTTTAATTACAAAAGAAATTTACAAGCAGTTAAAAGATGGCAATAAACTGTTTGATGGCATTCTGCCCAAAATAGACAATGCCTTTGCCGCTATTGACAGTGGTGTGGCAGAAGTTATAATTGGCCATGCCGATGATTTATTGCAAAATGTAACAGCAGCTACAACGGGTACTTTAATAAAATAATTATGAATGAACAATTGTACACAGGGGCGGTTGAATTATTAAAACAATTAATCAGCACGCCTTCTTTTTCTAAAGAGGAAAATGATACGGCAGAAATACTGATGGCTTTTTTTGAAAAGCATGGTGTGGAATATGCAAGAGTGGGCAATAATATTTATGCCAAGAATAAACATTACGATGTAAACAAACCGTCTATTCTTTTAAACAGCCATCATGACACAGTAAAACCTAATAAAGGTTATACCATGGATCCGTTTACACCTGTTGAAAAAGACGGTAAACTTTTTGGCCTGGGCAGTAATGACGCCGGCGGCTGTTTGGTAAGTTTAATTGCCACCTTCCTGCATTTTTATAATGATGAAAATACAAAATGCAATGTGGTGTTTGCAGCCAGTGCAGAGGAAGAAATTAGCGGCGTTAATGGTATTGAACTGGTGCTGCCTTATCTCGGAAACATCAACTACGGCATTGTGGGCGAGCCTACAAAATTAGAAATGGCAGTGGCAGAACGTGGGCTGATGGTGATTGATTGCACTGCTCCCGGCCGTGCCGGCCATGCAGCCCGAAAGGAAGGTGAAAATGCTTTGTACAATGCAATGGATGATATTAACTGGATACGTAATTACCAATTTGAAAAAATCAGTCCGCTGTTAGGCGAAAGCCGGTTAACAGTTACAGTAATTGAAACAGAAAACAAACAACACAACGTAGTACCGGCACAATGTAAATTTGTAATCGATGTCCGGGTGAATGAGCTGTACACTTTTGAAGAAATACTGGATGCGCTGAAAGCAAATTTGAAAAGCAGTTTCAAACCACGTACCACAAGGATGAAATCTACCTCCATTGCTTTAGATCATCCGCTGGTAAAAGCAGGTATCAATATAGGAAAAGGTTATTATGGTTCACCCACTACAAGTGATAAAGCATTAATGCCTTTCCCAACTTTAAAAATGGGACCAGGCGACAGTGCAAGAAGCCACACTGCTGATGAATTCATATATTTAGATGAAATAAAAGATGGTATTGCAACTTATATAAAGATGGTGGAGCAGATTGTATAAGTAACTTATAATTTATAATTCATAACTCATCGCTATTATGAAGCTGTGGCAAAAAGATAAAACATCATTAAGAGAAGTAGAAAAATTCACCGTTGGTAAAGACCGTGAAATGGATTTAGTGTTGGCACCTTTTGATGTGTTGGGAAATATTGCCCATGCAAAAATGCTGGCAACAGTTGGTTTATTAACGAATGATGAAGCTACAGCATTAACAGCCGAGTTAAAAAATATTTATACAAAAATTGAAGCCGGTGATTTTGTAATGGATGAAGGGGTGGAAGACATTCACTCACAAGTGGAATTTTTACTAACACAAAAATTAGGCGATACCGGCAAAAAAATTCACAGTGCACGGAGCCGTAACGACCAGGTTTTAGTTGATTTAAAATTGTATTTACGCAGCGAAATAGAAAAACTGGTTAACAACACTAAAGACTTTTTCGACTTACTCATTCAGCAAAGCGAAAAACATAAAACAGATTTACTGCCCGGCTATACACATTTGCAGTTAGCTATGCCATCCTCATTCGGTTTGTGGTTTGGTGCTTATGCCGAAAGTTTGGTGGATGATATAGCAACATTGCAGGCAGCTTACGCTGTTGTAAATAAAAACCCTTTGGGCTCCGCAGCAGGTTATGGCAGTTCCTTTCCCATCAACCGTACATTAACCACGCAGTTGTTAGGTTTTGAAGATTTGAATTATAACGTGGTGTATGCACAAATGGGCCGTGGCAAAACGGAAAGAATTGTAGCGCAAGCATTAGGCAATATTGCTGCAACGCTTTCTAAATTAAGTATGGATGCCTGCCTGTTCATCAACCAAAATTTTGGCTTCATTTCTTTTCCTGATGAATTAACCACCGGCAGCAGCATTATGCCGCATAAAAAAAACCCGGATGTGTTTGAGCTCATCCGCAGCCACTGCAACCGCATACAAGCACTTCCCAACGAAATCATTTTGATGACCAATAACCTGCCATCAGGTTATCAAAGAGATCTGCAGTTATTAAAAGAACATATCATTCCTGCATTTGAAAACTTAAATAACTGCCTGCAAATGGCAGGTTTAATGCTCAGTAACATCAGCATAAAAAAAGATTTACTGGCAGATGAAAAATATAAATACCTTTTTAGTGTGGAAGAAGTAAATAAACTGGTACTGCAAGGCATGCCATTCAGGGATGCATACAAAAAAGTGGGGCTGGATATTGAAGAAGGTAAATTTACTTACTCAACAAGTGTAAACCACACACACGAAGGAAGTATTGGAAACTTATGCAATGCTCAAATACAGGAGCAAATGGTAAATATCATTCAAAAATTCAATTTTCATAAGGTCAAAATTGCGTTGCAACAATTAATAAGTTAGATTTGCTTTACAACTTTTTTACCAATGGTTGATAAGGCGGTTAAAAAACGCATTGCTATCTTCGGTTCCACAGGCTCCATCGGCACACAGGCATTAGATGTTATACGTGCCAACCCTTCCATGTTTGAAGCTGAAATACTTACTGCCCAGACAAACGATGATTTACTGGTAAAACAGGCAATGGAATTTAAACCCAATGCTGTTGTTATTGGTGATGAGGCTAAATATCAAAAAGTAAAAGATGCGCTGGCTTCCACGGATGTAAAAGTATTTGCAGGCGAAGCCGCTTTAGAAGAAGTGGCCGACTTTGACAGCTACGACATGATGCTGGCGGGCATTGTTGGTTTTGCAGGTTTAAAACCAACTTTCAAAGCCGTTGAAAAAGGTAAAGCCGTTGGTTTGGCTAATAAAGAAACACTGGTGGTGGCAGGTGATCTGGTAATGCAAAAAGCCGTTGAAAAAAGAACGCCTGTTATCCCTGTTGACAGTGAGCACTCCGCCATATTTCAATGCCTGGTTGGTGAAGGCCGCAATAGAATAGAAAAGATCATTCTTACTGCAAGTGGTGGCCCCTTTCTTGGTAAAAAACCCAACTTCCTGGTAAATGTAAAACGGGACCATGCATTGCAACACCCCAATTGGGCCATGGGTGCAAAAATTACTATCGATTCTGCAACACTTATGAATAAAGGGCTGGAAATGATTGAAGCCAAATGGTTGTTCAATCTGCAGCCCGAACAAATACAGGTGGTCATTCATCCGCAAAGCATCATCCACAGCATGGTGCAGTTTGAAGATGGAAGTATTAAAGCGCAAATGGGTCTGCCTGATATGAAGCTGCCCATTCAATATGCCATGGCATTTCCACAGCGTATAAAAAACGATTTTCCAAGGCTCGATTTCCGTAAGTTCAGCAGCCTCACATTTGAGGAACCGGATGTTAAAACTTTCAGAAATTTGGCATTGGCCACTGAGGCACTTTTTAAAGGCGGTAATATGCCTTGTGTACTCAACGCTGCCAATGAAATTGCCGTTTGGGCCTTCTTACGCAACAGGGTAGGTTTTTTAGATATGACTGCCATGGTGGAAAGAACCATGCAGCACGTGCCTTTTATAGCCCGTCCCACCATGCAGGAATATTTTGACAGCGACGCCGAAGCCCGTAATTTTGCGGCTTCATTAATAAACCTGTAAAAGTTATTTTGAGCCGGGCTTCTGTACTACTATGTAGCTTCATTGGCGTCGCACTCTTCAGCTTTTTCAGCAACAATCAGCATAACAGCAAACCATTGAATGGAAACACTAATTAAAGTAGCGCAGTTTTTTGTATCACTCTCTATATTGATTGCTTTGCACGAGTGGGGGCATTTCTTTTTTGCCAAATTGTTTAAAACAAGGGTAAACAAATTTTACCTGTTTTTCGATTTTTTATTTCCCATGCCCAATGTTTTAAATTTTGCATTGTTCAAAAAGAAGAAAGGAGAAACAGAATATGGCATCGGATGGTTTCCCCTGGGTGGTTATGTGCAGATAGACGGCATGATGGATGAAACACAGGATGCTGAAAAATTAAAAGCACCGCCACAGCCCTGGGAGTTTCGCAGCAAACCGGCCTGGCAGCGGCTGCTGATTATGATGGGAGGAATTTTGGTGAATGTGCTGCTGGCTTTTTTAATTTATGCAATGGTACTGTTTGTTTGGGGCGAAAAGAAAATAATCAACAGTTCCATAGTAAATGGTATTGCCGTTGGCGATAGTTTGATGTATAATGTTGGTTTCAGGGACGGAGATAAAATTGTTTCGGTTAACGGGCAATCAATAAAGTACTTTGAAGACGTTCCAAAAAAGGTTTTAATCAACAGCGAAAATGTAATTGTGGACCGCAACGGTCAAAATGTAACTGTTACTATCCCCAATGATTTGCTGGGTAAGCTTTCCACAAAAAAATTGGATCGTCGTGGTTTAATCGGCATACGAATGCCCTCAATTGTAGATTCATTAGAAAAGCCTGAAAAAAGCAATGCTTTCAAAGCAGGCATAATGCCGGGAGATAAAATTGTAATGCTGGACAGCACCGCTATTGGTTACTGGCAGGATTTAACAAAGTATGTTGATAAACTAAAAGACAGTGCAAGTGTGTTGTTAACTGTAGAGCGTGGTAATGAGCGCAAACAGTTTACTGTAAAGCTGGATGAAAATCACCAGCTCGGTTTAAGGCCTATATCGTTGGAAAAACAGGAAGAAGACTTACACCTGTTTCAAACATATACCCGAAAGTATGGTTTCTTTGAAAGCTTCCCTGCCGGTGTTTCAAAGGCTATATCAAAACTTAAAGATTACATGGAGCAGTTTGCCCTGCTCTTTAAGCCCAGTACTGGTGCTTATAAAGGCATGGGTGGCTTTGCTAGTATGACTCAAATTTTCCCTACCTCCTGGGATTGGGAAAACTTTTGGAATATTACAGCCATGTTCAGTATTATACTGGCGTTTATGAACTTTCTGCCTATTCCTATGCTGGATGGCGGTTATATTTTATTTACGCTGTTTGAAATTGTAACAGGTAAAAAAGTGCCGGATAAATTTTTAGAAAAAGCCAACATGATTGGTTTCTTCATCATCATCGGTTTAATGTTATTTACAAACGGTAATGATGTGTTTAGAAAATTTAAAGGATGGTTTTAAATAGATACATTGTGTTTAAGGTAATTAACCACAAACAGTAAACCATAAACAACAAACTTTTTCCCGGGGCTGACCGGTTTTGACAGCATAGTTCTTTGTAAGTATAAGCATGTGGTGCGTTGTATAATTAGCACCTTAATCTGAATATACAAAACTCAAATGGCAATACTCAGTATGCCATGGCTGCTTAATCGATAGATTAGCATCCATTAGGGCCGCCGAACAGGTCAGTTCTGTTACCATGTTCCGCCGCCGACTCAAAAACAAAACGGAATGCTGCAGCAGAATGATGTGACTGTTGCTTAAGACTATTCTTCTACGCATAATGTTGGTTGGTCAGGTTCCTGCATTATGCCGACAATTAATAACTGAATAAACATGTAGAAAGCTTACGGCGGATATGTTTGGACCAGGGTTCGATTCCCTGCAGCTCCACCAATAACTTTACGATGGCAAGCGCTGGAAAATTATTTTCTTCAGCGCTTTTTTAATTTTGTTTTACTATGGTACAACCCAAAGCATTTTTATTTGACCTGAACGGCACTATGATTGATGATATGGATTTTCACATCCGTGCCTGGCATGGTATTTTGAATAGCCTGGGCGCTACTGTTTCACTGGAAGAAACAAAACTGCAGTGCTATGGTAAAAATTCAGACTTGTTAGAACGCATGTTTCCCGGCCGTTTCAGCGTTGCTGAAATGGATACCATGAGTATGGAAAAGGAAAAGCAGTACCAGAAAGAATTTCGTCCTTATTTAAAATTGATAAACGGGCTTCACAATTTTTTAGAACAGGCACAACACCATAAAATTAAAATGGCAATAGGTACAGCTGCTATTATGTACAATGTAAATTTTGTGATGGATGGGCTCAATATCCGCCGTTATATTGATGCTGTTGTCAGCGCTGATGATGTGGAAAACAGCAAGCCACACCCGGAAACATTTTTAAAGGCTGCAGCCGCTTTACAAATAAGCCCTTCCGATTGTATAGTTTTTGAAGACTCGCCCAAAGGTGTGGAAGCAGCAACAAAGGCGGGAATGAAAAGTGTGGTGCTTACCACCATGCATACGGCCGATGAATTTAATGACTCCAGGATTATTTGTTTTGCACCTGATTATACCAACGGATTATTTGAAAAAATAATCGAACTGTTTTAAGAAAACATACTCTCGGGTTAAATAAGCCCATCTCTGTACCTGCATAGTCAAAACATCCAAACACTTATCTTTGCCGGTAATAATTTATGAAAGCAAAACATATTGCCCTGCTGATTGCAGCAGTAGTTATTGCCGACCAGGCATTAAAGATTTACATAAAAACAAAGTATTCCTTAAACGAATCGCACCCTGTACTGGGTAACTGGTTTCAATTATACTTTGTAGAAAACCCCGGCATGGCATATGGATGGAAATTTGGCGGCAACTGGGGTAAACTGGCACTTACCGTATTCCGCTTTGCGGCAGTCATCTTTGGTACATGGTACCTGGGTAGTATTATAAAACAAAAGTATCACCGCGGTTTTATTATTTGCGCTGCACTTATTTATGCAGGGGCATTGGGTAACCTTATAGACTCTGCTCTTTATGGTTTAATTTTTGATAAAGGAATGATGCCCGACCCGGCAACAGGAGACTATCTTGGTTACGGCGGGCTCGCTGCTTTTTCCAAAAATGGATATGCTTCTTTTTTACATGGCAACGTAGTGGATATGCTTTATTTCCCGGTAATAAAAGGGCATTTTCCCAAGTGGTTCCCTTTTTGGGGCGGAGAGTACTTTGAGTTTTTCAGGCCCATATTCAATTTGGCAGATGCAGCTATATCAACTGGAGTAATAGCCATTTTAGTTTTCCAGAAAAAGTTTTTCAGGCAGCACAAGCACACGGAAAAGAGTCCTGTAGTGGAAACAAAAGCAGTGGTGGATGATGAGGCACAGGTGCTGTAAAAGGCTTATCTTTAATTTCTAAAGCTTACGCATAAATACCGGTATGAAAATTTTCAAAGCACTATTTATTGCCCTGCTGGCAATTACAGGCATTGTATCCTGCCAGAAAGAACTGAATTTTGACAGCAACGGCACATCAGATGGCACCCTTAAAAAAGACGGATCCGGTAATTGTGCACCTGTAACAATAAACGGTATTTATAAAGTAGACTCACTTTTAATCGCCTCCAATTATGTGGATGTGCAGGTTAACGTTTCTAGCCCCGGCACTTTTGATATTAAATCAGATACAGTAAACGGTTTTTCATTTCGCAAAGCAGGAAGTGTGGTGTTTGGCTTAAATACCATTCGCCTTTATGCCGCCGGAAAGCCGATTGCAGCGGGTACCAGCACCTTTACAATAAAATATGGCAGCAGCACCTGTACGTTTGATATTACAGTTTTACCACCCGGCAGCAGTGCTGCAGTTTACACTATTGGTGGCGCACCCAACGCTTGTACCGGTGCCATTGCCGGGGGCACTTATGTAACAGGTGTGGCACTGGCACCCAGCAATACGTTAACCATACAAGTGGACGTAACGCAAACCGGTTATTACACCATTGGCACTGTTCCCGTTAACGGTTTTGCGTTTGCCGGCAGCGGTGTGTTTACCGCCACTGGTTTGCAAAATGTTGTGTTAACAGGCACCGGTACTCCAATAAATTCAGGAGTTACAGCGTTGTCTGTTACCAACCTTACGGCTACTTGTACCTATTCCATTACTGTGCAACCAGGAAGTGGTGGTGGAGGTAGTACAGGCGGAACTTATTATCTTGAATTTAAGGATGGCAGCACACTGATATCTGCAGATCCTTCAGGCATACAGGCCTTGATTGTACCAAACAGCGGGTTTAATATGGTATCTGTTGAAGGGTTTTCAATAACAGGCGACAGTGCTTATACTGTTAGTGTAGCTGCATCTGGCATGCCTGCAGTTAATACCAATTACAGTACTTCTAATGTGGGGGTGCCTTTGGGAGTTTTTAATGGAATATCCACTCTTAATGGACAAATCTACGAGGCCGATGTTGTTACTGCCCTGTCAAATGGTGTAAACACAGTTATAAGATTTGATTCAATAGATGTGACTAATAAAATTGTAAAAGGTACATTCAGCGGTACGGCCCAGGGGCTCAGCGGCACTAAAACTATTACTAACGGAAGGTTCAGAGCCCCGCTATAAATGCAGCCGTGTTAATAAAAAAGTATAAACATAAAACCAATCAATGAAAAAAATATTTCCTTTTTTGATAGTGACTGTGGTGGTTTTTTCATCGTGCCTTAAAGAATACAGTAATGAAAACAGCGGCGATGCAGATGGTATTATTATTGGTACTGACTGCCGCATCAGTAAAATTGCCTATACGGACAGTGCTTCCGGCTTTGGCATTGGTTCTATCAGTGCTGCTATCAATACATCTGATGCAGTAACAGATATAACCCGTTTCGACAGCCTTTCTCTTACAATAGATTTTAATTCGCAACCACAATATTTTGCTAATGGCGATACAGTGTATATTGACCCTGACCAGTATTATGTAAGAGAAACTTCCACCAAAAGAATAAAATTATTTCATGGGCTTATAGACCCAACGGTACCTGGTTCACAAGAGTATGATATCGATTATGTGTACGATGCCAATGGTAAACTGTTCCAGAAATTATACAGCTATTCATTATTGCCCGGTTTTAATTTCCAGGAAGTAACATACAGCTATGCCAGCGGTAACCTGGTTAACATGACAAGTATTGATGGCTTTACAGGTGATTTGATTAAAGATGCCGAGCTGACTTACTTTACTAATATCGCTCCTAAAAACTTTATGTATTTATTTCCTGATGAAGAAACACTGGCGCCTTTTAACCAGTTTTTTAACTTTGGCGGTAAACCCACCAACGCTGTTAAAAGTTTAAAAGTGCGTTATTATGATCCGGGTAATATAGTAGTGGACTCCTCAGTGTCCGTATTTAAAAGCTATATAATGAGCCGTGATAATTATGTGCTGAGCACCTATATGGTGGGAGATGACCAGTCCACTATACCAGCTGCAGAAGGCAAATTGAGTTTTTCATATCACTGTAAATAATAGACAGAACTTTATTAATAAAAATCCCGGGTCAGTTCAGTAAGCCCGGGATTTTTATTTGTATTGCTGCTTACAGTTTAAAAGGTTATGATACATTTGTAAATACCTTACGGTTGTATTCCTCATTGCTAAATTTTTAAAAATGAAAATCAAATCTTTCCTGTTGGCCGGCATGGCTTTTTTTTTAGCGGGCAACATTTTTGCACAAGGAGACCCCAAACTCACTGAAGTATGGTCGCCTGAACCGGTAAAAGTAACACCCGGTGCAACCAACAGTAATGCACCATCTGATGCCATCATTTTATTTGATGGCAAAAACCTGGATCAATGGGTAAGTACAAAAGATACCACTCAGCCTGCAAAGTGGACAGTTACTGGAGATATGATGACAGTAAAAAAAGGCACAGGCAACATTGAAACGAAAAGAAAATTTACCGACTACCAGCTGCATATTGAGTGGCGCATACCTGAAAATATTACCGGCAGCGGCCAGGCACGTGGTAACAGTGGTGTTTTTTTAGCGGCTATTGGCCCGGGTGATGAAGGGTACGAAATACAAGTGCTGGATAATTATGAAAACAAAACATACGTGAATGGCCAGGCTGGCAGCATTTATAAACAGACCATACCATTGGTTAATGCCTGTAAAAAACCGGGTGAATGGCAGAGCTACGATATTATATGGACAGCACCACGCTTTAATGAAGACGGCACTGTAAAATCTCCGGCACGTGTTACCGCATTGCATAATGGTGTGCTCGTTCAAAACAATACAGAGTTAAAGGGCACCACTGTTTATATCGGTAAGCCCTCTTATAAAAAACATGGCGCCGCTCCAATACGCTTACAAGATCATGGCGACCCGAGCGAACCCATCAGTTACAAAAATATCTGGGTAAGAGAATTATAATGAAGAATGACGAAGGCAAAATAAAAAAAAGAAAGGCACTCTTAACGGGTGCCTTTCTTTTTTAGAAGTTAAACCGGTTACAGCTTTTTAATTTTTATGTTTCTGTACCAAACCGCATTGCCATGGTCCTGTAATGCAATATGTCCTTTTGTAAAAGTACCAAAGGCTGCCATGTCTTTAAACTTACTTCCTGCTACTAATTTTTTCCATGCACTGTCCCACATATTGGTGGATACTACATTCGTTCCGTTTAAAAACAAATCAAGTTTACCCTTATCAGCTACTATTTCAGCTTCGTTCCAATCGCCTGCTGGTTTAACGGTTTCTTTGCTGCAACTAATCAGGTCATATAAATCTCCGGCCCTGTGTTTGGGAATCTTTGCATCGGGGTGACCGTTATTATCCAGCACCTGCATTTCGGGGCCTGTATGCCAAACATATTTGTATTTGGAAGTATCTTCATTTACATAAAAGATAATACCACTATTACCATTGGGTGCAATCTTCCAGTCCAGTTTAAGGTCGAAGTTTTCATATTCATCATTAGTAACAATATCACCACCACCTTTTATTTGCCAGCCTTCTTTTTGTGTGGTATCAAGATAGAGAGCGCCATCAGCAACTTTCCAGGCTTCTCCAACGGTTGCTTTTCCATAACTGTGCCAGCCAGTGGTGGTTTTGCCATCGAATAATGATATCCAGCCTGTATCGGCGCCAGCAGCTTTCATTTCTGCAGGACCGGTATTGTTGTTTTTTTCATCAGCAGTGTTACAGGCTGTAAACATACCTGCAACAGCAATCGTTGTTAATATTTTTTTCATTGTTTATTGCACATCTTTTAGTGATAAAACATACTTTACCATCAGCACCGCATCATCTTTAGAAACGGCTGGATGGCCGGCCATGGGAACAGTTCCCCAGTTACCCGAACCACCTTTCATTACTTTTTCTGCAAGGGTATTGATATTTGCTTCCGTTGCTTCATATTTCTGTGCCACTTTATTGTATGCAGGGCCAACGGATAATTCCTTTACTTTATGGCAGCCAAAGCAATCTGATTTGCCAATCAGCTCCAGTCCTTTGTCTGCATCGGGATTAGATGATTCAGAAGAGCTGCTTGCCGAAGAACCTTTATCGCCACCGCCGCAGGCATACAGAACGGCAGCCACCGAAAAAATTAAAATAGTCTTTTTCATTGCTATTGTTTAATTTAAAATTATTGCAAACCTAATATCTTTTTATTGAAACCTGCATCAGCACCTGTGCCTGCAAAATCATCAAAAGCTTTTTCAGTTACACGTATAATGTGATTCTTGATAAACTCACAACCTTCTCTTGCACCATCTTCAGGATGTTTGATACAGCATTCCCATTCCATCACTGCCCAGCCGTCATAACCATATTGTGTGAGTTTGCTGAAGATGGTTTTAAAATCTATCTGACCATCGCCGGGGCTGCGGTAACGGCCTGCACGGTTCAGCCAGCTTTGATAACCACCAAAAGTTCCTTGCTTACCGGTTTTATTAAACTCGGCATCCTTAACATGAAATGCTTTGATGCGTTCGTGATAAAAATCGATGTATTGAATATAATCCAGTTGCTGTAAAACAAAATGCGATGGATCGTATAATAAGCAGGCCCGTTTATGATTGTTTACTTTTTCTAAGAACATTTCGTATGTCACACCATCAAACAAATCTTCTCCGGGATGTATTTCATAACAAACATCCACACCGCATTCGTCAAAATAATTAAGGATTGGGGTCCATCTTTTTGCCAGTTCTGTAAAACCATCTTCCACCAAACCAGCGGGGCGCTGCGGCCAGGGATGAAATGTATGCCATAACAACGAACCGCTGAATGTAGCATGTGCAGTAAGTCCTAAATTTTGCGAGGCTTTGGCACCGTACATCACCTGCTGAATGGCCCATTCGGTTCTTGCTTTATTATTGCCATGCACTTCCTTGGGTGCAAAGGCATTGAACAAATCATCATATGCAGGATGCACTGCCACCAGCTGTCCTTGCAAATGAGTGGAGAGCTCGGAAATTTCCAAACCACAATCTTTTATCTTTCCTTTCAGCTCATCTGCATACGTTTTGCTTTCGGCACATTTTTTTAAATCAATTAATCTTGTTTCCCAGGTGGGAATTTGCACTGCCACAAAACCCAGATCTGCCGCCCATTTGCAAATAGAAGTCAGTTCATTGAAAGGTACTTTATCACCCATGAACTGCGCTAAAAAAATAGCAGGGCCTTTTATTGTGTTCATATAACCCAATAGCGTTTTAAATATTTATTAAATAATAAACTCAGTCCACTTTACATCACTCTTTCCGCTTTCCACCATATTCTCTACAAATGCCATTCCTCTTATACCTTCATTAGCACCGGGAAAATCTGTCCATTCGGGGGCAGGTGTTTCGCCATTCTTTTTTGCACGAACTGTTAATGCAAAGTTGCGGTATAAATTGGCGAATGCTTCTAAGAATCCTTCGGGATGCCCGGCGGGAACACGGGAATTGTGTGCTGCATAACTACTGTTATAACCGGCACCGGTTCGGTAAATTTCGGTGGGTTTGTCAAGCCACTTTACTAATAAAGTATTGCAGTCTTCATGTTTCCATTCAATACTTCCTTTTTCGCCGTACACACGTATCTTAACATTGTTCTCTTCTCCAGCACCAATTTGTGTGGCCATTAAAACACCTGTGGCGCCATTATTAAATTTAAAAAACGCAGCTCCGTCATCATCCAGCATTCTTCCTTCCACCACAATATTTACATTGGCGCAAAGATGGGTTACTTCAAGCCCGGTTACATATTCCACCAGGTTAAATGCATGTGTGCCGATATCTCCCATGCTGCCGGCCTTACCGCTTTTCTTTGGATCGGTGCGCCAGCTGGCCTGTGCCTGGCCCGTTCCTTCCAGGTAAGTGCTTAACCAGCCCTGCGGATACTCCACATATGCTTTACGTATTTTACCAAGCACACCGCTTTTTAAAAATTGCTTTGCCTGTTTTACCATGGGGTAACCATTGTAAGTATGGCACAGTAATAAACTTAAGCCGGTGGCTTCCACTTTTTCTTTTAATTGCTTTGCCTGGTCTAAAGTAAAAGTGATGGGTTTTTCAATCACTACGTTAAAGCCTTTATCAAGCGCCATCATGGCGGGCTCAAAATGCACAAAGTTTGGCGTGACGATGCTTACAAAATCCAGCCGTTTGTCTGCAGGCATGGCTGCTTCTTTTTCCAGCATCACTTTATAATCGGTATAAATGCGGTCTTCAGCAAGATATAATTCCCTGCCGGAAGCAAGAGCTATTTCAGGGTTAATACTTAAAGCGCCAGCTACCAGTTCTATCTGCCCGTCCATATTTTGCGCAATGCGGTGTACTGCTCCAATAAAAGCATCTTTACCGCCACCAATCATTCCAACTTTAAGTTTCATTTTTTATTGTTGATTTTTATTTATCAAAACTGATGCACTCTTTCAATTCTTTTTCAGTGTAAGCTATATTGTATTGTTTCAATACCTCATCGGGCACACCATTCCATTTGTTGGGGGTGTTGCCTTTGTAAGCAATATCATCAATACCTATTTTAGAAGTGTAAAAACCGGTAGCCGTTAAATTGCGCAGCAGGCTGAAGAAGTTTACACCCTGTTTCATTTCAGGCAATGCTTTTGCCGGGTAAGCAATGGCATCCACCATTTCAATTTGCTGTGTGGCAGTGCAGCTTTTAAAATCGTTATTGTATTTTTTAAGGCACTGCATGTCCAGCCAGCGCAACCCGCCTTTCATTGGTATTTGGTGTTCGGGTTTATCCAGTACAATAAATGCAATAAACTCCGGAACGCCTGCTTCGGTGGCGCTGCCGCTTACTTCATCTTTTGGAATGATGATATCGCACAAAATAGCAATGGTGGCCATTTCGTGTTCGCTGAAAAATGGTTTTTCAGCAGCTAATTTATTTTCCCGTTCCAGTTCTTCTTTGGCCCGGTCCAAAGGAAATTTCTTTGCATCAAATGCACCGGCTGCCGCTGCATCTGGAGTTGTTTTTTTGTCAGAAGGATTGCAGGCATCCAATAACGCAGTGGTAGCTACAGAACCTGCGATAAGTTTGAGTGATTTACGTCTGTCCATTTAAACAAGTTATAAGTTATGTGTTATAAATTATGAGTTGTGAAAGAGCTGAGTATTTTGTGTGGTTCACTTATAACTCACCATTCATAACTCATCACTATTTAAAGGTTTCCTTTTTTCAGTTCATCAATAATATAATCGCTGGCACGCATGCTTAAAGCCAATATGGTCCAGGTAATATTTTTATCGGCCTGGCTTACAAAGGCGCTGCCGTCCACCACAAATAAATTTTTACAGTCGTGTGCCTGGTTATATTTATTTAATGCTGACTTCTTAGGATCGCTACCCATACGCACTGTACCAGCTTCATGAATAATTTCACCGGGTTTGCTAAGGCCCCAGTTATTTTTTTCATCGTCATCACCACCCCAGGTAACCACGGCTCCCATATTATGCATGATTTCCTTAAAAGTTTCTTTCATGTGCTTTGCCTGTTTAATCTCGTGGTCGGTCCATTTTACATTAAACTTTAAAACAGGGATGCCGAATTTATCAACTGTGTTTTCATCTATGGTGCAGCGGTTATCATACAACGGTATTGCTTCACCACGACCCGCCATGCCCACACCGGCACCATAAAAAAAGCGATAATCTTCTTTTAACGATTTACCATAACCACCGGCTTCTTTCTGTTTACCATGCACTAAAAATTTTCCATTAAGATTTTCAACGCCCCAACTGAAGCCATACGATGGCATATCCATACCGCCCCAGTATTCTATATGGTAACCCCTGGGGAAATCAAGTTTTTTATTATCCAGCCACCAGGGAGTATACACATGCATGCCGCCCACACCATCTTCGTTGTAACGTTTGCGGTCGAATAGTGAAGGCAATACACCACCTACTGCCGCACCGGTACTATCATGCAAATAACGGCCTACAACATCACTGCTGTTGGCAAGGCCATTAGGGTGGCGTTGCGATTTTGAATTGAGTAATAAACGGGCACTTTCGCAAGTGCTGGCAGCAACCACCACCACTTTTGCATTTACCTGGTATTCCTGCATATCGTCTTTACTGATATAGGATACACCTGTTGCCAAACCATTTTTATCCGTAAGTACTTCACGTGCCATGGCATTGGCCACCACATCTACATTACCGGTTTTTAAAGATGGGTATATTAAAACATTGGTGCTGCTGAAATCGGCTTTTGCCATACTGCAGTTGCGGCCGCACTGCCTGCAAAAAAAACATTCACCACGTTCATCATTTATTTTTTTTGTAAGAATAGAAAGACGGGAAGGAATTACCGGCACACCAGATTGCCCGGCGGCTTTTTTTATAAAAAGTTCATGCAATCTTGGTTTTGGTGGCGGTAAAAAGAAACCATCAGGGTCATTTTCCAAACCTTCGTTAGTGCCGAATATGCCAATGAGTTTATCAATAGTATCATAATACGGTTTTACGTCTTCGTAACCAATCGGCCAGTCATCACCCAGGCCATCAATACTGTGGCGTTTAAAATCTTTTGGCCCAAAGCGTAATGATATTCTTCCCCAGTGATTGGTACGCCCACCCAGCATACGTGCCCGCCACCACATCCAGTCGGTGCCTTGTTCTTTTGTAAAGGGCTCACCCTCCACTTCCCATCCGCAATAGCATCCGTCAAAATCACCAAAGGGACGGAATTTGGTACTGGCGCCCCGCCGGGGGCTTTCGTAAGGCCATTTTAACTGGGTTACATTTTTTTGGGGATCATACATGGCACCGGCTTCCAGCAGGCAAACTTTTAAACCAGCTTTGCTCAGTTGATATGCTGCCATACCACCGCCGGCACCGCTGCCTACTATCACTACATCATATTTTTTTGGCTGAATTTTTATTTGAATATCCCCCATATAGCGCTGTCGGTTTAATAATGGAAGTTAGATATTAAATACATGTAAAAACAATTTTTTTTCGCCCAAACTATGCAAACGGTTTCGGTAATTTTTTTGTGGTAATTGATTGCCGTTCAGTTTTAAAAATTATATTTATGCACTCAAAAATTCTTTAAACAGGATAAACGGTTATTTGCTATGAAGTCAGCCACAAGGTTGCAGTTGTCTGCAATGATGTTTCTTAATTTTTTTATTTGGGGGATATGGTTTGTAACTATGAACAGTTATTTAGCCAGCATAGGTGCAACCGGTGCACAAATAGGAGAAGCATATGGAACACAGGCGTTAGGTGCAATTATTGCACCTTTTATAATTGGCTTAATTGCCGACCGTTATTTAGCAGCACAAAAAGTTTTAGGTATACTGCATATAATTGGCGCAGTGTTAATGTACTTTATTTACAAACAGGAAAATTTCAACGGCTTTTATTCATTACTGCTTCCATACATGGTTTTATTTATGCCTACACTGGCATTGGTAAATGCCATCACATTTAAGCAACTCACTAATCCTGAAAAAGAGTTTTCTTTTTACAGGGTTTGGGGCACCATCGGCTGGATTGTTGCTGGTTTGTTGGTTGGCTGGTTTGCGTGGGGTGGTAAAGATTTAGGCAACACATTTTTATATGCAGGTGTAACATCGGCTGTGTTAGGCGTGTTTAGTTTCTTTTTACCAAACACACCGCCACCCAAACAAGGCACCAGCGTAAGCGTAAAAGAAATTTTAGGGTTGGATTCGTTGAAACTATTGCTGAATAAAAACTACCTCGTGTTTTTTATTGCTTCAACACTCATTTGTATTCCGCTGGCATTTTATTACTCCAACGCAGAACCTTTTGCAAAAGAAATTTTAGAAGTAAATAATGCAGCAGGTTATATGAGCATTGGGCAAGGAGCAGAAACACTCTTTATGTTTTTAATGCCATGGTTTTTTGCAAGGTTCAATGTAAAAAAGATGCTTCTGTTTGGCATGATTGCATGGGTACTGCGTTACCTCTGTTTTGGTTTTGCAGGCGACTCAGGTCTTATATTGGTAATAGTAGGTATTGCATTGCATGGCATGTGTTATGATTTCTTTTTTGTTACCGGGCAAATTTATACTGACCAGGTTGCTGGTGAAAAAATACGCTCTGCTGCACAAGGAATGATTACTTTGGCAACCTATGGCTTGGGTATGTGGGTTGGTTTTTTGGTGGCAGGTAAAATTGCTGATGCCTATACTGTTAACGGAGTAGTGCAATGGAAAAATGTATGGTTGATACCATCGGGTATTGCTGCTGTAATAGCTGTATTATTCTTTCTTTTATTTAACGACAATAAAAGCACTGCAAAGGCGAATCATTAATAATGAAACGGAGAGATATTATAAAATCAATTGCCGCAGGTGCTGCTGGTTTAGCAGTATCTTCAAAACTACAGGCAGCTATGCATGAAACAAGTGAAACAGAAAATTATAAACTCAAGGGCAATGTAAACCACTCAGTGTGCAGGTGGACCTATAGTTTTTTAAAACTGGAAGAGTTGTGTGATGTGGCTAATAAAATCGGTTTGAAAGCAGTTGACCTTGTTGGCCCAAAAGAATGGAATATTTTAAAAGCACACGGGCTCGATTCTTCCATGTGCAATGGCGCAGAAATAAGTTTAACTGAAGGATGGAATCATACCGAATATCACTCCACCTTAATAAAAAATTACACCGATCATATCAATTATGTTGCAGATGCCGGCTACAAAAATCTTATTTGCTTTAGTGGCAACCGCAAAGGTATGGATGAAGAAACGGGTTTAAAAAACTGCGTGGAAGGATTGAAACAAATCATGCCTCTTGCAGAAAAACGCGGCGTTATCATACAAATGGAAGTGTTCAACAGCAAAGTGAACCATCCTGATTATATGGCCGACAATACCAGGTGGACGATTGAATTGTGCAAACGCCTTAGCTCTCCTAATTTTAAAATCCTGTATGATATTTACCACATGCAAATAAGTGAGGGAGATATCATTGCCACTATTAAAAAAAATCATGATTACTTTGGACATTATCATACGGCAGGTGTACCAGGAAGGCATGAAATTGATGATACACAGGAACTGTTTTATCCTGCCATTATTAAAGCCGTGGTGGATACAGGATTTAAAGGCTATTTAGCACAGGAGTTTATTCCAACAGGAAAAGAAAACGAGGATAAAATAAAAGCACTGAAAAAAGCGGTAAAGCTTTGCGATGTATAGATTTTTTTGAACATAGAACATAATACTTACAACTTATAAATTTAAAAAATGCCAGAAACTAATTTTGACGCTATTGTTGTTGGCTCCGGTATTAGCGGTGGCTGGGCAGCAAAGGAACTTACAGAAAAAGGTCTTAAAGTGGTGATGCTTGAACGTGGCAGAAACATAGAGCATATTAAAGACTATGTAAATGCCAATAAGGAAGCCTGGGAATTTCCACACCGCAATAACAGAACCCAGCAAATGATAAAGGAATACCCGGTTTTGAAACGGGATTATCCTTTAAGTGAAGAAACACTGGATTACTGGTGTAAAGATTCTGAACATCCTTATACTGAAACAAAACGTTTTGACTGGTACCGTGGTTACCATGTTGGTGGTCGCTCTTTAATGTGGGGGCGACAGAGCTACCGGCATAGTAAAATGGATTTTGAAGCCAATTTAAAAGAAGGCATAGGAGTTGACTGGCCCATTCGTTATGAAGATATAGCACCGTGGTACAGTTATGCAGAACGTTTTGCAGGCATACAAGGCAGTAAGGAAGGCCTGGATGTATTGCCGGACGGTGATTTTATGCCTGCTATGGATATGAATGTGGTGGAGAAAGATGTGGCAGCAAAAATTAAATCACATTATAGTGGACAGCGCCATATGTTTATAGGCCGTAGCGCAAATATAACCGTGCCGCATTATGAAAGAACCAACTGCCAGTACCGTAACCGTTGCTGGAGAGGTTGCCCCTTTGGTGGTTACTTCAGCACACAAAGCGCTACTTTGCCTGCTGCAATGAAAACCGGCAACCTTACGCTGGATACCAATAAAATTGTTACCAAAGTTTTATACGATAAAGACAAAAAGAAAGCAACAGGTGTAGAAGTACTGGATGCAGAAACAAATAAAACATATACTTACACGGCTAAAATAATTTTCCTGTGCGCCTCTGCATTTAACAGCACATGGATTTTAATGAACAGCGCCACTGAAATATGGCCCGATGGTTTGGGCAGCAGCAGTGGTGAACTGGGGCATAATGCAATGGATCATCATTTCCGTTTGGGTGCAAGTGGTACTGCAGAAGGATACTCAGATAAGTATGAATTTGGCCGCAGGCCAACAGGCATTTATATTCCCAGGTTCCGCAATGTTAATGGTGATAAAAGGGATTACTTACGTGGCTTTGGTTACCAGGGTGCAGCTCATCGTGGCCGCGGCATACAGGTAGCTGAACTGACATTGGGTGCCGACTTGAAAAATGCGCTTTGTGAACCGAGTGATAACTGGGGCTTTGGTATTACCGCATTTGGCGAAATGCTTCCTTATCATGAAAACAAAATTTCACTGGATAAAACCAAAAAAGATAAGTGGGGCCTGCCTGTGCTGAATATGGATATTGAGATAAAAGAGAATGAGAAGAAAATGCGCATTGACATGATGAATGATGCCAAAGAAATGCTGGAAGCCGCCGGTTTAAAAAATGTAAACGCCAGTGACAGCGGTTATGCTCCGGGCATGGGTATACATGAAATGGGTACAGCACGTATGGGCAGAGATCCAAAAACATCTGTATTAAACGGAAACAACCAGGTGTGGGATGCACCGAATGTATTTGTTACAGATGGAGCTTGTATGACAAGTGCCAGTTGCGTAAACCCATCATTAACTTATATGGCATTAACAGCCCGTGCTGCTGATTTCGCTGTAAAAGAATTAAAAAAAGGAAACCTGTAAATTTATTTAGTGCCAGATAATACTTTTGATGCGATAGTTGTGGGCTCCGGTATCAGCGGGGGCTGGGCGGCAAAGGAACTTTGCGAAAAGGGTCTTACCGTGCTGTTACTCGAAAGGGGCGGACCGCATGAACACATCAAAGATTATAAAACGGCAGACAAAGAATTGTACCAGTTGCCACACCGCGGACAAACCACGCAGCAACAACGAAAGGACTACCCGGTGATACACCGTGGCTGGGCAGCGGCCGAAGTGGTAATGGATGCCTGGGCAAATGAGCAGGATAATCCTTATACCGAAGTAAAACCTTTTACATGGTGGCGCAGCTATCGTTTTGGGGGCCGCTCTGTTTTATGGGGACGGCACAGTTACCGCTGGAGCCAGATGGACTTTGAAGCAAATGCAAAGGAAGGAATTGCGATTCCATGGCCGGTTCATTATGATGAAATAGCACCCTGGTACGATCATGTTGAAAGATTTGCCGGAATCGCCGGCTCCGTGGAAGGTATTGCCAATTTGCCCGACGGGCAGTTTTTACCACCCGTTCCGTTGAATATTGTTGAAAAAGATGCTGCTGCCAGAATTAAAGCAGCATTTAAAGGACAAAGGCAACTCATCAACAGCAGGGTGGCAAACATTACCGTGCCGCACAACGAACGGCCGGGCTGTCAAATGCGCAACCGTTGTTGGGAAGGCTGCCCGTTTGGAGGTTATTTCAGTACACAGTCTTCAACTTATCCCGCCGCATTAAAAACCGGTAAGTTAACAGTTAGGCCATGGTCGCTGGTTACACAAGTTCTGTATGATAAAGACAAGAAGAAAGCCACAGGGGTGGAAGTGCTGGATGTTGAGAATAATAAAACCTATACCTATAATTCCAGGATTGTTTTTTTATGTGCGTCAGCACTAAATTCTGCGTGGATATTGATGCGTTCTGCAACCAATATATGGCCGGAAGGCATGGGCAGCAGCAGTGGTGAACTGGGGCATAATGTGATGGATCATCATTATAACCTGGGAGCCAGCGGTACCATGGAAGGTTATGAAGATAAATACTATTACGGCAGAAGACCGGCGGGTTTTTATATTCCCCGTTTTACAAATTTAGCTAACGATAAACGGGATTACCTGCGTGGTTTTGGGTACCAGGGTGCCGCTAGCCGCAGTGGATGGAGCCGTGAAGTGGCGGAGTTGTCGGCAGGAGCTGCATTTAAAGAAGCGCTTACCGAACCGGGACCCTGGCATATCGGCGCAGGTGGGTTTGGTGAAATTTTACCCTACCACGAAAATAAAATCACACTTGACCAAAACAAAAAAGATAAATGGGGGTTGCCGGTACTGAGTATGGATGCAGAATTAAAAGAGAATGAATTTAAAATGCGTAAGGATATCATTACAGAACTGGTGGCAGTACTGGAGGCGGCAGGCGCCAAAAATATTAACAGCTGGGACAGCGGCCACGCCATGGGACATGGTATTCATGAAATGGGAACGGCCCGTATGGGTACCGATGCTAAAACATCTGTGCTCAACAAATGGAACCAGGTATGGGATGCGCCCAATGTATTTGTAACGGATGGTTCTTTCATGGTTTCATCAGCCTGCCAGAATCCATCTTTAACCTATATGGCTTTTACGGCAAGGGCGGCCAATTATGCCGTGGAGGAATTGAAAAAACAAAATTTATAATACTGTAAAATAAAAACTATGGAACGCAGAGAGCTTCTAAAAATGATTGCTGTTTTAACTGGTGGTGCTGTAATAGGCGGAGATGTATTTTTAACCGGCTGTACAAGTGGCGGCACTTCTGCAACAGGATTTACTGCAGATAATATTGCGCTGCTGGATGAAGTGGGGGAAACGATTATTCCTGCAACCGATACACCTGGTGCAAAAGCCACCAAAATAGGCGAGTTTATGAAAATAATGGTTACCGATTGTTATACAGATGCACAACAAAAAGTTTTTGGTGATGGATTGGCTGGGTTTAACGATGCCTGTAAAAAACTTAATGGAAAAAGCTTTATGGAGTGCAATGCCGACCAGCGTAAAGCATTCCTCGTAAGCCTTGAAAAAGAAGCTAAAGAGTATAACACAAAGCGTGACGAAAAAGATAAGCCTGCCAAAGAGAAAGCACAAAAAGAATTGGATCCTAATTATGTTGGCAGTCCTTCTCATTATTACACCATGATGAAACAGCTGACTTTGTTGGGTTATTTTACCAGCGAAATCGGGATGAAACAGGCACTTCGCTTTTTGCCTGTCCCTGGCCGTTATGATGGTGCACTGCCTTATAAAAAAGGCGATAAGGCCTGGGCAATATAAAACACAATAATTTTTTTTTACTCCTTTGCAAAAACTGCAAAGGAGTTTTTGTTTTCAGTCAGTTAATGCGGTAGCTACGTATTTTCACTTGGTATACTTCGCTTACTCATTTCATGCAGTGGGTTTCTACGCAGTAAAAAAAGTTAGAATTTATTATACCTGTTTTGTAGGAAAAACAATAACTGGATTGTAATTTTATACTTCATACCTCCCTGTCTGTCATCCCGAAAATATCCTGATTGCTTTTAGGCAAAACAGGTAAAGCCCGTACCGGCTTCATTAAAATCCGAAATATGAAAAAACAATTCTACCCTGTTTTTTATTTATTGCTTTTTTCTTTGCTGGCTCTTTTGCAGGTTCGCTATGCATCGGCGCAAACATGTACCGGTATTGCTGCATCGTATTCAATAACTGAATCAAGATGTGCTGCTACAGGAACCATACAAGTAACAGCTTCAGGCGGTTCAGGTAACTATTTGTATCGTGTGCTAGGTCCAGTTACCACCAATTTTTCAACCAGCAGCTTAATAACCGGCTTGCCAGCCGGCCGTTACCTTGCAGTAATTAAGGATTTAACCGCTAACTGTATTTACCAGCATGATTCTGTTACTGTACCGGGCAGTTACCAGGCACCGTCTTTTTTAATGAATAAAACAGATGTTACCTGTATTAATGGTAACGATGGTACTATTACAGTTTATAACGAACAAAATGGGCGGTCGCCTTTTCTCTACAGTATTATATCACCGTCTGCTTCCAATGTGGGTGTGCAAAATGCTACCGGTGTATTTACCAATTTGCTGTATGGCAATTATACTATTCGCCTAACTGACTCCTGCGGTGGTATACAAACAAGAACCATGACTATTTTAAATTACAACTGGTGGATAGACAGTGCTCTTGTATCAAGGCTTTGCGATAGTGCCATTGCCACAATCAAATTAAAAGACAACCTTGGTAATGCAACACCCAGTACAGCCTTTGATTTGTTCACTTATGCTGTTGTAAGAGCTCCCGGTGATACAGTATGGAGTAATAGCAACTCCTTTACATTTTATCTTGGTAACAAAAGAAGTGTAACCTTATTGGCAAAAGACAAATGCGGCAATATAAAAACAGTTGTTTGGGCTGATAATAAAAAACCTTCTGTAAACGCAAATGTAAGCATCAGCAATATGGCCTGCTCTACTTTTACTGCCACCATTACAAGTATTGTAAATTTTATTAACCCGGAGTTTTGCCTGTATAACAGCAGCAATGTTCTCCTGTATTGTAACAACACAGGCTTTTTTAAAAACGTACCTTATGGCCAATACTGTATAAAAATTAATGACAGTTGTTATGATACAACTATTACCCGCTGCTTTACTGTAAACAGGCCGGTACCTTCAGTAGGTGCAAATATTAATATCAGCAATCAAACCTGCAGTGATTTTACAGCGTCTGTTACTGCTACCACCAACTTAAATAACCCGCAGTTTTGTTTGTATGATAATAACAATGTGCTGATGTATTGTAATACCACAGGCATTTTCCCTAACCTTGCATATGGCAGCTACTGCATCCGTATTACAAATGACCCCGCCTGTTATGACACCACCATTAAAAGATGTTTCACTGTATTTCCTCCGGTCCCGTCAGCCAATCCAAATGTGGCAATTACGAATGTTGCCTGCAGCACTTTTACTGTTAGCATACAGGATACATCGCATTGGAACAACCCCAAATTTTGTTTATATGATGTAAACCATGTGGTAATCATTTGTAACAGCACCGGAATTTTTGCCAATCTTCCTTTTGGAACATATTGTATTTCTATTACCAACAATCCGGGTTGTTATGATACTACTATGTGGCGTTGTTTTACAGTAAACCGGCCGATACCATCAGTCAGTGCATCAGTAAAAATATCTTCTAAAACCTGCACAACTTTTACAGCAGAAATACAAGGGCAGCAAAACCTGAATAATGCGCAATATTGCCTTTATAACAGCAGCAATGTTTTAATAAGCTGTAACAGCAGCGGAAAATTCACCAACCTTCTTTATGGAAGTTATTGTATAAAAATAACTAATAATCCTGCTTGTTATGATACGATAATAAACCGTTGTTTTACTGTAACGCCACCAATACTTCAATTTAATCCTGCTGCCGCAAAATCATGTACTGCTTATGGAACCACTGATATTACCATTAATATCAGCAGTGGCACACCATCATACGCCATTACAATTTTAAATGATGCAGGAGTTGTGGTAAATACAGCTATTACTTCATCCGCAACATATAAAGTGTTTGGCCTGCCGGATTTGCCGCCACCGGGTAAATACACAATAATTGTAATTGACCAGTGTGGCAATACCGATACATTGTTCGTAACACCCAATGCAAGTTTGCTTACTAAAAATGTTTCACTGTCATTAAAATGTCCTTCAGGAATTAATCCAGATGGAAGTGCAGATATGAATATAACCACCACAACAAACATGGGCAGTGTTACACCCAAAATTATTAAGAAGGACAATACTTCTTTTGTGATGAATTACAGCAGTGTTACAGGAAATGTTTTCAGTTTTTATGAATTGCCCCCCGCTGTATATGTTATTGAATACAGCACCACAGGCTGCACAATTAAATTGTATGATACGGTTTCAATAGTGCCTTATGTGTATCCGGATTTGACGCAATCACGTGCCTATCATTGCGACAGTAACACTATTAGCATTGGCGCTGTTGCCACAGGCGGTATGGCTCCGTATATGTATGAAATTTTTCAGACTGTGCCTGCATTGCCAAGTATTATTACACCGCCACAGCCCAACCCAATTTTTACATTTAACAATACAACCAATTACACATTAATAAGGCTAAGGGTTATTGACGGATGCGGTAACGCTTCTATCAATGATGTGAGTATGCAGCCTCTTGCACCAGTACTTATTTCACCCTCAAATCCATTTACTTGTTATTACGATTCATTAACGCTTAGCGTTGATACCATTGCTAATGCTGTTTATGAATGGTATCACAAAACAGGGCCTAATGACAGCGTGCTTGTAAGCACTACCTGGTGGTATTATATTCATGCCATTCAGCCAGCAGATACAGGTTGGTATGTATGCCATGTATCTGTTAATAATTATTGCCTTAACCGCAGTGCATATTACCATCTTAAAAACATGTGCGGTATGGTGCTGCCTGTTCAGCTGCAGTTATATGGCAGCAGAGAAAACAACGCTAATAAACTTTGGTGGCATACACAAAACGAAACTGGTATTAAGGAATATATAATTGAACGAAGCGATGATGGACGAAATAATTTTAAACCTGTGGGCAGCATGCAATATGCTGGCAACGGTACCGAAAATCACTATTTGTTCAATGATGAAAAACCCCTGCTGGGGGATAACTATTACCGATTAAAAGTTAGCACCGGCAGTGGTGGTACCGGGTATAGTAATATTGTGCGGATAAAATCCAGTTTAAATGCAGTGTTTATTTATCCAAACCCAGCGCAGGAGCAAATTACAGTGGACTTAAGAAATAAGCCACAAAGCAGTTATACCATACAGCTTTATTCATCATCAGGTTTGCAGGTTTACAACCAGGTAATTAACAATACTTCTATAAGGCAAATTGTGATTAGCAGGAATAACCTTAAAACAGGAGTGTACCTTGTAACAATTACTGACACAATTACCGGGGAACAGGATTTTGAAAAAATAATATTCAGGTAAGCAGGATTTTATGTGCTTTAGTTCTGCAGTATAACAGGGGCAGGTGAAATTGAGATTTCATTGCCCCTGTTTTATATTCTGGCATATTTGAGGTCTGCGAACAGGCAGGAGCATTTAATTCCTGTATATTAATCCACAAACGTTTGCAGCAAAAAAGCAGAAATAGTTGCCTTTAAACCGGCAAATAATAGTATTTTGCAATTACCAACATGAAGAAGCTGGCCGCAATATTGCTTATGAGTGTGTTTGTATTCAACCTTTTTGGGTACAAATTATGGGTATTTGTTGCAGAACAAAATGCCAGCAAGCAACTTACAGCAGCTGTAGAGAATAGCCGTTACAGCGATGATCAGCTTATAGTTATAAAAAGACAAATCAGCCTTCCTTATTACAATAATACAAGTACATATACCATGGCAGATGGCGAAGTGGAAATGAATGGTGTGGTTTATCGCTACGTAAAGTACCGCATTTTTGATAACATGCTTGAAATGCTTTGCCTGCCCAATACTCAAAAGACCAATATAAAAAAAGCTAAAGACGACTATTTCAGCAATACGGCCGATATTCAGAAAAACAGCTCTGAAAAAAACAAGCCAACCAACAACAACGTTAAAAAATCTTTCAGCGATTTTGAAATGTACGGTTTTGAAAAGTCGCATGCAATAATTGCAGCTAATAATGCACCTTATTCTGCTTCATATAAATTGAACCTTGGGTTACTTTATAAAGAAACCATGGAGCAGCCTCCCGATGGCGATAGTTTATTAGTATAATTTGTATTTATTAATCCGGGGCTTTATTACAAACGCCCTGTTTATTCATTTTTATTAAGATTGTTTCTTGTTATGAAAAAGTATTTTTCAGCAATTGCTGTTGTTGTTTTGTTATGGTCGTGCTCAAACAAACCTGTTAAACAAACCTATTTTACGGATGCATTTTCTTACTGTAAAACTGTAAAAGAATTGAATGAAGTGGTAAAATTTGTGGGATTTGCACCCATAGTTGCAAGCAGGGTGTACACCTACGGCAATATTGCCGCCTACGAGTGTATTGCAGCTGGATATCCCAACGAGTATTATTCATTGGCTGGCCAGTTAAATGGATTGAAAGAAATGCCCAAAGCGGATACTTCTAAAAAAATTGACTATGAGTTTGCATCCCTCCTTGCATTTTGTAAAGTGGGTGAATTGCTCACTTTCCCTCAGGGAAGTATGAAGCCGTTTGTAGACAGCCTTAAGAAAACAGCTGCAGATAATGGTATGCCGGATGATATGCTGGAAAACTCGGTGGCATTTGCAGATACAATTGGAAAAGCTATCAGCGAGTGGAGTAAATCAGACAAATATGCAGAAACCAGGAGTGCTCCCCGTTACAATGTAACTGATTCGCCTGGCCGCTGGGTACCCACACCACCAGCTTATGCAAGCGCAATGGAACCGCACTGGAATGAAATACGCCCCATGGTTATGAGCAGTGCCAGCCAGTTTATTCCGCCACCACCTTTCCAGTTTAATATGACGGATAAAAACAGTCCTTATTACAAACAGGTAATAGCAGTAAAAAATGCGGTGGATAGTTTAAATGATGAGCAAAAGCATATTGCAGAATTTTGGGACGATTTGGGTGGTAAGCTAAATGTAACAGGTCACATTATGTTTGTTACCAAAAAGTTCTCACCCCCGGGCCACTGGATGAATATAGTAGGTATTGCTGCACAAAAAGCGAAAGCAGATTTTAAGAAAACTGTAGCGGCCTATACACTTACATCCATTTGCATGTTCGATTCATTTATTCAGTGCTGGGATGAAAAATTCAGGCATAACACCATTCGCCCCGAAACAGTGATTAATAAATATCTTGACCAGGACTGGAGACCCTATTTACAAACGCCCCCCTTTCCTGAATATACTTGCGGGCACAGCACAGTGTCATCAGCATCAGCAGAGGCGCTTACAAAAATGTTTGGAGACAATTTTAATTATACCGATACCAGTGAATTGGAGTTTGGTATTGCCAACCGCTCCTTTACATCATTCAGGCAGGCTGCATTGGAAAATAATTCAGCCAGGTTTTACGGCGGTATCCACTTTCATCCAAGCTGTATTGTTAGTAATGAATATGGCAGAAAGGTGGGTGATATGATAGTGGATAAACTAAAGATGGAGAAATAATTTTTTTAGACACCAAAACTATTGAACAATGAAAAAGCTTTTAATAATAACAGCTGTATTATGCTTTGTATACAATTATGCAACAGCCCAGGGTTGCGTGGCAATAAAGGGCACTGCAGGCATATGCAGCAAACCTGCAGATGCAAAAGGCTGGGAAATGAATTTGAACAACCGTTACTTTAAATCCTATAAACATTTTGTAGGAAAAGAAGAGCAGAAGCACAGAGTAGAAGAAAGCAGTAATGTAATCAACCATTCTTACGAACTGGATATTACTGCCACCCGTACCATTAATTTAAGATGGTCGCTGGCAATGACTTTACCAATAATGGATTTTTCACGCAGTTCTTTGTACGAACATGATGGTAAAACAAGGCACACAACCCATTCTTTTGGTATTGGAGATGCACGGGTGTCTGCTTACAGGTGGATGTTTGATCCGTTAAAGTCTCATAAAGGAAATGTGCAGTTGGGGCTTGGTATTAAACTGCCTACCGGCAACTATAACTACCAGGATTATTTTTATAAAAAAGCTGATTCATTGGTGCTGGGCCCTGTTGACCAGAGTATTCAGCCAGGCGATGGGGGCACCGGTATTACGTTTGAAGTGAACAGTTTTTACAACTTTACACACAAACTGGGTGTATATGGAAGCTTCTTTTATTTAAGTAACCCACGTAATGTTAACGGTACCTCTACCACACGTGGTGGTACCACATCGGCCTCAGCAAAAAAATACAATACAGATGTTATGAGTGTGCCAGATTTATTTATGGTACGTGCAGGAGCAAGCTACATGGTTAATCATTTCAATTTCTCCGGGGGTGTGCGTTGGGAGGCGTTGCCATCAAAAGATTTGATTGGTGGTAGTCTCGGCTTCAGAAGGCCTGGTTACATCATGTCTGCAGAGCCAGCAGTAACCTATGTTGCTAAAAAGATAAGCCTGAACCTGGCTGTGCCTTTTGCATTGGTACGTAACCGCACACAAAGTGATGCGGATAAAAGACAAACGGCCGATACAGGTCAGTTCCGGCAGGGCGATGCAGCTTTTGCAGATTATTTAATAAGTGCAGGTTTAACTTTTAAACTATAAACAACATCGCTCTGTATTATTACGGAGATGTTGCTTGCTGTAATTAGTAATAATACAGGGGTTAATATTTTTTTATGAAAAAACATTATCACCCTTCTTATATATTCACAGGTGTTTTTGTATGCCTGCTGATGATTGTAAAAACCACGGTTGCCCAAACAGATATTGACGGGCTGCTGATGCAGAAAGGATTTTTCTGTGTAGGTCCTACTGCGGGTAAAAACAGTTGGAAAAATTATTGGGAAGGCACTTTCAAAAGAGACAATGCCAACTTAGGAAAGGTAAGTACCACAGCATACATGCTGATGGGCAACTATGGCATCACCGATAAGCTCAATGTGCTGTTTGGTGTGCCGTATATTAAAACAAAAGCCAGTGCCGGTAACTTAAAAGGCCAAAAAGGATTACAAGACCTGAGCCTTTGGGTAAAATGGGTGGCAAAAGAAAAACATGTTGCTAATGGAAGTTTTAAGACCATACTCATGGGTGGATATTCCACTCCCGTATCACAATATTACATTGACCTAGTGCCGCTGGCAATTGGTTTAAAAAGTAAAACAGTAAATGGCCGGCTGATGTTTGATTATGAAAAAGGCAATTGGTTTGGCACCCTTTCAGGAACATACATGTTTCGTAACAATGTTACACTCGACAGGAATACCTATTACACTACGGAGATGCATTATACCAACGAAGTGGCAATGCCCGATGCTGCCAGTATGAACCTGAGAGCTGGTTACCGCAGCATGACCTGGATAGTGGAAGCCATTGCAGACAAGTTTTACACTTTGGGCGGTTTTGATATTACTAAGAATAACATGCCATTTGTAAGTAATAAAATGAATGCAACAAAACTCGGGCTGCATGTAAAATATGAAGCTGACTTTGTAAACGGCCTTTCATTTGTGGCAGATGGTTTTACAACTGTTGCCGGAAGAAATATAGGACAGGCAAGCGGCTTCAGTGGTGGTGTATTTTACATTTTTGACCTTGGTAAAAAAATAAAAACAAAAACAGAAGAAAAGAAATAATTGCTATTCTTTCACAGCCAGATGGCTTAAAACATTTTGTAATGAAAAAAATATTTTTATCACTATCTATATTATTGCTTTCCGCAATTATGCTGTTCGATGCCTGTTCAAAAAAACTGAACGAGGTAAACATGTCGTACCCCATGCTCAATCCATCAAAGCCTGATGCCAACGCAGGAACCTGGAAGCCCGTTTTGCTGTCCGCCCCCAATGAGTTTGCCTGTGCAGCACCCATAGCCACCACATCACCGGATTATATCATCCAGCTGAATGAGATAAAAAGTTTCCAAAATAATATAAGTGCTGATGAAAAAGAACTGGTGAAATACTGGGGCGCCGGTGCTGTATTGCGCTGGAATGAAATTATGAGGGAACTGGTGGCAAAGCACAATATTCCGCCTTACCAAAATGAAGATGGAACATATCCAATACCAAGTGCTAATAATCCATTGGCCTATCCATTTTTTCCTTTTGCCAATCCGCCTTACGCAGCAAGGGCATATGCTTATTTAAGTGCTGCACAATATGATGCCTGCGTGGCGGGCTACTATTATAAGTCGTTGTACAACCGTGCAGCACCTTTTACAGTAGATGCCAATATTCAAACCTTATTGCCAAAATCCACACTGCCGTCTTATCCAAGTGAAGATGCCGTAGTGCTGGGAGCTTCTGTGGAAATTTTAAAACTGATGTTTCCCGGCGATCAGGATTTCATTAATCAAAAAGCAGAAGAGCATAAAAGAGCAAGATTAATTGCAGGCGCTAACGTACGTAGTGATTTAGACGCAGGCGAGGCATTGGGTAAATTAGTTGCCGGTAAATTTATAACACGTGCAAGAGGAGACAGGGCTGGCGCTGCAGTAGGTACGCCTGCAATTTGGGCACAAATTGAAGCTGATACCAAAGCCAGGGGTGAAGTGCCCTGGTACAGCCAGGAAACACCAGCAAGGCCGGGCATGTTGCCATTGTATGGAAAAGTAAGAACATGGTTGTTTGATTCTTTGACTATGGTTACCAGCATAAGGCCGCCTGCACCACCATTAACAGGTTCTGCACAGTTTAAAACAGAAACAGAGGAAATATACCAAATACAAAAAAATCTTACAAAAGAGCAAAGAGCTATTGCTACTTTTTGGAGTGATGGTGTTGGTACATATGCTCCTCCCGGGCACTGGAATTATATTGCCGCATCGGAATTTGTACAATTGAATTTTAGTGAAGCCAGGTGGGCAAGAAACCTGGCGTTGCTTAACATGAGTATTATGGATGCAGGTGTAGCTTGCTGGGATGCTAAATATTTTTATTACAACCCACGCCCCATGCAGATGGATACCCGTATTAAAACAGATATTGGGTTACCAAACTTCCCTGCATACATAAGCGGTCATAGTACATTCAGCGGCGCTGCTGCTACGGTATTGGGGTATATCATTCCTGCCAAGGCACAAGAATTTAATGACATGGCAAGAGAAGCATCTGTATCACGTATGTACGGTGCCATCCATTCCCGCAGCGATTGCGAAGTAGGTGTTGTTACCGGCAATAAAATAGGAGCCTATGCAATAACAAGGGGGCATACCGACGGGGCTGAATAATTTAGACAAACTATGTGGCACAATGCTGAAAAAATAACATTATGAAACAAAAGCTTTTTACAGCAATGTTTTGCATTGCTTATGTATGTGGTACAGCACAACAGGCACAGCAAAAAAAAGATACCCTGCTTAGTGTTAAATCACTCGACAGCATTATTGCTTATTCATTTCTTAATCAAAATATCATTAAGCAACTGCAGGCAGAACAGGGAACGTATTTATTTTCTGGCAAAAAAACAGAAGTAATTAATCTCACCTCAACACCTGCTGATATGGCAAACAAAACCGGCCGCCAGGTATTTGCTAAAATACCCGGAGTGTTTGTATATGACATGGATGGGACCGGTAACCAGGTAAATATTGCAGCACGGGGACTCGATTCTCACAGGGGCTGGGAATTTAATATTCGTAAAGACGGAGTAATTACCAACTCGGATATGTACGGTTACCCGGCAAGCCATTACAGCATGCCTTTTGAAAGTATAGAGAAAATTGAATTGGTACGTGGCACAGGCTCGCTGCAATATGGCGCCCAGTTTGGCGGCATGTTGAATTATGTTACAAAACGGGGAGATACAACTAAGCCATTCAGTTTCGAAAGTATTAATACTGCTGGCTCTTTTGGCTTGTTAAGTTCATACAATGCAATAGGAGGTACCACCGGCCGGCTGCACTATTATGCGTACGGTTTTAAAAAATCAAGAAATGGTTACCGGGATAATGAACACACCGAATCACAGGCACAATCAGTAATGCTGCAGTATGATATAAGCAGTAAAGCAACTGTAAAAGTGGAGTGGGCCCGTTCAAAATATTTGTACCGTATACCCGGCGCATTAACTGACAGTATGTTTAATGCCGATCCGCAACAGGCCACCCGATCCCGTAACTACTTTAGCCCCGATATTAATATACCTTCTGTTATTATTAACTGGGCACCCACTTATAAAACAAAAATTCAGTTAACCACTTCAGCAGTTTTGGGCAAAAGGAACAGTGTGATGTTTGATAAGCCAACCAATGTGGCAGATACCATTAATTTGCTTACCAATCAATATAATAACCGGCAGGTGGATATAGACCGGTTTAACAGTTACACAACCGAACTAAGATTATTACAATTTTATAAAACCGGTTTGCAAAACAGTTCACTGGCTGCAGGTGTTCAGCTTATGCATAACGACCTGCACCGCACACAGCTTGGAAAAGGAACAACTGGCAGCGACTATGATTTGACTTTGGTTGATCCTGCCTGGGGCAGAGACATGCATTTTAAAACAAAAAACATTGCCCTGTTTGCAGAAAATAAATTTCAGTTTAGCAGCAAGATGGCGGTGAATGTTGGCGCCAGAACTGAAATAGGCAAGACAGATATGTCCGGAAAGATCGTTTATTACCCTGAGAATAAAGTGCCTGTCTCCATAAGCCATCATTACCCTTTATTGGGAATGAATATTTCTTACAAACCTTTTGACAATGGTGAGTTTTACGGTGGTATTACACAGTGCTATCGACCCATGGTGTTTAAAGATTTAGTTCCTGCATCGTTATATGAAAAAGTAGACTCCGCTATTAAAGATTCCAAAGGTTATAATGCTGAAATGGGTTTCAGGGGTAACTATAAATTTTTACGCTGGGATGTTACTTTTTATGTGCTGCAATACAACAACCGTTTTGGCACATTGGCTGTGACTGATAATTCAGGAACCTTTTATACGTACCGCACTAATATCGGTAACTCACTAACAAAAGGAGCAGAAATATTTTTACAGGGCGACTGGAAAACGGGCCTTAAATCAAGGCTTTCTGTTTTTACTTCATCCGCTTTTGTACATGCACGCTACACCAATGCAATAGTTAAATCAGGCAATGCAAATATTAATATCAGGGGCAACCGTGTTGAAAGCGCACCAGATCTTATTTTACGCACCGGAATTTCATGGAGAATTATGAAAATGAAAATGGCCGCTTTGTACAGCTATACTTCTAAAACTTATGCGGACGCACTTAATACTGAGCAACCGCTTAAAACAACCGGCGCTGTGGGTGCCGTTCCGGCTTACGGGCTGCTTGATTTTAATGCAGCAGTACACCTGCTGCCACAACTGGAACTAAAACTTGCCGTAAGTAACTGCCTGAACAAACAATATTTTACCAAGCGGCCGCTGTTCTATCCCGGTCCGGGTATATGGCCTTCTGATGGAAGAAGCATAAGCTTTACCGCAGGAATACACTTGTAATTTTTTTTGGTTTTTTTGGAATGAAAGGCCCGGTTTCTACCGGGCTTTCTTTTTATTTAAACGGTGCAAATTATTCCTGCTGTATTGTTGTAAATTTGCCGCCATGATAGCTATTGACAATGTTTTGCTGAGTGACGAAATTGTAAAGGCGCAATTTGTGTGCGACCTTTCCAAATGTAAAGGCGCCTGCTGCGTGGATGGAGATGCCGGTGCACCACTGGCAAAAGATGAGCTGGACAAGATCAATGAAGTGTATGATAAAGTGGTGCCCTATCTTACCCCCGAAGGTTTAAAAGAACTGAACAAACAGGGCCGTTATGTATATCACAGGGAACATGGATGGGTAACACCTACCATTGGCAACAGCATTTGTGTGTACGGTATTACCGATGAAAACGGCATTGTAAAATGCGGCATTGAACAGGCTTACCTGGAGGGTAAAATAAAATGGAAAAAACCCATCAGTTGCCACCTGTTTCCGGCCATTGTAAAAGAAAGCAAACACAGCAATAATGTTTATGTAAACTATGAGCCAAGGGAAGACAACTGCAAAGCTGCCTGCAGCCTTGGTAAAAAATTAAAAGTGCCCGTATATATTTTTTTAAAAGAAGCCCTTGTGCGCCGTTTTGGAAAAAAGTTCTACGAAGCACTGGATGCTACGGCCAAACATTTATACGCCAACAATTCAAAATAAAAAATAGTGTATGAAATTAAAAGCACTGTCCTCATTGTTCATTGTTAGTTGCTACTTATTCATTATCTCTTCCTGTTCTGTAAACCGGGCTAAAATTGATAACAGCCTGAAAAAATATTTTGATGAACAAAAAGTGGAGGGCTGTTTTACATTGCTGGATAATGCCAGTGGTGAAGTTACTGTGTACAATATGCAGTATGATACCACACGCTTTACACCAGCCTCTACTTTTAAAATAGTTAACTCTCTTATCGGGCTGCAAACAGGTGTTATTACCAATGATACCATGATGATTAAGTGGGATGGTAAAGTGCGCCATGTACCGGAATGGAATAAAGATATGGGCATGACAGAAGCTTTTAAAGTAAGCAATGTGGGGTATTACCAGGAAGTGGCCAGGAGGATTGGTAAAGACACCATGCAAAGATGGCTGGACAGTTTATCTTATGGCAATAAAAAAATAGGTGCCAGCATAGATACATTCTGGCTGGATAACAGTTTAAAAATTTCTCCCGATGAACAACTGGGCCTGGTAAAGAAATTATACTTTGATCAGCTGCCTTTCCGCAAAAGTGTGCATGAAATGGTTAAGAAGGTGATGCTGCAGGAAGATAACACATTGTATAAATTGAGCTATAAAACCGGCTGGGGTGTGGATGAAATAGAACATAACATTGGCTGGATCGTTGGCTGGATTGAAGAAAATAACCATGTATACTTTTTTGTAACATTTGTAAGGGGTGGTGTGGAAACAATGGATATGAAAAAAATACGGATGGATATTACCAAGGGTATTTTAAAACAATTGGGTTTCCTTGAAGGGAAAAAATAATCGTTACATCCACCACATTTAACAATTTATACGGCAGGGTATTTGCTAATTTGCCCATCAAGTGACTTTCCGTTTTCAACATATCGAATACCTGCTGGCGCTGGCCGCCATTCCGCTTTTAGCGGCTTTATATTTTTTAGCACTTAACTGGAAAAAGAAAACCATAAAAAAAATTGGCGACGAACGGCTGGTAAAAGAGCTGATAAAGGAATACTCTCCGCAAAAATTCGCTTTAAAATTTATTTTAGTTGTTACTGCCTTTGCTGCTGCTGCATTTGGCCTGGCCAATTTACGCAGCCCGCAAGGCAGCGAAAAAGTAAGCCGCAATGGTATTGATGTTATGATTGCGCTGGATGTAAGCAAAAGCATGCTGGCACAGGACATCAAACCTTCCCGGCTGGACAGGGCAAAACAAGTATTGGGCAAACTGATGGACCGGTTGACCAATGACCGCATCGGCATTGTGGTGTTTGCAGGCAAAGCTTATTTGCAAATGCCGCTAACAGGAGATCATGGCGCTGCAAAAATGTTTTTATCAACTGCCACGCCGGATATTGTGCCCACACAGGGAACTGTTATCAGTGATGCACTGAAAATGTGTTATACATCTTTTAATGCCCAGGAAAAAAAATATAAAGCCGTTATTTTAATAAGTGATGGAGAAGACCATGATGAAGAAGCTGCAGCGTTATCCGCAAAAATGGCGGCAGAAGGTGTAATTATTAATACTGTGGGTATTGGCTCTGCCGATGGTGCAACAATTATGGAGCCGGGCACTAACGAAGTTAAAAAAGATAAGGATGGCAATGTGGTAATATCCAAACTGAATGAAGCCGAACTGAAAACCATTGCTGAAAAAGGTAATGGTATTTACCAGTTGTATGATAATACAGAAGCAGTAGCCTCTAATTTGGAAGCACAGTTAAACAGTATGGATCAGCGAACTGTTACAGAAGACTCCCTGGTGAACTATAAAAGTTTTTTCCAGTATTTCCTGTTGTTGTCGCTATTGTTGCTGGTGGCGGATGTATTTGTTTCTGAAAAAAGAAAATTGGTTTCTTCAGTAAAAAAAACGGCGCTTAAAACATCTTCTTTAATCTTGCTTTCATTATTTTTTTTACAGCCGGCGTTGGCTCAAAATGAAAAAGCCATTATTAAAAAAGGCAATGACGCTTACGGCAAAGGCGAGTACGAAAAAGCAGCAGCAGAATACAAAAAAGTTACAGATAAAAACCCTGCTAACGCAACAGCGAATTATAACCTGGGCAATGCGCTGTATAAGAATAAAAAAGCCGATGAAGCAATTACTGCTTATGAAAACGCGGCAGGCAGCACTACCGATAAAACAGACCGTTCCAAAGCATATTACAATAAAGGCGTGGTGCTGCAAAACAATAATAAACTGCCTGAATGTATAGAAGCCTATAAAAATGCACTAAAGCTGAATCCGCAGGATGATGATGCAAGGCAGAACCTGCAAAAAGCGCTGCTGCAACAAAAAAAGCAGCAGGAGCAACAAAAAAATAACAAACAGCAAAAGAAACCCAAAGAAGACGAGAAGCAGAAGGAAAAGGAAAAACAAAACCAGGATGAAAAGCAGCAGCCGCAACCCAAACCGAAAATATCTAAAAAAGATGCCGAAGAAAAATTAAAGGCATTGCTGCAGCAGGAAAAAAACCTGCAGGATAAACTGCATAAGGTGGATGTGGCATCACCCAATAAACCGGAGAAAGACTGGTAAGCAATAAAGTGAAAAGAAAAAATTGAAAAATCAAAAATTATGCTGGTTGGCTTGTATTGCAGTTATACTGTTTTCCTGCAAACAGCAGCATAAAGTCTACTCTTCAGCAAAACAAGATTTTTCAACTTTGCCTGTTAAGATTTTGCCATACAGAGGCTTTGACACAGGATTGATTCACTTTGTAAAGAATGAAGTGATTTCTTTTTATAATTGTAACGTAACTGTATTACCGGAAACAGATTTGCCTGTCAATTCTTTTTATGCACCGAGACAACGGTATAAAGCAGACACTTTATTGGTGTTTCAAAAGAATCTTGCTGAGAATGCAGCTGCGGTGATTGGGCTTACCGATAAAGATATTTCCACACGCAATGGCGAAATGGATGACTGGGGAGTTTTTGGTTTAGGCTACAATCCTGGCAAAGCCTGTGTTATTTCAATATACCGTTTAAAACGGGCATCGGCAACAATGCAACAGCTTAAAGAAAGGCTTTCAAAAGTAGCGCTGCATGAACTGGGACACAATTTGGGTTTGCCTCATTGTAATAAGGATATTACTTGTTTAATGAATGATGCGCATGGTACTATCAGCCAGGTAGACAGGGAAAAGAAATGGCTTTGCGATAATTGTAAAAAACTGCTTTCAGATCAATAAACAATCTCACCCGTTAATTGTTAATTTTGCAACATGCAATTTTACACACCATCACTCACTTCATATCAGCGTTTAAAAACAAGAGAAGTAAAAATTGGTAAGCTGCTGCTGGGCAACGGTCATCCTGTTCGTGTGCAGACCATGACCACCACTGATACCATGGATACCATGGCCACGGTGGAGCAAAGCATCCGCTGTATTGAAGCCGGTGCAGAACTGGTGCGTATTACAGCGCCATCCAAAAAGGAAGCCGAGAATTTGCAAAACATAAAAGATGAATTGCGCCGGCGGGGATATGATACACCGCTGGTGGCCGATATTCATTTCACCCCCAATGCTGCAGAGATTGCTGCACGGATTGTGGAGAAAGTGAGAGTGAACCCAGGGAATTATGTTGACAAGAAAAAATTTGAACAGATTGAATACACCGACGCAGAGTATGCAGAAGAAATAGAACGCATCCGGGATCGTTTTACACCGCTGGTAAAAATTTGTAAAGAGCATGGTACTGCCATGCGCATTGGTACCAATCACGGCAGTTTGAGCGACCGCATTATGAGCCGGTATGGTGATACAGCTGTTGGCATGGTGGAAAGCGCCATGGAGTTTTTGCGCATAGCCCGTGATGAAGATTACCATAACATCATTCTTAGTATGAAGAGCAGCAACCCGCAGGTAATGGTGCAGGCGTACCGTTTGCTCATAAAACATATGATGGATGAATTTGGCGAATGTTATCCCTTGCACCTGGGCGTTACAGAAGCCGGTGATGGGGAAGATGGAAGAATTAAATCTGCCATCGGTATCGGTTCTTTGCTGGAAGATGGTATTGGCGACACCATCCGTGTGAGTTTAACAGAAGACCCTGAGTTTGAAATACCCGTTTGTAAAGATTTGGTAAAACGTTACACAACCACAAACTACCCACCACAAACCACAACCAGAATAATTCTCCCCATTACTAAACTGCCTTATTCCCCTTACGAATACAAGAGAAGAGAAACATTTGAGGTGGGTAATATTGGTGGCAAACATGTGCCGGTTGTAATTGCAGACCTGAGTAAGATTGAAAATATAACTCCGCAGCAGTTGCAAAGTATTGGCTATACTTATTCAGCCGAAACGGATAAATGGAATATCAGCGACAGTGCGGCTGATTATGTTTTTACCGGCCACCAGTTATTGAATTTTGAACTGCCGGGCACATTAAAAGTAATTGTTTATCCTGCTGCATGGCAGGAGGCTGCAGACAAACAAAAGTACCATCCCATATTTTCAGATAAAGGATTTGCTGAAGCAGCTCTTACAGATGAACAAATGAATTTTGTAATGCTGGATTGCTTTAGCGATGAAACACCTGTAAACGATTTTAGTTTCCTGGATACACTGGCTAATGATAAGAGTGTGGTGCTTTGTTTAAGCAGCACCAATAAAAACGCCATGCAAAGCGTACGCCGCATGTTTGTGGAATTACAGAACAGGAACATAAAAAACCCTGTGGTATTAATTACAGACAGCGCCCTGCAAACACCTGATGAACACCTGATACATTTTGCCACTGAAACAGGCGCTTTGTTACTGGATGGGTTTGGAGACGGCATTTGTTTGGGTTACAGCAGTGCTGCACAAATGCAAAATTTAAAAACCACCGGCCGCACTTACCTGGATGTAAAAGACATTTACCAGTTTACCAATAACACCGCATTCTCCATATTACAGGCAACAAGAACAAGAATATCTAAAACAGAGTACATCAGCTGCCCCAGTTGCGGCCGCACACTTTTTGATTTGCAGGAAACTACTGCAAAGATCCGCTCTGTAACCAATCATTTAAAAGGGGTTAAGATTGCCATTATGGGATGCATTGTAAATGGCCCCGGCGAAATGGCCGATGCGGATTTTGGATATGTAGGAAGCGGCCCCGGTAAAATCACTTTGTACAAAGGAAAAGAAGTGATGAAGCGTAATGTGGACAGCGCCGTTGCCGTGGATGAGTTGATTACATTGCTGAAAGAAAATGAAGCATGGGTGGAACCACAGTAATCAGCCGGCAATTCTAATTTGTTTAAAAATAATTTTATTGTCACCGGTTATTTTAAACTGGTAAATGATATTGGATTCCCCGCCGTCCTGCACCTCGCCTTTATCATCTTTTATTACTGTGTTAAAAGCAAGATTGAGTGAAAGCAGTTTGGCAGGTTTATCTACCGTTGCATACATTTTATAAGTGGTGTTTTTCCCTTCTTTAAAATCCGGAGTTTCTGTCTCATTCTTTCTAAACAATTCTTCTGACTTGATTTTCATAACTGCAGTTAAAAAAGCTTTGGAAAAAATTTTGTCGTAATATTTATCAAAATCCTTTTCAGTAAAGGGTTTTATTTTTGAAGGAAGGCTGCTGATTTGCTTTTCATTATCATAAGCAATATACCAAATCTCATTTGCTTCGTTCATTACAGGGAATTTGAAAAATTCTTTCACTTTCTTTTTATCCTTATTGTAAAGGGCAGATCTGAAATCTTTAAAACTGCTGATCCATGTTAACGTATCAGTGGAGGAACTGCAGGCAGATCTGTGCAATGACGGGAGCCGGGTGAAACCAGTTTTTATAAAAAATACCGGCAACGCAAATAATAAAAAGTATTTCATGCTCAAATATAATGAGCCATTATGCTTTTGTCAAGTGTTACAGTGCAGCAACTGCTTCCGGGAGCAGCGCTTTTTCATTGTTACATGCATTCCATAAATAAAAGCCGCCGGCAATATTGAAAGCATTTTCAAAATTATTTTGCACTAAAATGCGCTGTGCCAAATAGCCCCTTAAACCAATCTGGCAATACACGTAAATCGTTTTACTGTTATCCAGTTCATGCATCCGGTTTCTCAATTCATCCAGGGGAATGTTTAGAGCACCTTCAATATGCCCGTTTTCAAATTCCTGCGGTGTACGTACATCCAGTAAAATGTCATCAGTGCCAATTAAATCAGTATTGTTCCAGGGAACTGTTTTCAACCTTCCCAGCAAAATATTTTCTGCCACAAATCCTGCCATGTTCACCGGGTCTTTTGCAGATGAATACGGCGGTGCATAGGCATGCTCAAATTCTGTAAGCTCATAAATGGTACTGCCCCGTTGAATAACGGATGAGAGAATATCAATTCTTTTATCAACACCTTCAATGCCCACCACCTGTGCGCCAAATAATCTTCCATCTTTTGGTGAAAAAGCAATTTGTATAGTAAGCTGGTGTGCACCGGGATAATAACCTGCATGGGAGTTGCTGTGCACAATAGCAGTTTTATGTTCTATGCCTGCAGCCGTTAAATGCTTAGAAGCAACACCAGCAACAGCTACTGTTACATCAAACAGTTTTACAATGGCGGTGTTGATAGCGCCGTTATATTTATGTTTATTGCCCAGCACCATATTGTCCGCACAAATTCTTCCTTGCTTATTAGCCGGCCCGGCAAGAAATGTAGGCATGCTGTTTCCTGTAATGGGATTGATAAATTCAATGGCATCACCTACTGCATAAATATTCTCATCACTTGTTTGTAAATATTCATTCACTACAATGCCCCTGTTTACTTTTAAACCGGCGGCTGTGGCAAGCCGGGTATCGGGCTTTACACCAATTGATAAAATCACCACATCAGCATTAACAGGTTCATCATCTTTTATTAAAACTTTAATGCCGTCGCTGGTTTGTTCAAAACCTGTAACGGTGGTTTTTAATTTTAGTTCAATACCCTTGCTGCGGAGGTGTTGCTGAGCCAATGCCGCAATAGTAAAATCAGCCGGTGCCAGTATTTGCTCCCCCATTTCCACAACAGTTACTTCCATACCCAGGTTGTGCAGGTTCTCTGCCATTTCCAGCCCAATAAAACCAGCACCAATAATTACTGCTTTACCCAAAATGTATTTTTGAACATACTCTTTTATCCGGTCAGTATCGGTAACATTACGCAGGGTAAAAATGCCTTTTGTGTTTATACCATCCAATGGCGGACGGATGGGTTCTGCACCGGGAGATAAAACCAGTTTGTCATATTGCTCTTCATACATTTCGCCGGACACAAGATTTTTCACCATTACTTTTTTTGCTGCTGCATCAATGCTTATCACTTCGCTCATCACCCTTACGTCTATATTAAAACGGCTGCTGAATGAGGTGGCTGTTTGTACAAAAAGTTTATTACGGTCAGTAATCACATCACCAATATAATAGGGCAGCCCGCAGTTGGCATAAGAAATATGAGCCCCTTTTTCAAAAAGGATGATACCTGATTTTTCATCCATTCTTCTCAATCTTGCTGCTGTGCTGGCACCGCCAGCCACTCCGCCAATAATAATGTACCGCATTTTTTTAATCATTTAATACCACAAACCTATTGCTATATGCCGGCGCAAACCGTAACAATTGTAACAATATGGGCTGATATTCGTCAGGTTAAAACCATTTAGCTGCTATCTTTGTTACCACAGAAACCAGTTATCATGCAAACAGACTTTTTGGTTATTGGCAGCGGTATTGCGGGCTTAACCTATGCGCTTAAAGTGGCACAGGAATGCCCGGATAAAAAAGTAACCATCTTTACCAAAACACAAAGCGACGAAACCAACACTAAATATGCACAAGGTGGTATTGCCGGTGTAATGGATTTTGATAAAGACAGTTTTGAAAAACATATTGAAGATACTTTAATTGCCGGCGATGGTTTGTGTAACAGGCAGGCGGTGGAAATTGTGGTAAAAGAAGGAGTGGAGCGTATACATGAAATTATTGAATGGGGCGCCCAGTTCGATAAAGACCCGGATGGTGAATATAAACTCGGTAAAGAAGGTGGTCACAGCCAGTTCCGGATACTGCACCACAAAGATGTTACCGGTAAAGAAATGGAACGTGCCCTGCTGGAAGCCATAAAAAAATGCCGCAATGCAGAATTGATCAGCCATTGCTTTGTACTGGATATTATTACGCAGCATCATTTGGGTTACCTGGTAACAAAGTCCACACCCGATGTTGAATGCTATGGTGTGTATGCCCTCAATTTGCAAACGAATAAAATTGAAACATGCCTGGCGGGTGTTACGTTGCTGGCCACGGGTGGCAACGGGCAGGTGTACCGCACCACCACCAACCCTTCCATTGCCACCGGCGATGGTATTGCCATGGTGTACCGGGCAAAAGGCCGTATTGAAAATATGGAGTTCATCCAGTTTCATCCAACGGCGTTATACGAACCCGGAGTGCGTGGGCAAAGTTTTTTAATAACGGAAGCCGTACGGGGCGATGGTGGAATACTGCGTAACCACAAGGGTGAAGCTTTTATGGAGCGTTACGACGAACGGAAAGATTTAGCCCCACGGGATATTGTGGCAAGAGCAATTGATAATGAAATGAAGATTAACGGTACGGAGCATGTGTACCTGGACTGCCGCCATTTTACAAAAGAAAAATTTACAGAACACTTTCCTAATATTTATGAAAAGTGTTTAAGTATTGGTATTGATATTACGAAGGATATGATACCTGTGGCTCCGGCGGCACATTACAGTTGCGGTGGAATTAAAACCGATGAATGGGCCCGTACTTCCATAAAAAATTTATACGCCGCAGGCGAATGTGCCAGCACCGGTTTGCATGGCGCCAACCGTTTGGCCAGCAACAGCCTTTTGGAAGCCATGGTGTATGCCCACCGGGCGTATAAAGATGCCGTTTCAAACAGCCATCTTCAAACAACTGCACATTTAAGTGGCACGGTCCCCGACTGGAAAACCGACGGTACCAACGCCCCAAAAGAAATGATTTTAATTACACAGAGTGTAAAAGAGCTGAAGCTTTTAATGAGCGACTATGTGGGTATTGTGCGCAACAATGCCCGTTTAAACCGTGCCATGAAGCGGCTGGATTTATTGTTTGAAGAAACAGAGGAGCTGTATAAAAAAACAATTGTATCCCCGCAGTTGTGTGAGCTGCGTAATATGATAACTACGGCCTACGTAATTGTAAAAAGCGCCCAGTTCCGTCACGAAAGCCGTGGGCTGCATTTTAATACAGATTACCCGTATAAGAGTGAGATGGTGCAGAATATTGTGCTGTGATTTTTAGATAGGGTTATCGACCTTCCAAAGGCTGGGCTGGTAAGTATGAAAGAGAATTGTCCTGCCCTTGTATTTCTGGTTTCTTCAAGCATCCTTTTTTCCCTTTTCAGCGTTTATGTATACCGGGGCCAAACTCATCTTATCTTTGAAAAAGCAATCCGCCCGATATTGCTTTAAATTGATACCCTGAATTATGATGCTGCTATCTTCTTTCAATTCAAAAAAGATAAATAAAACTCTTTTACTAATTAGTATAGCCTGCTGCAATATTGTTGCCAATGCACAATCGTATACTGGCTATCAATCTTCGCCGTATAGCGGTATTTACGCCATTGTTACCAATCCTGCTGATATTTTAAACCATCGTGTTAGAGGAGATATTAACCTGGCGGGATTTTCAGTTGCAGCCGGTAATAATATTGTTAAGTTTAAATATAGTCAGCGCAATAATGATGATGGTGGTATTTCTTATAAAAATCCCATTACCCGGCCTGGTAAAGCATTTGTAAATACCGATGTGTTTGGCCCGGGTGTACTCATACGGCTTAGTGACAAAAATGCCATTGCCATTACAACAAGAGCCAGGGTGATGGCCAACGTAAACGGTATTGATGCTGCCATACTGAACACATCATTGCCGGATACTATCAGCAATGCATTTATCAACCACAATCTTTCTTTAAAAGATATGACAGTTGCTGCACATGCCTGGAAAGAAATTGGACTTACCTACAGCCAGGAGTTTGCGCACAACACTTACGGTGTATGGAAGCTGGGTGTTGGTGTAAAATATTTAGGTGGTATAAGTGCTGTGTTATTACACACCAGAAATTTAAGTTACCAACTGGATACTTTTTACAACGCCGGCGCCGGAAGAAGGGAAGGGATTGTGAATAATACCACAGGTACTATTTCGCTTGCTTACACAAAAAGCATTGATTCATTAACTGCCAGTGATTTTAAATCATTTGCCAATAGCAGCACAAGCCTTGGGCTGGATGTGGGTGTTACCTACGAATACAGGGATGAAATGCAGGTGTATGAAACGAAGTACAGTGAACAAACCAGTAACTATGTTTGGAAAGCAGGCGCATCTATCACTGATATTGGATTCATCCGCTATCCAAAACAGCAGAATAAACGGATAGCTGCATCATTTAATGGCAACAGTTATTTACTGGACGACCTGGCTCCCCCGCCGGATTCAGCAGATATTTACCAGATGTATAATTATTACAGTAAAATTTTTAAAGTAAATACAGCACCCGGAACAATTGCAATGCAACTGCCCACCACACTCCATCTTTCTTACGACCGCTATTTTAATAAATGGCTGGGCGTGCATGCATTGTTTAATATGCCGCTGATGTTTTCAAAAATCAGTTATTACGATGGTAATTACAACCCGGTTTCTGTAAGCATAACACCCCGTGCAGAAATTTCATGGGCCGGTTTGTACCTGCCGGTGAGTTATAATTCAGTGTGGGGAACACAAGTGGGATTGTCTTTACGGCTGGGGCCGCTGGTTATTGGTTCTGCATCGCTTATTAACACACGCTTTTTTAAAACAAAGGGAACCGATGCCTACTTTATTTTGCGTATTCCCATTTTTGGTTACAGGGAATATGTAAATGCAATATTTAAACCTTCAGAACCAAAATTTACAAAGAAGCAGCGCCGTTCACTTAATTGTCCGTCTATGTAGAAGAAAAGGCAAAGGAAGAAGATCATGATAAAGGCCATGACTAGTTGTGGTTAATGTATCAATAAAAAACCGGGAGTGAGGCCCGGTTTTTTTATTATTGGTTCCAGTCCGTAATTTCAAAATTGAGGGTATCATTTTTAGTTAATAATTGAGAAATATCCTTTCCCTTTTCATGATTGCTTACATTTCCTTCAGTTTCCCAGCTTCCTTTTGTGAATTTAAAACGAAGGTCGGCATATGAGGTAAAGGTAATGGAGCGGCTATCCTCACTAACGTAATTTAATTTTATTTTTTTAGGGTCCCAATTACCCATTTGCATTTGGTTGCCTGTAATATAAACGTCACCGCTGCCTGCCGGTACTTTCAGGTTAATGGTAACTGTAAATTTTTCTGTAGTAAGCCCCATTTGTTTTCTTACATCATCTGCTGTAATGCTCTTTAGTACGGCGAGTAACTGCGGAATAAAATCTTTTAGTGACGGGTACTTATCCCGGTTATTTTCGTACTCAATAATTTTTTTCTCAAAAAAAGGTAACAGGGCAAATGAATAGGTTACGGTGTGCAGCTTGCGTAGTGAATCAGCTAACGGCTTATTACCATTGGTAGCTGCAATTCTTATTTCTCCCAGCCGCACAATATGCTCTGTAATGCAGGTTGGCCAATAACCATATGCCTGGTTTTCCATTGCTTCGTTTAACCCGGCATATTTCAGGTCGGCACTTTCATTAATCTGTTTTTCAAACGGCTCCAGCAGTGGGTTTACAAAAGAGTGTCCATATTCATGCGTTACTAAAAGATTTACTGTGGCTGGATGGTCGAAGCCAAAATGGTTGTATTGATTAATATTATTTTCCTTTGCCAGGGGCAGGTAAGCACTGCTGATCATGTTGGCAATCCAGCCTTGTGGTGTTTTTATTTTTGGGCCATTGCCATGCCAGAATGTTGTATCGTAAGGAATATCATCAAAAGGGTTTACATAAAATTTATAGCCGCTAATTTTTTCGCCATAATATTTTTCCAATTTAAGTTCATAGCCCGGCGGAATATTTTTCCTTACTTCATTAATGGCCCCGTTAATAAACCGCTTATTGGTTTTAAAAAACTGCTCCAGTTTTCTTTCAATAAAAAATAATCTCAGTTGCTCTGTAAATTTTTTAACTGCAGCAAGCTTTACAGAATCTGTTTTTAAACCATCAAAACTGTATTTAAAACCTTTTGCAGGAAAGGTGTTTGCCCTTAAAAGAGCATGATAGGTGAGATCCTGCTGCAGCCCGGTAATTTGTATATACTCCCCAAATTGCTGCAATATTTTTTTATTGTCAAATTGCTGCATTTTTGTAAATGCCAGGTGCACCATTGGCAGGTAGCTGTCATCTGCTTTTCCATCAATATAAAAAAAGCGGCCATCTTTTGCTGCCATTAACCTTTCCACAATTGAATATGTGGCAATATTTGGATTAAACTCCACAGTGAGTTTGCTTTTTTGAATATGCTGTTGCGCTGTAACCGTAAAAACAAAAAATAACAAGGAGGAGACAAGCAAAAGTTTTTTCATAATCTGTTTTTATATGGTAATGCTTTTTTAAAAGCTTTGGAAAAGATATTAAATAAAATTGATTTTTACGGCGTGTTAACAGGCAGTTTTTTTTGAAAGCTGGATTAAATGGCATGCAGCCAAATATGCAATTGGCTTACACTATCTTTATAGCATTCCAGTATCTTTGCGCAATGACCACAAAGTTTTTTACATACGACAAACCAAAAGTTATACAAGCGCTGCGCTATCATTTTATTACCCGCCAGGAAATTAAAATCATGATTATACTGGTAAATGTTTTTGCCATTGTATCTGCCTCGCTTTTCTTTTTTAAAAAAATAAAACCCTCTGCCTTTTTAATAAGCTCCTGTTTATGGATTGTGCTGATGATTACCTTTTGGTTTTTAATGCCCAATATGGTGTACAAACGGGCTCCTGCATTTAAAGACAGGCTGAAGGCTATTTTTGGTGGAAGTGAATTTCGTATAGAAAATGAAATTGGTGGCCGCAGCTGGGCCTGGAGCGAATTCTCCACCTGGATGGAAAGCCCGTATTTCTTTCACCTGTATTTTAACAGCCGCTCTTTTTTTATAGTACCTAAAGATGCTTTTGATGGTGATGATGTGCTTGAGGCCCGAAGAATATTGAATGAAAAAATAAAGCGGGCGTAGCAGGTGTTATAGTCTTTTTTCCATCACAAAATGAGGAATAGTTACCTCGGTAAATTCATCACCGGTAACCTTGTAGCCTAATTTTTCATAAAACCCCAGGGCTGTTTTACGGGCGTGCATGGTAAGTTTTTTAAAGCCCTTATCCCGTGCAATGGTTTCTGCAAAAATCATCATGCTGGCGCCAATGCCCTTGCCCTGCAAATTATTTTGCACCGCCATTTGCCTAAGGCGTACACTTTTGTCATCACTTTTGGTAAGCATACAGCAGGCCAGCATTTTATCTTCTTCAAAAGCACCTATTAAAATGTCTTCAACTTCCTTCGCCAGTTCTTCTTTGGTAAACGTAAGGCCCAGTGGTTTGCGCAGTACATCCATACGAAGCTGAACCATTTGCTGGTATTCTTTACTGCCATGTTCTATTTGCTTTAAGGGCATGCTCGTTAGTTTTAAGGTAGTTCAATAATATCAAGTGGTGGAAGCATTGCCAAATTACAATTTTTCCGGCATTTAGTATATATATCACACGGTAAGTGGCTCACGGCCTTCAGAAACTATTTATTACACTAAAAGCATATAAAATGCATCATTTTTAAACCTGCTTTATATTTCTTTGTAATTATCTCAAAATGTATATTTTTGCAGCCAGACAAACTAAATTTTACTATTATGTCAGACATTGCAACAAGGGTTAAGAAGATAATTGTTGACAAGTTAGGAGTAGATGAAGCAGAAGTTACAACAGAAGCTTCTTTTACAAACGATCTAGGTGCCGACAGCTTGGACACCGTTGAATTAATTATGGAATTTGAAAAGGAATTTAATATTTCAATTCCTGATGAGCAGGCCGAAACCATCACTACCGTTGGTCAGGCTGTTGCTTACTTAGAGGAACATGCTAAGTAATTTTCATTTAACTATCACAGGCAAATTTTATGGCTTTAAAACGTGTTGTAGTAACCGGTTTAGGTGCTATTACTCCATTAGGAAAAACTGTTGCTGAATATTGGCAGGGTTTGGAAAATGGCGTTAGTGGCTGCGACTTTATTAAACAATTTGACTGCACCAAGTTTAAAACCAGGTTTGCCTGTGAGGTTAAAGATTTTGACCCCACCGCTTACTTAGACCGCAAGGAGGCCCGTAAAATAGACCGATACTGCCAGTTTGCATTAATTGCAAGCGATGAAGCAGTAAAAGATGCCGGCATTACTAAAGAAAATGTTGACCCCGACCGTGTAGGCGTAATATTCGCCAGCGGCATTGGAGGTTTAATCACCTTCCAGGAAGAGGTAACCAATTTTGCTTTAGGCGATGGCACTCCCCGCTTTAATCCTTTCTTTATTCCTAAAATGATTTTGGATATTGCCGCAGGGCAAATATCCATGCGTCATGGTTTCCGTGGCCCCAACTTTGCCGTGGTTTCTGCATGTGCTTCTTCAACCAATGCTGTTATTGATGCCTTTGATAATATCCGCTTGGGTAAAGCAGATATTATTGTTACAGGCGGCAGCGAGGCAGTGGTAAGTGCAGCGGGGCTGGGCGGTTTTAATGCCATGAAAGCCCTGAGCGAACGCAATGAAAGCCCTCAAACAGCCAGCCGCCCGTTTGATAAAGACCGTGATGGTTTTGTGATGGGTGAAGGTTCAGGCGTTTTAATTTTAGAAAGCCTGGAACATGCACTGGCACGTGGTGCAAAAATTTACTGTGAAGTGGCTGGCGGTGGCGCTACTGCCGATGCCCATCATATTACAGCACCACACCCGGAAGGGCTGGGCGCAAAAAATGTAATGAATGCTGCTTTAAAAGACGCAGGGCTTAAGCCGGAAGATATTGATTACATCAATGTACATGGCACATCCACCCCGTTAGGCGATATTGCCGAAACCAAAGCCATTTTAAACGTATTTGGAAACCACGCTTACAACCTCAACATCAGCAGTACAAAAAGTATGACGGGGCATTGCCTGGGTGCCGCCGGTGCATTAGAAGCCCTGGCTTGTATCATGGCCGTAACAAAAGATGTGGTACCACCCACCATTAACCATTTTACAGACGATCCTGAGCTGGATGCTAACCTGAATTTTACTTTTAATAAAGCCCAGCAACGCACCGTTAATGCCGCCTTAAGCAATACTTTTGGTTTTGGTGGCCATAACGCAAGCATTATTGTAAAAAAATACGTGGCTTAATTTTTTGGGGCAACGGGCAGATGAATTTATCCCGGCATCGTTGTGTCACTCACTTGTACTGTATACCTCTCTTCCGCATTCATTGTTCAATAATTTATTACTGCCTGTTGTATTTCATGGTTACTGTAATAAAAAAACTTTAATTTCACCTAAACAAATTTTGTTCAGGCATTGAGTTTTATAACAGACTTTTTTTTCAGCCCGTCAAAAAACAGGGAGTTTAAAAAACAGCTCACCAATATACTTGGTTTTACTCCCGGCGATGTGGCATTGTATAAAACCGCACTCAGCCACCGCAGTGTACGGGAAGGTGCCGATGAAAATAATGAACGGCTGGAATTTTTAGGTGATGCAGTATTAAGCTCTGTAATTGCACATTACCTTTTTAGAAAATATCCCTACAAAGGCGAAGGCTTTTTAACTGAAATGCGCAGTAAAATGGTGAATCGCCAAATGCTGAATGACATTGCACTTAAAATGGGGCTGAAAAAAATCACCTTTTATAATAAATACGATAACTCCCTGAAAGTGTCGCAAATTTTTGGTAATACACTGGAAGCACTTATTGGCGCTGTTTATCTTGATAAAGGTTACAACGGTACCCAAAAGTGGGTGGAGAAATTTATTATAATGCCGCATCTTTTCATCGATGACCTGGAAGTGGTGGAAATAAATATCAAAAACAAATTGTACGGCTGGGCCAATAAAAACGGCAAGCAGCTGGAGTTTGAAACACTGGATGAAAAATTTGAAAATGGACGAAGGCTTTTTACCATCGGCGCTACAGTAAATGGAGAACTTATAGCAGAAGCTAAAGGCTATAATAAAAAAGATGCCAGCCAGATTGCGGCGCAAAAAGCGGTGGAAATTTTAGGATTGTAAAACCTGTTCATGGTTCATAGTAAATAGTTCATGGTTAAATACACTCCATGAATCATGAACCATAAGCCATGAACCATCAGCGATTAATCATGAACTTTGGAATTTTAGGAAGCGGAAGCTGGGGAACGGCTCTTGCCAAAATACTTACCGACAATGGCAACACTATTAACTGGTGGAATCGCAGCGAGACAGCCATTCAGCATATACAAACCCGCCATCACAATCCTCAATATTTACCTTCTGCAGGCTTTGATGTAAGCAGGTTAAAACTGAGTACAGATGCAGCAGCAATAGTAGGCAATTCTGATTGCATTGTAATTGCCGTGCCATCGGCTTATGCGGTGCAGGTATTACAGCAACTGGATAAAAATATTTTTTCCCGCAAGAAAATAATATCTGCCATTAAAGGTATTTTACCCGATCAAAATGTATTGCTGAATGATTACCTGCAAAAGGAATTTGGTGTGGAGCTGAAAAACTATTTTGCGGTGCTGGGTCCGTGCCATGCAGAAGAAGTGGCAGCAGAAAAACTATCTTACCTCACTTTTTCCGGTACAGATGAAGCAGCGACCGAAGAACTATCCGCATATTTTAAAACCGATTATCTTAACACAATTGTAAATACAGATATTTATGGCGTGCAGTATGCAGCTGTACTTAAAAATATTTATGCTGTAGGTTCCGGTATGGCGCACGGGCTGGATTACGGAGATAATTTTTTGAGTGTGCTCATTGCCAATAGTGCTGATGAAATGGCTGGCTTCCTGCGTAAACTGGGGGTACAAAATATCCAGGTCGGCTCTATTGAGCACCATCCAACCACTAATCACAAATCCCAAACAACCAGCTACGCAGCTTCTGTATACCTGGGCGATTTGCTGGTTACCTGCTATTCCCTGCACAGCCGTAACCGTTCCTTTGGTAACATGATCGGCAAAGGATATTCAGTTAAAGCCGCTTTGCTGGAAATGAGCATGGTGGCAGAAGGGCACAACGCCAGCCGTTGCATGTATGCCATTAATCAGGCAGTAAAAGCAGAAATGCCCATAGCAGAAACCATTTATAAAATTTTATGGGAAAACCTGCCGGTAAAGGAAGGTTTTGCAAATATTGAAAAAGAACTGGTGTAACTTTACAGTATAAAATGAATTATGCCTTTTTCATTTTCTAATATTGGTACAATGGCTTTATTGCTTATGCTTGGTTGCCTTTGCATTGGTGAAGCAATAAAATATTTGCGCAGAAGAACGCAACATTAAAAAAACAGGCTGGCAGCAATACCGTCAGCAAATAATTTCCCTTCTTCAGTAAGCACCAGTTTATTTTCAAACGAATTTAATTTTCCTTCTTTTATTTCTTTTGCTGCTTCGTTGTTTATAGTTACAGCCTTATCCGCACCAAAATTCCGGCTTACATAATCAAGGTGTAAACCTTCAGCTGTACGCAAAGATGTCATGATGTATTCGTTTAACTGTTGCGTGGGTGTAAGTATTTCTTCTTCGTAAGGAATACTATTTTGGTTCAGCTTCTGCATATAAATATTGTTGTTGGCTATATTCCACCGGCGGCATTTTCCATCATACGAATGAGCAGAGGGGCCAAAGCCATAATAATGTTCTCCGCTCCAGTAACTGCTGTTGTGCCTGCTCTGTAAACCGGGTAAAGCAAAATTGCTTATTTCATAATGGCTGTACCCGGCGCTCTTCATCCATTTCATCAGCAATAAAAATTGCTCGGCTTGTTTTTCAGCATCCACATTTTCTTTTTTATGCAGGTTAATCAATTTTTGCAGCGGTGTTTTTGGCTCTACTGTTAAAGCATAGCAGCTGATATGTGGAATTTGTTTTTCAATTACTATATCCACATTTTTCTTCCAGCCAGCTGAGGTAAGCAGGGGAGAGCCATAAATTAAATCAACAGAGAAATTAGTAAAACCTGCCTGCCGTATTTCATCAATACATTGTAAAGAGGCAGACGCATTGTGTGCCCGGTGCATCCATTGCAGCTCAATATCATCAAAGCTTTGTATGCCTACGCTTAACCGGTTAATACCCAGCAGCAGCCAGCCTTTAAGCGTAGTTATCGAAATATCATCAGGGTTAGCTTCCAGGGTAACTTCGGCAGTATCAGCAATAGAAAATTTTTTATGTAGGGCATCAAAAATCATTTTTAAGTCAGCAATACTTAAAATGCTTGGAGTGCCACCACCAAAATAAACAGTATTTATAATCGTTCTTTGATTGTGGCTAAAATAGGGGGTTAATTCAATTTCTTTTATAATAGCCTGCACCATTTCATCTTTGTGTTTTAAAGAAGCAGCAAAGTGAAAATTACAGTAGTGGCAGGCCTGCCTGCAAAAGGGAATATGAATGTAGATGCCCGCCATTAAAAGGGGTTTTATAAACGTTCCAAAAGGTAAACCACCTAAAGATTTTGCATTTACCTCAGGATAAAATTTTAGTTTTGAAATACAATGAGCAAATGTACACTGCTGCTGCGTAATTTTTTTTTATTGGGTATTGCCTGTCATTGTTTTTTTGTACAAAAAGCGGCATGCCAGGTACCCAATCAGCAGCCTTCTATGTACAAACTAATACTAATAGGTGTTGACGACAGTACCGCACTTAACAACCTTGCCCTGCTGCAAACATTTACAGATGCACAACTATGCCGCAACTTTGTTACAGGCCTGCCCGGGTTATTATATACAAAAGGATACCCGGCTGCCTCGGTTGACAGTGCTTGGGAAAGCGGCGACTCCTTTTTTGCAAAAGTCTATCTCGGAAAAAAATATCATTGGGCCTCGGTTGTAACTGCTGGTATTGATAAGAAGGCTTTGGCAGAAACCGGTTTTTTTGAAAAAGATTTTAATGGTAAAATTATTAATACGGAGCAATTACAAAAAGTGCAACAGCGCTTGTTGGATTATTATGAAAACAATGGTTACCCTTTTGCCCGTATTTTTTTAGACAGCATTTCTATTGAAGATGAAAAAATAAAAGGTACGCTTAAAGCCGAGCCGGGGTTGCTGTATCTTATTGACAGCATCCGGGTAATTGGCGGGGCAAAAATTTCAAACGATTTTTTACAGCATTATATTGGCATTGAAAACGGAAGTCCTTATTGTAAACTTAAACTGGAACAAATTAGCCAGCGGATACTGGAGCTGCCTTACCTGCATCAAATACAGCAGCCTACTGTTACCATGCTCGGCTCAGGAGCTATTTTAAATGTTTTTTTGCAGCCTAAAAAAAGCAGCCAGTTTAATTTTTTATTAGGTCTTTTGCCCGGGGCTAACCAGGCACAAAAGTTTCAATTAACGGCCGACGTAAATCTTAATCTTAAAAATGCATTGGGAAAAGGAGAAAACATTATTGTAAACTGGCAGCAGCTTCAGCAAAAATCGCCAAGGTTGAATCTCAGTTACCAGCATCCATATATTTTTAAATCAAATTTCGGCATTGATTTTTCTTTTGATTTGTTTAAAAAAGATTCCAGCTTTTTAATGGTAAATGGCCAGCTGGGCCTTGTGTACAATGCCTCCGCCTGGCAAACCATAAAACTGTTTGCACAACTGCAAAACAGTTTTTTGCTGGCTGGCGGAGTTGATACAAACCTTGTTAAAACGACAAAGACACTGCCTGCAAATATTGATGTTAGCAGTAACAGCTTTGGAGTGGAATACAATCTTATTAAAACAGATTACCGGCTTAACCCCCGCAACGGGAATGAATTTAAATTAACCGCCACAGCCGGGTTAAAAAATATAAAACGGAATAATGATATAGTTTCAATTAAAGACCCTTCTTTTAACTACGCATCTTTATACGATTCATTAAAAGAAAAAACCTATCAGTTCAGAATAAAATTTTATGGGGCACATTACTTCCCTTCAGGAAAGCAAAGCACATTTAAACTGGCGCTAAGTACCGGCTTGTTTTACAGCCCCGATATATTCCGTAATGAATTGTTTCAAATAGGCGGCTACAGGCTAATGCGTGGCTTTGACGAAGAAAGTATTTATGCCACACAATATGGTGTTGCCACAGCAGAGTACAGGATACGTACCACATTAAATTCTTACTTCTTTGTTTTTTCTGATGCCGGTTGGGTTAATAACAAATACCAAAAGCTGAATTTTACAGGCAATTTTTTATCAGGAGGTATTGGCACGGTACTGGAAACAAAACTCGGCCTGCTTAATTTAAGTTATGCTATTGGCAAAAGAGGGGATGTGCCTTTCAACCTGCGGCAAGCATCAAAAATTCATTTCGGTTATGTCAATTACTTTTAGTGTATTTATGCTGTTAATATCTGGCAGGCTGCCTGTACATTTGCAAAAAAATAGTTTGGTGTGAAGCACTTGCTTTTATTTTTTACGATATTTTTTTTCTGCGTCCATTCAAAAGCGCAGCAAAAGGATACAGCTTTGTTCCGGCCAGATACCATCCTGGTTCAACCCCCTGTGGTAAATCACTATGAAATGGCTTTGCAACAGTTAATGCAGCAAAATGCATTTTTAAACACCGCCGCAACTCCTGTAGCAATGCCTGTAAAATTTAAGCCGGCAGCACCTGGTAATATTTTCTTTTACCTTCTTTTGATTTTGGTTTTTATGCTGGCATTGCTCCGCTTTTTTTATGCCCGTTATTTTAGCACACTTTTCAGAGTTTTTTTTAATACCTCTTTACGGCAGAGCCAGCTAACCGATCAGTTGCTTCAGGCAAAACTTCCATCCATGCTTTTCAACTTTTTTTTTGTGATAAGTGCCGGTAGCTATGTGTATTTTTTATTAAGGCAATACCTGGAAGTGCCCGAAAATAAACAGTGGATAATTTGGGGAGGCAGTATTGCAGCAATGGCATTAATATATGCAGTAAAATACAGTACATTAAAACTTACTGGCTGGGCTACAGGTTTTTCATCCACCACCAATAGTTATGTGTTTGTCATTTTTCTTATAAACAAAATATTGGGTGTTCTTTTATTACCCTTTACTGTGCTAATGGCATTTGCGGATTTAAAAATTGCTGCAATAGCTGCATTAATCTCTTTGCTTCTTGCCGGTCTTTTGTTGCTAATGCGTTTTTTTCGCTCTTATGGGTTGTTACAAAACCAGTTAAAAATTAACCGCTTTCATTTTTTTCTTTACCTGGTTGGAGTGGAGATTATCCCTCTTTTGCTCATTTACAAAACGCTGATGATTTTATTGCCTAAAAATCTGTAATTTTGCAAAACCATTTACCTAAGCACTTTTATGGTTAAAAACGGTTCCGCTAAGGCTGATAATGCAGCCCACCAGGTTAAGAAAATTCTAATAACACAGCCAAAGCCGGAAGGAGATAAATCTCCTTACTTTGATTTGGCCAAGAAGCATGGTCTCACTCTTGACTTTCATCCGTTTATAGTGGTGGAAGGAATCAGTGCCAAAGATTTCAGAAAACAAAAGATTGATATCGTAAACTATTCGGCTGTAATTTTTACAAGCCGTCATGGAATCGACCATTTTTTCAGGGTTTGTACTGAAATGAAAATAAATATTTCGCAGGATACCAAGTACTTCTGTATTACAGAAGCAGTGGCTCTTTACCTTCAAAAATTTATTCTTTATCGCAAGCGCAAGGTTTTTTATGGTGCAGATGGTACTAATAAGAGCCTGTTTGATGTAATTAATAAGCATAAGGATAACGAAAAATTCCTTTATCCTTGTTCCGAATCCTTTGATAGTGAAATAACCAACTGGTTGAAATCAAACAACTGTGAATACGCCACACCAGTTATGTATCGGATCATCAGCAATAATGTAAAAGATGTGGTGGAAAGAAATTATGATGTTATATGCTTTTTTACGCCCGGGGGTGTAAAAAGCCTTTTTGAAAACTTCCCTAAGTTTAAACAAAACGGAACAAAAATCGGGGCTTTTGGCGTAAACACATTAAAAGCTGCTGAAGAAGCCGGACTGGTATTGGATATTAAAGCCCCTCAGCCACAAGCCCCAAGTATGGTAAGTGCATTGGAGTTGTTTCTTAATGCAGGCAAGAAAAAATAAACACCCTATTTTTAGCACAATATTTAAAGCGGCAGCCATCTGCCGCTTTATTATTTTGACTGGCTTTACTGATATTTGCACAGAAGCATGACAATTCACAAACACACCAACAAGCTTATTAATGAAAGCAGCCCATACCTGCTGCAACATGCACATAATCCTGTAAACTGGTACCCATGGGGAGAAGAAGCACTTACTAAAGCAAGAGCTGAAAATAAAGTTATATTGGTTAGTATTGGCTACGCAGCCTGCCATTGGTGCCATGTAATGGAAAGAGAGAGTTTTGAAAACGAAGTTGTAGCAGAAAAAATGAACAGGTATTTTGTCAACATTAAAATTGACAGAGAAGAGCGGCCGGATCTGGACCATATTTACATGGATGCGGTACAAGCCATGACGGGAAGCGGAGGCTGGCCTTTAAATGTTTTTTTAACTCCTGAAGCGAAACCATTTTATGGGGGAACTTATTTCCCTCCTGTAAAAGCATATAACCGGTCATCGTGGACAGAAATTATTGCTGCCATTGCCACAGCTTGGGCCGAAAGAGCAAATGAAATTGAATCGCAGGCAGAAAATTTATTGCTTCACTTGGAAGAATCAGGAAATTTTGAAAAGCTTAGTACTGCTGCATTGCCACAAACTCCTCAACAATGTGCAACCATTGCAGAAAACATTTTAAAACAAGCCGATAAAGTTTGGGGTGGCTTTGGCAGGGCACCTAAGTTTCCACAAACATTTACCATACAATACCTGTTACAGTATTACCACTACACAAAAAATACTGATGCGCTTTCGCAGGCACTTCTCTCCCTTGATAAAATGATTGAAGGGGGCATTTATGATCATATAGGCGGAGGCTTTGCAAGATACAGTACGGATACAGAATGGCTGGCTCCCCATTTTGAAAAAATGCTTTATGATAATGCACTTCTCATTACTGCACTCAGTGACGCTTTCCTTATTACAAAAAATGAAAAATATGCTTCAGTTATTCAGCACACCATTAGTTTTTTGTTGCGTGAAATGATGAGTGAAGATGGGGCTTTTTATGCCGCATTAGATGCAGACAGCGAAGGGGAGGAAGGGAAATTCTATGTGTGGGCAAAGTCAGAAATTGAAACAGTTCTAGGTAAAAGCGCTGATTTGTTTTGTGCATTTTATGATATTACTGAAAACGGAAACTGGGAAGGCAAAAATATTCTGCGTATACTGAAGAGTAAAGAGGAATTTGCAAATGAAAAAAAACTATCGGTTGATGATTTAAATAACATACTGGAACCGGCAATTCAAAAATTATTGCAGGAAAGAAATAAACGCATACGGCCTTTAACCGATGATAAGATTTTACTTGGGTGGAATGCTTTATTGGTTACAGCTTTTTGTAAAGCCGGCGCTGCATTGGCAAACGATACTTATATCGCAATTGCCCAAAAAACTATGGCAGTTTTGCTCTCAAGGTTTAGTGAAAATTCTAAAGAAGCGAACCTTTTTCATACCTATAAAAATGGCATTGCAAAATACCCGGCCTTCCTGGATGATTATGCATATGTCATCCAGGCCTGTATTCACCTGCAGGAAGTAACCTCTTTGCCCCAATATTTAATAAAAGCCAGGGAAGTAACCAGCTTTGTAGTGGAAAATTTTTATGATAGCAACTCCGGCTTTTTTGTGTTTACTCACAAAAACCAGCAGGATGTTATTCTTCGTAAAAAGGAGCTTTATGATGGAGCTACGCCATCGGGCAATAGTATTATGGCGGAAAACCTATTTTACCTGGCCATAGTCTTTAACGACAACAGTTTGCTGAAAAAAGCGGAAAAAATGATTAACTCAGTTGTGGGGGCAGCTATAAAATACCCAACTTCTTTTGGGGTTTGGGCATCTGTTTTTTTAAAACAAACGTTTGGAGTACATGAACTGGCAGTAACAGGTCCCGGGTATGAAGAAATGAGGAAAAAACTGTTACAGTACTTTATTCCGGGCAAAATATTGCAGGCAGCAACCACAGAAAGCAGCCAGGAATTTTACCTCTTAAAAGGTAAATATAGTGATATGAAAAACCTTTTATATTGGTGCAGGAAATATGAGTGTGTAGCCCCTTTTGATGATGTGGAAAACCTTATGAATGAACTTGAAAAGTGGAATTATTCTACAAATGAGCCACAATAATTATTTTTATTTGCCGTTTATCAATGTCAGGACTAATATTTGTTGAAAATTTTAATCCGGCGATAAAGACGAAAACGAGGTTAATTCAAAATTATCGTTACATTTGCTAATCACCCTCAAAGTTAAAAACATGATGAACAGAATGTTCTATCTGGTGGCTGTTTCAGCCACATTATTAACGGCCACAAGCTGTAAAATGCTTGGTGGTAAAAACAAAGGCGGCTCCCTTCCAAACGATGGCCAGTTACATGGCGTTGCACCTGCATCCAGGTGGAGCTTACCAAAACCGCCGGGTATGGTTTACATCAATCCAGGCACTTTCCATATGGGCCCCAGTGATGAGGATGTTAGCTATGCCTTTACAGCCCGTAACAAACAGGTTTCTATCAGCGGCTTCTGGATGGATGCTACTGAAATTACCAACAACGAATACCGCCAGTTTACTAACTGGGTTAAGGATTCAATTGCTGGCCACCTGATGGGTTACGAAAAGCAAGGCTCTGATGGCAATACATACCTTGACTGGAAAAAAATCAAAACTATTAAATGGGGTGATAAGGCAACTCTTGAAAAAATTGATGCCATGATCCTTACACCTGATAACCGCATCTTTGGCAAAAAAGAAATTGATGCTAATAAACTGATGTATCATTCTGAAACTTTTGACTACAAAGCTGCAGCAACAAACAGGGACCCCAATGTACCAAGAGTAACATTCATAAGAAAATCGGACCTGCGTATATATCCTGATACACTTTGCTGGATAAGGGATTTTGCTTACGCTTACAACGAACCAATGGCTAAGCAATACTATAACCATCCTGCTTTTGGAAATTATCCTGTAGTGGGTGTAAACTGGAAACAGGCAACTGCTTTCTGCGAATGGAGAACACATTACCTGAACTCTTTCCTTGAAAGTAAAAAGCGTGCTACCGAATCTGATTTCCGCCTGCCGACAGAAGCACAGTGGGAATATGCAGCACGTGGCGGAAGAAGCCAGGCAGCTTACCCTTGGGGTGGATATTATATCAGGAATAAAAAAGGATGTTTGCTGGCTAACTTTAAACCAGGCCGTGGTAACTATCCTGAAGATGGTGGTTTATATACTGTAAGGGCTGATGCCTACTGGCCAAATGACTTTGGTTTATACAATATGGCTGGTAATGTGGCTGAATGGACTTCTTCATTATATTATGAAGGTGCATACAACTTCCAGCATGATTTGAATCCTGATATCAGGTATAACGCTAAAGAATCTGACAAACCAAGGGACAAACGTAAAGTTGTTCGTGGTGGTAGCTGGAAAGACGTTGCAGCACTGTTACGTTGCGGTACCCGTAATTACGAATACCAGGATACAGCTAAATCATATATTGGTTTCCGTTGTGTGATTGATTTGCCACCTGCACCTGCTAAAGGCAAAAAATAATTTCAAAATTCCAAAATTAAAAACTTACTGAGACTGCCCGTGATACTAAATATTGCGGGCATCTCATAAACTTTTGTTTAAAAATAACCCCCAGTTAAAACAATTTAAATTTTAAAAACCATGGCTCACAGAAAAAGAACCTTTTTAACCCTGATTGATGTATTGGTAAGTGCAGGTGCTGCCGTAATTATATTCGCAGCCTGGGCAAAATTAACTCACAAGTCGTATGCTGATGTAATGCTTACAACAGGTATGTGGACAGAGACTGCAATCTTCTTGGTTTATGCCGCTATAGAGTGGGTTAAGCCAAAGCATCATGAAGAAGATGATGAACTACCAGCACCAGCCATGGCAGGTAACCCGCTTGCATCTATGGATAAAATGATGCAGGATGCAGAAATTACCCCTTCTAACTTGAAAAAATTAGGTGAAAGCTTTAATAAATTACACGGCACTGTTGCAAACATTGCTGATGTAAGTGACGTGGTAAAAAGCACCAGCGATTTTGGCGCAAAAACAAAAGAAGCAACTACTGCCATTGGCAGCATGAGTGCAGCATTTACTGCCAGTGCCAATACAATGGCTTCATTCAATACAGCTTCAGAATCTGCCAAAGGCTTCCACGAACAGGTACAGGGCTTAACTAAAAACTTAAGTTCATTAAACACTATTTATGAACTGGAGCTGAAAGAAGCTAACAACCACCTGAAGTCTTTAAACAACTTCTATGGTAAATTAAACGAGGCAAGCGCTGCCATGATGACAAGTGTGGATGATGCAACAAAAGCCAAAGAGCAAATCAGTGCACTGGCTGGAAACTTAAGCCGCCTGAATGCTGTTTATGGCAATATGCTTAGCGCCATGCAGGGCAGATAAAACAGAAGTTTACGGTTTGTAGTTTGTGGTGTTATACCCATGAGCTTCATACCCCCAATAAAAAGAAAACAATAACTTAAACAACCCGTAAATTAAAATATTATGGCTTTACCTAAAGAGCCCCGGCAAAAGATGATCAACATCATGTACCTGGTGTTGACAGCCATCTTGGCCCTGAACGTTTCTGCCGAAGTAATTGAAGCGTTTAGAACAGTTAAAACGAGCTTGGAAAATTCAAGCACTAACATCAAAGCATCTAACGAGGTTTTATATAAATCTTTAAAAGAAAAGCTTACTGACGAAAAAACAGCAAAACAAGCTGCAGAGTGGGAACCGCTGGCAGAAAAAGCCAAGCAATACTCCGCTGATATGGATACCTATATTGAGGATTTGAAAACAGAAATTGAAAAAGGTGCAGGTTTAAGAATGGTTGAGAAAGACGGCAAACAGGTGAAAGAATTTAAACTGGATGACTTGCAGGCCGCTACCAGGATTATGGAGCAGGAAAAAAAAGGAGATCAATTAAAAGCGAAACTGGATGATTATAAAACTAAAATGCTTGCAATTCATCCAGAAATTAAAGCAGCTTTTGAATCAACCTTTCCTGTAAATACTGATCCTATTCACAGCCAGGAAGGCGGTACAAAAGAATTTACTGTTGGTTATTTTCATATGACACCGGCTATTGCTGCATTGACAATGCTTAGCAAATTTCAGAATAACATCAAGAATGCAGAAAACCAGGTAGTAACCTTTTGCCATAATAAAATTGGTACTGTAGCAGTACATATGGACCAGGTAGGCGTTTTAGTTGGACAAAACTCTAACTACTTAATGCCCGGCCAGGAGCTGGTTATTAAAGCAGGTGTGGGTGCTTACAGCTCTTCATCAAAAGGCACACTTACAATTAATGGTTCTACTTCAACTCTTGTAAATGGCCAAACCGAATACAAAACTACCGTAAGTGGTGCTGGTACACACACCGTTACTATCACAGGTACTTTTACAGGTGAGGATGGAAAACCAGTTCCTATTAATGAAAAGGTGGAATATGTTGTAGGTACACCTGGTGGTGCAGCTGTAATGCTTGATAAAATGAATGTATTTTATATCGGTGTTGACAACCCTGTAACAATTTCTTCCGGTACAGGCTGGGATAAAACAACCGTTAGTATAACTGGCGGCACAATTAGCGGAACAAACTCTAACAGAACTGTAAGAGTAACCGGAGGTACTGCTGCAAGTATTACTGTAACTGCAGACGGTAAATCAAGCAAATTTGATTTCCGTATCAAAAGAATACCTGACCCTGTATTTAAAGTGGGTGATGGTAAAATAAGAATGCCGGCTGTTGCGTTTAAGGCTCAGGATTTTTGTCGTGCTGAATTAGAGGCTTTTGATTTTGATACAAAATATAATGTAACCAGTGCCACAGTTTATTTCTCTGGCGCAGGTTTCCAAAGTGTTCAAACCGCTGCTATTAACAGCAATAGTTTGGCTCCTATAAAAGCACTGATGGCAAGATGTATTCCCGGTTCAGTTATATCATTTGATAATGTTAAAGTATCTGGCCCGGATGGTTCAAGGACAATTGACGGTAAATCAATTGCGTTATATTAACAGATAATAATTAAGCTATGAATAAGCACTTTTTGAAAAGTTTATTAGTGGTGATTTGTATTGGCCTTTTTGCAGGTGTGGCTTCTGCTCAAAAGAAGAGCACCCGTGCAGTTAAGAAAAGACCTCCTACAAGTAAAACTGCAAAAACAAAGACTAAATCTAAGGTAACTCAGTCTCAGGCCGTTACTGATACAGTTGCACAAGTTGCTCCTGTACCTGCACCAATAAAAAAGGACTCACTTCCTATAAAAACTGTCCTGCCTTCTTTGCGTCCAGATGAAGCTGTGGAAACCTCTACATTGCGTGACAGGACCCCTTTGCCGTACGAACATTTGAGGGCTGATGATGCATTATACCGTCATAAAATATGGCGTGAAATTGATACCCGGGAAAAAATGAACCAGGCATTCAGGTATTCGGCAGATGAGAATAACGGTAACCAGCGTTTTATATCAATATTGCTGAAAGCAATTCAAGATAGTGCTGTAACAGTTTTTGACGCCATTGATGACAGGTTTACTACTCCATTAAATGTTAGTCAAGTTTCTCAAAAAATCGCTGGCGATTCAGTGCCAGTACCGATTTTTGACCCTAATGGTGTACAGACAGGTGTAAGGTATGAACGTAATGATATCAACCTTGACTCATTTTATAAATTCAGAATTAAAGAAGAAGTAATCTTCGATAAAGAAAGTTCACGTTTGTTCTGGAGAATATTGGGTATTGCTCCTTTAAAACATGTTGTAACATCCTTGGGTGTTGATTTAGGGGAAACTGAATTATTCTGGGTATATTATCCTGATATGCGCCCTGTTTTTGCAAAATACGAGGTGTACAATGGTAAAAACTTTGGAGCCCGCATGAGCTGGGAAGAACTGTTTGAAAGCCGTATGTTCTATGGTCGCATAATCAAAAGTACTATCGATAATCCATACGATCAGTTTATCAGAAATATTCCTGGCATGACAGATAAGCCAATTCTACAATTACTGGAAGGAGAAAATATCAAAGAAAAAATATTCAATTACGAGCAGGATTTGTGGAGCTATTAAAAAATATTTTCAAGTACTAAAAAAGCCGCTGATTTCAGCGGCTTTTTTTATGCACTTCCTTTTCATAACCTGCCAGTTACAAAATTTTATCCACCTTTTATAAAATACCCGTTTTAGGGTATTGTGTGCCGTATACGGCTGCTGTATATTTGTCTCGGTTTTTCATAGGATATTGGATTTTAAAACGGGGCAGGATTTCTATCCAGCCCCTTGTTTTTTAAAATAGCTTAACGGGAAGAAGCTCGTTTAACTGATCCTTTTCCGAAGCGCTCCTTTACATTATCAATAGCTTTATATAAATCAGTTTTACGCTCCACATCGTTAAACAGGTTTGTTTGTACAGCATCATTGGTAAGTTCACTCAGGCGTACGCCCATCAGGCGAATTGGAGTGCCTTTTTTCCAAAGCTTTTTAAATAGTTCTTTGGCCACAGGTATTACCTCATCATCGGCACAAGTGTAGGGTATAGTTGTTTGCTTACTGGTGGTTTCAAAATCAGGATAGCGTATTTTAACGGCTACACAGCCTGCTACCTTTCCATCCTGGCGTAATTCATAACAAATACGTTCTGTCATACGCACCAGTTCTCCCATTAAAAAAGTAAGATCAGTTTTATTTTCATCAAACGTATTTTCTGTGCTTACCGACTTTGATTCATGATAAGGAGTAACCTCCCCAAAATGTAAACCCTGGCTTTTATTCCACAAATCACCCCCCCATTTACCCAGGCGTTCTTCCAGTTCTTCAACAGAGCGTTCACTGATGTGTTTTATAAGAGTAATGCCCATTGCTTTAAGGGCTTCATGCGTATGCTCGCCCACACCTGGAATTTTGCTTACAGGCATGGGAGCTAAAAACTCTTTTTCCTTACCAAAGGGAACCTGCAAATAGCCATTAGGTTTTGCTTCATCTGTAGCAATTTTTGCCATCATTTTATTGCTGGCCAGCCCGAAGGAAATGGGCAGTTTGGTGGCATCAATAATTTCTTTGCGCAGATCAACGGTCCATTGCAGGGCATTAAAAAACTTATCCATGCCGGTAAGGTCAATGTAAAACTCATCAATGCTTGCTTTTTCAAACAACGGTGCTTTGGCAGCAATAATATCTGTAACCCAGCGGCTGTACCGGCTGTATTCTCCCCGGCTCCATCCCAAGGCAATGGCCTGCGGGCAAAGCTGCCTTGCTTGCCAGCTGGGCATACCGCTGCGGATACCAAATTTTCTTGCTTCGTAACTGGCGCTGGTAACTACGCCTCTTTCAGTGCCGCCAACGTACACAGGTTTACCCCTTAACTCCGGTTGTTTCAGTAATTCAACCGAAACAAAAAAAGTGTCAAGGTCAAAATGAGCAATTAAACGTTGTGACACATCCATACAATAAAAATACAAATTTGTGCAGGGTGTTGCAAACGGAGATTATTATCTGTAAAAACATGCTGTTAAATTTAACCTAACTGTTCTTTAAAAGCATAACGAGGAGTTGAGAAACACGGGATGTAATTTACTTTTGCAGTAAACTATTTACATGATTTTATTAAAACGGGGTGCTATATTTTTTTTATTTCTTGTGCCAGCTGTATTTGCAAAAGCACAAACTGTCACAAAACAACAACCCGTTACCGATAGTGTTGCAAAGGCAATGTGTGGCTGTATAACAGCTTATAAAGATAGTATTACCACCCGCCAGCAATTATTTGCCGTATTACAAACCTGTCTGCAAAAAAATGCAGCTGCCAAAATGGATTTATTATTAAATGAAGATGGTTTTGTGCAAACTGATGATCGTAAAACTAGGGCTGATGCCATGAGGGAGGTGGGCCGGAAAATCGGTATTAAAGTGGTTGCCTCCTGTGATGATGTAAAAGCACTGGTAAAAAAGTTTAATGAAGATACACCACCGAAGGAATTACATTAATGTAATTATGTTGCTTATTCATAAATATCCAATAAACCATCTGGTAACATAACAAACACTTTACGGTTTTTGCTGTCTACTTTTTCAAGCGTTTCTTCATGAACGGGTATTAAGGCTTCTTTGCCTTTGTACAGAATAGTGCATAAAATTTGATGGGGTTGCTCAATCACTTCCAGTATTTCCCCCAGGTCTTTCCCGTCGTTTACTAAAGTAAAACCCAGTAAAGCAATAGGAGAATACTTAGCTGCTACTTTTTTAAAGTCATCTGCCTGCAACCAAACTTCTTTTGGGGTAAGCTTTCTTGCCACTTCCATAATATCCACTCCTTCCAGTTTAACTATGGTTTCGTTGGGGCTTTTAATTTTTGTTTGCTGTATAAAATAGGGGATGAAGCTGTCTTTTTTATCCTCAATAAAAATAGCATTCAGCCCTTTTAATGAAGCTGCTTTGCCCAGGTTATGCTGTAAAATAAGCTCACCTTTAAGCCCGGTGCTTGCTGCCAGTTTTCCTATTTTAAAATACTGCTCCATTAGTGCAAGATACAAACTGGCAGAAGTAAGCCAGTATGATTTATAAAAAAGAAATGAATTCGTAAAATTTATATCCCGCCTGTGCTACTATCTTTTAGTAGCAAAAAAAAGATAGTAGTTTAATAACTCCTAAAAAACAAAAAGTAAAATTGGACAAAAAATCGAAGTATATTGGAAATTGAGTGCGATAAGTTTAATAAATCAGGCATTGGCTACAAAACTCTCCTGCATTTTTTGCATCAGGTTTGTCTGCAGCATGCGCTGTGCAATACGAATCATATTTTTAAAGGCGGTATTGTGAGAAATACCATGGCCAATAATAACAGGTTTACTAACCCCTAAAACGGGCACACCGCCATATTGCTCAAAATTAAAACGGTCAAAATGTTCATCATGAATGTTGCGGCGTTTTACAATATCATAAATGCTCTCCGCTAATTTCAAAACTACATTACCAGTAAAACCTTCACACACTAATACATCAGCTTTGTTCAGCAATATATCCCGGCCCTCGATGTTGCCGTAAAAATTGATTTGTTTATTTTCTTTTAATAAAGGGTAAGTTGCCTGCGCCAGTAAATTTCCCTTGCCTTCCTCCTCGCCCAGATTAACCAAACCCACTTTAGGGTTTTCGAAATTTAAAATGTGTTTTGCATAAAGAGAGCCTAATACTGCAAACTGGTTCAGATTTTCTGGTTTGCAATCGGCATTGAGCCCAACATCCACTAATAAACCCAGGCTGCCATCCTCACGTGGCATGTAAGCGCCAATGGTTGGCCTTATAACACCTTCTATAGCTTTTATGCTGAATAATGCACCCACCATCATAGCGCCTGTATTACCGGCGCTGATGAAAGCATCGGTTTTACCGGTGGCCAGTAAATGAAAACCAATTGCAATGGAGGAATTCTTTTTTTCTTTGAGTGCTTTTGTGGGGTGCTCGTTCATTTCAATTATTTCGCTGGCATGAACGATGGTATAACTACCAGTTGCAACAACAGAGGATTCGAGCAAAGGTTTTATCTGTGCTTCGTCACCAATTAGGGTTAAATGAACAGGTTCTGTGCAATCTGCTAAAAATGCAGCTACGCCTTTAACTGCTTCTGTTGGGGCAAAATCCCCGCCCATCATATCTAATCCAATATTCATTGCAAGTATTATTAGTAATGGCAGCGCCGCATTTTATTGTCGTTTAAATGAGGCAGAAATTCTACCAGCTTTCTTTATTAAAGGGCTACCATAAATAAAAATTCTAAACCCCAAATCCGCAAACGAATTTAAAGTTTAGAATCCAAAAAAGAAAAATTAAAAATCAGGCTTTAAGCGGAGCTTTTTCTGCCACTAATTTTCCTTTGTAAAACAGTTTGCCTTCGCTAACATGTGCACGGTGACGAACGTGAGTTTCACCAGTTGTTTTATCAACACTTAAAGTTGCAGCGGTAGCTGTATAGTGAGTTCTTCTTTTTGCACTGCGTTGCTGACTATGGCGCCTTTTTGGATTTGGCATGACTTATAGTTTTTATTGTTCTTTTATAATTATCAGTTCTTTTTTCTCTTTGCTTTTATTTTAAACTGTTCCAGCCCTTTCCACAACTGATTGGCATTATGCTCTTCCTGTTGCTCGTGTTTCATAATATTGAGCTTTGCCAGTACTTCTTTATTGCATTGTGGCCCGCCCATTTCTTCTTCACTGCACATTTTCTGCATGGGAAAACTCAGCATTACAAATTCATAAATCCAGTTGGTTACGTTAATATGGCTTTCCGTGCGGCTTATATAAAACACATCGGGGTCTTCCTCCTGTTCATTCATTTCATCAGGGTTTTCAACCAGCTTTACCAGCATATTGAATTCATCCCAAATGTCCATTCCCAAAGGGTTTCCGCAACGATCACAACTAACATCTGCTTTGCCTCCAATTTCAAACTTTAAAAGCATGAAACTGCTTTTTTTATCTAACAACAGCCTGATGGTAGCATGGCAGTTTGTAAACTCTGTAACACCTTTTTCAGCAAAGAACTTATCATCCACCTCGTAATTAAACTCATGAATTCCGGGCTTCAATCCCACAAACGCTATCTCAAATCCCCGCTTGTTCGCCATTACGGATGGTTTAAAGGAGGGCAAAGGTAAGGTAAAATTTCCTGATTTGAGGTATGAATTTTGATTTTTTGCGGCGTAACCCTAATTAAACGGGTTTTATTACTTTTATCCTGTATGCAATATAAAAGAAAGCTGTTATTTATTGGGTTTTTATTGGTTTTGGTCCTGCTTCTTAAGTGGTATTCATTAAGCCCCCAAAGAGTGGAGACAGGCTATGCTACTGGCTTTTATCCTTTAGCGGCTTCAACTTTGCGGTTTTTGTTTGGCTGGATTCCTTTTAGCACCGGTGATTTTATTTATGGCTTTTTTGGTTTATGGTGTGTAATAAAACTGACGAAAGGTATTCGTTTACTAATTCAAAAAAAGGCTACATGGAATGGAACTGCCAGCCGTTTTATTAAAGCGGCAACTTTACTGCTTTTACTTTACCTGGTGTTTAATAGCTTTTGGGGAGTTAACTATAACCGCAAAGGAATTGCCACACAGATAGATTTGTCAATGACTAAATACAACACAAATGAATTAAAAGAAATGAATGCCCTGCTGGTGGAAAAAACAAACACTGCAAAAACCTCGTTGATGAATAATGGTACAGCTTATTGGTCTTCTGCAGAGTTATTTAAGCAAACAGGATTAGCATATAAAAAAATTGATTCAGCATACCCTTTTCTTCATTACAATCATTTATCCATTAAGCCATCGTTATGGGGATGGTTGGGTAATTATGTGGGCTTTTTAGGATACTATAACCCATTTACAGGAGAGGCACAGGTAAATACAACAGTGCCAAAATTTTTACAGCCTTTTACAGTATGTCATGAAGTGGCACATCAACTGGGTTATGCAAAGGAAAATGAAGCCAACTTTGTAGGCTATCTTGCTGCCAGTGCATCAAACGATGATAGATTTAAATATTCTGTTTACCTGGATTTATTTTTATACAGCAACCGGAATTTGTATGGTACTGATTCCACCAGTGCCAGGGCATTTGCAAACCAGCTTTTGCCAGAAGTAAAAAATGACTTAAAAGAATGGCGGGAATTCAACCTACGCCACAAAAATCCTGTTGAACCGGTGATACGCTGGCTGTACGGTAAATATCTTGAAAGTAACGAACAGCCGCAGGGGATGCTTAGCTACGATGAAGTAACCAGCTTTATTATTGCTTACTACAAAAAGTTTGGAAAAATTTAAAGGCTGTACAAAACCTTTTTACTCCATGGCTGTTGAGTTTTAATGAAATTATTTCTTTCAATACTAATTCCCCTGCTTACAGGAAGTGTTGCCGGACTGTTTACAACAAAGGGCGTTAATGGCTGGTATGCTGCAGCACAAAAGCCCTGGTTTAATCCTCCTAACTGGTTGTTTGCTCCTGTATGGACCACCCTGTACATTTTAATGGGTATCGCCTTATATCTTGTATGGAAATCAGGTAAGGAAAAAAAATTAAAACAAACGGCAATTGTATTATTCGCCATACAACTTGTATTAAACTTTGCCTGGTCATTTATATTTTTCAGTTTGCAGCAAACAGGCTGGGCATTGGCGGAACTGGTAATAATGTGGTTGGCAATTCTGTTTACCATTCTTCAGTTTGGGAGAATATCATCTGCTGCGGCCTGGCTTTTGGTGCCGTACATTTCATGGGTAAGTTTTGCAGGTGTGCTTAATTATGCTATCTGGAGTTTGAACTAAATGTTATACAAATACTTCAGGATACAATAACTGTGCTTTCATAATAAAAGCAACCGTATCTGCCACCCAAATTTCTCCACTGGCAACCATGTGTAATAATTCTCTGGGGGTTACAGTAACCAGCTCAATATCTTCATTACTATCTAATTTTTGAGTAGTGTTAAACACAGCGCTTTTTATAATAAACCCATAGGTTACCTGGTTTATTTTAGCTGGATTACCTGCAATCTTCCCTAAAGAAAGTAATTGCTCTTTAGTCGCTCTTATACCTGTTTCTTCTTCCAGTTCTGCCAATGCACAATCTTCCATTGTAGGGTGTTTTTGTTGCATGCCACCGGGCAGTTCCAGCAAAACTTCTCCAATACCATGCTTGTATTGCCGTACCAGCACAATGTTGTTGGCTGTTGTAACAGCCATTACAATGGCTACATTACCTAACAGGGAAAAATAATAATCGTCTACAACCTTATTATTAGGTAATTGAACTGTATGACGAAGTACAGGCATCCATGGTGAAGGGGAAACATCTTCTTGTTTTAATACGGTCCATTTCTGTATCATGAAATTAAAATCAGAACGGTTAAAAATTATTCTTCCACATCATGCTTTCAACAGGTTTACCTGGCTGGCCGCTGTATTTGGCATTTTTCTTTTCGTTGTATTTTACTTCAATCTCTCCATCCACCGGAAAATAAATTAACTGGCCAATAGGCATACTGGCATAAACACGTACAGGCTGTTTTACAGAAATCTCCAGTGTCCAGTTGCCACAAAAGCCAACATCGCCTTTTCCTGCTGTGGCGTGTATATCAATACCCAAACGGCCGGTACTGCTCTTACCTTCCAAAAAAGGTACATGTGCATGTGTTTCTGTGTATTCCTGTGTTACACCCAAATAAAATTCGTGGGGGTATAAAACAATCCCTTCTTCAGGAATATCAAAATGTTCAATGGTATTATGTTTTTTTGCATCCAGCTCTTTATTTACATAGCGTGCTAAATGCTTGCCCAAATGCACATCATAACTGTTGCTGCCAAGGCAGTCACGGTCATACGGTTCAATTTTAATAGTTCCTTTGCTTATCTCTTCTAAAATGCGTTTGTCGCTTAAAATCATTTTATATTTTTTTGTTACAGGCTTCAGTTCTTATGGCGACATCGTTGTGTCACTCACTTTTACTGCATACCTTTATTCATCCATTTACCAAAGCGTAAAAATAAAATATTCAACTTTTAACTGTCAACTTTCAACTTTAATATGCCGCTGGTTTATCAACAAAATATTAACGCTGTAACCAAAATGGGGGTGTGGCATATTTCTGAGCCCGAAAGCTTTTTTTTACAACAAGTGCCTTTACAACAAGAAATTACAAACCCACGTAAAAGACTGCAGCATTTGGCAGGCCGCTATTTATTAAAAGAACTTTATCCGGATTTTCCCCTGTCTCTAATTAAAATTGCAGAAACCCGAAAACCATTTTTAGAAAACGATGTCTTTCATTTTTCTATATCTCATTGTGGCGATTATGCGGCTGTAGTGGTGAGCAGGACCTACCGAGTAGGAGTGGATATTGAACAGCAAACTGATAAAGTGCAAACAATTTTGCATAAATTTTTAACAAGGCGTGAAATGCAGTTACTGAGTAAAACCTCTAATAATAAAGACGCCACTTTATTATGGAGCGTTAAAGAATCTGTTTATAAATGGAAGGGCAGCGGTGGTGTGGATTTTAAAAAACATATCAATATACAATCAGTTAATGGCAATGCCGATGAGGGCGTGGTGCATTGTATGTTTGATAACACCATTCCATTGCATGTGCATTATCTTTTCTTCAACGGTAATTTTTTAACATGGGTGTTAACTCTCCAGTAAAGGCGTGGTAATGGACGGGTCCTGGTTTAGTAACGCAGCAATGGCCGCATATAAGCTCGGGTAAGTATTTTTAAGCTGCCAGGGTTTTTCAAAAAATATTTCAATACTCTCCGCCCAAAATTCCTGGAAATTTTTAAGAGCGTATTCTGAATATAGATCATTACCCGGCAGTTTCTCCTGTTCAAAAACTTTATTTCCGTATTCACTAAACCCGTCAAACGTATCCCTGAAATTGCGGTCCACATTTTCTTCCACAATAAAAGTTTGGTAGTACAATGCATGGGCCAGTTCGTGCAGCCCCACATTCTGGCCATTAACCGGATTTCGGTAACCTTCTAAGAAATGCTTCCAGCTTAAATTAATGGCATGGCCGCTTACATTGCCCTCCAGCACACGAATACTGGGATGAACCCCCAAAAATTCTTCCGGATAAACATGTATGAAAGTGAAGTTAGGCAGCAGGTATTTTTTTAAACCGAAGGTGAGTTGTACGGCTGCAGCACTTATTAAAATGGGCATTTCTTTAAAACCCGGATTGCAGTGAATTTTAAAGACCTTATCTGCAATAAATAGTTGCGTACGTTCAATAAATTTAGCTTTTCCCAGCTGGGAAAGCTTTGGGTAATACGGAAAATGTTTCTCCAACACAGTAATAATTTCCTCATCAGAAAAATTCAATGCATCTCCATAATAAACGAGCAGTGGTTCTTTTGGGGCTTCAGTTGTGGTACTGCTATATTGCAGGCTGTCTTCTTCGGCTTCACCATCACCGGCTTCTTTTCTTAAAATTGCGAAGTAAAAAATGAAAGCAAACAATGCAAGCAATGAGAGCGCAACACCATCTAAATCGCTTTCAAAGGCAAAGCCAATGGTTATGGCAAAAAGCAGTAAGGGTATGATAAGTTTCAGGCGCTGGCTCATATTAATTTTCATCAGGCATATCATTGCCTTCCAGTAATGGGATATCACTTACCGAAGCGCCGGCAATTCCTTTTACGCTGCCGTACATGCCGCTGGTGCTTAATAAAACTTTTTCCAGTTGTTTCTCCCGTTCCTTCCAGATTTTTTCCATTTGTATGCGCTCTTTGGCAATGCTTTGTTTCATGGCCATAAAACCTTCTACAATGGCTTCCACCTGTCCACGAAATTCGTTGCCGGTAAGGTAATTATACAGCATCTGCATTTTATCACCTTTGTTCTCCTGGCTTTTTTGTGCATCATGTATTTTAATGATACCGTTGCGCAGCAAATACGCCACGCTGCTCACTTCATTAAAATTGCATACCCATACGCCGTCTTTTTCTCCAAACTTATCCATGTCTTTAGGAAATACCTGTGATACAAGAATGGCCACATCACAACCGCTGCTGCGCATGTCGTTTTTCAATTTGTCAATCCAGCCGTTGCTCCATGCCTTGGTGCGTTTGCTTTCGTAAATAATTTTACCGCACACCACGCCACTGTTGTTACGTACCAGTTGTATACAATCTGCACCTTCCACACCTTTGCCCACTTCCTCAATTACATCAAAAGGAAAATGTTCTTTTAAAATTTCTTCCAGTAACAGCTCCTGGCTTTCGCCCTGCAGTTGCATACTGCCCTGTTCACTTTTCCTTTTTAATTCTTCAATCAGTTTTTGCTGCTGTTCCATCTGCAGTTTGTACTCCTTTGTTTTCAGGTCAAACAGTTCCTGTTCTCTTTTAATGGTACTGTCTTCAATTTCTTTCCGTTTTTCTAAAAAGCGCTTTTCCAGCTCCAGTTCAAAGTTTTTTTGTTTTTCTTCCAGGGCAGTTTTATCACGCAGTAAATCCAGCTCTTTTTTTTGCAGCTCCTGCAGCTGTTGTGTTTTTTGTCTGGCTTCTTCTTCCAGCGATTTTAGTTTGGCAGCAGTTTGCTCTGTCGCTTTTTGTTGTGCTTCTGCCACCAGCTTTGCAGACTGTGTTGTAAATTCTTCCTCTTTCTTTTTCTGCCAGTCAAGCATTTTACTACGCAATTCTTTTTCCACTTCTCCTCTCAGGCTTTCGTTCAGTTCAAACTCATGGCCACAATTGGGGCATTTTATTTCAGCTGCCATTATTCAATTTTTTTACAAGATAATAAAATTAAAAAAGCTTCCCGTTACGAGAAGCTTTTGTGCGGAAGAGGAGATTCGAACTCCCACGCCCTTTCAGGCGCTACCACCTCAAAGTAGTGCGTCTACCAATTTCGCCACCTCCGCATACAATTAAGGGACGGCAAAAATAAGTAATCGGCTGTAAACGGTAAAAAGCAATGGCTATTTCTTAAGAACAATTCTAAAGGTAGTGCCCTTGCCAGGCTCGGAGTGCTTTACAAATAATTCTCCTTTGTGGTATTGCTCAATAATACGTTTGCTTAAACTAAGCCCCAAACCCCAGCCACGCTTTTTGGTGGTAAAGCCCGGTTTAAATACTTTGCTGATGTTGGCGGCGCTTATTCCTTTGCCACTGTCGGTTACATCAATCACCACATCTGCAACCTCATTTTTAATAGCGATGCCAATATTGCCTTTTCCATCCATGGCATCCAGTGCATTTTTTAAAAGGTTTTCAATTACCCAATCAAACAAGGGGGCATTTATCATGGCAGTAATGTCAGTATTATTAAAGCTGGTTACTGCAAAACTTATTTTATCGCTGGCCCTTCGTTTAATGTAAGCCACCATATTTTCCACCTGTGTCACAATATTTTTTTCTTCCAGTTGCGGGGTGCTGCCAATTTTACTAAAACGGTCACTCACCAGTTTCAGCCGGTCCACATCCTTTTCCATTTCGGTAGCAATTTTTTCGTTCTGCGGATTTTCTTTCAGCATTTCCACCCAGCCTTGCAGGGAAGAAAGTGGTGTACCAATCTGGTGGGCTGTTTCTTTTGCCATACCAGCCCACACCTGGTTTTGTGTGGATTTATTGCGGGTGGATATAGTAATTAAAGTAATAATGATAAATAACGCTACAATTATTAACTGGATGATCGGATAATATCTTGCTTCCTGCTGCAACCGGGAATCGCCGTAGTAATATTTATTGTATAGAAGCGGCGATTTACTTATTTCAACAGTTATGGGATCGTGCTGGCTCTTAAATTCGGCCACCATTTTGCGCAGGTAGCCGGTATCAGATTTTATTTTATTGGTATCAAGATTTAAAAACTCGTTAATCGGGTTGTCTTTTTCATCTGTGCCAATAATTGGTATCTCCGTATTTTCAGTGGTAATGATGTTGGTAAGGTCCAGTGCAGACTGGTCGGTAGTGGTACTGCGTGTTTTTAACGACTGTACCCATACATTTACTTTTTTTCGTTCATCTGCCGCAATTTTCCTGGAAAGGTATTGGGAGTAGAAAACAGTGCCGGTAACAATTGCTATTGCTATTGCTGCTAAAGCAGTGCGCCAGTTTAGTAATTGTGTAAGCATAAGTAAAAATAAGGAATTAGTTATGAGTGATGAATGATGAGTTATGAGTAAGTTTGTAGCATACATAATTAAAGCACCATAGCAGTAACACGGATGACTGAAATGCGACGCAACGATGCTGAAGCACTTGATACGGCGGATACACAAAAACCCGCTGTGGCAATTGTTATTTTAAACTGGAACGGTAAAAACTTTTTAGAACAGTTTTTACCATCCGTACTGGCATCAGCATATGAAAACAAACGGGTAATTGTGGCGGATAATGCTTCTTCAGATGATTCGGTTGTTTTTTTAAAAGCACATTACCCGCAGGTAGAAATTTTACAGAACAGCACCAACGAGGGTTTTGCAAAAGGTTACAATACGGCGCTAAAGCAGGTGCAAAGTGATTACTATGTTTTATTAAATAGTGATGTGGAAGTAACCCCCGGCTGGATAAATTCTGTAATTGAATTAATGGAAACTGATGCAGCCATTGCAGCCTGCCAACCGAAATTACTTGCGTACAACACCAAATCTTTTTTTGAATATGCAGGAGCTGCGGGAGGGTGGATTGACAGTTTGGGATACCCCTTTATGCGGGGGAGGGTTTTTGATATATGTGAGGAAGATAACGGACAATACAACGATGCAGCACCATGTTTTTGGGCCAGTGGAGCTGCATTATTTGTAAGAGCAAGTATATACCATCAAATGGGAGGGCTGGATGAATTCTTTTTTGCCCACCAGGAAGAAATTGATTTTTGCTGGCGTTTACAGCTGGCAGGTTATAAAGTATACACCCAGCCGGCTTCGGTGGTATACCATGTTGGTGGCGGTACATTACCAAAGGGAAGCAGCCGAAAAGTGTATTTAAATTTCAGGAATAATTTAATAATGCTTTATAAGAATTACTCATTGCTGCAACGTATTGTAAAAATTCCCGTACGTATTGGATTGGATGCCGTATCGGCATGGAAGGAACTGCTGGCAGGAGAGGGAACTTATTTTACAGCAGTATTAAAAGCACATCTGCATTTTTGTAAGTGGTTGTTATTTCAAAAAAAGCAATCTGTTTGGCCGGTGAAACGCCAGGGTAAACCGGCAGGTATTTATGGTGGATTTATAGTGTGGCAGCATTTCGTAAAAAAGAAAACGAAGTTTTCTGAAATTGTTGATAACAAATAGGTTTTTTTAAGCCGCAGCCCTTATTTTTGCACAGCAAATTTTAAACAGATGGAACAGGAAATAATTGACAACTCACACAAAGATTTTACTCATAACTGGGTTTCCACTTCCCGTTTTATATGGTTTTGCCAGGTTTTTCTGGTATTGGCATTTGTAATAGGCGGTTGCTATAACCTGTACGAACACCGTTATAAAGGAAAGCCTGATGTGAATGTGCCGGAAAATACCCTGTACAATCCAAAATACAAGTAAAAAAATTTTTGTTGTAGCAATACAACCCTTATTTTTGCCGTCCGAAAAAACGGTATAGTTCTTTATCTCAATTGCGGAAGTAGCTCATTTGGTAGAGCACGACCTTGCCAAGGTCGGGGTGGCCGGTTCGAGCCCGGTCTTCCGCTCAACATTTATCCCGACAGTGTCGGGATTTTTTTTCAAAAATCGTGTCACTCGGGTGGTGGAACTGGTAGACACGTCCCGATTAAAATCGGGATTTGCAGCAATGCAAATGTGTGTTCAACTCCTATAGGAAGTATTTAAAATTGTTTGAAGTTCTTATTAGATAATTTTCAAAAATCGTGTCACTCGGGTGGTGGAACTGGTAGACACGCAGGACTTAAAATCCTGTTTGCAGCAATGCAAGTGTGGGTTCAACTCCCATCCCGAGTACTAAGCCCTGAAGCAATTCAGGGCTTTTTTATTATATGTACTTCACTTATATACTTTACTCCAAAAGTTATAACCGATATTATGTTGGGCATTGCCAAGATGCGGCTGCAAGACTATAGCGACATAATGCAAAGCAAATACCCTCTACTAAAAATTATACGCCGTGGGAATTAGTTTATATGGAAGCCTTTGTAACAAGAAGTAAGGCAAGCGAACGGGAACGCTATATCAAAAAACAAAAAAGTAAGAAATATATTGAACAACTTATTAATGGTGAAGCCAATCTTCCTCTCTTTCCAGCATTAATATAGCAGATTGCGGAACGATATAATACTTTTCTTTTTCGTAAATAACCTCGGTGGCGCCACTCAGTAAAAAAATAGCAAGATCGCCTTCACGTGCCTGCAGGGGTAGGTATTTTACTTTTTCTTCGTCGGGTTTCCAGCTTTCCTCTTCCACGGGCATAGGTAATGCATAACCCGGGCCTGTTTTAATTACATAACCCTGCTGCACTTTTTCTTTTTCTCCAACGCCGGGGGGCAGGTACAAACCACTTTCAGTTCTTTCATTAGCTGCTGAAAGTTTAATAAGCACACGGTCGCCAATTACAATAATTTTTTTTAAACGGTTATCGGGAGTTAAGTACATAATACTTGTTTAGAAGCAAAATTATCAATTTATAAAAAAATGGAGCAGATAAACAAAATGATAAATGTTTACCAAATAAAATACATTTGCGTGCCGGTACGTAATTTTGAAATGCCGAAAATAATTTAAACATGAAACAGTTAATGATTGCTGCCCTGGTTGCAGCATCGCTTTATACAAATGCTCAAACTTTTAAACCTGCAGTAAATTTATCAGCAGGAAAAAAGTATATTATTACCAACGTAACGAATGGATCCATGGCCCAGGAAATGATGGGACAAAGCATGGAAGTGCCTATGGATATAACTACTACGAGTGTTTTGGAGGTAAAAGCAAAGGAAAAAAATACCTCCCAGTTAAGCAGCACCACTAAACACATTGTTATGCACATGAGTATGATGGGGCAGGATATGAATTATGACAGTGATAAAAAAGAAGACAGGGACGGGCAGTTAGGCCAAATGCTTGGCAATGATATTGGAATGCCGGTGGTATTTAGTGTAAATAACTTTGGAAAATTAGTTGAAGGCAGTATTGTAAAAAAAGGAAGCCCGGAACGGGACGCACCCGGAGGAAATATGATGATGAGTATGCTGAATGTTAACAACGGCACTGAAACATCTCCTGCAGTAGATATTTTTATTAACGATACTGAGATGAAACCCGGAGACAGTTTTACTGACAGCTCTTCATCTGCAGATGGGAAAAATAAAAACTCAACTACCTATACTTTAGCCGAAATAAAAGACGGCCTGGCAAAATTTACTATTGCAGGTACTGCAAAAGTAAACAGTGAAATGGAAATGCAGGGAATGCAAACCGTTACTGCTACCGATACAAAAATTTCTGGTGAAATGTATATCAGCTTGGCAACAGGCCTGCTTGCTAAAAAAGTACAGAATATGGCTGTAACAGGTACCATTGAAGTTGCAGGCATGAGTATCCCTGTATCAGGAACAACTACCGTAACTATTACAGTTTCCGAAGCAGGAGATTAGCAACTGTTTTATACTCTTTTTTAAAACTTCATCACCTACCTTTGCGCAGGTGATTTTTATGCAACAGCTTATAACATCATACCTATTTCAGCATAAAACCTGTCCACTGCCGGGGTTAGGCACTTTATCTGTTATTCAAAGCGCAGCAGAAAGTGATTTTTTAAATAAGCAAATTAAAGCCCCGCAGCCATCTGTAATTTTTGAAGGAAGAGAAACGGAGGCGTCTGCATTGGTTGATTTTATTGCCGGTAAATTAGGGATACCTGTGATGGAGGCGATTGATGCATTAGGGAAGTATTGTAACCAGCTTAAGACCGACCTTAGTAATAATAATATTACAGTAATAAACCTTGCAGGAAGCCTTTCTTCGGGGGCACAGTCAAAAATAAATTTTAAGCCTGCACAATTGAACCCCGTATTTCTGCCACCGGTAAATGCAGAAAGAGTGATTCATCCCGATGCACAGCATACTATGCTGGTGGGAGATAAAGAAACCACGAATACAGAAATGGCCGACTATTATTCTGAAACAACGGTTACTAAAAATTACTGGTGGTTGTGGGCACTTGTACTGGCAGTACTTGCATTAATTGGCTTGGTTCTTTATTATAACGATGCCAGCTTTTCACCTGGCTTTGGTAATATAAGCCCACTATAAAATCATGAGCAGGAAATCAAAAATTATTATCTTTTTACTTTGCTGCATTATTAGCATCGGCGCAGACAGGATTACTAAAAATTTAGCAAAAGAGCACTTGCAGGACAAAGGGGAGTTAAGCTATTTTCATGATACATTCCGTTTAGTGTATGTCGAAAATACCGGTGCTGCCTTAAGCCTTGGTGATTCGCTGCCGCCAGCGGCGAGTTTTTGGTTATTGAGTATGCTGCCACTGGCCTTTTTACTTGTTGTTGTGTTTTATGTTTACCGCCATTTAGATGGAATGACACCCCTACGGATTTTTTCAATTGCCTTAATTTTTTCGGGTGGTATTGGGAATATTATTGACCGGGTACTGTATGACCGCCATGTTACTGACTTTATGAATATGGGAATAGGCAGCCTGCGCACGGGAATTTTTAATGTGGCAGATGTATGTGTTACTGCCGGTGTAATTGGTTTGCTGCTGTTCCGTTCAAAACAAAAAGAAGAAATTACTACTGCATAATTCATGATTCATTATACTAATTGCCCGGTCTGTTCGTCTCAAAATATTAAGGCGGTGCTTACTGCCGAAGATTATACAGTTAGCCACGAAAAATTTGTGGTGATGCATTGTAATGACTGCACGCTGCGGTTTACACAGGATGTGCCGGAGCAAAATGATATTGGGCCATATTATAAAAGCGATAACTACATTTCTCACAGTGATACAAAAAAGGGTTTTATAAACAGCCTTTATCACACTATACGTAAGAGAACACTGCAGGCAAAGAAAAAATTAATAGTTGCAGAAACAGGAATAAATACCGGCACACTACTGGATATTGGCTGTGGTACCGGCGCATTCTTAAATACCATGCAAAGCGCTGGCTGGAAGGCCGCAGGACTGGAACCAGATGAAACAGCCCGTGAAAAAGCGGCAGAATTATATCAGCTGCAGCCGCAAAGCCCCGAAAAATTATTTCAGTTGCAACCACAATCTTTTAATGCCATTACCATGTGGCATGTGCTGGAGCATGTGCATGAACTGCATGCTTATATAAAGCAACTGTCTCTTTTAATTGCACCGGGAGGAAAAATTTTTATTGCGGTGCCCAATTATACATCCAAAGATGCACAACTGTATAACGAATACTGGGCCGCTTATGATGTGCCCCGTCATTTGTATCATTTTTCGCCTGCCTCCATGCGCCAGCTCATAAGCAGTTACGGTCTTTCGGTTAAGGCAATAAAACCTATGTGGTTCGACAGCTTTTATGTGTGCATGTTAAGCGAACAATACAAAACCGGCAAAGGAAATATTATTAAGGCTTTCTGGAATGGCTTTATATCCAATTGCAGGGCAATTGCCAATAAAGAGCGGTGCAGCTCTGTTATTTACATTATTGAAAAGAAAGGATAATTACTGAATGGTAACTTCAAAAAGTTTTGGCCAGCGCTTGCCGGTTATAAAAAACTTTTTCGATGCACTGTCATAAGCGATACCATTCAACACTTCGTCACCCGGCTCGGGAACAAAACCCGGTGCATTTTTCTCAATCAGGTCCGCAGGTAAATTTAGCTTGCCTGCCACTTTTCCTGTAGCAGGGTCTATTTTTAAAATCACGTCTTTTTGATAAACATTGGCATAAATAAAACCATTTACAAACTCCAGTTCATTCAGGGCATCCTGCAAAACTCCATCTTCTGATACTGTAATTCTTGATTTTACTTTAAAGTCATCTGCATTTACAAAATATAAATTGGCGCTGCCGTCACTTACAATTAAATCGGTGCCATTGTTGGTAATACCCCAGCCAGCATACGGCCAGTTAAATGTTTTTATTGGCTTTTCAACATTGCCCTGGTCATAAACATATACTTCATGGCTTTGCCAGGTAAGCTGGTAAATTTTCCCTTTAAAAATGGTAATACCTTCACCAAATATTTTTTCCGAACCCATTACATGTTTCTTTTCCACTTTGCCGGTTTTGTAATCAGTTATACGAAGCGATGAATTCTGGTAATCGCCTGTGCCTTCATACATTTTACCATTATATAACTGGAGGCCCTGGGTATAGGCAGAACTGTCGTGCGGATAAATATTTACAATATTGTAGTTCAGTTGGGGGGCAGGAGTAAAAACAGGGTCGGTAACTGGGTCATTCTCTTTGCTGCCGTTACAGGAATATAATAGTGTTAATAATATAATTGGGTAATAGTATTTCATTTTACTGTTTTTTTCCAAAGCAAATGTACTGAACAGAACCAGCGTGGCAATTGCCCGGGTTGTAAAAAAATGCAAATATGCAGTAAGCTTACTTCTTCTTTTTACTTACCAATTGCAATTCGCTGATAATATTTTTGGCACCGGCATATTTGTCGATAATAAAAAGGACATAACGTACATCCACCATTATGTTGCGGCAAATGTCTTTATTATAGTTTACGTCACTCATAGTGCCTTCCCAAACACGGTCAAAGTTTAACCCGATTAAATTTCCATATGCATCTAATGCCGGGCTGCCGCTGTTGCCGCCTGTGGTATGGTTGGCCGCAATAAAGCAAACTGGCTGCCGGCCGTTAACACCATAAGGCCCAAAATCTTTTTTATTATACAGGTCAATTAATTTCTGCGGAACATCAAATTCATAATCGCCGGGTTTGTATTTTTCCATCACTCCGTCTAAGTAGGTATAAAAATCAAACTGTACAGCATCTCTTGCCCTGTATCCTTTAACATTGCCATACGTTAAACGCAATGTACTGTTTGCATCCGGGTAAAATGCTTTTTGCGTAAACACATCCATTTGTGCCTGCATGTAAGAGCGTTGTAACTGGTTAATGGCGTTTTGATATTCGTCTAATTTAGGACGCACTTTTTCACTATAGGTTTTCATTATGTCACTTGACAGGATAAATGCAATATCATTTTTTATAGCGGAACTACCCTTTACATTGACACTATCCAGCAACTGCCTGAATTTTGAAGGGCTTGTAAATAAAGACTGACTGTAAATTTTTGCGGCCACTTGCGGAAAAGAATTATTGTTTTCTGCAAGCAACTTTTGTAATAGCGGCGAAACATATTCAGGCTTCTGGTTTTTCACATACATCTCCATTAAAACTTCAAACAGTTTCTGGTCAACATCAGCATTGTACTCACCATATTGATTTACCAGTTTGTCAGTAGTTTCTTTTACTGCAGCTTTATAATTTGCCTCACCTTTGTCGTAAGAATTAATTAATGATATACCAAAAAGAGAAATGAAATAAAGCTCAACTTTGCTGGATATTTCAGTATAATAATCTCTGGCATAAGCATACGGCTCAATGTCTTTATAAGCCTGCTCCAGTTTCTTTAATAAATCAGCGTAGGCAAGGTTCATTGCCGGAGTGGTTAAAACAATTTTTTCAAAGCTGGCTTCCAATGCTTTCTTTTTTCCAACGGCATCGCTGCTGCGTAAACCCAACACTTCGCCTTTCCATTTTTTATAAGCATTTTCTATGCTGGCATATTTGGCAGCATACTGAATTTTTATGCCTTCATCTTTACGCATAAAGCTGTTTAATACATTTAGCGCTTTTTCACGTATAGCAATTTTAGCAGGATCGCTTACATTCATTATTTGCTCCACTGCAGTAGAATGCAGGTACTCGGTTGTTCTTCCCGGGAAACCAAATACCATGGTAAAATCGCCTTCCTTTACACCATCCAGCGAAATTTTTAAAGAACGTTTGGGTTTGTAAGGAATATTATCCGGAGAATAATCGGCAGGTTTATTGTCTTTGCCGGCATAAATGCGGAACATACTAAAGTCGCCGGTATGGCGTGGCCACATCCAGTTATCGGTATCTTTTCCAAAATTACCAACAGAAGATGGCGGTGCCCCAACCAAACGGACATCCTTATAAGTTTCTGTAATAAACATGAAATATTTGTTGCCTTCAAAAAAGGGGCGAATCAGGATATCCTGGTAACTTTCTTTTTTTACTGTTTTTTTCAAAGCATCAATATTGCTACCAATTATTTTAAGCCTGTCAGTTTCACTCATGCCTGTAGTTACACCTTTCAATGCATCATTGGTAACTTCAGTAATGCTTACAATAAAAGTGGCAAACAGCCCGGGGTTGGGTAACTCCTGCCCATTATTATATGCCCAAAAACCATCACGGATATAATTGTTTTGTAAGGAGGAATGATTTTGTATTGCATCAAAACCACAATGGTGGTTGGTAAGCAGCAAACCTTTATCCGAAATTACTTCTGCTGTACAAAAACCGCCAAAGCTTACTACGGCGTCTTTTAAACTGCTTTTGCTGATGCTGTAAATATCAGCAGCGTTTATTTTCAGCCCCATTTTTTTCATTTCTTTTTCATTGAGGATTTGCAGCAGTTGTGGCAGCCACATGCCTTCATCGGCAAAAGTTTTTAGCGATACCGAAATGGCTATAAGTAAAAACATTAACTGTTTTTTCATCTGTACTGTTTTTAATATTGTAAATGTAGTAAAGGGGTTTAATATCTTTTTACCGCTGATAAATAGTGTTCAAATTCTTTTAGCCCAAAACTGCTCAGGTTGTTTTCTTTTGTAACCATTGCTTTTTGTGCAGCAAGAACGCCATATCGTATATCATCAAACCCCTCAATGGTATGAGCATCGGGGTCAATAGAAATTAATACATTTTTTTGAAGTGCATAATCAATATGGCGCCAGTCAATATCTAAACGGCTGGGGTGTGCATTTAATTCTATAACCACTTTGTTGGCGGCACAGGCGTCAATAATTTTTTTATGATCAACGGGGTAGCCTTTCCGGCTTAGCAGCAATCGGCCAGTCATGTGCCCTAAAATGGTGGTGTATGGGTTTTCAATTGCTTTTATCAAGCGCTGCATTGCTTTCTCTTCCGTCATTTTTAAATTGCTATGAACTGATGCAATTACAAGGTTGAATGTACACAGGATGCTGTTGCTATAATCCAGGCTACCGTCATTCAGGATATCGCTTTCAATACTTTTAAAAATTTTAAAACCGGAGAGTTTTGCATTCAGCTCATCAATATACTGGTGCTGTGCTGCAATCTTCTCTTCGCTCAACCCTTGTGCATAATAAGCGCTTTTACTGTGGTCGCTTATAACTAAATATTCAAACCCTTTTTCTTTGGCGGCATTTGCCATTTCTTCAAGCGTATTACTGCCATCGCTCCAGTTGCTATGGCTGTGAATAATCCCTTTCACATCGCCTGGTTGTATTAATGCCGGGAGTTTGTTTTGTTGGGCACGCTGTATTATTGTTTCACTTTCTCTTAAACAATATGGAATATAGTTAAGGCCATTTTTTTCAAAAAAGGCCTCATCGCTGTTTGTAGTTACCGTTGTATAATCCGCCTGCGGATAACTTCTTACAAAAGCATTTACAAATTCAGGGCTGCCGCTGGTTTCAAAAAGGCGTTGTTTAAAATGATTGGTTCCGGTATACAGGCGCAGCCGTAAACCATTCATCAGTTTGTATAAGAGAGTATCAGGTTTTTCTTCCAATAACTCCGGCGGGTTGGCGCTAATGAATTTTGGTTTTATAATCTCGTTACTGCTGTTAATAACATATTCCAGTTCATCAATAATTTCCAGCTGCCTTTTATAAGTTCCGGTAAGTGCGGCATTTTCGGCGCCAAATAATTTTTGCATGTAGGCGGTAACCTGCGGTTCTACTGCCTCTACCTGCGGAAATAAAAAGCTGCCCTGGTTGTGTAAATAGAATTCAATTGTTTCAATGATGTTTTGTTGTGTTTTTTCGCCAAAACCCTTATAAAGCTTCAGCCTGTTTTCCTCGCAGGCATATAATAGTTCACCCACACTTTCAATTTCCATTTCTTTCCATATGGTATGTATTTTTTTTGGTCCAATGCCTTTTATGTTCAACAGTTCAATAACACCGGTTGGTGTTTTTGTAATCATATCTTCAAGTGCCTGTAATTTTCCTGTTTCAATTATTTCAATGATTTTTTTTGCGGTTGAATCACCAATACCTTTTAATGAACTTATTTTTTCTTTAGGGATAGAAATAAGTTGCTCCGCCAGGTTCTCTATATGATAAGCGGCAATACTGTATGTTTTTGCTTTGAAACTGTTTTCGCCATGTATATCCATCAGTTTACTCAGCAAAGAAAAATTTTCTGCTATCTGGTAGTTATCCATGCTCCAAAAGTAGGGAAATCGAAAAACTAAATCATTTTTTGAAACCAGGCAAAGCTGCCGTTTAAATTACAAAGCCGTTAGCCCCGCCACTTTTTTTTACTAAAAAGCAGTTCACAAAATCAAGATGATTTTTTTTTACAGAGGATTGAATTGAGTGTCTAAACAGTTCTTTTGTCAAAAATTTCAAGTCGAATACAGTAGAGCAAAAAAAGCAAGTGAAAATTACAATACGCTGAAACCCTTTATGGCAAAGGGTTTCAACTAAAAAGCCCCGGAATATTCCGGGGCTTTTTTATTTCTTTAATCAAAAAGATCTGCTTATTTTTTCTTAGCAGCTTTTTTCTTAGGAGCAGCTTTTTTAGCAGCTTTTTTAGGAGCAGCTTTTTTTGCGGCTTTCTTTGGTGCAGCTTTTTTAGCAGCTTTTTTCTTTGTTGCCATCTTTTTAAAATTTAATTGGTTAGTTAATAATGATAAAAATAGAAATATTTATCAAACTAACAAAAAAAATTAAAAAAAATTTAAGCCGTAGCCTCAACAGCATTAACAGAAACTATTGTTCTGTCGCCTTTACTTTTTTTGAATTCAACCAAACCATCACTTAATGCAAACAAAGTATAGTCTTTACCAACGCCAACATTTTTGCCGGGGTGATAAACAGTACCACGCTGGCGAACAATAATGTTACCGGCAATAGCAGGCTGACCACCATAAATTTTTACGCCTAATCTTTTACTTTGTGAATCTCTTCCGTTTTTTACGGAGCCTTCACCTTTCTTATGTGCCATGTTTTTAAGTTTATAAGTTTAGAAAGTTAATAAACTACAAGCTGTGATAAACTACTTTATCAAGCTTGACGATACTTTAACTTAATTAAGCAATACCTGTTACTTTAATGTGAGTGTACTGCGTACGGTGCCCGTGTTTTTTACGGAAACCTTTCCTTCTTTTCATTTTAAACGCAATTACCTTTTCACCTTTTACCAGTTCATTTAAAATTTCAGCTTTAACAACTGCTTTTACATCTGTACCGGCAACAACGGTTCCGTTATTGTCAGTGATTAGTACATCTGCAAATTCAACGGTATCACCAGTTTTACCATCAATATGCGGTACATACAGGCTATCCCCGGCTTTTACTTTAAATTGCTGCCCGGCTATTTTAACTACTGCTAACATAAATTCTAAAATTTAGGACGGCAAAGGTAGGGTTTTTAACTGTAATTTTTAAAGCTATTTTAGAAAATTATACGCAAAAAGGCAGCTTTTGTAAAAAAGCCATTTTTTTTAAAGCCTGGATGGGAGTAACAGCCTGTTTTCCAAAGTCAAATCTGGCTATATTCGCCTTATATATGCGGCTGGCTTCAATAGTTTTAAAGGCAATTTTCACTATTTACGGGTTTATCCTGTTTATTTCCTTTATGCTGGTAATATTCCCTTTTGTGATAATTGCATCCTTCTTTGGTAAACTTAGGGGAGGAAATGCTATTTATATGCTTTGTAAAGCCTGGGCCCGGTTTTTCCTTTTTTTTACTGGAATACGTGTTATACATATATATGAGGGGCTGAAACCGGAACCCGGAAAGCAATATGTATGCGTTTTTAACCATATCTCCTACCTGGATATTCCTTTATTAATGCTGGCATTGCCGCAAAACAGGTTTCGTGTTTTGGGGAAAGCGGAGTTAACGAAAGTACCTTTATTTGGCTTTTTGTACAGGAACGCCGTAGTGCTGGTAGAGAGGAGTAACTCAGGGGCACGGGCAAAAAGTGTAATGCAATTAAAAAGTATTTTAAGAAAGGGCATATCTGTAGTAATTGCTCCCGAAGGCACGTTTAATATAACCCACAAACCCTTAAAGGAATTTTATGATGGGGCTTTTAAAGTAGCAATAGAAACTCAAACCCCTGTAAAACCCATTTTGTTTTTAGATGCTTACGACAGGTTGCCCTATAAGCCAATCCTTTCTTTAAATCCCGGCAAAGCAAGAATTGTGTACCTTGATGAAGTGCCTGTTGATGGTTATTCTTTAAAAGATGCGCCGGTGCTAAAAGACAAAGTATATAAGATGATGGAAGAAAAACTGCTTGCATATAAAGCAAGCTGGATTAACAATGAATAAGAGGGATAACATTTTGTTTGAAGAACATTTTACAGTATGGGCCGAAGTAATATTGCCTTTGGCACTACCCGTTACATATACTTACGGAATACCTGTCGCTTTACAAACAAAAACCAAACAAGGTTGCAGGGCAGAGGTTGAATTGCGGAATAAAAAATATGCTGGTATCATAAAAGCAATCTCTGCAGATAAACCGGCTTACGAAACCAAACCCATTTTAAATATACTGGATGACGAGCCGGTAATATTTGAACAGCAGTTACAATTGTGGCGATGGATGAGCGAATATTATATGTGCAGCGAAGGGGAAGTAATGGCTGCAGCATTACCTACGCATTTTAAATTAAGCAGCGAAACGGTTTTAATTTATAACGAAGAGGCAGGAGATGATTTCAGCCATTTGGGCGACGAAGAATTTTTAGTGGCGGAAGCGTTGTTGTTAAAAAAAGAACTCCGCCTTACAGAAGTACAGCAGATTTTAGATGTTACCCATGTATACCCAATTATAAAAAAACTGATTGACAAAAAAGTTTGTTTTGTTTGGGAAGCGATGGATGAAAAGTACAAGGCAAAAAAAGAAAATTATGTGGTGCTTAACCCTGTTTACAATAATGAAGATGAACTAAGCAAAAAGCTGAACGACTGGAAAGGTGCACCAAAGCAAATGGAACTGTTGCTGGCTTACCTTCATTTAGAAAAGACGGAAGGCGATGTATTGCAAACAGCGTTGCTTAAAAAATCCGGGGCAAGCGCAGCACAATTAAAAGGACTGGTTGATAAAAATATACTGTGGGTGGAAAAACGGAGTGTTGACCGCATTAAAGCACTGCCCAGAAATGTAGATATTGATTTTGAATTCAGCGAAGCACAGCAGCAATGCAGCAATACTGTTGCAAAGTCATTTGAACAAAACGCAGTTTGTTTATTGCATGGAGTTACTGGCAGCGGTAAAACCCAGGTTTACATAAAGCTTATTGAAAAATACTTTGCTGCCGGCAAGCAGGTGCTGTACCTGCTGCCTGAAATTGCATTAACCGCACAAATCATCCGGCGGCTGCAAAAACATTTTGGCGGCAATATTGCTATCTATCATTCAAAATTTAATAATAACGAAAGGGTAGAGCTTTGGAATAAAATACGCACCGGTGAAATTAAAATTGTGCTGGGTGCCAGAAGCGCTTTGTTTTTACCCTTTACCAATTTAGGGTTAATAATTGTTGACGAAGAGCATGATGCCTCTTACAAACAGCAAGACCCTGCACCACGGTACAACGCAAGAGATGCAGCAGTTTACTATGCAAGCCTGTTCAATGCAAAAGTATTGCTGGGCAGTGCCACGCCATCATTAGAAAGTTATTATAATGCACAGCAGGGTAAATATGCATTGGCAGAATTGAATGAACGTTATGGCGGTATCAACCTTCCTCAAATTGAAATTATAGATACAAGACAGGTTTCAAAAAAAGGAAAAGTAATGTTGAGCCCGCAACTGAAAGAAGCTATACAGCAAACCCTTGAAGCAGATAAACAGGTAATCTTATTTCAAAACCGCAGGGGCTATAACCCTTATTTAATTTGCGGTACCTGTGGGTTTATTCCACAATGTAATCATTGCTCAGTTTCATTAACATTACATAAATACAGTAACAAGCTGCATTGCCATTATTGCGCCAGCCAGTATCCAAAACTAATTACATGCCCTGCATGCGGCAGTAATAACTGGCTGGAAAAAAACTTTGGCACCGAAAAAATTGAAGAGCAACTGGAAGAAGATTTTGCAAAATACAAAGTGGCACGTATGGATGTGGACAGTGTTCGTGGCAAAAAGGCGCATGATAATTTGATTCAGTTGTTTGAACAGCACAGGCTGGATATTTTGGTGGGCACACAAATGGTGGTAAAGGGACTGGATTTTGACAAAGTAAGCCTGGTGGGCATTTTAGATGCCGATGGTTTATTAAGTTTTGCAGATTTTAGAGTAAACGAAAGAGCCTTTCAGCTAATGGAACAGGTGAGCGGGCGTGCAGGCCGCAAGTATGAACAGGGTAAAGTAATGATACAGTCCGGTAATGTTAAACATCCCATATTACAATTGGTGCAGCAGCATGATTACAAGCAATTCTATTCTTTGGAAATAGAAAACCGCCGCCAGTTTTTTTATCCACCTTTCAGTCGTATTGTATTACTTACTTTAAAACACAAAGACAAAAACACTGTAAGCAATGCTGCCGACAGGTTAGCTGCATTATTGCGCCAGGATTTAAAAGAATATATTGTTGGCCCTGCAGCACCAGTGGTAAACCGCATCCGTAATCAGTATTTAATGGAAATAATGATTAAGCTGCCAAAGGAAAAAGGAATGAGCAGCACTTATAAAAAAGTTATCAATAACCATATTAATTTAATGAACAGCGAAAAACAATATAAAAGTGTAACAGTTGTTGTGGATGTAGATACGAATTAGTAAACCGGCTGCTTTGCCCTGATGAAGCTTCAGTGGCGACGCTCCGTTCAGCAAACAATTTCTATTTAGCTTTACCTGCATGTATGAATATTCAGCAAAACATATCCCTTAAAAAATACAACACTTTTGGTATTGAAGCCACAGCAAAATATTTTGCTGCTTTCAGAACTATCGATGAACTAAAAGAGAGTATCGACCTAAAACAACTTTCAGCTTTCAATTCTCAACTTTCAACTCTTATCCTCGGAGGCGGCAGCAATATCCTTTTTACAAAAAATTACGACGGGCTTGTTTTAAAAAATGAATTGAAAGGGATTGAACTGGTAAATGAAGATGATGAATTTGTTTATGTAAAAGCTGCAGGGGGAGAAAACTGGCACCAGTTTGTTTTACATTGCATCAATAATAATTGGGCCGGAGTGGAGAACCTTTCATTAATTCCCGGAAATGTGGGTGCAAGCCCTATGCAGAATATTGGTGCATATGGTGTGGAAATAAAAGATGTGTTTTATTCGCTGGAAGCATTTCATAAAAACGATGAAGCCATTGTAACATTTAATTTAAAGGATTGTGAATTTGGCTACCGGGAAAGCGTGTTTAAAAGAAAATATAAGGACCAATTCGTAATAACAGGCGTTACGTACAAATTGAAAAAGAAACCAGCTTTTAATACCACGTATGGCGCAATAGAACAGGAGTTGCAACAAATGGGTATAAAAGAGCTGTCTGTTAAAGCAATATCCGATGCGGTTATAAATATCCGCTCATCCAAATTACCAAACCCTGCAGAGATTGGTAATGCCGGCAGTTTTTTTAAAAACCCTGAAATTCCTGATGGTCAGTTTGAAAACTTAAAGCTGTCTTATCCGAATATTGTTGGCTATAATTTGCACAACGGAAAAACTAAACTGGCTGCAGGCTGGTTAATTGAACAATGCGGATGGAAAGGTTTCAGGGATGGTGATGCCGGCTGCCATGCAAAGCAGGCTTTGGTTCTTGTTAATTACGGCAATGCCAATGGTGAAATGATTTTTGCACTCAGCGAAAAAATATTGCAAAGTGTAAAAACTAAATTTGGTGTAACATTGGAACGGGAGGTTAATATAATTTAACAAAATTTGTAAGCAGCAATAGTTACATAAGCAAGCTCTTAATCGTACTTAACCTAAATAACAATCAATTTATGAAGCAAATAATTTTACTGCTATCAGCAACAATTACATTCTTTACTGCAACTGCACAATATAAAAGTCAAAGTACTTCATCCGGTCCAGCAAAAGCAGTTTTTTTTGAAATAGGAGGACCCGGTGTTGCATCCATCAACTACGATATGCGGTTTAAAGGCGAAGATGGAATGGGGGCAAGAATAGGCTTTGGTGGTTTCAGCCTGGGAACATCCGGAGACAGGCAAACAGCCATTTTTATCCCCTTGGGTTTAAATGTGATTAAAAGTAAAGATGGCAAAAACTATTTGGAATTTGGAGGAGGTGTTACCCCGGTAATTATAAAATCAACTAACAATAACGGCAGCGGTACAACTTCAGATAATTTTTCCAGCACATTCGGCCATTTGGATATTGGTTACAGGCTGCAGCCCAAAGAAGGAGGGTTCTTTTTCCGTGCTGCAATAAACCCGGTATTTGGCAGAGGGTTCTTCTGGCCTTATTATGGTGGTGTATCCTTCGGTTATAAATTTTAAAAACATTGTGAAAAATAAAAAAAGGCAGTTGTTATAACTGCCCTTTTTATTTAGTTGAAGTCGTCTTCATTAAAATCTTCTTCACTAAAATGCTGGTTGCCCATATTGAGCATACTGCCCATTAAATCTTTAAATTCAATTTTACCCTCCACCACTTTTTTGCTTATTAAACTGTACGCCGCAAGACCGTGTAAAACAAATTCCATCAACAGCGCATTTTCTTTTTCATCAGCGGAGTGATAGAATTTTTTCACCATGGCATGCAAGCCATCCACTTTATACAGCAGCTGTATTTTATCGGCATCTTTACTTTCAAAGAAATTATTCAGCGTATTGCCTGCATCAAACCAGCGGGTAATGGCTTTATAAGGATTCTCTTCTGTTGTGGCTTCCTTGCCTTTCTTTTTCTTTAATGCATCAGGATTAGGAAAATAAAGGCCAAACTGTGTACGTATGGCTTTTTCTAAAAGATTAAAGGCAACCTGGTAAGGGCCTTCCTGTTCGCCTTCATATACCAGTTCAATTTTGCCGGTAATGGAAGGTATAATGCCAATCAAATCACTCAGCCAAACCTGCGTTTGTTTTTCGTTATTAATAATGGCTCTTCTTTCAGCAGCACTCACGGCATTTTCATAAGCGCTGATGGTAAGCCTTGCGCTTACACCACTTTTTTTATCTACCAGTTCACTGCCTCTTGCCTCAAAAGCCACCTGTTCAATTAAGCGCTTTATCAAATCACTTACGTTTACTTTTTGCTTTTGTGCAGTGCTAATAGCCGCTTCCTGTTCTGTAATTTCCAAAGATGTTTCAATGCTTTTTGGATAGTGTGTCAGTATCTGGCTTTGAATACGGTCTTTTAATGGTGTTACAATGCTGCCGCGGTTGGTATAATCTTCCGGGTTGGCGGTAAATACAAACATAACATCCAGCGGCAATCGTAATTTAAAACCACGAATTTGTAAATCGCCTTCTTCTAAAATATTAAACAGGGATACCTGAATCCTTGCCTGCAAATCGGGCAGTTCATTAATTACAAAAATGCAGCGGTTGCTTCGGGGTATAATACCGTAATGCAACACTCTCTCATCTGCAAAACTTAATTTTAAGTTAGCCGCTTTTATTGGATCAATATCACCAATTAAATCTGCCACGCTTACATCAGGCGTTGCCAGTTTCTCCCCATACCGCTGGCTCCGGTGTAACCATTCAATTGGAGTATTGTCTCCTTTAGCTTCAATAATATCCTGTGCATAGCGGCTAAGCGGTTGTAACGGGTCATCATTAATTTCACTTCCGGCCACAACAGGAATGTATTCATCCAGCAATGCAGTCATTTGTCTTGCCATACGTGTTTTAGCCTGGCCACGTAAACCTAAAAACAAAATATTGTGCTGGCTCAGCAATGCCCTTTCTGTATCTGGTATAACAGAATCTTCATAACCTAATATGCCGGGAAAAGGATTTTCCTTGGCCTGCATTTTTTTAATCAGGTTGTCCCGTATTTCCTGCTTAATCGTTTTGGAAACGTAATTGCTCTTTTTTAATTCACCTAAGGTTTTAATTTTCGTTATATCCATTTTTTATTTTTATGTAGTCATCTTTTGTAATCCTGTTTAGCATTGTTGCGTCGCACACTTCAGCGCCATACTTTTAATCAACAGCTATTTAGAGTAGAAGGTTTAATCCGCTTTTCTGGCAAAACTTTTAATACACCGTCTTCCTTTTCCCGCTTTCAAAATCCTTAAATATAAATGCACCCAGTTTATCCAGCGATGCAAAAAATGCTTTGCCATTGTTGCATTCCGTAAACTCCTGCACGAATTTTTGCAGGTAAGGGTCGCTGGCAATCATAAAAGTGGTAATGGGTATTTTTAGTTTTTTGCATTGTGTGGCAAGGCTCATGCAGCGGTTTAAAATTTTACGGTCGGCGCCCCAGCTGTTTTTATAATAACGGCCACCAATTTTTAAGCAGGTGGGCTTGCCATCTGTAATCATAAAAATTTGTTTATTGGGGTTGCGGCGTCTTCTTAAAATATCCATTGCCAGTTCTAAGCCTGCAACGGTGTTGGTATGATAAGGCCCCACCTGCAAATACGGCAAGTCTTTTATTTCAATAGGCCAGGCATCATTGCCAAAAACCACAATATCCAGCGTGTCTTTAGGGTATTTGGTTTTAATTAATTCTGCCAATGCCATTGCCACTTTTTTTGCAGGCGTAATACGGTCTTCTCCATATAAAATCATGCTGTGGCTAATGTCAATCATCAGCACAGTGCTCGTTTGCGATTTAAAATCAGTTTCCCGTATTTCCAAATCGTCTTCATGCATTTTAAAACTGTCTATGCCATGATTGATCTGTGCATTGCGGATACTGTTGGTAAAATCAATTTGTTCCATTGTATCACCAAACTGAAAAGGCCTTGTCTCAGGGTTTATTTCATCGCCATTGCCCGGCTTAAATGTTTGGTGGTTACCCTGCTTGGTTTTCTTCAGCTTGCCAAAAATTTCCTCTAAACTTTTTTGGCGGATGCCCTGTTCTGTTTTAGAAGTGATTTTTATACTGCCGTCAGGGGTGCGGTCATCAATATATCCTTTGTCTTTCAGGTCTTCTAAAAAATCGCCAATGCCATAATCGTCGCTGGTGAGTTTGTATTCTTTATCCAGTTCATTCAGCCATTGCATGGCTTCTTTAAAATCCCCATTGGTGTAGGTAAGCAATTGCAAAAATAAATTCAGCAGTTGTTCAAACGGTGTTTTGCCGTTTTCGTTGGGGTTATATTTTGAAAAGTGAAAGCCGGTCATGTGTAACAGTTTCAATTGTCTTATCTAAGTTACTAAACAAACCATCCAGAAAGAACGGGTAGTTTGTTAAATAAAAAAATCTCCCGATGTCGGAAGATTTTTTTATTTATTTCTTTTATGCTTTACGGTTTTTTAGGTGTGTCTGCCGCTTTTGAAGAAGGAACTGGGCCGGATTTAATCGAGACCGGTGTTTCAGTTGGCGGCACAACCGGGTTTTTAAACTGCATTTCCAGTTGCTGAATATATTGTAACAACCTCTGCACATCCATGCCATCGTAATTCATTATGGCACTTTGTTTGGCATCATCCAGCTGTTCCATATAAGTAAGTTGCTGTTGCAAATCCTTCTTCACACTTTTCGAAATTTTTTCTGCCAGTGTGGTATCGCCGGCTTTGTATGCGGCAATCAGCATTTGAACAGAAAATTTATTATGCATTTGGCCGCGGCTTACCATTCCATAAGGGAAGTTTTCCTGCAGCATCATTTTATCGCATTTCTCCAGCAATTTGCGGGCAGAGTCTTTATTGCCGTTGTCGGCCATATAGCCGGCAATTTGTGCATATGCCAAACGGATGCTGTTTAAATGCCTGCGGTTTTCCTCATCATAATAAACACCCTGGATATTACAATTACCAAACTGGAATTTATTCATCATTTTATCATACGACCAGTCGCTGTTTACGGGGCTGTTTTTTACAGGCACCAGCCGGTAGGTAAGTCCGTCCTGGCGTATGTATTCATCCAATCCTACATCTCCTGCAGATTGAGAGGTGAAATAGATAGGCCTTTTCCATTTGTTAGATGCAATCATATTTAATACAGCAGCATCATTTTTAAACAGGTAGTCTTTTTTAATTTCAAACTGCACACTGCTTACTACGCTGTCATTTGCATTTACAGTTCCGTTTTGTTTTACCAGGTTAATATCAACCGGTATACTCACTTTTTTTGTAGGGTAAATGTTTAATGTGGTTCCATCCCTGCCCTGTACTGTTTTAGACGGATCGTCACTGCCAGCCCAATCTTTCATCACTGTATATAAGTCCATGTATTGGTTAGGGTCAACACCAGCTTTGGGGGCATAATAAACAATATCCCTGTTGCTGCCTTCAATTTGTTCGGGTGTCCAAATTGGGTCAACCGGGTCGCTTTGGTTTATTTTATAACGCAGCTGGTTAATATACCAGTCAGTACCCAGCAGGCTGCTGTTAATAACCCGTATATCCCTGCGTATGCCTTCCACCTCCTGTGCATACCATAAAGGATAGGTATCATTATCCCCAAAAGAAACAACTATTGCATTGGGTGCACAACTTTCCAGGTAATCAATAGCAAGGTCACGTGCCATTGTTTTCTTACTACGGTCGTGGTCATCCCATTCCTGGTTTGCCATTAACACTGGTACTGCCAGCGTACACAATCCTGCAGCAGCATAACCTGCCATAGCAGCATTCTTAATACCCTTGCTAAATAATTCCTTTACATACAGCACACCCAGGCCAATCCAAATAGCAAAGGCATAAAAAGAGCCCACATAGGCATAGTCCCGCTCACGTGGCTGGTTGCCTGCCTGGTTTAAGTAAAATACAATGGCTGCACCGGTTAAAATAAACAGCAGACCTGTAACAAAGGCATCCCGTTTATCTTTTTTAATTTGATAAACTAAACCAAGTATACCTAAGATTAATGGCAACGCAAATAAACGGTTATGCGCCTTGTTTTCCTGTAAGCTGTCGGGCATTTTACTTTGGTCGCCCAGGCGGAGATTATCAATGAATGAAATACCGGTAATCCAGTTACCGTCTCTTACATTACGGCCATAAATGCCCTGTACATCGTTTTGCTTACCAGCAAAATTCCACATAAAATAACGTATGTACATCCAGTTTAACTGGTAGTCGAATGCAAAGCCAATATTTTCTGCCATGGTGGGGCCTCGTTCCCAGTTACCCTGCTTATCCTTACTTATGCCCATCCAGGTTGCATAATAATCAGCATGCCCCTGGTCGTTGCTTTGGTCCCACATACGTGGGAAGAGGTGCATATCTTCTGGCGCCCAAACATATTCTGTTTTACGTCCGTTCTTTTCGTAACGGTCTTTGCTTTTAATATAGGTTTCTGTAGTCTTGTTATCTATAGGCTGCGCAGTAAAATCCTGACCGTATAAAATTGGCCAGTCACCATATTGCTCACGGCTGAGGTAGCCTACCAGGCTTATGGGATTATCTACATTATACATGTCCACAGCAGTGTTTGCATTGCTGCGTACCATTGTTGTAAAGTAAGAGGAGAAAGTACCCAACACCATGAAGGCAAAGCTCCATAAACCCAATTTTAAGAAGTTCCAGTTATTGCTTTTAGCCACACGGAGGCCGATAAATATCAATACACCTAAAAACACGAAGAAAAATGCAAAGCCGGAAAAGAAAGGAAGGCCAAAACTGTTTACAAAAAGCACATCAAAATTACCCGCTAACTTAATTGTCCATTGAATAACGGCTTTTTGAACCACTCCTGTAACAAGGCAACCAATAACAAATGCCCAGAATGTTCCCCAACCTGTAACTTTATAACGCTTGTAATAATACACCATTACAATGGCTGGTATACACAATATCATTAACAAGTGAACACCCACACCAAGACCAATTAAATAGAACAGAACAATTATCCAACGGTCTGCCCTGGTAAAATGGCCTTTAATGCCTTGTTGCTCTTCTTCGTCTACATTTTGCTCCCACTTTAATATTGCCCAAAAAACTATAGCAGTAAAGAAAGATGATAAAGCATATACTTCACCTTCTACAGCGCTGTACCAGAATGAGTCTGAAAATGTATAAGCCAATGCACCCACCACACCCGCTGCCATTACAGTAAAAATGTTTTGGTTGTTTAGCTCCCCGCCATTTTTTGTAACAATTTTGCGGGCAAAGTGGGTTATACTCCAGAATAAAAACAATATGGTAAAGCTGCTGGCCAGTGCACTCATCAGGTTAATGCCTGTTGCTGCATGGTGAGCATCAAAGGGCGCCATAAATAAACGGCCAATCAACACAAAAAGAGGTGCCCCCGGCGGGTGAGGAATTTGTAATTTATAAGCACTTGAAGCAAACTCGCCGCAATCCCACAGGCTTCCGGTAGCTTCCATCGTCATAATATAAACAGCACTTGCAATAATAAATACCAGCCAGCCGGTAATGTTGTTAATCCGTTTAAAGTTCATATAGTATTGGTTATAGGTTGGCAAATATAATGTGTTTAACGTTTTTAGGGAGGCTGCCGATATATTTTAATAGTATTTTGTTACGAACGGCTATAACCGGGTTGGCTTCGGTGGCGACGCTCCGTTCAACATTTGTAATGCTATCAGCTATCTTTGAGGAAATGAAAAAAGCATTGCTGCAGTTGCACGTGGCCGTATTTCTTGCAGGATTTACCGCCATACTGGGTAAACTGATAAAACTGAATGAAGGCTTGCTGGTTTGGTACCGTATTTTGATCACAGTGTTAACATTACTGGTGGTTCAATACCTGCGCAGGCAGTTAATAAAGCTGCCGTGGGCAGATGTTGCCAGGCTCTTTGGTATAGGTGCCATCGTAGCCGTGCATTGGGTAACTTTTTATGGAAGTATTAAATATGCCAATGTATCGATGGCGCTTGTTTGTTTTAGTGCTACGGGTTTTTTTACAGCTTTTTTAGAACCCTTAATTATAAAAAGGCCTTTTGAGTGGGTGGAGATTTTTTTAGGCCTATTAACGATTGCCGGTATTTATATCATTTTCGATTTTCATCCGCAATATAAAACCGGAATTATTTTTGGAATTATCTCTGCAATGGGCAGTGCACTTTTCCCGGTGTTTAATAAAAAAATGGTGGTGCGTTTTCAACCCAATACAGTGGTGTTGTATGAAATGGCCGGGGGCTTATTGGCGCTAACATTGCTGGTGCCATTTTACCTGCAGCAATTTCCGACAGTCTATTATTTGCCCTCTGCCAGCGACTGGTTATGGTTATTTATACTTGGGTGGTTTTGCACCGTATTGAGTTTTGAACTGCAGTTAAATGCACTTAAAAAAATTTCCGCCTTTACCGCCAATCTCACATATAACCTTGAACCTGTTTATGGAATTTTACTTGCTTTTATTTTCTTTAAAGAGAACGAGGAGTTAAATAAATGGTTTTACCTGGGTGCTGTTTTAATAGTACTGGCGGTACTTCTTCAAATGTACCGGGTGGCTGTACATAAAAAACATTAAAGCGGCTTTAAAGAAAAAATTAAAGTGGCAAAACCTCCTATTTCAACATGTTCTATTCGTATGGCATGAGTGCCGTTCAATTCAAGTATGGCACTATGATGTGCATCTTCATCGTACACATATTTTGATGCATCCCAAAAATCAATTACTAATTTACCGTCAACAAAAACCTTAACAAGGTCATCAGCAGTTATACCCAAATCGTACATGCCCTTTTTAACTGTAATTGTGGTTGTGGCAATGGTGGCAAAACTGTCTGCAGGTAATTTGGGTCCAACTGCACCCCACCATGTATAATTAATCTTCCTTGTATTTTCTGTTTTAAAAGGTATTGCTTTTCCCAGGTTTTTGGTAAACACATCATAGTTAGCCGATGGATTATTTGCACTATCCCATTTGTACCATTTTACTGCCCAGTTGGTTTCCGGTTTATAATCCCTGAACAAAAATGCAGACTGTCTGCCGCTTTGCTTTTTACCGAAGCCATCGGTAAAATCTTTACCAGTGTATTCTAACTGTAACTGTACATCTTCCCCATTTTTTTGGGCAGTTATTGCTGCAGGAAAACTGCCTGATTCCTGGCTGATGTTTTTGAGCCCACTTGTTGATTTTATTTTCCATTTACCCGAAGGGCCCAGCACATCGAAATAGTAAACATTGTTACTGTCAATTTTCTTTAAAAAGAGAGTAGGGTAGCGGTAATTATATGGGCCCCATTCTGTAATTCTTATTTGTTCTTTTCCTGCTTTTACCGCTAATGTGGGAATGTTTTTATCTTTCCATTCGTTGATTATAGCTGGCCACTCACCTGCAGAATCATTCATTGGTGCTTCTGTAACGAAATTGGTAACACTGCTGTCTTTTTTTACTACCGCTCCCGGGGTATTGTCTAAAAACTCTACATGATCGGTTAACGTAACGTTCAGTGCTGTTTGATCTTTATCAAAAACATTGTTCCAGATGCTATAATTATGGCTCCTTGTATCCCTGTATTTTGCATATCCCCAGTCTGATGGCTGGCTGTTTCTCGCCCAAAGCCTGATAGCTTCTTTATTGCCATCAAACTTATTTTTGTTAATAGCAATATTCTGCCCATGCTCAATGGCAATGCCAATTCTGTTTTTTATAAAATTGTTTGCCACAATCGACGTTTGCCAGCTGTATCCACCCCAAATGCCATGGTCACATTCATTAATGGTATTGTAAAAAATATGGTTTTTGCTAAAGGTCACTTCTATGCCGTTTGTGGGGGCATAACTAAAATCATTTTGTACAATATAGTTATCATTACATCCTCCGGATCCATTATCCATGGTGGTTTGACCTGCCCATAAAAAAAATCCATCACCACCATGTGTAACACTGTTGTACGCAAATACATTATCGTTACATTGTTCAAAAACTAAAATACCGGCACTATCCTGTCCACGGTTGTAAAAACCATGGCTATACCCACGTACATTAAAATCAAGTTTGTTGTGTATTATTTTATTAAAACTGCTGCGGTAAAGCCCAATGCCTATTGCAGAATTAAATGAAAAGTCATTATCCGTAATAAGGCCATTAGTACAGCGTACCATCATTAAAGCACATTGCCCGCCTGTAATGGTATTATGTTGTATTTTGGGCTGGCTGCAGTTTTTTAGATATATGCCGGCACCGTACCGCAGCCATTCATCATTTTCGTTGTGATGATAGCTCATCCAGTCACTAACATCTTCAGACAGCCAGGAGCTCTGCAGGTGTTGCCGGTAATTATAACTGAAATCACAATGCATTATGCTCAGGCTTTTACAACCGTCTGCCATAAGGGCCACTTTGTATCCCTTTACAAAAGCATTTTTTATGGTGATATTATTTCCCTTAACTAAAATTGCCAATCCGTAAAACTGGTTAGGATTTTGAAAACTATTGCTACCCTGAAGTATCGAACCCCCAAAATCCACAGTAATGTTATTACCCTCTATCCTAATAAGTGGCTGAGAAAGAGAATCATAACTGTCGATGAAATATGTATTCTTTTTTATTTGTACGGACTCTTTAATTATTAGCCCCTTTTTTAGGCCAATTGTTTTTTGAGCTTTTAAGTTGGCTGCAAGGCTAAGCAACACCGTCCAAAGCGTTAATTTTACAAAAGGTTTCATTATTTAAAGATAGATTTATTAACAATTCCGGGGTTTTACAAGCAGATAAAGAGAAAAATTAAAAAATCTTTCACTTAAGGCTTAAAAATCCATTTTTTGACCTTACCTTTGCCGTCCAAAATTTTAGTACAATGGCAAGAGTATGTCAGGTTACAGGAAAGAAGCCGATTACAGGAAATAAGGTTTCTCACTCAAATATTAAGACAAAACGCAGGTTTCTGCCTAACCTTCAGACAAAGCGTTACTTTTTTGCAGAAGAAGACAAATGGATAACATTGAAATTATCTTCTGAAGCAATCAGGACTATTAATAAAAACGGGCTGGCATCAGTTGTAAAGCAACTGCGTGCGGCTGGAGAAAAAATATAAATGTTAACCAGTTAACCCTTATCGGTTAACTAAAACACAGTAATATGGCAAAGAAAGGAAACAGGGTACAGGTAATTTTAGAATGTACGGAGCATAAAACCAGCGGAAAACCTGGTACCAGCCGTTATATTACCACCAAAAACAAAAAGAACACCCCTGAAAGAATGGAGTTAAAAAAATTTAACCCAATTCTTAAAAAAGTAACTGTTCACAAAGAAATTAAATAAGGCCAAGGGCTTTTTATAACATTATTAAACTGAATAATCATGGCAAAAGCAGCTTCAAAAAACGCTAAGGTAAAAGACTTAAAGGCAGCAGCAGAGGCAAAAAACTGGACAAAAGTAATTCGTGCTGTACGCAGCGGAAAAACCGGTGCCTATACTTTTAAAGAAGCCATTGTACATAAGGATAAAGTAAAAGAGTATTTAGCTAATTAATACTTCTCTTTTCTAACAAACATTATTTAAAGCTATCCCTGCAAACGGATGGCTTTATTTGTTTAAATAACTGCAGGCAACATGGGACTATTTGATAAACTTTTTGGAAAAAAACAGCAGCAGGAAAGCCTGGAACAAGGCTTGCAAAAAACCCGGGAAGGTTTTTTTAGTAAAATAACTAAGGCAATTGCGGGTAAAAGCACTGTGGATGAGGAAGTGCTGGATAACCTGGAAGAGGCTTTAGTGGGAGCCGATGTTGGTATTGAAACCACTGTTGCTATTATTGAGCAAATTGAAAAAAGGGTGGCCCGTGACAAATACCTGAACACATCTGAACTGAATAAAATTTTAAAAGAAGAAGTAGAAAATATTTTAGTGGCTGCTCCGCAGGACAGCAGTTATGAAAATTACGAACTCCCGTCAACTCATAAACCACACGTAATTTTGGTGGTAGGGGTTAACGGCGTGGGTAAAACAACTACGATTGGTAAACTGGCGCATAATTTTTCAAAAGCTGGTAAATCAGTTTTACTGGGAGCCGCTGATACTTTCCGTGCAGCTGCAGTTGACCAGCTTACCATTTGGAGCGAACGTACCAATGTGCCCATTGTAAAAAAGGAAATGGGCAGTGATCCTGCTTCTGTAGCGTTTGATACAGTTAAGAGCGGCGTTGCAAAAAATGTGGATGTAATAATTATTGATACTGCCGGCCGCCTGCATAACAAAACTCATTTAATGGATGAGCTTACAAAAATTAAAAGGGTAATTGAAAAAGTAATACCCGAAGCACCGCATGAAGTAATGCTGGTGCTTGATGGCAGCACAGGTCAAAACGCACTGGAACAAGCTAAACATTTTACTGCTGCTACGGACGTAACTGCTCTTACAATTACAAAGTTAGATGGTACGGCAAAAGGCGGAGTGGTTTTAGCAATAGCTCACCAATTTAAAATTCCGGTTAAGTTTATTGGTGTGGGGGAGAAGGCGGAAGATTTACTCGTTTTTGACAAACAATTGTTTGTTGATGGCCTTTTTAATGCCGGTTCAGTTGCGTAGTTTCCCAAAATAATAATTTGTACCCTTGCATTTGCCAAACAAACACATTAGGTTTGTCTCAAATTCCATCCTCTGACAACCGTCACTCACTTCAGCATTTTTTAAATCTGCACTAATAAATACTTTACAAATAACGTAAAGGAAATAACCCTGTTTATGGGTTATTTAAACCTTTTTTTGACAATCCCTTTTGCAGAACTTCAGGTAATCATTTTTAAACTCAGCATTATGAAAAAACACCTACTGCATTTAACGGCGTTATCATTCATTATTTTGTTACTGTATTCCTGTGCAAAATTGCCCATGCAGTCAGTAAGCCTGATGCAGCAAATTAAAGACGAAGGCACACGTATGCATAAACTTAACCTTGCTTACGTAAATCTTGTTTTTGAAAACAAAAAAACGGCGGTTGACAGTTTTATAGAAAATGAATACACTCCTGCATACTTAAAGCGGGTGAAAGAACTGATGGATGATAATAACGTTAAGGTGGATAATAACAACTGGCAAACTTTCTTTCCTAAAATAGTGCCTGTTATTAATGCTGCAAGAGATTCGCTGCAACATGCATTAACAGAAAACAAAACCAAGCTGGTTGAAAAGCTGAATGAGGATTTTGGCTTTTATAAACAGGCTTGTGATGCTCAAATAGCCTTACTGTCATCTGCATCAAAATTAAATAATGCTTCCCGCCAGGTATTTAATACGATGGCCTCAAAAATTACTGGTGGTAAAACTGATTTAACGATGCTGGAGCAACGCCTTGATGCCGTATTGAATAAAGGCGGCAGTATTGCTGAAAAAATTTTAGGAATAAACGAAGCCATACAGGCATTTACAAACAAATAAAATTACCGTTATGCCCAACTTAACTATTGATGAAATACTTGCAAAAGCAAAAACTGATACAGATAATAAATTCAAAAACAAAGTATCCTCTTTAACATCATTAACCAATACAGAGATTGATGCACTTATGAATGAAAGTGGTATTAAAAAAGAAAATTTTGCAGCTGTGCTTAAAGAGCTGGATGATGCTGCCAAGAGCAATGAAGATAAAGCCAAAGCTATTGCCAAAATAAGCCAGGGAGTGCAACTGCTGGTGGGTATTGCAACTAAAATTATTTAAACCTTTATTAAGCTTATGAAAGAAAAAATCATACAACTATTATTGAAGTATATTCCATGGCTGGCAAAAAAAATATGGCCGCATTTAAAAAAATCATTAATCAGTAATAAAACACCCAATATTGTAGCATTTAGAGATGACAGTACAAATAATAATGTTATTCTTTTCGTACATGGTTTTTCCGGCGAAGCTGAAACAACTTTTGGTAACATTCCCGATTACTTAAAAACAGATGCAAACATTAATGGATGGAATATGTATTCAGTTGGATACAGCAGCGATGCAATGCCCTCCTTGGGTATTGGCATTTGGGCTGCCATACCAGACATTACTAAAGTGGCTAATTTTTTAGATACGGAAATAAAAAATCATTTCAGGCAGTATAATCAAATCGCAATTGTGGCCCATAGTATGGGCGGCTTAGTAACACAACAGGCAATATTACAGCTTGAACCAAATCATCGAAACAGAATATCGCATGTAATGCTATTCGGTACGCCCAGTAAAGGGCTCGTAAAAGCAAAGCTGGCACGCTGGTGGAACCGACAACTAAGAGACATGAGCTGGAACGGAAAATTCATAACAGAATTAAGATCATCGTGGGTAAAAACATTTCCCAATAATTACCCATTTACTTTTAAAGTTGTTGCAGGTACTGATGATGAGTTTGTACCAGTTGAATCAAGCCAGGAGCCATTTAACTATGATAGGAGATATTGTGAAGTAGTCTCTGGCAATCACCTTACTATTGTTAAACCTGAAAATAAAAACCATGCCGGTTACCAATTAATATTAGCAACACTTACCAATATAGCCTTTAATAATATTTACACTGATAAAGAAGAAGTGAATATTTTGCTTGGCAATTATAACCAGGTGGTAAATGATTTAATGCAAAACAAAAACAACTTAGACAAAAGAGGAGTGGCAAAATTGGTATTTGCATTGGAAGGTTTAGGAAGAAGTCAGGAGGCTATTGAGATTATGGAACAATCGTCAGTTACTCCAAATAACAGCGACTTACTAGGAATTTTAGGAGGAAGATACAAACGAAGGTACCTTGAAAAATCCTTCGCTGCAGATGCAACAACGGCAATAGATTATTATAAAAAAGGGCTGGCAATAGCAACAGAAAAAAGTGATAATGAGCAAATATATTATCACGCTATAAACCTTGCTTTTATGTACCTTGTAAATGCAGAAGACAAAACAGCCATGGCAGCTTATGCCGAACAGGCTCTTACTGCTGCAAAAGCATGTGCAGATGATTGCTGGAAATTTGCCACTATTGCTGAGGCAAATATTTATCTCGGCTCTATTGATACTGCAAGAGAAAACTATACGAAAGCCATAACTTTTTCAGCATGTGGGCTCCGGGAAAAAACCTCTATGTACACAAACGCCTTTATTGGATACACAACTTTAAAACATATAGAAAGTGGTACGGATAGTTTTATAGAATTCTTAAAAAACACTTTATTACGAAAACCATAAGCATCATCTAACGTAAATTAAAGAGCCATCCGCTTAACGGATGGCTCTTTAATTTAAACAGTTTTTAAATTAGTTTCCTCCTATACCCATACCGTTACCACCCTGTGTACGCTTATTTTCATCTTCGGTAGCATTGGTTCTGTTACGTGCAGCTTTTACCTGCATGCTTCCAAAACGGTAGTTAAAGTTTATTTTAAACTGCCTGCTGTCGCCATAACCAGAAAAAACAGATTGCTGGCCGGCAAAATTTGCAGAGCCTTTGAATTTTAAAGAGCGGAACATATCAGTGAATGATGCTTTTATATTTCCCTTGTTTTTAAGTACGGGCTTTGATACCCCGGCATCGGCACTCCATAATGCTTTGCTTTTAAAAGTACCCTGCCATACTGTTGGCGAGTTATAAAAACCGCTGAGTTCACCTGTCCATCCTTTACCAAGTTTGAATGAATGCTGCATAAAGAGAGACAATGTCGCCACATTTAAATCAATCGTTCTGTTACCACCACCAAAATCTGCTTTGTACATGGAGTAAAAGCTGTTAACGTTTACAAACATGCTGTACCATTTATACATAAAAGGATAGCTTACGTTCAAACTGATGATGTCCTGCGTGGCAAGGTTACGCTGAGAAATGAATGATTTTGTTTTTTCTGTGGTATCAATTATTTGTGTGAACATGTCATTTACATGGCTGTAACTGAGTTTAGTGGTAAGCTTAAATTTATACACGTTTGTTATGCTGAGTATGTTGCTGTATTGTGGCTTCAGGTTTGTATTTCCTTTTTGATAAGTGTATTCATCCAGTTTAAACTCAAATGGATTTAAGTTTTGATAAGCCGGCCTGTCAATCCTCCTGCTATAGCTAAAGCTCCATTGCTTCATCGGGTTTTTATTAAAGGTAATGCTGGCACTGGGGAAGAAGTCAACATAATTTCTATCAAAAGATTGTTTGCTGTTTTTGTTTACGCTGCCATCATTGTTTAAGCCGTATGTATCGCCGCTGGAAACAGTATTTTCCATACGCACACCCGCCTGTATCATTTTCCCTTTGTATTGTTTATTAAAGTTTACATACAGGGCATTGATGTTTTCAGTATACTGGAATTCGTTACTGCGGGGAACGTCCAGCACCGATGAATAATTATAAACTGAATAACGTTCAAAATGATTTTTCGAATTTACAAACGATACTTTTCCGCCAAATCCAAGCCTTCCTTTTTTATAGTTTTGCTCCCAGTCTGCTTTTACAGCAAGTATATCAATATCTGCAGGTGCAATAAAATTATAAACACTTGTCTGATATAAATGATTGTTTATATCGTAGTAATAGTTGGGTTGCTTTTGATTACTGCGGATGGTGTATATACCATAATCAGCATCCAGGTTTAATTCCTGCCCTTTTGAACCACTGTATTTGTAGTTGGTATTAAAGCTCGTGTTATTGCGGCTGCCGTCAGTACGGTTATCTGCCACCAGCAGGTTTTGCACCACACCAGTCGGGATATATGTTTTTGGGGTACGGCTCAGGTTTTTAAAAGTGTTGTCATTAACATTACCGGTTACCATAAAACCAAGGGTACTTTTTTTATCAATAAAAAAATCAAGCCCGGCTTTATAACTATGGTTAGTATTAAGCATTTTCATTTCAGATTGCTGACTGAAGAAAGTATCCAGGATAGAACGCTCCAGTTTAAACTGCATTAAGTTTAATGCATGATTAAAGTTGTAGTTGCCAAAAATATTAAGGCGCTTGGTGCGGTGGTTAAGATTAAGCCCTGCATTGTACCTGCCATAGGTGCCCACATTATACCCGGCATTTACTGAGCCATTTGTCCCTAATGTTTTATTTTTTTTCAGTTTGATATTGATAATACCAGCATTACCTGCTGCTTCATATTTGGCAGATGGATTAGTGATTAACTCTATAGACTCAATTTGTGATGATTGCAGTGATTTAAGATAGTTAGCGAGGTCTGTTCCGGATAAAGGGCTTGGTTTGCCATCAATATATACCTGCACACCATTTTTACCGGCAAGGCTGACATTATCGTCTTTGTCAACAATCACTCCGGGAGATTTGCGCAGTAATTCCAGTGCATCATTGCCCACAGCATTGATGGTGCCTTCCACATTTACCACCATTTTATCCGCCTTTACTTCTACCATTGGTTTTTGTGAAGTAACGGTAACACCCTCCAGGCTTTTTTCCAACGGCTTTAGTGAAATAGCCGGGGCTATAGCTGTTTCATTTTCTTTTACTGTAATAACAGGTGTGCTTGTTTTTTGCATACCCAGTGCGGCAATCCTTATAAAATATGAGCCGGGCCTTAAACCGGGCAATTCAAAATTGCCGCTGTTATTTGATACGGCAGTTTTAACCAATTGCGAATCTTTTGCATGATGCAGGGTAATAGTGGCAGCTGTAATAAAATTGCCGTTCACATCTTTTACCTGTCCTGTAATTTTTGATTGTGCTTGCGTGCCTAAGCTAAAAGCACACAAAAGAAAAGTAATTGCACAAAGCAGTAATTTCTGTTTCATTTGTCAGTTGTTTTAGGTGCCCATAAATAATGTTGTCAGTTATTACCATGGGCCTTTTTTCATGATATACTTAAAAGCGGGCGCAAGTTACCAATACAACAGCCCCTTTTGAGGCAATTATGCATGAACAGTAAATTTTACGTGATGAATGGTTATACCGCTCTCCCTGCAGCATAATGGCCTGTTTGCTTACCTTTGCACCTATTATTTATGAAGACAAAATCGCTTAAAAAGGATAAGGTAAATATTATTACCCTTGGCTGCAGCAAAAACATGGTGGACAGTGAGGTGCTGAGTGGCCAGTTATCTGCAAATAATATTGATGTAGTGCATGAAAATGCAAAAAAAGATCACAACATTGTTATTGTAAACACCTGCGGTTTTATTGAAAAGGCAAAGGAAGAAAGCATTAGCACCATACTGCAGCAGGTTGAACTGAAGAAAAAGGGTCGGCTGGATAAAGTATATGTTACTGGCTGCCTCAGCGAACGGTATAAAAATAACCTGGAAGAAGAAATACCTGAAGTGGATGCCTACTTTGGCACCATGGAACTACCCAATATTTTAAAACAGTTTGAGGCGGATTATAAGGCGGATCTAATGGGAGAGCGCCTGTTGTATACACCACAGCATTATGCATACATGAAGATTAGCGAAGGGTGCAACCGCACCTGTTCATTTTGTGCCATTCCGTTAATGCGTGGGCAGCATACCAGCCGCAGTATGGAGAGCCTGGTGGATGAAGCAAAAAAATTAGTGGACCGTGGTGTAAAAGAAGTAATGCTGATAGCGCAGGAACTTACTTATTACGGACTTGATATTTATAAACAACGGGCATTGCCGGAACTGTTAAATAAACTGGCTGACGTAAAAGGACTGGAGTGGATACGCCTTCATTATGCTTATCCTTCTAAATTTCCACTGGAGATTATTGATGTGATGAAGGAAAGGGAAAACATTTGTAACTATCTTGACATGCCTTTACAACATGCAAGCAATAACATGCTTAAGGCCATGAAGCGCCAAATTACAAGAGAAGAAATGGAAGATTTGGTGGCTGATATAAAGCAACGCATTCCTGATATTTGTTTGCGCACTACATTAATTGCCGGCTTTCCCGGGGAAACCAGGGATGATGTGGAAGAACTGAAAACCTTTTTACAAAAAATGCGGTTTGACAGGGTGGGTATTTTTACCTACAGCCATGAAGAAGGCACCAGCGCTTTTGATTTAAAAGATGAAATACCTGCAGAAGAAAAAGAAGAGCGGGCACAGGAAATAATGGAAGTGCAGCAGGAGATAAGCCTGGAAAAAAATATGGAAAAGGTGGGCAAAACAATGAAAGTGCTGATTGATAAAAAAGAAGCCGGCCGTTACCTGGGCCGCACCGAATTTGACAGCGTGGAAGTAGACAACGAAGTAATCGTTAATGCTAAAAAGAAGCTGGCTGTGGGTGAGTTTGTAAAGGTTAAAATAACAAAAGCTTATGATTACGACCTGGAAGGTGAGGTGGTGGAAGAATAACTTAGCAACAGTTTTTTGTATTGCTTTATTTGGGTAATTTTAAAAGGAATGAACACTACCGCACAATTTATTTCATACAGTAAAACCGGTGCTTTTTCTAAAACTGTAACCGATTATATCTCCGGCAATTCAGCCCTGTTGCCATTTTATAAACACCCTGTTTCGGTACAGGGAATAAAAAATGCAATTGTTGAACGTACTGCTTACAATACTAACAGGGAACTGCTGGTATCTGAACTTAAAAAACAATACAGCTCCATACATACTTCCCCAAAAGTGCTGGACAATATTGAAAAGCTGCTTGCAAAAAATACATTTACCATTACCACTGCACACCAGCCCAATATTTTTACCGGCCACTTGTACTTTGTTTACAAAATATTACACGCCATTAAACTGGCAGAATACCTGCAGAACGAAATACCCGGCAATAATTTTGTTCCTGTGTATTACATGGGCAGTGAAGATGCTGACCTGGAAGAACTGGGACATGTGTATATAAACGGACAAAAATATGAATGGCAAACCAGCCAAACCGGGGCTGTGGGCAGAATGAAAGTAGACCAGCAGTTAATAAAAATGCTGGATGAAATAAGCGGGCAAATACTGGTGGAGCCGTTTGGCAACGAAATTATTTCGTTGATGAAAACCTGCTATAAGACGGGAACAACTATTGAGCAAGCCACATTTGCATTGGTAAATGAATTGTTTAAAGAATATGGTTTGGTGGTGTTATTACCAGATAACCCGGCATTAAAAACTGCTTTTTCACCGGTTATAGAAAAAGAATTGAACGAAAAGTTTTCTCATGATGCTGTGGAGCAAACGGTAAGTAAATTTCCACAGGAATATAAAGTACAGGCGGGCGGCAGGGAAATTAACCTGTTTTGGCTGGGAGATGGAACAAGGGAGCGTATTGTTGAAGAAAACTCAACATTCAAAATTCAAAACTCAACAGTAGAATTTAATAAGGAAAATATAAAAGCATTACTGCAAGATCAACCAGAACACTTTAGTCCTAACGTAATTTTGCGGCCTGTTTTCCAGGAAATGATATTGCCGAATATTGCCTTTATTGGCGGTGGTGGAGAACTGGCTTATTGGCTGGAATTGAAAAAAGTTTTTGAAGCAGTTGAAGTGCCTTATCCTGTATTAGTGCTTCGTAATTCGTTTGTAGTAGTAGAAGAAAAATATAAAGCACTTACAGCAAAACTGGGACTTGCCGTTACCGATTTGTTTAAAGATGAAAACGTGTTGCTGAATGAACTGGTTAAAAGGGAATCGGCATTGCAACTGGGGCTGGAAAAGGAAATTAGTGAAATGCAGGTGCTGTATACAAAGCTGAAGAAAATTTCAGGAGCCGTTGATAAATCGCTGGAAGGCCACACAGAAGCGTTGCAAGCAAAAGCCCTGCATAAGCTGGAAGGCTTGCAGAAAAAAATGCTGCGTGCCGAAAAAAGAAAATTTGCAGCACAGCAGCGGCAATTGCATAAAGTAAAATCCGCATTGTTTCCCGGCAACGGTTTACAGGAACGTACTGAAAATATAATTCCCTTTTATGCAAAATGGGGAAAGGATTTTATCGAAGCACTGTATCAGCACTCGCTGGCGCTGCAGCAGGAGTTTTGTATTATGGAATTATAAAACGAGGGGCTTTAATGATGAATTAAGTATTTATGTTGAAGAGTGCGACGCCACAGAAGCCCATGAATGCAACAGTGCCCGGTACATAAAATTTACAAATACACATCTTCAATTAAAAAATATTCAGCGGGCAGGTTTTTTAAAATGGTGATGGAAAGAACATCGAATTGAATACGTTTCCATTCCGGGTTTTGGTACAAGTATTCTTCCGAAGCATTTACCAGGTTTTGAATCTTTTTTTTATTCACACTTTCTTCGGGGTGGCCAAAATTTTTGGTACGCCTGGTTTTAACTTCAATAAAGTGCAGCACACTGTTTTTGTGGGCTATCACATCCACTTCCCAATGGCCGTGCCGCCAGTTTTGATGCAGCAGCACAAAGCCGTTTTGCTGCAGGTACAGCACCGCCATTTCTTCTCCCATACTACCGGTTATATTGTGCTGCGCCATATATTAAAGATAGAAGAAAGGTAATTAACACCATGAGGATAATTGCTATTTTAAAAATCGGGCGAAAACCAATTATTACCTATTTTTGCCGAAAGCTTTACAATGAACAAACAAAATAAAATCGCTATTATAATTGCTGTTTTACTGGTACTGGCAGCTGCTGTTTCAAGGGTAATTATGTATCCGCATAACTTTAGCCCCATGGTGGGCATGGCCATATTTGCAGGGGCCACTTTTACCGATAAACGTTTAGCATTTGCTTTGCCATTGTTTGCCATGCTGCTTTCGGATATTATGTTTGAAACGTTCAATATTGCACCGGGCTTTTGGGGATGGGGGCAACTGGTAGGTTACGGTATTTTTGCGCTGATAACTGTTTTGGCATTTACCATGAAAAAACCTTCAGTGGTAAAGGTAATTGGCTACTCACTGGGCTCTTCAGTAATATTTTTTATACTCAGCAACCTTTCTTTCTTTTTAATTGATAACCCCATTTATCACACTTATTCTCAGGATGCGAAAGGGTTATTTGATTGCTACTATTACGCAATACCTTTCTTTAATAAAAGTGTAATAGCGGATTTGGTATACAGCGGCGTACTGTTTGGTGGATTCTACCTCATTCAAAATGCGGCTGTAAAAAAATCAATTGCCTAAGCATTTGCTTTGCTGCTTTATGGTTTTAAAGTGTGATAAAGATTAATCTCTTTCCTGTGCACAATGCCTGCAGCGGGGTTCGTAAATATCTTTTTCTCCCAATAACACTTGCGGTCCTTTGGCTTCTTTACGGTAGCTGATGTTGGCAATATTGCCGCACTTTACACAAATAGCATGCAGTTTTGTTATATAATCTGCTTTGGCTAGCAGCGCCGGCATTTGGCCAAACGGGTTGCCTAAATAATCCATATCAAGCCCTGCAACAATAACACGAATGCCTCTTAAAGCCAGCTGCTCACAAACATTCCCAATTTCTGCATCAAAAAACTGTGCTTCATCAATGCCCACCACATCTACATCCTGCGCCAGCAGCAAAATGGTTTGTGAGCTTTCTACCGGTGTGGAAAGAATGGCATTGGTATCGTGACTTACAATTTTCTCTGCATCATAACGCACATCAATGGCAGGTTTAAAAATTTCCACTTTCAGGTTGGCAATCTTCACTCTCTTAAGGCGGCGTATCAGTTCCTCGGTTTTACCACTGAACATACTGCCGCATATTACTTCAATCCATCCTCTTCGCTCCCCTTTAAATCCCGGTTCTATAAACATTTATGTAATTTTTTAAGATTGAGTTTGTAACTTACGGCACATATTTTTTTAGCCAATATTGGCATTGGGGCATCAAAAATAAAGTTATTCAATGGAAAGAGTGGAAACACTCATAAAAAAATTACACGACCAGTTTACTGCAAAAGCAAGTGCAGAACAGCTGTTGCTTACCGTGCAGATGCTGCAGGCCGAACTGGCCCGGCATAAAGGCACCACTGCCCCTCAAAATAACTTTAATATTACGGTAGATATTCCTCAAACCATATTGCCTCCAATAGCTGCGCCGGAGGCTGAAGAAAAAATTGTACAGGTGCTGCAGGTAGATGAATCGGAAATAGAAGCAGAATTAGAGGAGATTAAACGCAACGCCGAAGCGGTACAAAAAATGAGCGTGCATAACAAGCCTACCATTATTTTTGATGATGATGAACACCCTATTCCTACTTTAGCACAGCACATGCCACCACCGGCACCACCAAAGGCCGAAACACCCCAAAAAGAAATTAACGAGGCCGTTGCCGATTCCGGAGCCTCACTCAATGATAAACTCAAACAATCAAAAATTGATTTGGGTGATACGCTTACCGATGCACCAGTAAGAGATTTGAAAAAAGCCATTGGTATTAATGACCGTTTCCTGTTTATAAATGAATTGTTCAGGGGAGATGAAAGCATGTATGAGCGCAGCATTAAAACCATTAACGGCTTTTCAATTTTACCCGAGGCTGAATACTGGATGCAACGGGAACTAAAAGTAAAATTAGGCTGGAGCGATGGAAATGAAACTGTTCAGCAGTTTACTCAATTAATTAAAAGGCGGTTTACATAAATATAATCTTGTATCTTCTTTGTAGCCCCGGCATTTTCATACACATATTTTTTAGCTGCTGCCGCACTTTCGCTGTAATAATTTTCATCTGTCCGCCAGTCTTCAATTACTTCTTTTAATTCGTTTGTGTCGCTGATGCTTTCTGCAGCGCCGCATTCCACCAGATCTGACGCCTCAAAATATTTTTCATAATTCTCACCAATAATTACCGGCTTGCCCCAAACTGCCGCTTCCAGGATGTTGTGAATACCATCACTGGTGAAACCACCTCCCACATAATTAATATAGGCAATACTGTACAACCGGCTCAGCAGACCCATGGTATCCACAATTAAAACTGTGTATTGATCCATTTGTCCCAGCAGGGATTTATCCTTTTCAACAGCCGTATAAAAAACCGATTGCTTAAAAATTCTTTTCACGGTATCGAGGTGCTGCTTGTCCAGTTCATGCGGCACAACAATTAGTTTAAACTTGTTTTTTGTCTCATCGGCATAAGCAGATAAAATTATTTCATCATCCTCCCAGGTGCTTCCTGCCACAATTACTTTTTTCCCGTTGGTGAAAGCAGTAATAATTTCATTGTTCAGGGTAGTTTGTGCAATGGCGGTAACCCTGTCAAACCTTGTATCACCGCTAATGCTTACATTTTCTGTAAAGCCAATGGTTGCAAGCAATTTTTGTGATGTTTCATTCTGCACAAATAAATGTGTAAAGCTTTTCAGCATCTTTTTCCACATGCCGCCATAGATTTTAAAAAAAGGCTGATTTTTTCTAAAAATACCCGACACCAGCAGTACAGGAATACCTTTCTTCTTCAATTCTTCCAGGTAATAAACCCAGTATTCATATTTTATCCAAAGCACCAGTGATGGATTAACGGCAGCAATAAATTTTTTTGCAGAAAAAATATTATCCATGGGGAGGTAAAAAATATAATCGGCACCGCTGTAATTTTTACAGGCTTCGTAACCGCTGGGAGAAAAAAAGGTCAATACAATTCTTACCCCGGGATTACTGTTTCGCAGTGCTTCAATAACCGGCCGGCCCTGTTCAAATTCTCCCAGGCTGGCGCAATGCATCCATACAGTTTTTGAAGAAGCAGGTGGAAGGGAAATATTTTGACGGGCCCTGCCGGAAATCCATTGCCCTGCCTTAGGGTTCCAGAGTGAAGCAATGCGAATTCCGGCAGAATAAGCAAACAAAAAAATATTGTAAAAAAACCTGTCTAACATTAAAACCTGCCTTTTTTGAACAGGCCACAAAGCTATGTAAATATTGATTTGCTGCATTGTGTTGCTTCTTTTGCTAACCGGCTTATGAATACTATCTTTGCCAGCGTTAAAAAAACCGATGTATGAGGCCTATTCAAATGGTAGATACCAAAACACAGTATCATAAAATAAAACAGGAGGTGGATGCTGCTGTTCTGGGCGTAATGGAGAGTTCTGTTTTTATTGGCGGAAAAACTGTAGCTGCTTTTGCTGAAAACCTTGCTGCCTATCATAACTCCAAACATTGCATTCCCTGTGCTAATGGCACAGATGCATTGCAAATTGCCATGATGGCGCTTGGGCTGGAACCGGGTGATGAAGTAATAACACCATCCTTTACGTATATAGCAACTGTGGAGGTAGCCGCATTATTACGCATCAAACCTGTTTTTGTGGAAGTGGATGCTAAAACATTCTGTATAGATCCTGCTGCAATAGAAAAAGCCATTACACCAAAAACAAAAGCAATTGTGCCGGTGCATTTATACGGGCAAGCTGCCAATATGGAAGCCATTATGAAAATAGCGACTGCACATAAACTTTATGTAATTGAAGATAATGCCCAGGCAATTGGCAACAATTATACTTTCAGTAACGGCACAGTTAAAAAAACCGGCAGCATTGGGCATATTGGCTGCACATCATTTTATCCCAGTAAAAACCTGGGCGCTTTTGGTGATGGAGGTGCCATGTTTACTGATGATGATGAACTGGCCAATAAACTCCGCATGATTGCCTCTCACGGGCAAAGTAAAAGATATTATCATGATGTGGTGGGCTGTAACTCCCGGCTGGATGCAGTGCAGGCTGCCATACTCGATATTAAATTAAAGCACCTGGATGAATACATTGATGCACGGAGGAAGGCTGCCGCATTTTATGATAACGCTTTTGCAAATAATAAAAAGATAACTGTTCCGTTTAGAGATGCGGCAAACAAACACGTCTTTCATCAATACACTCTTATTTTAGATGGTGCGGAAAACCCCGGTGCATACAGGAATGCCCTGAATCAATACCTGGCAGATAATAATATTCCTTCTATGATTTATTACCCCGTGCCGGCCCACCAGCAAAAAATGTTTGATGCTTTTGGCGGCAGCAGTTATAACTTACCGGTTACCGACTGGCTGACGCAAAGGGTAATAAGTCTGCCCATGCATACAGAGCTGGATGATGAACAGCAAACTTATATTGCCAGTAAAGTTTTAGAATTTGTAAATAAATAAAAATGAAAATTGCTGTTGTAGGCACCGGTTATGTTGGATTGGTTTCAGGAACCTGCTTTGCAGAAACAGGCAACCAGGTTATTTGTGTTGATATTGATGCTGCCAAAGTTGAAAAATTGAAATCGGGCCAGATTACCATTTTTGAGCCGGGGCTTGAAAAACTGTTTCTCCGGAATCAAAAAGATGAACGCCTTCATTTTACCACATCATTGCAGGATGCAGTTAAAGATGCCAAAGTAATTTTTTTGGCATTACCCACACCACCCGGCGAGGATGGAAGTGCTGATTTAAAATACATCCTGGGCGTTGCTGATGAACTTGGAAAGATAATTACAGAATACAAAGTTATTGTTGATAAAAGCACTGTGCCTGTGGGTACAGCAGATAAGGTAAAAGCTGCCATACAAAAAAATGCCACAGTGGACTTTGACGTGGTTAGCAACCCCGAGTTTTTAAGAGAAGGTGTGGCGGTGGAGGATTTTATGAAACCTGACCGGGTGGTAATTGGAACTTCATCCGAACGGGCCAAAAAAGTAATGAGTGATTTATATGCCCCGTTTGTACGCCAGGGTAACCCGGTAATTTTTATGGATGAAAGAAGTGCAGAGCTAACCAAGTATGCTGCCAACTCCTTTCTTGCTACAAAAATCACATTCATGAATGAGATTGCCCGTTTGTGCGAACTTTTAGATGCGGATGTGGATATGGTGAGGCGTGGAATGGGGTCTGACGAAAGGATTGGTAAGCGCTTTTTGTTTCCGGGTATTGGTTATGGCGGCAGTTGTTTTCCAAAAGATGTGCAGGCATTATCAAAATCTGCAGATGAAGTGGATTATGATTTTAAAATACTGGATGCCGTGATGCAGGTTAATGATAAACAAAAACTGCATTTGCTTCCATCAATAAAATCGTATTTCAGTAATGCCTTACAAGGTAAAAAAATTGCATTGTGGGGTCTGGCATTTAAACCAAATACAGATGATATAAGAGAAGCACCTGCCTTGTATATAATTGATGCATTACTAAAAGAAGGGGCTGTTATTGCAGCATATGATCCGGAGGCTATGAGTAATGTTAAGCAGTTAGTGGGTGATAAGATTGAATTTGCCCAATACCAGTACGATGCATTAAATGATGCAGATGCACTGGTGATAGCTACAGAATGGAGCGAATTCCGCACTCCTGATTTTGAAAAAATGAGCTCCTTACTTAAAAATAAAGTGATTTTTGACGGCCGTAATCTTTTTGATTTGAAGCATATGCAAGAAATGGGCTTTTATTATGTAAGTGTTGGCCGTAAAACAATAAAAAGTTAACTACAAACTAATATTATGAAACGGGTTTTAATAACTGGTGCAGCAGGTTTTTTGGGGTCGCATTTATGCGACCGTTTTATAAAAGAAGGTTACCATGTTATAGGCATGGATAATCTTATAACCGGCGACCTGAAAAATATTGAACATCTTTTTAAGCTTAAAGAGTTTGAATTTTATCATCATGATGTTTCAAAATTTATACACGTGCCAGGGCCGTTGCATTATATTTTGCATTTTGCCTCTCCGGCAAGCCCTATTGATTATTTAAAGATTCCGATTCAAACATTAAAAGTGGGTTCGCTGGGTACACATAATTGCCTGGGCCTTGCTCTTGCAAAAAAAGCCCGTATACTGGTGGCCAGTACCAGCGAAATTTATGGAGACCCTTTGGTGCATCCGCAAAATGAAGAGTACTGGGGCAATGTAAATCCTGTTGGCCCCCGTGGAGTTTATGATGAAGCCAAACGTTTCCAGGAAGCGATGACAATGGCGTATCATACTTTTCATGGTCTTGAGACAAGAATAATACGGATATTCAATACTTATGGGCCACGTATGCGGCTGAATGATGGCAGAGCCTTACCTGCATTTATAGGCCAGGCATTGCGTGGTGAAGATTTAACTGTGTTTGGTGATGGCAGTCAAACAAGAAGTTTTTGTTACGTGGATGATTTAATTGAAGGTATTTACCGTTTACTGCTGAGTGATTGTGCTGACCCGGTAAACATCGGCAACCCTGATGAAATTTCATTAAAAGATTTTGCGGAAGAGATCATTAGTTTAACAGGCACCAATCAAAAAATTATTTATAAAGAACTGCCAACAGATGACCCTAAACAACGGCGGCCGGATATTACAAAAGCGAAAGCCATTTTAAACTGGCAGCCAAAAATAAAAAGGGCAGAAGGATTGAAAATTACCTATGAGTATTTTAAAAGCCTTCCAAAAGAAGAACTGTATAAACAACCAAAAGAATTTGAAAGCAGAAAATAATATTTAATAATCATAATTTTTAACCGATGTACCAGGATTTACTTGATAAGAAAAAAAAGCTGGCATTAATTGGCCTTGGATATGTGGGGCTTCCCATTGCGCTGGAATTTGCAAAAAAAATTAAAGTAATTGGCTTTGATATTAATGCAAAACGGGTGGAAATGATGCGTAATAAAATTGACCCCAGCCAGGAACTGGAAAGCAGCGCTTTTGATAACTGTGATATTGAGTTTACCAACGACCTCGAAGTACTAAAGCAGGCCAACTTTTTTATTGTAGCCGTACCAACTCCTGTTGATGACCATAATGTGCCGGATTTAATTCCTGTGCAGCGTGCCAGTGAAACTATTGGTAAGGTGATTAAGAAAGGTGACTATGTGGTTTATGAAAGCACCGTTTATCCCGGCTGTACAGAAGAAGATTGTTTACCAATTATTGAAAAGCTGAGTGGCTTAAGAAATGTGACCGACTTTAAACTAGGTTATTCTCCTGAACGCATAAACCCGGGTGATAAAGAACATACATTGGCAAAAATTGTAAAAGTGGTGAGCGGATGTGATGCTGAAAGCCTTGAAACCATTGCAAAAGTCTATGAACTGGTGGTAACAGCGGGTGTACACAGGGCATCCAGCATTAAAGTGGCAGAAGCCGCAAAGATTATTGAAAATACACAAAGGGATTTGAACATTGCATTGATGAATGAGCTCTCTATCATCTTTGATAAAATGAATATTAACACTTACGAAGTATTAGAAGCGGCAGGTACCAAATGGAATTTTTTAAAGTTTCAACCTGGCCTTGTTGGGGGACATTGTATTGGTGTAGACCCATATTACCTTACTTATAAATCAAAAGAACTGGGTTACGACAGCCAGGTAATATTGGCAGGGCGTGTAATTAATGATGGCATGGCTGGTTATGTTGCCAAAAAAGTATTGCAGCATATTATTCAAGCCAATGGCGATATTAAAAATGCAAAAGTGCTGGTAATGGGTGCCACGTTTAAAGAAAACGTAAGTGATATACGCAACAGTAAAGTGGCGGATGTGGTTAAAGAATTAAAAGCATTTTCATTGAATGTGGATGTAACAGATCCATATGCGGAAAGCGATGAACTGAAGCATGAATACGGTTTTGAACTTACTCCCCAAACGGCCAACGATTACGATGCGGTTATTGTAACTGTTCCGCATAACGAATACAAAAAAATGGGCGATGATTATTTTGCATCCATTACCCGACCGGGCGCAATGGTGGCAGATTTAAAAGGCATTTACCGAAATAAAATTACCAGCAGGGCTTATTGGAGTTTATAAAATTTTCAGGCAGTATGTTTCATACAAATGATTTAAGCAACAGCAGTTTTTTAGTAACCGGAGGTGCCGGGTTTATCGGCAGCCATATAACAGAATACCTGTTAAAGAATGGGGCTAAAAAAGTGCGTGTGCTGGATAATATGGTTAACGGTTTTAAAAGCAACCTGGAAATATTAAGACAATACCCGGCATTTGAATTTTTAGAAGGAGATATAAGAAACCCGGAAACCTGCGCCACTGCCTGCAGCGGCATTGATTATGTAAGCCACCAGGCCGCATTGGGTTCAGTGCCACGCAGTATAAAAGAACCATTATATTTTACCGAAGTAAATGTGGGTGGCTTTGCCAATATGCTGAAAGCAGCTGTGGACACCGGGGTAAAAACATTTGTGTATGCCTCTTCATCTTCAGTTTATGGCGATGAACAAACTTTGCCTAAAAAAGAAGAAAAGGTGGGCAATTGTTTGTCGCCTTATGCTGCCACAAAAAAAACAAATGAATTGTATGCGCAGGTTTTTGCAGATGTGTATGGCATAAAACTGATGGGCTTCCGTTACTTTAATATTTTTGGACCAAGGCAGGACCCCAATGGACCTTATGCAGCCGTGATACCGTTATTTGTAAAAGGTATTTTAAAGCAAACCCCTGTTTATATTAATGGAGATGGGGAGCAGACAAGAGATTTTACGTACGTAGAAAATGCTGTGCAGATTAACGTGAAAGGCATGCTTAGCGAAAACCCTGAAGCTTTTAAAAAAGCTTATAATGTGGCTGTAGGGGAGCGCTTTACCATAAACCAGTTATATACTTCCTGCCAAACACAGCTGGGCAGCAGTTTTAAACCCACTTACCGGGAACCACGTGCGGGTGATATCAGGGATTCGCTGGCTGATATTTCACTTGCAAAAAATTTGTTAGGTTATCAGCCTACAAAAAAGTTTGAAGATGGGTTAACAGACACCATTGAATATTTCAGAAAATTGTACAGCTAATCTTTTATTGTTAAATTGCCCGCAGCGAAACGTATCAACACATGCCTTTTACAGCAACAGAATTTCCCGGTCTTCTAATTTACGAACCCCGGGTTTTTGGTGACAGCCGGGGCTATTTTTTTGAAAGCTATAATGAAAAAATCTTTTCAAACGAAGGTGTTGAAATAAGATTCGTTCAGGATAACCAGGCCAGTTCAGCTTATGGAGTAATAAGGGGGTTGCATTACCAGTTAAACCCTTATTCACAAACAAAACTGGTAAGGGTACTTTCCGGTAAAATACTGGATGTGGTGGTGGATATTCGTAAAGGCTCCCCCACGTACGGAAAAGTTTTTACCGTCGAATTGTCTGCTGAAAATAAAAAACAATTGCTGGTGCCAAAAGGTTTTGCTCATGGCTATTCTGTATTGAGTGAAACAGCCGAAGTGTTTTATAAATGCGATGGTTTTTACAATAAAGAATCTGAAGGTGGTATTAGTTTTAAAGACCCTGCTTTAAATATAAACTGGCACATCCCTGCAGATAAAGCCATTGTTTCAGAAAAAGATTTGCTCTATCCCGGTTTAGACAGTTGTATCAATAATTTTACTTTCTAAAAAATGTCTTCCGTAAAAACAATATTGATTACCGGTGCCAGCGGGCAGCTGGGCAGCGAATTTAAAACACTCTCTGCGTCATTTGCCCAATATAACTTCCTGTTTACAGATAAGGAAGATTTACCCATTGATGATATTGGGGCAGTAAAATTTTTTTTTGAACAGCACAACATCAGTTATTGCATTAATTGTGCGGCATATACAGCCGTTGATAAAGCCGAAACAGAAAAAGAAACAGCTTTTTTAATAAATGCCACTGCTGCAGGAAACCTTGCTGCTGTTTGTAAAATGTTTAATACAGCATTCGTTCACATCTCCACCGATTATGTATTTGATGGTGGTGGTACAAAGCCATATAAAGAAACCGATGCCACCAATCCCGTAAACATGTATGGTTTTACAAAACTAAAAGGGGAAGAACTGGTTTTGCAACAAAATGCCAATGCTGTTATCATCCGGACTTCCTGGGTATATTCCCGCTTTGGAAATAATTTTGTAAAAACAATGCTGCGTTTGATGAAGGAAAGGGAAAGCATTAACGTGGTAAACGATCAATATGGCTGTCCTACGTATGCAGCTGACCTGGCAGCCGCAATTATGCATGTTATTGAAACGCCTTTGTTTAATAGCGGAGATCATCCATCCATTTTTAATTACAGTAACGATGGTGTTATCAGCTGGTATGATTTTGCTGTTGCAATTAAAGAACTTTCCGGCAGCAACTGTTTAGTAAATGCCATAGCCACATCTCAATACCCAACGCCTGCCAAACGGCCGCATTATTCTGTAATGGATACATCCTTAATTAAAAATACTTTCGGGGTAACCATACCATTTTGGAAAGTCAGCCTTGAAAAATGCCTGCAGTTATTACAATAAAATAGTATTAACACTGTCATCCACGATATAAGCAGGTATGGAATTTTAATTTCTCAACAACTATATTTATGTTGTTTGCAATAAAGTGATGTTATTAGATTTTAGATTTTCTGAGAGCAAAACATTACCACCTGCTTCATTCACGAGTTCAGTAATAATATTGCCTTCATCAGCTCCTTCAAATTGAGACTGATTTAATACTAGTTTCTTTCCGTTGTTGAAAATAAAATGATACTTTTCATTAAATCCGTCGAAGTCAATTTGCTGCAGTTGCATCAGGTCATATTTTTTAACCCAGAGATCATTAATAATTAGTTGCTTGCCATCAAGAACCATAAATATTGTTGATTTTCCCCGAAACAAGAAAAACTCTGCAATCAGCATACAATCTATCATTATAATAAGTGCCAGCCAATATGAAATATTGTTGTGAGCAATGAAGTAAATTGGGAGCAGATTAATCAAAGGTGCTACCAGGAGTGCAAGTAAAAGATCCTTTATTTTAGTAGATGCTTTTGATTGAATATAAATAACCCCATTGAAATCTCTTTTAGTTTGCCTGTAAAATATATAAAGTGAAATGCACTGGCAAAATAGTAATAGCAATATCACGTTTCTGTGAAAATTATCCTTATCAAAAAAAATAATTAAGATTGCTCCTGTACAATAAACGATATAGTAAATTACTTTTCTCAATTCCCCAGCAATTTATTTTTTTGTGCCACATATTCTTCCTGCGTAATAGCACCTTTCTGCAGCAGTTCAAAAAGTTTATGCAGCTCATCGGCCACCATTTGCTGCGATGCTGCAGGGCCGCTTTTTGCAATAGCTTGTGCCAGTTGTGCTGCCTGGCTGTTTATTTGTGCTCTTTTGTATTCCTCCTGCGCATGTGTAATAGTGTCTTTTAATAATTTTGGGTGATGAATGAGGGTGTATTTTGTTTCACCCATTTCTGCGGCAGTTTGTATATCTACATTTCCATAACCAAATATTCTTCCCCAAACGGGCTGGTCGTACTCTACATTATTAATTTTATCCAGCGGGCTTTCTTTACTGTACCGTGTAAAAAATCCACTTTCGTCCACCACACGCATATTGGTAACAGCCCACAGGTTGTATTTCCAGTTAATATATTCAATGGCCGGATAGACCGCAGTAAGCAAAACAATCAGTAATGCTGTGGCATTGTGTAGCCATGCAATCATGGCAACAGCAATTAACAGCCATGCAAAAAAAGGCAACACCAGTTTTATCCAGTGCTGCCTTATTATGATCAGTAATTTTTCGTCTTTTTTAAGCGCTGTTCTCATACTGGAAAGTTATTAAATGCCATTGAGAAAGTAAAAAAGAAAAAGTCAAAAGTAAAAAATGGAGTTCAGCTGTTTTTGTTTTTTACTTTTGACTTTTCACTTTAAGGTAATAATTATTTTATTACCAAATGTTCACTCTCAAACTATCCGCCCTGTACATTTTGTCTCCTGGTTTAATATTGAAAGCCTGGTAAAATTCAGGTACGTTCACCACAGGCCCATTTACACGTTCTTTTGCGGGCGCATGCACATCAGTTTTTAAGTGGCTGGCCAAACTTTCTTTTTTGGTTTGATACATCCAGCCCAATGCATAACCCAGGAAGTAACGCTGCAATGCATTCAGCCCTCCAATGGTTTCATTCTTTTTGTATGCTTCAGTTTGTTTAAAAGCATCCAGCCCAAGAAGCATACCGCCAAGGTCGGCAATATTTTCTCCCTGTGTGGCATTGCCATTTACATGCAATGTATCTACTGGTACAAACTCATTAAACTGCTGAATGATAAATTTTGCCCGCTTTGTAAATTCTTCTTCATCTTTTTTCGTCCACCAGTTAACTAAGTTTCCTGCTGCATCATATTGGCGCCCCTGGTCATCAAAACCATGTGTAATTTCATGCCCAATGGTGCTGGCACCAGCATAACCATATACTAATGCATCATCCAGTTCATTGTCTTTAAAGCCCGGCACAGCAAAAATTCCTGCGGGCAAAACAATTTCATTATTGCTGGGGTTGTAATACGCATTATAGGTTTGCGGCGTCATGTCCCACTCTGTACGGTCCACCGGTTTGCCCAGTTTATTAATGCTGTATTGATGCCACCACAAATTGGCACGCTGCATATTGGCATAATAAGAACTGCGGTCAATCTTTAAATTACTGAAGTCTTTCCATTTATCAGGGTAGCCTACTTTTTTCGTGATCTTTGCCAGTTTATCGTAGGCTTTTTGTTTGGTGCTGTCGCTCATCCAGGTAAGTTTGGCAATGCGTTCTTTATAGGCTGCACGAACAGCTTCCACCATATCACTGTAACGTTTTTTAGCTGTTTCGTTAAAAAACTCTTTTACAAATAACTGCCCCAGCGCTTCACCAATGGCGCCTTCTTCATTATCCAGCACACGTTTCCATCTTGGCCTTGGTTCTTTTGCACCGCTTAACGACTGGCGGTAAGTAAATGCATTCATGAAAGTGGCATCATCCAGTACACCTGCATTGCTTTGCACTAAATGAAAACGAAAATAATTTTTCCAGTCATCTAATGGCACAGCTTTTATAGCATTACTCAAAGCTGTAAAAAACTCCGGCTGGCCAACTATTACGCTGTCCACTTTTGTAACACCGGTAATTTTTGCAAATGCTGTCCAGTCAATATTAGCAGCTGTTTTGCCCAAACCACTCCAGTGCATTTTATTGTAGTTCTTGTAAGGGTCCCGCAGGTCTTCCAGTTTGCGGCTTGCTTTAGCCAATGTGGTTTCCAGGTTAAAAACAGCATCGGCGTTTTTTTGTGCAGCAACTGCATCATTACCTAATTGCTGAAATGTTTTCAGTAAATAATTTTTGTAACCGTTGCGTACACCTGTTGTTTTTCCGTCTGTGTCAAAATAGTAATCACGGTTGGGCATTCCCAGTCCGCCCTGGTCTAATTTATAAGCCATCACTTCGCTGTTCTTATCATCCTGGGCTACATAATCACCAAAGAAAAGGTTTACACCCCTGGTTTTTAAATCAGCTCCTAAACTCACCAGCTCTTCTGTTGTTTTAACAGCAGCAATTTTATCAAGATCCGGCTGCAGCGGTTTTATTCCAGCTTCGTTCAGGTTTACCGAATCCATGGCTGTTTTCCAAAAGTCACCAATTTTTTGTTCGGTAGAACCCGGAGCAGCTTTGTCTGCATTGGCAGCAGCATCTTCATTTATTTTCCTGAGGCGGCTGTATATGTCTTCCTGTACCAGGTTTCCAATTCCCCAGCCACTTTCTGAGCCTGGGATGGGATTTTTCTTTATCCAGCCACCATTGGCATATTCAAAAAAATCGGCGGAAGGTTTTACGGTTGTATCCAGGTTCGACTGTAACAGGTCGGCCCTGGTTTCGGTTTTGGAATTACATGCGTACAAACAAACGCATACAGCTGACAGGGCAAATACTTTTTTCATTGTTAGAATAGTTTATCAGCTAAAAATACGCAATGATTTTACCCCTCCAATAATTTTTTGATAGGTGGAAAGGGCGCATCTTTGTTAAAACCTTTTTGCATGACCCCTGAACGTTTTGAGCGCCTTACTGCAGTATTAAATAAACGCCAGCCAGATTTAACAGTTGTGCTGGAAAATGTGTTTGATCCGCATAACATCAGTGCAGTAATGCGTACCTGCGATGCGGTGGGAGTGCAGGATATTTTTATTTTAAACAGTAAAATACCCCGTCATAAAAAATGGGGAGAAAAGAGCAGCAGCAGTGCTGCCAAATGGCTAAGCATACACCAGTATACTGATGCTGAAGAATGTTTTACAGCACTGCGGAAGCGGTATAAAAAAATTTACACCACGCATTTAAGCAGCGATGCTGCCGGTTTGTACGAGTTAAACCTTACTGAGCCGGTGGCACTGGTATTTGGCAACGAGCACAGCGGAGTAAGTGAGGAGATTATTGGACTGGCTGATGGCAATTTTATCATTCCCCAGGTGGGCATTATCAAATCGCTCAATATTTCTGTAGCCTGTGCGGTAACGCTGTATGAAGCTTGCCGGCAAAAAACAATTGCCGGGCATTACAACAGCAGCAAGCTTGGCGGCGAAGAATTAAATGCGTTGCGGACTGAATGGGGCTTTAGAGACGAATAACATAAAAACGCTTTCAATTAAGCACTATTAATTGCATTTCTCAAATCCTTCTTTTTTCCCGAAATTTGCCAAACACAAAAAAAGACAATGGCTATTGAAATAAAAGTTCCCACCGTAGGTGAATCTATTAGTGAAGTAACGTTGGTGAAGTGGCTGAAGAAAGACGGCGACTGGGCCAACAGGGATGAAGTGATTGCAGAACTGGAAAGTGAGAAAGCCACTTTTGAACTGAATGCCGAACAGGCCGGCGCCATAAAAATACTGGCACAAGAAGGTGATACGCTTAAAATAGGTGATGTAGTTTGCAGCATTGATACCGATGCAGCAAAGCCGGAAAGTGCAGCAACACCTGTTAAGGAAGAAGCTGTTGCAAAAAAGGCTGAACAACCATCAACAACAAGCCCCAAACAACAAACAGACGTTAAGACAACTCCTGTAGCTGCTGCAATTATTGCAGATAAAAAAGTAGATGTAAAAAAAGTTACACCAAGCGGCAGTAATGGAAAAATATTAAAGCAGGATGTACTGGAAGCATTGAGTAACCCCGGTAAAAAACCAGGTATTGAATTATTTGGCCGTACCGACAGGCCGGAGAAAATGAGCAACCTGCGTAAAACTATCAGCCGGCGTTTGGTGGAAGCCAAAAACAGTACTGCTATGCTCACCACTTTTAATGAAGTGAACATGAGCGCCATTATGGAAATCCGGGCCAAATACAAAGACAAGTTTAAAGAAGCGCATGGTGTTAACCTTGGTTTTATGAGCTTTTTTACCAAAGCCTGCTCTTATGCTCTTTTAGAATGGCCAGCTGTTAACGCTTATATTGATGGAGAGAATATTATTTATCATGAGTATTGCGATATTTCCATTGCTGTAAGTGCCCCTAAGGGTTTAGTGGTTCCTGTAATACGCAATGCCGAAAGTTTAAGCATGGCGGAAATTGAAGCCAAAGTGGTTGAACTTGCAGGCAAGGCAAAAGACAACAAACTTACTATCGAAGAAATGACAGGTGGAACTTTTACTATTACTAATGGGGGAATTTTTGGGTCGATGATGAGTACGCCGATAATCAATATACCACAGTCGGCTATACTGGGTATGCACAATATTATTCAGCGCCCTGTTGCCGTCAATGGCCAGGTGGTAATAAGGCCCATGATGTATGTGGCATTGAGTTACGACCACCGTATTATTGATGGCAGGGAGTCTGTAAGTTTTTTGGTAAGAGTAAAAGAACTGCTTGAAAACCCGCAGTTGCTTTTATTCGGACAGGATCCTGTAAAAAGTTTGCTGGAGCTGTAATAACTTATTTAATATTGAAGCCCTGCAATTGCGGGGCTTTTTTAATTTTGCAGCATATGCGTTTCCACACCTGGATGAATACTGCCAAAAAAATTATTGCTGAATACCCCGGCAGTGAACCTTTATCTGTTTACCTTAAAAAATATTTTGCAGAAAATAAACAGCATGGTTCTAAAGACCGGAAAAATATCTCATCTCTCTGTTATGCTTATTACCGTACAGGTAATGCCGGTGAAGGTGATACGGAAACAAAAATTCTGACTGGTATTTTTTTAAGCGAACAGTTGCACAACGAAGTACTGTCTTATTTTAAACCGGAATGGGGCGAATACATTACCCGGCCTGTTGCAGATAAAATTGAACAGGCAAAATTTCCTGTTAAGAAAATTGTTTATTTTGGCAGCGAATTAAGTGCAGCAGTAAACTACCAGAAATATTGCGAATCATTTTTAAAACAGCCCAAATTGTTCCTGCGCCTGCGGCCGCATAAGAAAAATGCAGTTGTGCAAAAACTGCAAAAAGAAAAAATACCACTGGCACTGATAGATAACGAATGCATTGCCCTTTCCAACGCAACAAAACTCGATGGTATTATAGAAGCTGACAGGGAAGCAGTAATACAGGATTATAATTCGCAGCAGGTGTTCAATTTTTTAAAAACATTTTCACTCAATAAAAAACCAGTGACCGTTTGGGATTGCTGTGCTGCCAGCGGTGGCAAATCTATTTTACTGCACGATGTGCTGAAGAAAAATGTTGCGCTTACAGTTTCAGATATCCGGCTTAATATTCTCTTTAACCTGCATAGCCGGTTTAATAAAGCCGGTATAAAAAACTACAATTATTTTGTTGCGGATATAAGCCAGCCTCAGTTTGAATTTCCTGAGCTGGCGTATAAAGGCCTTTATACTAAAGACCCTGTAAAAAAATTTGATGTTATTGTTTGCGATGTTCCCTGCACGGGCAGCGGCACCTGGAGCCGTACGCCGGAAAACCTGGGTCATTTTAAAACAGACATGATAACTGAGTATGCAGAACGCCAGCGGCAGATTGTGAGTAATACGATTCCATACATGGAAGATGAAGGACTTTTGTTTTATATCACCTGCTCTGTTTTTAAAAAAGAAAATGAGGACATGGCGCAGTATATAAAAGAAAAATTCCACCTGCAATTGCTGCACATGGAATTATTAAAAGGTTACGATAAAAAAGCGGATTCAATGTTTGTGGCGGTATTCACCAAACGATAACTTGATCATCGTTTCATTACTCCTTTTACCACTTCTTCTTTATCATTTACATTAACTGTTACATAATAAACACCGGCAGCAAACCGCTTCATGGGTATACTGTAAGTTTGGCCACCTGCTGCCTGCTGACCAGTGAATGTATATACCCGTTGTCCCGCAGCATTATTAATAAAAATTCCTGTTTTAACTGCGGCAATCCTTATTACTTTAATGGTAAGGTTGTCATTAACAGGGTTGGGGCCAATGGTAATTTTTTCCACCACAACCGGGCAAAGTGATACATCATTGTTAACGGTGGCTGTTGCAGTATCCGTACATCCCGTGGTGGTATTAGTAACTACCAGTTGGTATGTACCTGCCGTTGATACAGCAGCTGGATTTGCCACAGCATTTCCATTTAACGTCCACACACTTGATAAACCGGCGGTAGTAAACAGGGGCAGCAAATTAGCGGTACTGTCAGAACATTTTGCAACAATTTTATCTGCCCCCAAATCCGGCTTAACTAAAAAAGATGCCGTTACCAATGCTGTATCTGCACATCCGGAATTATTGGTGGCAATTAACTGGTAAGTTCCTGCAGTGGTAATGGCAGCGGGTGTAGTTACTGTATTACCACCAAGCGTCCATACACTTGTTAAGCCGGTAGTGGTAAACTGTGTAGTTAGATTGATGCTGTTTCCGGTACATGCAGAAGCATTTTTATCTGTACCCAATGAAGGTTTAGGTGTAAAGCTTACAGTGGCCGAATCCAGGTAAAAACTGGTGTCTGCTGCAATATTCATTTTTATACGGTAAGAGATAGATGTGGCATTTGCAACATTTATTAAATCATCGGTGTAACTAAAATTTCTTGAAGCAAATGCACCGGTGGAGGTTTGAGTATTGATAACAGTGTAATTTGTTTCGGTGGATAATTTTCTTTCCAGTACCACGCTTATCACCGAATCGGTTTTTACCGTCCATTGCAAATTTGTTTTGCAACTGGTTTGTGTAACCTGCTTGCTGAATAATTGTTTTATAAGAAGCACAAAAGCTTTTTTCGCATCTGGTATACCATAGCCCGTGCGGTCATCGGGGTTTGTAAACCTGTTGCCTGCCTGTTCCAGCGCTGTAATAATACTCATATTATTTACTTCCGGGAAGGCCTGCCATAAGCAGGTGGAAATACCTGCCATGTTGGGGCAGGCAAAAGAAGTACCACTGCCGGAAACCGGTTGCCCATTTGATGTACTGGCAACAATAGCATTAACACCAACAGCGGCTACACCTGGTTTTATTTGCCCGTCGCTGCTGGGGCCATAGCTGCTGAAACTGCCTACCACACCACTGGTGCTTACTGCTCCTACCGCCAGCACACTGTCTCCATCGGCAGGTGTGCCTAAATAGTGCCATGCGCCAGTACCGTCATTACCGTTGGCAGCAACAATCAGCATTCCTTTTTTTGCAGCCATATCTGCCGCACGTGCAATAATGGTGTTGTTGCCGTTCATATCGGCATAAGTATAATTGAACTGGGCATTATCAAAAGTGGTATAGCCTAACGAAACGGAGCATATATCCACACCAAGACTATCTGCCCTTTCAGCAGCAGCTGCCCAGTTTTGTTCTTCTACAGGATATTCTGTGGCGGCATCTTCAGATCTGTATAAATAGAAGGAGGCTTTAGGTGCTGTGCCAACAAAAGTGCCGGGCATATTTGCCGCAATAGTGCTTAAGCAGTTGGTGCCATGCGGATGATCTTCATTAACACTTGCATTGCCGGCAACAAAATCCCATGTGCCTAAAACTTGCCCGTTGTTTCTTATACTGTCAAATGTAGGAATGGTAAGATAATTTTGAAAGCCGGCATCTATTACAGCCACCTGCATTCCCTGGCCCCTGAAACCACGATTATGTAAAAATTCGCCGTTGTGTATGTGCACCTGGCCGTACGACTGCCCGTAACTGTAATAATCCGTAATGCCCTGCATGCCCTGTGGTACAGGAGGCAGGGGTGTTGTGCCAGGCGCATCCAGTTTTTTATTTACGGGGATGTCAGCCTGCTGCCTTCTTGCAGCAATGGGTGCAGTACTAAGTACAAATGGAAATGAACTGATCCTGATCAATGCCGCCGCATCATTGGTTTGAATAGCCACCTGGTTCAGCCATTTGGAAGTGTTAAGAATTGTTACGGCACCTGCCAGCCTTATACTGTCAATATATCTTGGTGTGATGGGTAAATCAGCGGAGTCAATCGGAATATTATACCGGGTGCGCCTGGCTAGTGCTCTTGCTGTTAAATATTGTGATGGATTACTAATAGAGTAGGGGTTGGTGCCCTTATCTTTCAGCCTGATGATATACCGGCTGAATTGTGCATTACTTTCATGAATAAAAAAACAAAACAGTACTGCACTGAGTAATATTTTTTTCATAGTATCAGTTTAAAGAAAATACTCTTGTTATAAGACGGCAGGGAGAAACGTTTTGCTGCTTACCCGTTATACGCCCACTTTATCAGCGTGGCACCCCATGTAAAACCGCCACCAAAAGCTGCTAACACAATGTTGTCGCCTTTTTTAAGCTGGTTTTGCCAGTCCCACAAACATAACGGGATAGTGGCAGCGGTAGTATTTCCGTACTTCTGAATATTGATCATTACCTTTTCTTTAGAAAGGCCCATGCGGTTAGCAGTGGCATCAATAATGCGGAGATTTGCCTGGTGAGGCACCAGCCATGCAATATCATCTCCGGTAAGGTTGTTGCGTTGTATCAGTTCATAACTCACGTCTGCCATTCCCTTAACAGCAAACTTAAATACTGCCGGGCCTTCCTGGTATATGTAATGTTCCTTTGCCAAAACTGTTTCCATAGAAGATGGTTTTAAAGAGCCACCGGCTTTCATATGCAGGTAAGGTCTTCCGCTTCCATCCGATCTTAAAATACTGTCCTGTATGCCCAATCCTTCTGTATTGGGCTCTAATAAAACGGCGCCGCCTCCATCACCAAAAAGTACGCAGGTGGTACGGTCACTATAATCAACAATACTGCTCATTTTATCAGCACCCACCCACTACTTTTTTATAACGGCCGCTTTCTATAAATGAAGCGCCTGTTGTAAGTGCAAATAAAAAGCCACTGCAGGCAGCGGCAATATCAAAGCTGAAGGCATTTACTGCACCCACTTTATCGGAAATGATATTGGCGGTGGCAGGAAAAAACATATCAGGGGTTACAGTGGCGCATATCAGGCATTCAATTTCGGAAGGATCGATGCCGCGTTTTTTACAAAGATCCAGCACTGCGGGTGCACCCAGGTCGCTGGTACCAAGTCCTTCTCCTTTTAATATCCTTCTTTCTTCAACACCGGTACGGGTGCGTATCCATTCATCATTCGTGTCAACCATTGTTTCCAGTTCTTTGTTGGTAAGCCTGTACTCAGGAACATATCCGCCCACAGCGGTAATAGCAGCAGTTATTTTTTGCATGTTGATTCTTTGTTTGATCTGTAGATTGAAAAGTAAAAGTACATAAAAAACACTGATTACTATTTTAACAGCGGGGCTGATAAAATATCCTTATTTTCGCTTTTAGACAGGTTAATTTTATGTACGCTTATCTGCAGGGTAAATTTATTGATAAAACTCCGGCGCATGTTTATGTTGATGTAAATGGAGTGGGTTACGAAGTAAATATCAGTTTAAATACCTGGGCACATATACAAAACCTTGAGCATGGCAGGCTTTTTACGCATTTACAGGTGAAAGAAGACGGGCATGTGCTTTTTGGTTTTTTTGACAAGGCAGAAAAAGAAATATTTTTAATGCTGATAGGAGTTTCGGGCATTGGGGCAGCAACTGCAAGAATGATGTTGTCTTCTTTAAAACCGGATGAACTGGCGGCAGCCATTGTACAGGGTAACGTTAGGTTGCTGGAGGGTATTAAGGGCATTGGAAAAAAAACAGCAGAAAGGCTTGTGCTGGAGCTGAGAGATAAACTGGCCAAACAACCAGTTTTGGCAACAGCAGTTACGGCAGGCAATAGATTGGAGCAGGATGCGTTTAATGCATTAACAGCCCTTGGTATTAACCGGCAACAGGCCGAGCAGGCAGTTAAAAAAACCATTCTTGCAGAACCCAAACTATCTAATTTAGAAGATGTAATTAAAAAAGCATTAAAGGCAATTTGACAGAACCTCTACGTTAACTGATTTTACCGGATGTTGCTTATAAGAGAAACAATTTTTCCAAAAGTAATTAGCTGTGGGGTGCTGTTTGCATTACTGCTTTGTTTTTGTGTATATCCAGCCCAGGCAAAAACATTTTCACCCAATCATTTATTTCAGCAAAGACCTTTACAATCTGACTCCCCGAAGAGGGTTACCAATCTGCCTTTTCCCATACATGATACAAGAGGGGACGCTGTGGCCAATTACCGCCAAAGCACATTCGACTTAAAAAACCCCTCTAACCTCAAGGATTCTGTAGTTTATGACCCGAAGACAAAAAAATATATTGTTTATGAAAAGATAGGCAACAAATATTATCGTACTCCTACATCTTACACATTTGACGAATACTGGGCCATTAAAAACCGGCAGGCAGAAATGGAATATTTCAAGAAGCGGGCTAATACAACCAGCATCTTAAATAGAGGTAAGGTAAAACCCAAACTTTCTCTTTATGACAACCTGTTTAACCGCTTATTTGGCAATGGTAAAATAAACATACAGCCACAAGGTAATGTTGATATTACAGCAGGCTACCAGGGCCAGCGTATTAATAACCCCACACTGCCTGAGCGGGCACGTAAAAACGGCGGTTTTGATTTTGATATGAACGCCATGCTGAACGTTAATGCAGATATTGGCGGTAAGCTCAAATTTCCTATCAGCTATAATACACTTGCCAATTTTGGACAGGATAATCAATTGAAACTGGATTACACTGGCTTTGATGATGAAATAATAAAGCGTTTTGAACTGGGTAATGTATCCTTCCCAAGCAGAAGTACACTTATACCGGGGGCGCAACAATTGTTTGGGGTAAAAACACAATTACAGTTCGGTAAATTGTTTATCACCTCAGTACTGGCCAACCAAAAATCGCAGCGGCAAAGCGCCAACTTACAGGGCGGCAGTGCATCACAGCTGTTTGAGGTAAAAGCAAATGAATACGAAGAAAACAGGCACTTTCTTTTATCCCAGTATTTCCGTGCAAACTTTAATAAGGTAATGAGCAACCTTCCTGCAGTAACTGCCCCGGTGCAGATTTTGCGGATGGAAGTTTGGGTTACAAACCGTAACGGCGCCACAACTGACACAAGAGATGTTGTAGGCCTTGCCAGTTTGGGTGAAGATGGTAACCTGGTAAACCCGGGCATACCTGCCAATGCTACCAACCCGGTTTATTCCAATATTATTGCAAATCCGGATAACCGTAACCCATCGCTTGTATATAACAACTTATTGAATTTGGGTTTACAGCCCGTTCAGGATTTTGAAAAGGTATTTGCACGTAAGCTGGATTCTACTCAGTACACCTGGCATCCTAAAGTGGGTTTCCTTTCTTTAAGTCAGCCGTTACAACCGGATGAAGTGGTGGCTGTGGCATTTCAATATTCATACAATGGACGTATTTACCAGGTGGGTGAATTTTCTCAGGACTTACCGCCGGACAGTACCACTGCCACACAAAAAATATTATTTCTGAAATTATTAAAAGCAACTTCGCAACGACCCAATTTACCAATTTGGAATTTAATGATGAAGAATGTTTACCCCATTGGATACGGTACACTTTCATCACAGGATTTTAAACTGGATGTATTGTACCAGGAGCCGGGACAAGGTTTAAAAAGATATGTTCCTTTTGGGGATAAAAACGGAGGTTTCCCTATTATTTCCCTCATCAACTTAGACAGGTTAAATAACCAGTTGGATCCACAACCCGATGGTGTGTTTGACTATGTGGAAGGGTATACTGTGTTTTCGCAGTACAGCCGCATCATGTTCCCTGTGCTGGAACCATTCGGGCGAGACCTGGCAAAAGGGCTTTTTAATAACCCTTCGTCGCCAACTTTAAAGGATACCTTATATTATGCTCTGTACGATTCAATAAAGGCAGTGGCAGAACAGTATCCTAACCTGAACCGTTTTGTATTAAAAGGATCAGCAAAAATTTCGGGATCTTCTGACATCAGTATTGGTTACAATATTCCCAAAGGTTCTGTAACTGTAACTGCAGGCGGACGAACATTAATTGAAGGGGTGGATTACGATATCAATTATGATTTAGGTACCATTAAAATTATCAACGCGGCCATTATTAACTCTGGTTTACCCGTTCAGGTTAATTATGAAAACAATGCATCGTTTGGTATACAGCAACGTAATTATATTGGTTTGCGTTTTGATTATGCTGCAAAAAATACCGCTAAGGAACAATTGTCTTTTGGTGGTACGCTGGTACGTTTGGGAGAAAGGCCTTTCTTCAACAAAACCCAATTGGGAGAAGACCCGATCCGTAACACTATGTACGGCCTGGATTTAAATTACCGAAAGGAAATTCCACGCCTGAGTAAACTATTGGATAAACTGCCTTTTTACAGCACTACTGCCACGTCCAATTTAAATGTATATGCTGAAGGTGCCATTTTAAAACCAGGCCATGCCCCACAAATAGGAAAGGGAAGCAGTGGAACTTCTTATATAGACGATTTTGAGGCAAGCCGTTCCGGCATTGATTTACGCTTTCCATACAACATATGGGCAATTGCATCAACACCTGTTGGCGCAACTGACAGAAATGGTAATGTATTGTTTCCGGAAGCGGCATTGAATGATAATACAGAGTATGGAAAGAACAGGGCAAAACTGTCATGGTACCAGATTGAACAGGTTTTGCAACAGGTGAATGCCTCTAATAACCCCATTAAAAACAGGGATGAATTAAGTGACCCAAGGGTGCGCCAGGTTTATCAAAAAGAAATTTTTCCGCAAAAAACCACCGGCTTTGGAGAAAGTTTTTTACAAACATTTGATATCTCTTTTTATCCAACAGATAAGGGACCCTATAATTATAATGCAACAGCATCAGATGTAGACGTAAGCGGCAAGCTAAAAAATCCCACCCAACGCTGGGGTGGTTTAATGCGGAGTATTGATCAGACAGATTTTGAAACCAGCAATATTGAGTTTATTGAGTTCTGGATGCAGGACCCTTATATTAATTCCAAATACAGGCAAAATGCCAGTTCTTCCAATGGCGGTAAATTATATTTTAACCTGGGTAATGTATCGGAAGATATTTTAAAAGACGGCAAACGCTTTTACGAAAATGGCTTAAGTACTCCCAATGCACCATCTCCGGAAGAAAGCTCCAACTGGGGTAAAGTGCCACGTAACCCCATACAAGTAACAAATGCATTCAGCAATAATACAGAAGACAGGGTTTACCAGGATGTGGGCCTGGATGGTTTGAATGATACGGCAGAAGCAAACAAACAGGGAGCTTATCTTACACAATTGCAAACAAACTTTGGCTCAAGTTCAAAAGCTTTTCTTAATGCCAAGGCAGATCCGTCAAATGATAATTTTCATAATTACCGGGGTGATGATTTGGACCAGCAGAACCAGGGTATTTTAGCCAGGTATAAAAATTACAACAATCCGCAGGGGAACTCCCCGGTAGCCGGCAATAATGAATTTTCTTCTGCTGCAACCATGTACCCCGATGCAGAGGATTTGAACAGGGATAACACACTTAACCAAACTGAAGAATACTTTCAATATATTGTAGACATTAAGCCTGCCGCAGATCCAATCATGACCATTGGCAACAATTATATTGTTGACAAAAAAACGGTTACGATTACCGGCCTTGCTGATGGAACATCCCGTCCTGAAACCTGGTACCAGTTTCGTATACCCATCAGCCAGTACGAAAGAAAAATTGGTAACATTCCAGATTTTAAATCCATCCGTTTTATCAGGATGTTTTTAACAGACTTTGACGACAGTGTAACGTTGCGCTTTGGCCAGTTGCAGTTAACACGTAATACATGGAGACAATTCAAATATCAAATAGATACTTCCGGCTCTTATAATCCATTACTGGTAAACTCCACCAGTTTTTCTGTGGGTGCTGTAAACATTGAAGAAAACGATAAACGAACACCGTTTCCTTACCGCACACCAAAAGATATTGAGCGCCAGCAAACCCTTAGTGCGAATGGTGTTAACCTGTTACTGAACGAACAAGCAATGGATTTACAATTTTGCAATATGCCTAAAGGCGATGCAAGAGGTGTGATACAAACTTTCCCTAACAAGGATTTACGGCAGTACAAAAAAATGGAGATGTACCTCCACGCTGAACGTTCTACTAAAACAGGTATAGGTTTAAACAATAAAGATTTAACAGCAGTAATACGTATAGGAACTGACTTTGTAAACAACTATTATCAAATAAGGATTCCGCTAAACCTTACACCTGCATCCGCATCGGGCATGAACCCGGATGGCAGTGATTATAACGACTCGTTATGGCAGCCGGTAAACTCACTGGATGTGGAATTGCAAACGCTGATCAAATTAAAGATGGCCCGTAATGCAGATCCGAACGCTACCGTAAGCAGGATATACCGGCAACTGCAAACCAATGGCCAGGAGTATGCTGTAATGGGCAGCCCCAACCTTGCAGAAGTTAGGGGAATAATGATTGGGGTTGAAAACACCAACCAAAGTGCTGGCGCCTGCGGAGAAGTGTGGGTGAATGAATTACGCCTCGTTTCGCTCGATGAAAAAGGAGGAGCGGCAGCATTGGGCAGGGCAGATATTACATTGGCTGATTTAGGAACTATTTCTGTTTCTGCAAATACACATACTGCAGGCTTTGGTACATTAGAGCAAAGGGTAAATGAACGGTACAGGGATAATTTTATGCAGTTTGATGTATCTGCTAATCTAGAAATGGGTAAGTTGCTGCCTAAACGAGCAGGAATCTCTATCCCGGTATTTGCAAGCTACAATCAAACCGTGAGCACACCGGAATATGATCCTTATGACCAGGATGTAAAACTGAAAGACAAACTAAATGCAGCACCAAAATCACAAAGGGATTCTATTAAAAACAATGCAATAGATTTTACTTCCACCACAACGGTAAACCTTACCAATGTGCGTAAAAATAAAACAAACAGTAAAAAGCCCAGGATATACGACATTTCAAACTTTGATGCCAGCTATTCTTATTTAAATACAAAAAGCCATAATCCACTCATTGAAAATAATGAGGTAACAAAGCATCACGGTGTACTGGGGTATAATTTTGCCCCGCAACCAAAGTATATTGAACCGTTTAAAAACATAAAGTACTTTAAGAAAACAAAAACACACTGGTTTGATTTAATCAAGGAATTTAATTTCAACTTAGTTCCTTCTACTTTAAGTTTCCGTGCAGATGTAAACCGGCAGTTTGGTGCCATACGGCCAAGAAATGTAGGCGCATCCAAATATGCCATACCAGAAACCTATGATAAGTATTTTGTTTTTCAGCGTGACTATATTTTGCGCTGGAACTTTACCCGTTCTTTAAATTTCGATTTCAGCGCCACGAATAATTCACGTATTGATGAGCCTGCCGGACGATTAGATACCAAAGAGAAAAAAGATACGGTTTGGAAAAACTTTATGAAAGGTGGAAGAAATACCGTGTACAACCACACAGCTAATTTTACTTATACTTTACCTACAGCTAAATTTCCATTGCTGGACTGGACGATAGCAAACGTAAGTTACCAGGCGGCTTATCATTGGATTGGAGCTTCAAGGCTGGCAGTTAATTTGGGTAACATTATAGAAAACACGCAGCAAAAAGAAGGAACTGTTCAACTTGATTTTACAAAGCTGTATCAAAAATCAAAATGGTTACGGCAACTGGAAGTACCGTCAAACCCAGAAGATAAAGAGCGCTGGAAAAACCGCATAACAAAAGTAAAAGATACCGTTACGCTGAAGAGTGGTAAAAAAGTGGTGAAGACCCGCCGCATTGTTGATAAAAATGCAATGCCTTATGTGGCCGGCTTTGGCAAAGCTTTTGGCAAATTGCTTACAAGTGTAAAACAGGTAAGCGGTACTATTTCAGAAGGTGCAAATACCCGGCTGCCAGGTTACACAGACAGTACAAAATATGTGGGCCAAAACTGGAACAGTATGGCACCGGGATTAGACTTTTTACTCGGCCGGCAACCGGATACCACGTGGTTGAACAATGCCGCATCAAAAGGGCTTATTACCAGGGACAGTACATTCAATTCACTCTTTTCACAAAGCTTTAATCAAACTTTGAGCTTTACTGCCATGCTTGAACCCGTTAAGGATTTAAATATTACAGTAAACCTTAAAAAAACATTCAGCAAAAATTTTACAGAAACATTCCGCTATGCAGATACCAGTGGCGGCACTAACTATAAGTTTAATCATCTTAACCCGTACACTACAGGCAGTTTTGATGTAACTTATATTTCTTACAAAACACTGTTTGGAAAATTTGACCCTAACCGTGTATCGGAAACATTTAAAAACTTTGAAAATTACCGTCAGATTCTTTCAGAAAGGGTAGGCGGAAAAAACCCTTACGGAAATACACAAGGTGTGGGTGCAGATGGTTACCGGTATGGATATGGCCGGTATGCAGTGGATGTGCTGGTGCCTGCATTTATAGCAGCTTACACAGGCCAGGACCCTAATAATGTTGCTTTGGTTAAACAGGATAATCCAAATATCAAATCCAATCCTTTTAAGGCCATTCTTCCTAAACCCAACTGGAAGATTGATTACAACGGATTGAGCCGTGTTAAAGGGCTGGAAAAAATTATTACGAATTTTACGCTCTCTCATGGTTATACCAGTAACCTTAGCATGAATGGTTTTACATCGGCATTAAATTACCAGGATGTATCCAGGTATGGTTATCCTTCTTTTTACGATACTATTTCCAAGAACTTTATACCCTACTTCCTTGTACCCAATATTTCCATTGGTGAACAGTTTGCGCCGCTCATAGGTGTTGATGTAACATTTACCAATCAACTGCAGGCACGTTTTGATTATGCAAAAAGCAGGCAGTTAAGTTTAAGCCTTATCGACTTTCAGTTAAGTGAACAGCGCAGTACAGAGTATTCAATAGATGCAGGATATAGAAAGCGTGGACTACGAATGCCATTTAACCTTAGCCTGCCCAAGTTCCTGCAAAGCAAAAATGCAAACGTACCGCATAGCAAGCTGGAAAACGAAATCAGTTTCCGCCTGCATTTCAGCCTTAGAGATAATGTAACCTCCAACAGCAGGCTTGACCAGGATAATACATTTGCCACTGCAGGAAGCAAAGAAATTTCTATTGAACCAACAGTGAATTATATATTGAGTAACCGGGTTAATATTCAGTTGTATTTTAAACAACGGAAAGTTAAACCTTACATTTCTTCAAGTGCACCAATAACAAACACCAATGCCGGGGTAAAAATTTCTATTTCATTAACACAATAATAAATTTGCTGTAACCCATAAAGGAAAAGCCCCTTTGCAGAAGGGGCTTTTTATATTTTGAATTAAAAACGCTTAATGGATATCAAGCCTGATTCGATTAATAATTCATACTTATTTATTCAACATCTTCTGTATGTATTTGCCTAAAATATCAAATTCAATGTTTACTATATCACCTCTTTTAATGCTGCGGATATTTGTATGGTGAAAAGTATAAGGAATAATCGCCACGCTGAAACTGTTGTTACCTGTATTAAAAAGGGTAAGGCTGATACCATTTATTGATACGGAGCCTTTTTCAATAATAAGGCTGCGGAATTGTTCGGGAAATTCAAAACTGAACTCCCAACTGCCGTTTTTTTCAGTAACACCGGTACATTTGGCAATAGCATCCACATGCCCCTGAACAATGTGCCCGTCCAGTCTTCCATTCATTTGCAGGCACCGCTCCAGGTTTATAACAGTGCCTTCCTGCCAATAGGAAAGATTGGTTTTAGCAAGGGTCTCAGCAATGGCTGTTACCCGGTGCATGCCTTCTTTAATTTCTTCTACAGTAAGGCATACACCGCTGTGGCTCAGGCTTTGGTCCACCTTCAATTCATTACTTAAATCAGAGGTTATCCAGAAACTGGTGTTACTGCCCGTTTCTATAACCTGCTTTACAATTCCTGTTTGTTCAATAATGCCGGTAAACATCCGGCAAATTTCGGAATTTGAAATAAGATTTCCATTTTTTAAAAAAATCTGCTATTTTTGCGCCTCCCAATAAAAATGGGAATATTAAATCACTTAAAGGAGGTATAAAAGCATTATGTTAATTATCGATTCAAAAGATTGCGAAAACATCGACAAAGCACTCAAAAAGTACAAGAAGAAATTTGAGAAAAGCAAAATTTTGCTGCAGCTGCGTGAAAGGCAATCATACACAAAACCCTCTGTAAAGCGCCGCCAGCAGGTACTGAAGGCAATTTACAAGGAGCAAGTGTCTTCCGGTAAATTTGATTAATAGCAAATAAGCTAAAAGAATATTGAACTGATACCCGGTTATTGTAACTTAGGGTATCAGTTTTTTTATGCCTGCTGCCTTCCAAAAATATCTACAGGAATTTTTAGATTACCTCAAATATCAAAAGAGGTATTCTCAGCACACTATTGTAAGCTATCAAACAGACCTTACAGCTTTTTTTGAATATATCACATTCACTTTTAGTCCTGAAGGACTCCCTGATATTAAGGCTCCTATTATCAGAAGCTGGCTTGCATCTCTTAAAGAACAAGGGCTGGAGTCAAAATCCATTAACAGGAAAATATCTGCATTAAAGTCATTTTTTAAGTACCAGTTGCGGCGACAGGCAATAGATACCAGCCCAATGGCTACCGTCATTTCACCGAAGGTTAATAAGCGGTTGCCCCAGTTTGTTGATAAGAAAGATGTGGAAACGCTTTTTATTCATGTGGAGTTTCCTGATGACTGGAAGGGGCGAACAGATAAAACAATACTGGAATTGTTTTACAATACCGGCATTCGCCAGGCAGAACTGGTTAACCTTAAAGAATCTCAAGTGGATGTTTTTAAAAACATAATAAAGGTATTGGGCAAGGGAAATAAAGAGCGGATAATACCGATCAGCCAAAGCCTGGTTGAAAAGCTGAAAGCTTATATGGCAGAAAAAAGGCAATTGCTTGAAGGCCCGGACACCCTTTTTTTACTGGTAAGCAACAAGGGGATTAAGCTTTACCCCAAGTACGTATATACCGTAGTAAATAATTACCTCAAACAAGTTACTACCATTGATAAAAAGAGTCCGCATGTACTCAGGCATACTTTTGCCACGCATTTGATGAATAATGGAGCGGATTTAAATGCTGTAAAAGAATTACTTGGGCACAGCAGCCTTGCGGCCACTCAGATTTATACACACAACACCATTGAGAAGCTGAAGGATATTCATAAAAAGGCGCATCCAAAGGCCTGAAAACAACAATTTACCACTCTTGTAATTTAATAAAATTACTACAAAATTTTATTTTGAAAACTTCGTTTGAAAGGTTAACTTCATTATGGAAATAATAATGATTGCTAACCCTAAATAAAACCTATGTAATAAAATTCTCCTCTTAGTTCTTTTACATTATTTTTCACAGCTTAAATTTTAAGAAGTATGAACGTAAACATTCAAACTGTGCATTTTGACGCAGACACAAAGTTGGTGGCCTATATTGAAAAAAAAGCTGCAAAACTCACGCAGTTTCATGACAGGATTACCAAAGTTGATGTGTATTTAAAACTGGATAATGTAGTGCACACCATCAAAGACAAGATAGCTGAGATCAAAGTTCACGTTCCAAGGCATGCATTTTTTGTAAAGCAATCCTCCAAATCCTTTGAAGAAAGTTTTGACACAGCTCTGGACTCAGTAATTAATCAAATCAAAAGAAAAAAAGAAAAACAGGCAGCATAAAAAAGCCAATGAAATTAAAGGCCCGCTCAAATGGCGGGCCTTTTTATTTTATGTTATACACATTTTGAAAAACAGGGCTAAAAAATTCTTTTTCAAAATTTTTGTATTAACCTTTTTCTCTTACCTTTGCCTTCCCAAAAAAAGGGGGTGCATTAGTATGCACTGAAGTTCTTTAAAAAAAATGCCGAAGTAGCTCAGTTGGTAGAGCAACTGATTTGTAATCAGTAGGTCGCTGGTTCGACTCCAGTCTTCGGCTCTTGAAGTTGATATGTTGATTAAGTTGACATTGTTGATTAAGGCTTCCTTGTCAATATTTCAGCCCATTAACCGGTCAACTGCAAAGGGGCAGTTTCCAGAGCGGCCAAATGGGGCGGACTGTAAATCCGCTGTCTTTCGACTTCGGTGGTTCGAATCCACCACTGCCCACAGTTCTTAATTTACAATTGATATTTTTCAATTGAAACAATGCGGAAGTAGCTCATTTGGTAGAGCGGTAGCCTTCCAAGCTTCAGGTGGCCGGTTCGAGCCCGGTCTTCCGCTCACAAGGTTTGTAGTTTACTGTTTGTAGTTTGTGGTTAATAACAAACCACAAACTACAAACTACCAACTGAGAATGCCGCCGTAGCTCAGGGGTAGAGCACTTCCTTGGTAGGGAAGGGGTCATGAGTTCGATTCTCATTGGTGGCTCTTTTTTAGATAAGTAAGAAGCCACAGCTGTTGATAAAGATGTGTGGTTTGTATAAAAAATATTAGGTCGCCGGTTAGCAGACCTCCAAAACGCTGGCCAACTTTAAAAACAATTAATAAAAAGTACAAAACTGGCAAAAGAGAATTTTAAGAGGGACAAACCCCACGTAAACGTTGGTACTATCGGTCACGTTGACCATGGTAAAACAACTTTAACTGCCGCTATTACCGATATTTTGTCAAAAAAAGGTTTAGCGGAAGCAAAAAAATATGATGAAATTGATGGTGCTCCTGAAGAAAAAGAAAGGGGTATCACTATCAATACAGCTCACGTAGAATACCAAACGGCTAACCGTCACTACGCTCACGTAGACTGCCCGGGTCACGCTGACTATGTAAAAAATATGATTACTGGTGCTGCTCAGATGGATGGCGCTATCCTTGTGGTGGCTGCTACTGACGGTCCAATGCCGCAAACTAAAGAACACATCCTGCTGGCTCGCCAGGTGGGTGTACCTAAAATTGTGGTTTTCATGAACAAGGTTGATCTTGTTGATGACCCAGAATTATTGGAACTGGTTGAAATGGAAATTCGTGAGTTATTAACTTCTTACGGTTTTGATGGTGATAACACACCAATCATTCAAGGTTCTGCTACTGGCGCTCTTGCTGGCGAAGCTAAATGGGTTGCTAAAGTTGACGAATTAATGGAAGCTGTAGATACTTACATTCCATTACCTCCACGTCCCGTTGATCAACCATTCCTGATGAGTGTTGAGGATGTATTCTCAATCACTGGTCGTGGTACAGTTGCTACCGGCCGTATTGAAAGAGGTAAAATTAAAGTGGGTGAACCAATGGAAATAGTTGGTTTAATGGAAAAACCATTGTCAACTACTTGTACTGGGGTTGAAATGTTTAAAAAATTACTGGACGAAGGTGAAGCTGGTGATAACGCAGGTCTTTTATTACGTGGTATTGAGAAAACTCAAATCCGTCGTGGTATGGTTCTTTGCAAACCAGGTTCTATCACTCCGCACACTGAATTTAAAGGCGAGGTTTACGTACTGAGCAAAGAAGAAGGTGGACGTCACACTCCATTCTTCAACAAATATCGTCCACAGTTCTATTTCCGTACTACAGACGTAACTGGTGAAGTTACTTTGGCTGCCGGTACTGAAATGGTAATGCCTGGTGATAACACTAACTTACAGGTTACTTTGATTCAGCCAATCGCAATGGAAAAAGGTTTGAAATTTGCGATTCGTGAAGGTGGCCGTACAGTAGGTGCTGGTCAGGTTACTGAAATTCTGAAATAATAAAGCCCCTGAATCCCCTCAAGGGGACTTAAGGAAAGCTTTTCATAAATTTGCAAAGTACTTAGGCACTTAAGCTTGGGTACTTTGCTTTTTTAAAAGTTCTTTTAATAACCGGAAACTTCATAAGCCCTTTAGGGGTTTGGGTTTCTTTTTTTACGGGCATGGTGCAACGGTAGCATACGGGTCTCCAAAACCTTTGATCTGGGTTCGAATCCTAGTGCCCGTGCTTTTATTAGTTAACAGGTTATTTTAGTTAATTGGTTGATAAGATATTCTGCCCTTCTCAACTTTATTAACTTCAGTAACTTTATCAACTTTACACGATGAATAAAATAAGTACATACTTCAGGGAGTCTTACAAAGAACTGATGCAAAAAGTAACCTGGCCTACATGGGATCAGTTGCAACAATCAACAATGATAGTGCTGGGTGCTACATTGGTTATAACGTTGATGGTGGGCATAATGGATTTTGCTGCCGGTAACTCGTTAAAATTCATTTACTCTTTATTTAAGTAATCATGGAAGAAATAAAAACGGCCGAGAAGGAAAGTAAATGGTACGTACTGCGTGTGGTTAGTGGTAAGGAGCGTAAGGTAAAAGAATACCTTGACAAGGATGTGGTGCGTAATGGCTGGAGCAATATTGTTAAGCAGGTTTTTTTACCGGTTGAAAAGGTATATAAAGTTGTGAATGGTAAAAAAGTGATGAGAGAGCGTAACTTCTATCCCGGTTATATTATGATTGAAGTGGCTGATGGCAAACTGAGTGATGATATGATTCAGACAATCAGTAATGTGAGTAATGTAATGCATTTTTTAACTGATGGTAAAGGTTCAAAAGGCAATATTATTTCTCTCCGTAAGGCAGAGGTAAATAAAATGTTGGGTAAAGTGGATGAAATGAGTGATGTGGGAGGTATTACCATGAGCGAACCATTCATCATTGGTGAAACTGTAAAAATCATAGATGGTCCGTTTAATGATTTTAACGGCGTTATTGAAGAAGTAAATGACGAAAAGAAAAAATTGAAGGTGCAGGTAAAAATCTTTGGACGTGCCACGCCGGTGGAGCTCAGTTATATGCAGGTAGAAAAAATTTCTTAAGATATACAAGCCGCTTTAAGCGGCTTTTTTTATGTGGTTACCA
>JBGAHV010000072.1:0-20367 GCA_044225995.1 Ferruginibacter sp. | reverse complement strand
AGCATTTTTATCCATGCTCATCATTACAGCATTTAGTATAACTGCCGTTTCTTACATTTGCATCAATGAAAAAATATGCTGTTATTGTAGCTGGAGGCTCTGGTTCACGTATGGGCTCCGGCACGCCCAAACAATTTTTGCTGCTAAAAGACAAGCCTGTTTTATACTACACACTCCATACTTTTTTACAGGCGTATGAAGATCTTCAGATCATACTTGTGCTGCCGGAAGAATACACCGGTGCCGGCCAGGAAATTATCGATGCCTACTTTAATTACAGCCGCATACAAATAACAGCCGGCGGCCGCACCCGCTTTCATTCCGTGCAAAATGGATTGCAATTAATAAAAGACGAAAGCATTGTGTTTGTACATGATGCGGTGCGTTGTTTACTCAGCACTGCGTTAATACATCGTTGTTACGAAGCTGCCATGGAACATGGTGCTGTTATTCCTGTTATTAACAGCAAAGACAGTGTGCGGTATATCACGGGAGAAGGAAATAATGCTCTGGAACGCTCCCAGGTAAAACTGGTGCAAACACCACAAACTTTTCACAGCAAAATTTTGCTGCCGGCTTTTGCAATTGATTATAAGGATAAGTTTACTGATGAGGCAACCGTAGTAGAAGCATTTGGTATTAAAGTATACCTGGTGGAAGGGGAGGAGCAAAATTTTAAAATTACTCTCCCGCAGGATATGCAACTGGCAGCATTGCTTTTAAAATAATTATTTTTTCACCAGCCTCAGCAATGGATGCAGGTGATTGTATTTATAAAACTCATACGGCTGGTTAATTGGGCCCATCTTTATATAAAACTCAGCAACTCCCGCAGGATATGCAACTGGCAGCATTGCTTTTAAAATAATTATTTTTTCACCAGCCTCAGCAATGGATGCAGGTGATTGTATTTATAAAACTCATACGGCTGGTTAATTGGGCCCATCTTTATATAAAACTCAGCAACACCTTTTATGTCAGATCCCTCCAGGTCAAACACAAGTCCTCTGTTACAAAACTCGCTGATGATTGCATCGTATAAAAAATAATTTACTTCCAGCTGCCTGCCTTTTTCTGTAATGCAGGAAATAATATTATAAAGCCTGTGGTCATCTTTAAATAATAATGAAAGTGCCAGTATATTTCCGTTTTCATCTGTCGCTTTTCTAATCACCAGCATTTGCCGTTGCTGTAAAGCAATGCATGCTTTTTTAAAAGCATTGTAATCGCTGCTATTTAAATGCTGCACCCGGTTACTGTATAACTGCCTGTACAGCGCTATTGCCTCATCAACATCCCCGGTTTCTTTATACTGGAAATTAAATTTTACAATACGCCGCAGGCTTTTGGTAAAACCGGGCAGGTAAGCAGTGGCTGCAGCATCGTATGCTTTGTTAATATCAACTACATAATTTACCTGCGGCTTACAATAGCCGGGGCGAAAACTGCCGGTGTTACCATAGTTCAGGAAAATTTCAGCAAAACGGTAGTGAGAAAAAAGCAGGGCCTCAATTTCATTGTATACTTCCTTTTGCTGCGGCTGTTTATAAAATAGCCCCAGCTGCTGTGTAAAAGCAGGTTGGTACAAATACTTAATAAAAAATTTCTTTCTCCATACCAGCGGCATCACGGCTTCGTAATCATTTATAACCACCGCATTCCATTCTCCGGCAACCGCATCTAAGTAAAATGAATAACCGTAAACTAAACTGTTATGGGCAGCGGTAATACATGCATCCCACTTTGACTTATCAATATCGCTGTGCTGTAAATGCCTTACCATTTTTAAAGCCCGGACCAGGGCAATGCCTTTTTTAAAATGCTGCTTGAAAAATCAATACTAAACGCAAGCTTTTGTATAAACCTGCGTTCGGTGATGTAAGAAGTAAAATAATCCCTGTACACTTTACTGTACAGCAAAGGAATGTACACGTTGATCATGCCTTTAAGTATGGATACCTGCAGGCCTGCATCATATAAAAACTTTCCCGTTCCTGCGCTGCTGCTCCAGGTTGCAGCTGAAGTGCCGATATCTAAAAATAATTTTAAAGGAATTTTTATGGGCAGCACCTGTAACGGATTTACCGATTCAGGAATGGTGGATGTGAAATTTACTGCTGCAAGCCAGTTATCGGTTTTGCCAGCTTTATCAAATAATAAATCTGTACCTATTTTAAAACCACCGTCACGAATCATCAATTGCTGCGACAACAGTTTGTCAAACTCATCTCGCCCTGCAAAATAATTACTGTAAGTATAATCTTCATAACCACGTGGCCCCGTCATGTTCAAATGGTATCGCTCATTTTCTAATTGAGTTAACAATGTTTTGTCGCCGCTGTAAAAAAACTTTCCGGCAAATACCCGCATGTTAAGCCCGCCTTTAACTGCGTAATTAAAAAAGTAATTTCCTGTAAAACTTGTACGTACAAAACCTTTTCCCTGCTCTGCCATCAGCATGCCTCTATAGGGATATAGCACCCGGTCGTTTTCAATACCCAGTAACAGCTGGTTGATGTATCGTTTTTTTACAGGGTAACTGATAATATCAATCTGTAAAGTGGTATCCCTGTCAAACTGCAACTGCTGCTCGGTTATAAAAAATGTTTTCCACTGAATAAATTTTGAAAGAGTACTGCGGCTTCTTTTATTGGCAAATACATATTTTACCGAAGGAACAATTTTTGAAAACCGCAGGTAGTTTAATTTATTGGTGGAGTCTGTATAAGTATCTCCATTAAATGTGGCACCATTTACAGCAATTTCAGCTCTGGCACCCTTGCTTCCGGGGAACCAGCTGTAACTTATTTTGCCAATGCCATTCAGGCTTTTACTTTTTGAAGAATACAACGGGGCTAATGCAAACTGAAATTTTTCAGCCGGCATTGTATAATTGTGCAGGAAAATACCAACCATGGCTTTATCATAAAAATTATAACCTATTGCCGGTGCTGCAAAAATATAATGATGTTTGTTGGTTTCTTTCAGGCTGAAAAAGGGAGTAAAGCGAATATCTTTTTTTGCAGTGGTTTCTTCAACCGACCCTTTTTTTACAAGCAGGTTAAACACGCTGTCCATGTTTTTGCCACTGGTTTGTTCAATAGTACTTTTAAAATCTTCCGGGTAAGGATGCTTAAATTTCCAGTTGTTATAATAAGCCTTCATGCAGCTGTCAAATAAATCTTTGCCCAGTTTTTTTTCAAGTAATGCCATCCAGTTACCTGTTTTTGTATACGCTACATCATTGTAATTAGTATTGCTAAACTGATCCGATGGTGTTTCTATTGGCTGGTCTTTTTTAACTGCAATAACAGATTGCAACATTGTCTGGAATATATCATCAGGCATTCTTTTTTGTATAAAAGAAGATTTCTTGTTGAAAATATCAAGACTTGTATTTCCATATTGCTGTATTGCATACCGGTTATCATAAAAGGTATTCATCCCTTCATCCATCCAGGGATGTATTCGTTCGTTACTTGCCAGTATGCCGTAAAACCAATTATGACCCACCTCATGGTTAATTACATAGTCCAGCATTTTTTCATTACCACCACCTGATAAGAAAGTAATGGTTGGGTATTCCATGCCGCCATCTTCCCGTTCGTCTTCCACTACCGTTACCACATCGTAAGGATATTCTCCAAGCCATTTGCTTTTTGTAAGAATAGCCTGCTTTATAAATTTTATACAGTTAGACCATATGGCTGTGTTATCCGAATAATAATAAGCATACACATTTATTATTCTGCCGGAAGGTAAACGCAGTGTATCTGTTTTTACAGTAAATTCTTTATCGGCAAACCAGGCAAAATCATGTATATTGTTTTGAGAGTAATGCAGGGTTTTTACCGTGGCAGATGATGCAATAGATGATTCGCTTGCTTTCTTTTCATTAGGTTTTTTCTTTTCTACTTCCCTGGTAAACTGTTTTCTTTTTTGCAGCCACTCTTTTTCCGTTACTTCCTGCAGATTACCGGTGGCAGCCACTGCATAATTTTGCGGAAGTGTTATTTGAACTTCATAATTGCCAAATTCGCTGTAAAATTCTCCCTGGTCAAGATATGGTATGGTATGCCAGCCTTTATGATCATATACCGCCGGCTTAGGGAACCACTGAGTTATTTGATAAGCCTGCCCCACATGCCCGCCTCTTGAAAAATTGTAAGGCAGTTTTACGTGAAAAGGTGTTTCTATTTTGCATGTACTTTTAGGAGCAAGCGGAGCAGGTAAAATAAGTTTTATTATATCCTGGTGCTGTGGATGGTCTTCTGTTATTGCTGTTAAACCATTAACAGAAAAGTTAAGGCGGTTAATGTACCCTTTTTTATCGTTGTTTGAAAAATAAAAGTCTGTACGGCCGTTTTCAAGTAACTGGTCACTAAAAGCAGTACGGTCATTTTTATATGCATTGGGCCAAAGGTGAAACCAAATATAATGTAAGGTGTCCGGGGAATTATTAATATACTCTATCCTGATAAAACCATCCAGTGAATTGTCTTTATCATTTAAGGTTACATCAATTTTATTGTTTACCTGTTGTTGCCAGTACACAGGTTGCTGGGCACTAACAATGCAAACTAAAGCAGCGTAAAAAAAAGTAAATAGCAGTAGCTTTTTCAATACAGGTCTGTTTACTCAAAAATAAGAAAATGAAACCTTAAAAAACAGCTGCTATTTGCCTTTACCACTAAATATAATTTTAATGGTGTGCAGCATTATTTTAAAGTCGAGGGTCAGGGAAATGTTTTCAACATACATCAGGTCGTACGGCATACGTTCAATCATTTCTTTTAAAGAAGAAGCATAACCAAATTTTACCATTCCCCAGCTGCTAAGGCCGGGCTTAACCCTGAACAGGTAATTGTATTCAGGGTGCTGCATTATAATCTGGTCGATATAAAATTTACGTTCGGGTCTGGGGCCAACAAGGCTCATTTCTCCTTTAATAATATTCCATAACTGGGGCAATTCATCCAGCCTCCACTTGCGCATGGTTTTACCCCATTGGGTAATGCGTGGGTCGTTATCGTAACTTAACTGGGGGCCGTCTTTTTCGGCATCAGCTACCATACTTCTGAATTTGTACATTGTAAATGGCCGCCCTTTGTATCCAATTCTTTCCTGCGAAAAAATTAATGGACCTTTTGAAGCAATAATTACCCTTAATGCGGTATATATGATGAGGGGTGAAAGAAGAATTGCTGCCAAAAAAGCAATAACAACATCTACCAGTCTTTTTATATTTTGCTGCCACGCTGCCATCAAGCCAGATTGCAAGTCAATTAAAGGGGTGCCTAATACATTGCTTGTTTGCACTGCGCCACTTAAAATATCAATTGTGTCAGGCGTTATTTTTATGCTTACATCTTTATCACCCAGTTTTTTTAGAATTTGCTCTATTTGTACACGTTCATTTTTTTCAACTGCAATAATTACTTCTTCAATACCAGATTCATCAATTATTCTATCAATAACTGAAACATTGCCCAAGTGCTGCAGCCCCTGAATTTTGCCTGTTGATTCACCATTGCAGCTTACAAAACCGGCAATACGGTAACCGGTTTTTTCTTTGTTAGTTTTTATGGCGGTATTTAATGATTGGGCAACCGGGCCGGCACCCACCAGTAGGGTATTAAAAAAAACAGCTTCTTCAGTAAGCTGTTTTTTTGCTCTTGTTAAAATGAGCAGGCGGACAAAAAAAATCATCAGTACCTGTATACCCCACACCGAAAAAAATTCTTTGTAATGAATGTTATAATTACTGGTGTTATCAAACACCAGTAAAAAGAATAAAATAACAATACTGCCAATAAAAGAATGGTTGAATGTTTTTACAAACTCAAGCAGCCTTGATTTAAGGTAAAGTTTCTTGTATGTGCCTGCCAGGTGATACAATACCAGCCAGCATACAGGGTAAATAAATAATCCCACATAAAAATACTTTCCTGTAACAGGCACTTCGCCAATTATTTGTTTTCGTACGAAGTAAAATAATATCCACGCAACCTGCGATGCCACAAAATCGCCGGCTGCAAACCACGCAATATGTAATCTTGGCTGTTTCAATACGGGCAATACTTATTATTAATGATGTGCCTTGCTGATTTTCTCCAGTATCTGGTGGGCTACATCCATTGCCCTGAACCCATCTACAATTGTAACAGGGGTGTTTGTGTTATTGATAATGGCATCCCTGAAAGTTTCCAGCTCCATTTTTATGGCATTTACTTCAGGTATTTCCGGGTTCGCAATCGCAATTGTTTTTTTACCACTGTTTGTTTCAATATCAAACGTAAAAACATTTTTATCTCCTGGCGAATTCAGTTTTATTATCTCGGTTTTCTTTTCTAAAAAATCAATGCCAATATAAGCGTCTTTTTGAAACAGGCGCATTTTGCGCATTTTCTTCATGGAAATACGGCTGCTGGTCAGATTGGCTACGCAGCCATTATCAAACTCAATGCGTACGTTAGCAATATCCGGCGTGTCGCTCATTACCGCCACTCCATTTGCACTTATATAATTAACATTGCTTTTTACCAGGTTTAAAATAATATCAATATCATGAATCATTAAATCTAAAATAACACTCACATCGGTACCACGTGGATTAAACTGGGCCAGCCGGTGCACTTCAATAAACATGGGCTGCAGTTTATGCTCCTTCAACGCTAAAAAGGCAGGATTAAAGCGCTCCACATGTCCTACCTGGAATTTTATGTTAGCTTCTTTTGCAAGTTTTACAAGATCCCTGGCTTCTTCCATGCTGTGCGCAAGGGGTTTTTCAACAAAAACATGTTTGCCTTTTTTTATGGCTGCCTCACAAATTGAGTAATGAAAAATGGTGGGGGTTACTATATCAACAGCATCGCAATCATCAATCAGTTTCTCTGCTTCTTCATAACGGGGTATGTTATATTTATCTTTCACGTTCTTAGCATTGGCGTCATCAGTATCACAAAAACCAACTAATTGCACCCCTTCAATTTCCTTCCAGTTGTTCAAATGAAATTTTCCTAAATGCCCTGCGCCTATAACTCCAACTTTTAACATAACAATGTTTTTTTCAAAGATAATTTTTTGGATTTGTGTATTATGTATTTGTTACCAACACGTGTTTATTATTTCAATGTAAGCCCCTTTAAAATAAAACGGCCTTCATCGAAGGCCGGAGTTATTTATGCAGTTGCAGCTTCTTCCCAAAAACCCATCTTGCCAAATTTCTCTATCCGTTGTTGTATTCTTTCTTCTGCGGGTATTTTCTTCAGCTCTGCAATTACTGGTAAAAGATAATTTTTTAAAATAGTTCCAGCTTCGTCATAATCCCAATGTGCTCCCCCCAATGGTTCTGGTATTACGCCATCTACCAGTCCAAATTGCAGCATATCTTTACCAGTAAGCCGCAATTGATCTGCAGCTACTTCTTTTTTATCCCAGCTGCGCCATAAAATACTGCTGCAGCTTTCTGGAGAAATAACAGTATACCAGGTGTTTTCCAGCATAAAAACTTTGTCGCCTACGCCTATACCAAGTGCACCACCGCTGGCGCCCTCGCCAATTACAATACAAATTACAGGTACCTTAAGCCGCATCATTTCGTATATGTTGCGGGCAATGGCCTCTCCCTGTCCACGCTCTTCTGCTTCAAGCCCCGGGTAAGCTCCCGGAGTATCAATTAAAGTAATGATGGGTTTATTAAATTTTTCTGCCAGCTTCATTAGCCTGAGTGCTTTTCGGTATCCTTCAGGGTTTGCCATCCCAAAGTTTCGTTGCTGACGCATTTTGGTGTTAATACCCTTTTGTTGGCCAATAATCATTATAGTTTCCCCATCTAATTGTGCAAAGCCGCCAACCATAGCCTTATCATCTCTTATATTTCTGTCACCATGCAGCTCAATAAAATTGGTGCACATCTTTTCAATATATTTCAGTGTATATGGCCTGTCGGGATGGCGGCTTAGCTGCACCCGCTGCCAGGGTGTAAGGTTGGTTGTTAATTCTTTTTTGGTTTCTACAACAAGATCTTCAAGTTTTTGAATCGTATCAGTTAAATCCAGTTTTTTATTTTTTTCGGCACTTTCTTTTTGCACCTCAATTTGGTCGTAAAGGTCCTTAATGGGCTTTTCAAAGTCTAAAAACTGCCGGTTCTTTAATTCTGGCATGCGGTTATTTGATTTGGTTCACAAATGGTTTATTTCAAATGGGTTCAGGATTGGGTTGGTAAAGGTAGCGATAACAATATTTTAATAAAAGTTTTGGAAGGAGAAACTCAAAAACCTATCTTTGCCGTCCCAAAAACGGGAAACCGGTTTGGATGGAAGGATTGGTAGTTCAGTTGGTTAGAATGCCGCCCTGTCACGGCGGAGGTCGCGGGTTCGAGTCCCGTCCAGTCCGCAAAAAAGCCTTGGAGTAATATTCAGGGCCTTTTTATTTTAATGACTTTAATACAAGTAACCAAACTTTAAGTTTAACGCAGGCTTCATAATAGGGTTGGCTATTTTGGTAGTAAAAAAATCAGGGTATTTACGAAATTATTATTACAATCCCGCTGCCATAAGCAATTCACCTTGCCTTAATTCAGCTATTTGCCAGTAATATAATCCATCATTGCAGTAAAACCTGACATTGGGTAAAACAAGGTGTGTAACTAACTTTCATGTTTGAAATAAGGGGTGTTTTACCGGCAACCCAAAAGCCGGAACGATTGTAAACCTTTCAAGAAGGAAGTTGCCATAATTAACCGATGCTTGCGTAATTCTCTTCCCCGGATGTGTTTCATCTGTTGTTCCGCTTTAAAAAATTGTATTAAAGATTACCGGCTATACTATGCTCACAAAAAGATATTTTGAAGAAATAGAAATTGACGAAGGGCGCACCACAAAGGAACGGATTATTACAGCAGATGATATTGACCTGCATGCGAAAGAATCGGGTGATTATTTTCCGCATCATATGGACGAAGAATGGTGCAAAACGCAACCATTTAAAAAAAGAATGGCACATGGTACATTGGTCATTACAGTTGCCGTTGGTCTAACAGCAGATGTAATTAACGAAGCAGCAATGACCTATGGTTATGACCGTATAAGATTTGTAAGGCCCGTTTTTATTGACGATACCATTTATGTGAAAACAAGAATAAAGGATAAAAAAGATTATAAGAAGCCTGGCTATGGCCTTATTACAGAAGTAGTGGAAACTTATAATCAGCACAACGAACTGGTTATGGTATGTGAACATATTTACCTGGCCGAGAAAAAAAATAAATGATGGCAGCAGTTCATTTAAAAGGCATCAGCTGGAATCATAGCAGGGGTATTACTCCATTGCTTGCCGCTGCCCAACGCTATAATGAACAGTATCCCGGTATTACTATAGAATGGCAAAAACGCTCTCTTCAGGAATTTGCAGATTTTCCCATAGAAAAACTCACAACACAATTTGATCTTTTAATAATCGACCATCCGTGGGTGGGCTGTGCTGCAGCTACCAATTGTGTTCTGCCGCTTAATGAATATATCTCCGGCGAATACATGAATAACCAGTTAATGAATTCAGTTGGCGGCTCTCACGAAAGCTATAATTACAATTACAAACAATGGGCACTCGCTATTGATGCGGCCACGCCTGCAGCCAGTTACCGGAAAGATTTGTTTGAAAAAAATAACCGTTCATTACCACAGTCATGGCATGATGTTTTGCAGCTTGCCAGTGAAGGCAAGGTAGCTGTTCCTGCAATTCCTATTGACCTGTTAATGAACTTTTATACTTTTTGCCTGGCACATGGTGGCACACCCTTTCAAACCGAAAATGAAATTGCCGGCAATGCAACAGGTGTACAGGCCATTGAAACCATGAAAGAACTGTATTCGCTGGTGGATAAAAAAATGTTCAGTTGCAATCCCATTGCTGTTGCGGAGCTCATGAGCTCAACTGACGATTTTTGGTATTGCCCTTTTGCATATGGCTATTCCAATTATTCAAGAAAAGGGTATGCAAAAAACCTGTTGCATTATACAGATGTGGTGCGTTTCGGTAATCAAAAATTAAGAACCACCATTGGCGGCACTGGCCTTGCAGTATCTGCTTTTACCAATCATAAACAAGAAGCTATTGATTTTACTGCATGGATTGTTTCAGAAGAAGTTCAACGCACGCTGTATGTACAAAACGGTGGGCAACCCGGGCATTTGGCTGCCTGGCAGGATGATTTGGCGAATGATATCACTCACCATTTTTTTAAGAATGTTTTACCTGTAATGCAAAATGGTTATATCAGGCCAAGGTACAATGGGTATTTGCATTTCCAGGATCACGCCGGTGTACCACTGCAAAAATGTTTAATGGGAAACGCCGGTGCTTATGAAACTTTAAATGCTATGAACAATATTTATAAAGAAAGTATTCTTACAAATAAATTAACTGCAACCGTATAATGGAACTGCCATTAAAAGGAATTATTGTTCTGGAATTCAGCCAGTATCTTTCGGGCCCTTCGGCAGGCTTGAGGCTGGCAGATTTAGGCGCCCGTGTTATTAAAATAGAGCGGCCCGGCAGCGGTGATGCAGGAAGAAAACTGGCTATTAAAAATTTATGGGTGGATGACAGTTCGCTGCTATTTCATACCATCAACCGCAATAAAGAAAGTTTTACTGCTGACATGAAGAATGAAGCAGATATTGCTGTACTGAAAAAATTAATTGCAAAGGCGGATGTGCTCATTCATAACTTCCGCCCCGGTGTAATGGAAAAAAACGGGCTGGGTTATGAAGCTGTAGCAGCCATCAATCCAAAAATGGTTTATGCAGAAATTTCAGGCTATGGAAAAAAAGGCCCATGGAAAAATAATCCCGGACAGGACTTGTTGCTGCAATCCATGACAGGCCTTGCGTTTACCACTGGCAATGGCACCAACGGCCCTGTTCCTTTTGGTATTTCTATTGCAGATATTTTATGCGGCGCACAATTAGTACAGGGTATTTTAGGCGCATTGATACGGAGGCAAAAAACCGGCACAGGAGCATTGATAGAAATAAGCCTGATGGAATCATTGCTTGATTTTCAGTTTGAGTTGTTCACCACTTATTTTGCTTCTGGCAAAACGCCGCAACGCAGTAAGGTAAACAACGGGCATACATTGCTGGGGGCTCCCTATGGGCTCTATCAAACAAAAGATGGTTACATCGCACTTGCCATGATGGATATTCATGACCTGGCTGATGCTGTTGGCTGCATTGCAGTAAAACAATACAGTAAGGAAAAAGGTTTTGCTGAAAGAGATGCCATTAAACAGTTACTGAAAGATCATTTGCTTACACAAACATCTGCATACTGGATTGAACGTTTGCATGATTTCAATTTGTGGGCAATGGAAGTGTTTGACTGGGAACATATGGCGGCAAATGACGCATACAAGAGCCTGCGAATGGAACAAAGCATTGATGTTGCCGGTAAAAAAATTACCACAACAAGATGCCCGGTACGGATTGATGGTCAAAGACTGTTTTCAAATAAGGCAGCACCTGTGCTTGGGGCAGATAACAATACAATTTTTAAAGAAATTATAAACGCAGATTGATACAATGCAATTGCTGCAGGATATATTAGTAATTGATTTCAGCCAGTTTTTGTCAGGCCCGTCAGCTTCTTTGCGGCTGGCAGATATGGGCGCAAGGGTTATCAAAATTGAAAAACCCGGCACAGGCGATATCTGTCGTCAACTCTACGTGTCAGATGTGTTGATAGAAGATGAGTCCACCATCTTCCATGCCATCAACCGTAATAAAGAAAGTTATGTAGCTGATCTGAAAGACGCAGATGATCTTGAGAAAATAAAAACCTTAATTGCAAAGGCCGATGTGATGATGCATAATTTTCGTCCCGGTGTTATGGAACGCATCGGGTTGGATTATGATACTGTTAAAAAAATAAATCCCGGTATTGTTTATGGCGAAATAAGCGGTTACGGTGCTGAAGGACCATGGAAAGATTTGCCCGGACAGGATTTATTATTACAGGCAGCAAGCGGTTTAACATGGTTAAGCAACAGTGGTAAGGAAAGCCCTACGCCTGTGGGTGTTGCCGTGGTGGACATTTTAGCAGGCACACATCTGGCACAGGGTATTTTAGCAGCCTTATTCAAAAAAGGAAATACCGGAGAAGGTTCACTGGTTCAGGTAAGCATGTTTGAAAGTGTGCTCGATTTTCAGTTTGAATTAATAACCTGTTATTATAACGACGGTAACGAACTGCCTGTACGCAGCGAAGTGAATGGTGCTAATGCATACATTGCGGCGCCCTATGGCATTTACAAAACGCAGGATGATTATATGGCACTGGCCATGACTGATATTATTTTACTGGGGGAGTTATTGCGATGTGATGCATTGAAACAATTTAAAGATCCATATGACTGGTTTAGCAAACGGGATGAAATTAAAAAAATATTGGCGGCACACCTGGTTACAAATAAAGTGAGTTACTGGCTGGCAATACTGGAAACAGCAGGCGTGTGGTGTGCGGATGTGATGGATTATGATAAGCTGGTGAATTCAGAAGGATACCGGGTGCTGGAAATGGAAATGAATGTAAAAACCAGTAACGGCATTACAGTTAAAACCACCCGTTGCCCGCTGCGTGTGGATGGAAAATTATTGATATCATCCATTGGGGCACCTGCATTAGGGGAGAATAACGAAGCTATAGAAAATGAATTTTTGTTAAACAGCGAACTGCAACCGGTAATAAAAGACAGGCCTTAAAACAAAATGCTTCAACTTATTTAGGTGTAAATTCGAACAATCAAAAAACAAGGCCTGGAAAATATGCTGCAGTCAGATTACAAAGCATTACCCATTTATATTATTGGCGCAGGAGGTATTGTTAATACGGCGCATTTACCGGCATATAAAATTGCAGGGTTTAATGTGCAGGGTATTTTTGATGTGCTCATTGAAAAAGCTGAGCAAACAGCAAAGGATTTCAATATTCCATGTGTTTTTAAAACATTGGATGAAATGGTGGCGGCAGCACCTTCAAACGCAATATTTGATATGGCGGTACCGGGTAAACAAACCTTGCTTGTATTGCAACAGTTACCCAACGGCGCATCAGTACTGTTGCAAAAACCAATGGGCGAAAATATTGACGAAGCAAAGGCAATTTTGCAATTGGTAAATGAGAAGCAAATTAAAGCAGCTGTAAATTTCCAGTTGCGTTATGCACCTTATATTCTCGAAGTAAAAAAGTTAATAGCCAGCGGCCGGCTGGGCGAATTGAACGATATAGAAATAAATGTAAACGTTTTCACTCCCTGGCATTTGTGGGATTTCTTAACCAATGCACCACGGGTTGAAATTCTGTATCACAGCATTCACTATATTGATTTGGTAAAAAACCTGCTGGGCAATCCGCAATCTGTATATGCAAAAACAACCCGGCATAAATCCATGCCGCAGTTATCTTCTGTACGCAGCAATATTATTATGGACTACGGAGAAATGATAAGAGCTAACATACTCACCAATCATTGTCATATTTACGGCAAGCCAAAGCAACATTCTTATATAAAGTTTGAAGGCAGTAAAGGTGCGGTCATCATAAATTTCGGGGCATTGATAGATTACCCCCGTGGTGCAGCTGATAGTTTTGAATATGTGCTGCTGGAAGAAGGTAAAGAACCTGAATGGAAAACAAAAAACATTGAAGGCAGCTGGTTCCCGCATGCATTCATTGGCAGTATGGAGCAGGTATTGTTACAGGCCGCTGGTAAAATTGAAAAAGCAGATAACTGCGTGGATGATTGCATATACACTATGGCCTGTGTGGAAGCTGCTTATGAAAGCAGTTCTAAAGGCGGGGAGGTACCGGTAGTGAGTAAAAAATAAAGATGCAGGTTGTTTCGGTATGCACAGTTCACCGTTTGTTTCTTTTTTGTAAATGAAAAAGAAAATAAAAACTGCAATGAAAAGAATACTTTTTATATTTTTTGTAATACTGTTTCGTACGGCCATGGCACAGGTTGGTTTTGGCGATATGGTAACGCCGCCACGTGTGGTATACGGTATTGAAAAGATTCGTGAAACAGAAACAAAGCTTGGCCTGAACAGGAAAAATCACAAAATATATTTTGATTATGCAGCCGGGAAAAAAGAAGGTTTTTCTATTGTTACAAAAAATAACACTACGAATATTAAAGGATCAGATGCATCCGGTCTTTTGTATGGGTGTTTAGAATTTGCAGCTCAGCTCAAAAAATTAAAAGCATACCCCAAAACATTAAACATTACTGATGCGCCGGAAATGGTGTTGCGTGGCCAGTGCATCGGCCTGCAAAAATCCACTTACCTGCCGGGCAGAAATGTGTACGAATATCCTTACACACCCGAAACCTTTCCCTGGTTCTACGATAAAAAATTATGGCTGCAGGTGCTGGATTCGATGGTGGAGAACCGGATGAATTCATTATACCTCTGGAACGGCCACCCCTTTGCATCGCTGGTAAAACTGAAGGATTATCCCTATGCAGTGGAGGTGGACGATGCCACGTTTAAAAAAAACGAAGACATCTACAAGTTCATCACAAGCGAAGCAGATAAAAGAGGCATCTGGGTGATACAGATGTTTTACAATATCATCGTATCTAAACCCTTTGCCGAATACCACCATATCAAAACTCAGGAAAGGGAGCGGCATATTATTCCGGTGATTGCCGATTACACCCGGAAAAGTATTGCAGCATTTGTTGAAAAATATCCCAATGTGGGTTTGATGGTCTGCCTCGGTGAAGCGATGGAAGGTGTGGGCAACGATGATATTGAATGGTTCACCAAAACAATCATTCCCGGTGTGCAGGATGGATTAAAGGCATTGGGAAAAACGGAGGAACCGCCGATTGTTTTACGGGCACATGATTGTGATGCACCTGCTGTGATGAAAGCAGCATTACCACTCTACAAAAATTTATATACCGAAGCAAAATTTAACGGCGAAGCATTAACGTATCCAAGGCCACGGGGCGAATGGGCAAAGCTGCATCAAACATTAAGTCATTTAGGAAGTGTGCAGATAGAGAATGTGCATATACTCGCCAACCTGGAACCCTTCCGTTATGGCTCGCCGGATTTTATACAGCAGAGTGTGATCGGTATGCATGAAGTTATGGGTGGCAATGGTTTGCATTTGTACCCGCAGGCATCGTACTGGGACTGGCCCTACAGTGCAGACAGCATTAAAGGCGGCAAACGCTTATTGCAAATTGAACGTGACTGGATTTGGTATAAAGCATGGAGCCGCTATGCCTGGAAAGCACAGCGTAACAGGGAAGATGAAATAAACTACTGGGGGCAATTGCTGGCAAATAAGTATGGCTGTTCTTTAGAAGATGGCCGCTGGATTTTGAAAGCGTATGAAGAAACCGGAGAAATTGCACCCAAACTATTACGCCGTTTTGGTATTACGGATGGCAACCGGCAAACGCTGACATTGGGAATGCTGATGACACAGCTGATCAATCCTTACCGTTATGGTTTGTTTACTTTGTTATACGACAGTGAAGCACCCGAAGGGGAGATGCTGCTGGATTATGCGGATAAGCGGGCAAAAGGGTTGCAGGCAAACGGTGAAACACCACTAACGGTAATTACAGATGTAAGGCAGCATGCAGACAAAGCAAGAGAAATTATTTATGGAGTGAAGCCAACGAAAAATCTGAAAGAGTTTGAAAGATTGAAGAATGATGTACTGATATATCATGCTATGGCATGGCATTATTCGCAAAAAGTTGAAGCGGCTTTAATGACTTTGCATTATAAGTACAGCAATGATATAAAAGACCTTGAAGTGGCAGCAGCAAAACTGGAAGCATCTGTAAAAAGTTATGACCGGTTAACTAAGTTGACGATTCCATCTTACTTATATGCCAACAGCATGCAAACCTCCCAGCGCAAAATACCCATGCGTGGCGTTAATGGTACTTACAAGCACTGGAAAGAAATGCTGCCGGTTTTTGAAACGGAGCTGAAAATATTCCGGCATAAAATTGATTCGCTGAAAAATAATGACGGTAAAACAGTGGCTGCTGCAAAACCATTTAATAATGCAACTGTTCAGGCCGCTGTTAACTATATCCAATTAGAAAAGGGTGCTGCCATATTTCCGGATACAGCACTGGTGATAAACAATGTGGCTGCCGAATTAAAAGGATTGAAAGCTGTTTCCATTCCATTTAAGCAAATGCAGCAGACAGCAAAGGAAATTCCCTTCACAACAGATAAACCGGTAAAAGTGCTGGTGGGTTATTTTAAAACACAACGAGGTGCCTTTACAAAAGACACGGTTTTTTTAAAAGCACCCGAACTGGAAACCAATGCCAGTGCTGATGATTATGGACAGGCTGAAATAAAGATCAGTAATGCCATTGCCATTGAAGGCATGCCGCCGGTAAATGTGCATGTGTACAGTTTTAAAGCGGGCTCCAATACATTGAAATTAGAAAAGGGGGTTTGCCTTATTTTAGGTTTTGTAGATGGAGATACAATCATTCCGGTGTATGATGCCGGACTGATGGGTGATTTGAGAAATAAAAATATGGATTGGTTATTTGAATGATCACCACAAAGTCACTAAGAACACAAACATACACTAAGCTTAGTGTTGATTGGTGAACTTAGTGCCTTAGTGATTCAAAAAAAAATAGGATGAAAAAATTATCACCGGTTTTTGCCGCAATTATTATTAGCAGTACAATTAATGCCCAGCAGTTTTATGATGTAACAAAATATGGGGCAAAGAACGACAGCAGCAAAATAGCCACACAGGCCATTGCCAGTGCCATCAGCGCTGCAGTGAAAAAAGGCGGTGGCACGGTTTATTTTCCTGCAGGAAAATATTTAACTGGTCCCATTCATTTAAAAAGCAACATCACTATCTTGATTGATGCCGGTGCAGAACTGCATTTCAGCGATAATTTTGATGATTACCTGCCCATGGTTCAAAGCCGTTATGAAGGCGTGGATGTAATGAGTTTTTCGCCGCTGTTTTATGCATATAACGAAACCAATATCACCATTACCGGCCGCGGAAAAATAAACGGGCATGGAAAAAAATGGTGGGACTATGCCCTTAATTTTTACAAAACACAAACCGGGAGAAATAAATACCAGCTGCTGTTTGACAGCCTGAATAAAAATATTTTGTTGCCCGATGACCCCGGACAAATGAAACGTGGTTTTTTGCGTCCGCCGTTTATACAACCTTTATACTGTAAGAATGTGCATATTGAAGGTATTACTATTACCAACTCTCCTTTCTGGACGGTTACTCCTGAGTTTTGTGAGAATGTAACTATTAACGGACTTACCATTGACAATCCATTGTCACCGAATACAGATGGTATCAATCCTTCTTCCTGCCGTTATGTGCATATTTCCAACTGCCATATCAGCGTGGGTGACGACTGCATTACCATTAAGTCGGGTAAAGATTTACCAGGCAGAACTAAGGCAACGCCGGCAGAAAATTATACCATCACCAACTGCACCATGTTAAGCGGTCATGGTGGCGTGGTGATAGGCAGTGAAATGAGTGGTGGGGTAAAAAAGATCGTTATAAGCAATTGTGTGTTTGATGGTACTGACCGTGGTATACGGATAAAAACAGCAAGAGGCCGCGGCGGCGTGGTAGAAGATATACGGGTGGATAATATTGTAATGAAAAATATAAAAGACCAGGCCATTGTTTTAGATATGGAATATTCCAAAGCGAAGCCGGAGGCCGTGAGTGAACGCACCCCGCAATTCAGAAATATCAGGTTCAGCAATATTACGGCTTACACAAAAAAAGCCATGTTCATCAACGGGCTGGAAGAAATGCCGGTGAGTGAAGTAAGTTTAAATGATGTGGTGTTTGAAGCAGAAACCGGTATTGTAATGCAATATGCAAAAGATATAGAACTGCACAATGTACGGGTAAATACAAAAACCGGAGCGGCGTTGGCTGCAGAAAAAACAACAAGGCTTGATATTGACAATTTTACTACGGCCAAACCCATGACAGATATACCGGTGATTAAATTGAACAATGTGCAGGATGTGCTGCTGCGTAATTGCTGGCTGTTTGCAGGTACAAAAATATTTGCGCATATAAATGGCGCAGATACAAAAAATGTGAAACTGAGTAACAATGAAATTGGGGAAGCATCAGTTGTTTATGGCGAAGAAGTAAAAAGGTAATTGCAAAAAAGCTGAACAGAATTAATGATGCTGAACGGAGCGTCGCCACTGCCGCTCCATCAAAGAACAAATGATGATAAACAAAAAAAAATATTTCTTATTCATTGCTTTACTGATTTCAGCAACGGTTTTTGCACAGGATACAAAACTCTGGTATAAACAACCTGCGGTTAAATGGACGGAAGCTTTGCCTGTTGGCAATGGCCGCATTGGCGCCATGATCTTTGGCGGTGTGGACAACGACCGCATACAATTCAATGAAGAAACACTGTGGAGCGGCGGGCCAAGAAGCTACAGCAGGCCGGGGGCATATAAATATTTAGACAGTATCCGTCATTTATTATTTGCGGACAAACAGCAAGAAGCGGAAGCGCTGGCCGAAAAAGAATTTATGGGGTTGAAAAGTTTTGAAGCAGAAAAAACAAAATGGGTGAATGCAGTAACGGCTGATAAAAAATATGCAGCCGCCAATTTTGACGATAGCAAATGGCCGGCAATGACGGTGCCTCATTGGGATGGCTGGGAAACCGTGGGCTTTGAAGCATTGGACGGTGCCGTTTGGTTGCGTACCAATTTTACATTGGATGACGCCTGGAATAAAAAAGACATGCTGCTTGATTTGAACCGCATCCGTGACTGGGATTATACCTATGTGAACGGCACCCTGGTGGGCAGCCAGCAAAATACCGAAGGAAGAAAATATACGGTGGATAGAAAACTACTGCACAAAGGTGTGAATACAATTGCCATACTGGTGCTCAACTTTAGTAATAAAGGCGGCATGTATGGATATAAAGACACAATGCAGCACATCAGTATTTACCCTGTAAAAAAAGAAAAAGAAAAAATTTCACTCAACGGGCAATGGAAATATTTTGTACTGAATGACGACCCGCCGCCGGTGGGAAGTTACCAGGCCGACTACCAGCCTTTCGGTGATTTGAATTTGCAATTTGCCAACACAACCGGGTTTACAAATTATAAACGGGAACTCGATATCAGCAATGCGGTATCAGCAACATCGTATGCGCTCAATGGTGTTGATTTCAAAAGAGAATATTTGGTCTCAGCCGTCAACCAGGCTTTAGTAATTAATCTTACAGCCAGTAAAGCAGCAAGCATCAGTTTTAGTGCAATACTAAGCAGTCCGCACAGAAATTATGCGGTTACACAATTAAACAATAACACTGTAATTCTTTCTGTAAAAGTGCGTACGGGTGTGTTGCAGGGAAAGAGTTATGTGCAGGTTTTGCTTAAAGGAGGAAAGTTGAAAGTGGATAGTGGAAAGCTGATAGTGGAAAATGCAGATGAAGCAACTTTGTATTTAACGGCTGGTACCACTTACAAAAATTATCATGATATAACGGCCGATGCGGCGCAGCCCTGTGTAAAAGCACTGGCTTCTTTAAAAGGAAAAACATACGAACAAATAAAAGCAGCGCATATCGCAGAATACCAGAAATGGTTCAATACATTTTCGATATCATTAAGCAACTCCAAATTATCAGCGTCTGCAAAAGTCTCCTCCACAGGGGAAGATTTAGAGGGGGCTTCTACCGAAGAAAGGTTGAAAAATTTTGCCAATGGCAACGATCCGTCCTTTGCTGCGCTGTACACACAATACGGCAGGTATTTGCTCATCTCTTCATCAAGGCCGGGCACCAGGCCTGCTAACCTGCAGGGCATCTGGAATGATTTAACGAATCCGCCCTGGGGCAGCAAGTACACCACCAATATCAATGCAGAGATGAATTACTGGCCGGCGGAATTGCTGAATTTATCCCCCATGCATGAGCCATTGTTTGACATGATCAGTGAACTGGCAATAACCGGTAAGCAAACCGCCAGGGACCATTACAATGCTCCCGGCTGGGTATTGCATCACAATACAGATTTATGGAGAGGTACGGCTCCGATCAATGCCAGCAATCATGGCATTTGGGTAACAGGCGGTGCATGGTTGTGCCAGCATTTATGGGAACATTATTTATTTACACAGGATAAAAATTTTCTGAAGATAAAATCCTATCCGATTATTAAAGAAGCGGCATTGTTCTTTAATGCATATTTGGTAAAAGATCCTGCAACGGGTTATTTGATCAGCACTCCATCCAATTCTCCCGAGCAGGGAGGG